>JBGSXX010000010.1:0-17073 GCA_041751195.1 Pyrinomonadaceae bacterium | reverse complement strand
GTAACTAAGAGAAAACTTTTAGCCGCAAGTTGAAGGAATTGCTCAAATTATTTCTAAGATCATTGCTGCTTGAACTCGACGGTGTGACTCCAGAACAACCTGGCCGTTGTCAGCCGTTTGTGTAATCCGTGGATTTCGTGGCTAAATCCTTCTTGTGAGCAATACGCTGCGAATAACGGAAATATTTTTGTCGATCCAAGGCGAATCTTCGCATGCCGGACGGCCTTGCTCCTTTGTGCGGCTGACTGGCTGCCCGATGCGGTGCGTTTGGTGCGACAGCGAGTATACATTCACGGGCGGGGAGCGGCTGTCGTTTGATGAGGTCTTCTCGAAGCTAGAGGAGTTTGGTTGTTCGTTGGTAGAGGTGACGGGTGGGGAACCGCTGGCGCAGAAAAGTGTTTTTCTGCTCATATCGGAGCTTTGTGACCGGGGGTATGAGGTGCTGATCGAAACCGGCGGGTATGTTTCGACAGAGAACGTGGATCCGCGGGCGGCGATCATTTTGGATGTGAAGTGTCCGGCATCGGGCGAGGCGGAGCGGAATCACTGGGCGAATTTGGAGCGGCTGAGGCCCGAGTTGGATGAGGTGAAGTTTGTGGTCGCGGACATGGCGGATTGGGAATTTGCCAAGGATGTGATCGACCGTTATTCGTTGGTTGAACGCGCGAAAGAGGTGTTGATATCGCCGGTGCATGGGATGGCGGGGTTAACGGCGTTCGCTGAGGATGTAGCGGCGAGCGGGCTGCGTGTGCGGATGAACCTGCAGCTGCATAAGTACATTTGGGGGGCGGATGTGCGCGGGGTTTAGTTTTCTGCAAATAATTAATAACTACTCAATTAATAACTATTAATTAAGAACGGAATGTGTGTGGAGAAAATTGCATGAGGCTTACGTTTAGTTTGGTTTGGGTGTTGGTCTTTGGGTTGGCGGTTGCGGCGCAGGGGACCGATCGGAAGGCGGCGATCGATGCGCAGATCAGGGCTGCGACGGCGGATTTTAACGGTAAGGTTTGGGTGCACGCTAAGAATCTAGATAGCGGGGCAGAGTATTCGCTGCGGGGGGATGAGCAAGTGCGGACGGCGAGTACGATAAAGGTTCCGATCATGGCCGAGGTCTATCGGCAGGTGGCCGAGGGCAAGATCGCGTGGACGGATGAGTTTACAGTGGAAACAGGTAAGACATCGGGCGGGTCGGGGATACTGCGGGAGTTTTCGAATGGGTCGAAGGTTGATCTGAAAACTGCGATGCATTTGATGATCGTGCTGTCTGACAATACGGCGACGAATATGATCCTGGACAAGATCACTCTGACGGCGGTGAATGAGTATATGAAGAAGCTGGGGCTAGCCGATACGCTGTCGTTAAGGCGGATAGGCGGCGGGGGCGATGCGCAGGAATGGGATGAACCGGTGAACAAGACATTTGGGATAGGGCGTTCGTCGCCGAGGGACATGGTGCGGCTGTTAGAGATGTTGGAAAAGGGCGAGGTTGTTTCGAAGGAGGCTTCGGCGGAAATGATGGGCGTACTGCGGCGGCAGCAGTATAAGGACGGGCTGGCGCGCGGGCTTTCGGATACGATGCAGTCCGCTTCGAAGTCGGGTGCATTGGACAGGTTTAGGGCGGATGTGGGAGTCGTTTATACGCGGAAGGGGCGAATCGCGATGGCGATCTACCTAGACGATATGCCGGTTACGGGCTATCACCAGGAGAACCCGGGGTTGGCGATGATATGGAGGCTGTCGCAGATATTGCAGGAGGGGTTGGGGTAGAAGAAGAGATGGGAGAGAAGTTGAAGGCAGTGGTGTTAGTTTCTGGGGGGATGGATTCGTGTGTGACGGCGGCGATCGCGGTTGGCGAGGCTGAGGAGTTGGCGTTTCTCCATGTTTCGTACGGGCAGCGGACGGAGGCGCGGGAGCGGCGGGCTTTCGAAGCCATCGCGGAGCATTATGGGGTGACGGAGCGGTTGAATGTTTCGATAGAGTATTTGGCGAAGATCGGCGGATCGTCGTTGACCGATGAAAAGATCGAGGTGGCGGAGGCGGACCTGGCGTCGATCGCGATGCCGACGAGTTATGTGCCGTTTCGGAACGCGAATATGCTTGCGATAGCGACGAGCTGGGCGGAGGTGATCGGTGCGACGGCGATATATATCGGGGCGGTGGCGGAGGATTCGAGCGGTTACCCGGATTGTCGGCCTGAGTTTTTTGAGGTGTTTCAGCGGACGATCGATGCGGGGACGAAGCCGGAGACGAGGATCGAGTTGCGAACGCCGATCATCCATATGTCCAAAGCTGAGATCGTCGCGAAGGGGGTTGAGCTGGGGGCTCCGCTTGAGATGACGTGGTCGTGTTATCGCGCCAAGGAGTTGGCGTGCGGGACGTGTGATTCGTGTGCGTTGCGGCTGCGGGGGTTTGAGCGGGCGGGGGTTGCGGATCCTATCAGATATCGTTAGTTTGCAGCTATGAGCTAATAGCCGGAGCTTATTGCGAGGCGGTCGCGGTCTATTGATAAACCATTGAGGTCGCCGAGGGCGGCGAAGGCGATGGATTCGGTGCGGAAGAATTCGCGGGCGAGGTCAGCGACGTCGTCGGTGGTGACGGTTTCGATGTTGGCGAGGGTTTCTTCGACGGTGATCTGGTAGCCGTGGAGGAGTTCCATGTGTGCGAGGGTCGCGGCACGCGAGGCGGAATCTTCGAGGCTTAGGAGGATGGAAGCGGCGGTTTGGTCTTTCATCAGCTGGAGCTCGTCGGTGGTGACGCCGTTGCGGACGATCCAGCGCATTTCGTCGAGGACAATGTCGAGAACTTCTTCGACCTGTTCGGGCGATGTGCCGGCGGAGACGCTGAAAATGCCGCAATCGTAAAACAGGAGGGCGGACGAGCCCACGCTGTAGGCGAGGCCGCGCGCTTCGCGGACCTTTTGCCAAAGGCGGCTGGAGGTGCCGCCGCCGATGATGTTGGCGAGCAAGTCGGCGGCGTAGCGGCGGGGGTCACGAGCATTGACGAAAGGCGTCGCAATGATTAGATGCGCCTGTTCGAGTTCGGCCTTTTGCTCGATGATTATGGGTGATGCGGTTGTCGGCGCATTCGAACCGTTCGGGGCGGTGGTGTCGCCGTTTTGCAGTCGGGGGTGATCGGCGATGAGATCAAGCAAACGGGCGTGGTCGATGTTGCCGGCGGCTGTGATGATAAGATTTGCGGGGCTGAATGCTGACGTGTGATAGCCTCGAGTGCGTTCGGCGTCAAATGTGCGAACGCTTTCGGGTGTGCCCGCGATGTTCAAGCCGAGTGGGTGGCCGGGGAAGAATCCGCGGTAAAAAATGTCGCCGAGATATTCGTCGGGTGAATCGTCGATCATCTTCATTTCTTCGATGATGACGCGTTGTTCGCTGAGCAAGTCGTTATCGTCGAAACGAGGCGCGGTGAGAATATCAGCGACGAGGTCGAACGCGGCGTTGACGCGGTCGTCGATGACCTTGATGGCGAAGCCGGTTTCCTCGTGAGTGGTGAAGGCGTCGAGGTTGCCGCCGAGGCGGTCGGTTTCGATGGCGATCTCGAGCGCGGAGCGGGTCTCAGTGCCCTTGAAAACGGTGTGCTCGATGAAGTGCGAAATGCCGTTGAGGTTATTCGGTTCGTGGCGTGAGCCGGTGCGGAAAAAGAAGCCGAGCGTGGCCGAACGGACGCCCGGCATTCGGTCAGTGAGGAGCGTGAGGCCGTTTGAGAGGCGCGTTTCTGATATCTCTTCTTTCATCAGCGAAAGAAAAGAGACTAACACGCGAGGCGGGATGATTAAAGGAGGGCGATGAAGCCTTCTTGGGTGAAGTGGTCGTCCTTCGTAAGGACTTCTGAGATGCGATGCTCTTTCATTGAAAGCATCGAGATGCAATCGGTAACGCTGTATCCCTTGTCCGGTCTGTTTCTGAACATTTCTAAACCATTGAGGAAGTTGTCGTGCGTTGCGTCGAGAATTGATACCTCAGGTGCCAGAAGGATGCTTTGGATCTCGCGAGAAACAAGTCCGCGGAAGTGTTCGCCAGCTTCGGCAAAGTGGTTGACGGTCTCAATTAGGACTTCGTCCGTGGTGTATATCGTGGCGCCGGCGAGGTCCTGGCTTGCAGCTATTGCGGCGGGACGCCATTGATCGCGGGGATTTATGAGAGCGATCCAGTAAACGGAGTCAGCAAAGCCCTCCTTCATCTAATAACGTTTGGGAGCACCGTAAAGATAGTGGTCATGATTCACCGAGCCGTCCGTCGGAAGCTTGTCCCATTCCTCGCCGGGAATTTCGCTGCTGATCTCTTTCAGAACTTCCCAAATCGGCTTTCGATCTGCAGGTTCGGCCGGCTTTGCAAGGCGAGATTCCACGAATCCAAGTACCGCCTCTTGATCTTCACGGGGCAGGCGGGAGACCTTGTCCCGAATCTTCTTTTCTATATCCTTCTCCATCGATACATTATTTTATCTGTTGCAATTGCAGCTAGCAATAAAAAACGGCCTCACTCCGGAGGCGGAATAACCTCGGGCGTGATGGGTGAGGGCGTTGGGGGGTCGGCGATGTGGGGCGGGGTGACCGATTTTTCTGATGCGCCGTTTTGTTCAATGCCGAGTTGGGCTAGGACCTCGGGCCAGTTTAGGCCGAGGGCTTGGAGTTGTTGGAGGAGCGAGAAGATGACGGTCGGGCCTGTTTGGGCGAAGCGGTTGATGCCGCTGGTGTGGCCGTCGCCATTACCGTTGCCGTTTCCGCCCTGGTCGATCATGACGATCTTGTCGATCTTGCCGAGCGGTTCTGAGACGGCACGGAAGACGGGTGCGGATGATTCGATGATCGACGGAAGTCTTTCAAGAATTGTCTGGAGCCGTGCAGCGTCGTTGAAGTCACGCCATGCGGCGGCTTTTTCTTTTATCGCGGCGGCTTCGGCAAGGCCTTGGGCTTCGATGGCTTTTGCTTCGGCGAGGCCCTTGGCTTCTAGTTTTTCGGCTTCGGCAAGGCCAACGGCGCGGATCTTTTCTGCCTCAGCTTTACCTTCGGCGGTGACGGCTGCGGCGCGTCCCTGGCCCTCGCGTTCCAGCGTGCGGGCATCGGCTTCGGCGATAGCGATCTGTGCTTGTTTGCGGCCCTCAGCTTCGAGAATAGCAGCTTCTTGAAGCCCCTGAGCCCGAAGAACTGCTGCTCTTCGATCGGCTTCGGCCTGTTTTACAACGGTTGCTTCGAGTTCTTTTTCCTTGCGGAGAACCTCTTGTTCCTGAACGGCGATCTGTTCCTGAGTACGGATGCGTTCAATGCGGACCTCTTCAGCGGTGACCTCCTGCTGGGCCTTGGCGTCGGCGAGGGGGCCGGCTTGGTTAGCTTTGGCGCGTTCGGACTCGATCTGTGCCTGGACTTGGGCTTTTTGTATCTCGGTCTCGCGGTTGGATTGCGCGATCTGCGCTTCGGTTTCAAGGCGGACCTTTTCGCCTTCTTGCAGGGCGAGCGAGGCTTTGATCTTGGAGTCGCGGTTTGCCTCGGCCTGACCGATCTCGGCATCGCGCTTTACTTCGGCCGTTCGGCGTTTACCAAGGGCGTCGAGGTAGCCTTCTTCGTCAGAGATCTCTTGAATGGTGAGGGCGTCCATGCCGATGCCCATTTTTTCTAGGTCGCCGGCGGCTTCGGTGGTGAGTTTCTGGGCGAAGCTGAGTCGATCGTTATTGATCTCTTCGACGGTGAGGGTGCCGAGGATGGCGCGGAGGTGGCCTTCGAGCGTTTGGAATATGAGTCGGTGAAACTCCTGCTGCGGCATACCGAGGAAGCGTTCGGCTGCGGCACGGAGGCTGGCGTCGTCGCCTTTGATCTTAACGTTAGCGACGGCTTTGACAGATACGGGCACGCCTTGAACCGTGTAGGCGCGCGAGGTGGCGAGCGGCACGGTGATGACGTTGAGGTTGAGGTATTCGACCTTTTCGAGGAACGGGAATACGAGCGTCGCACCGCCACGGACGAGGCGATAGCCTACGGCTGAGCCGTCAGCGAGTTTGCGCCGGCGGCCCGAGATGACGGCCGCCTGGTTGGGCGAAACCTTGATGTAGTTACGGCTGATCAGCATTATCGCGATGATGGCGGCGATAACGATAACTAGGACTACGATGGGGATGAGCAGGGTTGAATAGTCGAATAATGCTTCCATGGATATTACCTCAAAACGCCGATCACTCGGCGGCTTCTACAATTACGGAGTCTCCGGCGATGGCGGCGATCTTAACGATCGCGCCGGGTTTAATTTCGTCGCCGCTGGTGGTGCGGGCGAGTTTTTCTACGCGTTCGTCGCCGATGCGGGCGGTGATCTGGCCCAGCGTACCAGGTTTGATAGAGACGGTCACTTGTGCAGTGCGGCCAATGAGATCGTCGTCGGTGACGGAGCTGGACGATTGTTGGCTCACAAGAAATCGGCCGAATGCGGATACGATCCCGCCGAATATTACGCCGCCGAGGAGCCCCGCGAGCGAGCTTGTGACGGTGCCGAATCCGGCCCAAGCAGCGATCAGGCCGAAGCCGCCAAATGCGGTGATGAATACGGCGACAACGCGGCTGTCGAATAGGCCAAAGTCTGTGCCGTCGCCTCCGCCCAGGTCTGCGTCTCCGCCGAACATCTCGAAAATATCGCCGAGAACGAGCGAGACAAGCAGAAAGACAAATCCGACGCCGCCGATGATGGCGAAGATGGATACCAGATTAAGGCTGGTGAAAAGGTCCATTCGTGATTCTCCAATTGGTGTATAGGGACGGTGACGACGATTGTGGACATAATACACCGAAAACGCGCAATCGCGTCAAGAATTCGAGCAGATTTATACGCAGACGCGGTAGGATGGGTGAATGGATGATAAATATCAGATCAGCAAGCCGCGAAAGCCGGAGACGAAGCAAGAAATGATCCAGCAGCAGATCGAAGAATTAATAAAGCTTCGCGATCAGGCAAACAGCCTTGCGGCGAAAGAGAAGATCAATGCCGAAATAATGACGCTTTACGCACAATACGAGCGGCTGAAGTTATAGATCGATCTGCGCTCGTTCTGCGAGTTCTGTCCAGCGGCTCATGTCAGCTTCGAGTTGAGCTTCGAGCGTTTGCTGCTCGGTAAATAATTGATGGACACGTCCGGCGTCCGCCGCTGCGGCGACAAGCTCTTTTTCTATGCCGGGCAGTCTTGCCTCGGTCTCTGCGATCCTTTTCTCAAGGTCTTGCAGTTCGCGAGTTTCCTTAAAGCTGAGCTTCTTTGATCCAGTCTTCGCCTTGGCAACGGGTTCGGGTGCTTTCTGGTCTTTAGCAGCCTGAACAGATTTGCCCTCCGCTTCTTCCCGCTCATTCACCTCTAGATATGCACTGTAGTTCCCGGCAAATTCGCGGACGTGTCCGCCGGCCTCGAAACGGAAAACGTTTTCTATCGTGCGATCCAGGAAATAGCGGTCGTGGCTGACGACGATCAAAGCGCCTGCAAATTCGTCCAGATATTCTTCGAGCGCGATCAGCGTTGGAATATCCAGATCGTTTGTCGGCTCATCGAGGAGAAGAACGTTCGGTGATCCCATCAATATCCGCAGGAGATATAATCGCCGCCGTTCGCCGCCAGAAAGATTCCCGATCACAGCGTATTGCTGTGCGGGTGTGAAGAGAAACCGCTCGAGCATTTTGCCGGCCGTGATCTGCACGCCTGCGTTTGTCGTAACGAATTCGGCAATGTCACGGATGTAATCGATAACCCGTTGCTCATCGTTCAGTTCACGGCTTTCCTGATCGTAATAACCGATGTGAACTGTCTGCCCGATATCGATCTCTCCGGAATCGGGCTTAACGCGGCCGGTGATGATATCGAGCAAAGTCGTCTTGCCGGAGCCGTTCGGGCCGATTATCCCGATACGGTCGTCGCGCTTCAGCAGATAAGAAAGATCATCTATCAGCTTGGTGTCGCCGTAGGATTTCGAAATATTATTGATCTCGATAACCTTTGAACCGAGGCGCTTTGAACCGATCGCGATGTCTACATCTTGCTTTGCCGCCTCCTTGGGCGTTGCCATGAGCGCGTGGGCGGCATTTATCCGGTGTTTTGATTTTCTGGTGCGAGCCTTTGCTCCGCGGCGAAGCCATGCAAGTTCTTTCTTGATCAACTGCTCGCGTTTGTGACCCTCGACCTCGCGAAGCTCCTCCTGTTCGGCCTTCTTCTCTACGTAATATCCGTAATTGCCGTTGAAGCTTTGAATGGCGCCGCGGTCGACCTCAAATATGCGATCCGTCACACGGTCGAGGAAATACCTGTCGTGCGTGACCAGCAGCAGGACGCCGGTATAGCGTTCGAGATAAGATTCGAGCCATTCGATCGTGTCGGCGTCGAGATGGTTTGTAGGTTCATCCAGGATCAGAATGTCCGGCTTGAAGATGAGTTCATGGGCAAGTGCGACACGTTTTCGCTGGCCGCCCGAGAGCGTTCCCATTCTGGCTGCGGTGTCGGTGATATCGAGTTTGGTGAGCACAGCGCGGGCATTTGCCTCGATTTCCCAGCCGCCGTTCATCTCCAGATCGTGCTGCAGCTCGGACATTTGCTCTAGCAGTTTTGCGTCGGCGGAACCTGCGGCGAGGGCATGACACGCGGCTTCGTAATCGCGGATCGTCTGCATAATGCCGCTGCTTGAGGCGAAGATGGTTTCGAGCACGGTCAGGTTTTCGTCGTATGGCGGGTTTTGGGAAAGGTACGCTAGCGTCTTGCCTTTGGCACGTACAACGCGGCCCGTGTCCGGCTCTTCAAGACCTGCAGTTATTCGCAGGAAGGTCGTCTTGCCGGAGCCGTTGCCGCCGATGATACCGATCTTGTCGCGATCCTCAAGGCCAAGCGTTACGTTCTCAAACAGCGGTTTAAAGCCGAAGTTCTTCGATACATTTTCAAGGGAGACGATGTTCATTGCTCTTAAGTATATCCCCGTCGGAGCCCCAGAGGGGCGGCCTGTCTGTAGTAAATGCGAAGTAATCAGTCCGGAGCTCCGTAGGAGCGGCCTGTTACTCGATAAAGTCAAATAAAAAGCGCTCGTCAAACTCGACGTCGAACTTTCTCAAGAGGCTCAGGTATTCGTTTCTGAACGTTCGCTTTTCATGACGACCTTCCTGCTCGAGGATGTAATCGCTGACCGCTTTGAGCTGACTGCGGGAATAAGAAAATGCACCAAATCCTTCTTGCCAATTGAACCGTCCCCTTACCCAATTTTTTCCGTTGATGAAGTTAGAGGAACCGGCCTTAATGTCACGAACGAGATCCGAGATGGCGATGGCCGGGTTTAATCCCACTAGGATATGAATATGATCGGGCATGCAAAATATGGCAAGCAACTTTTGCTTCCGGTTATTAACAATACCAGTAATGTATTTGTGCAGCTCTTCACGGTGTTGCGGGGAGATCAAGCTCTGGCGGCTTTCGACGGCGAAAACTATTTGTATGTAGATTTGGGTGTAGGTGTTTGGCATCGTATTACAGGTCGCTCCTACGGAGCTTGAGGTTTTTTGCTAATTGTTCTACAGACAGGCCGCTCCTAAGGAGCTTGATTGGGTTTTTGTCGTTGTTCTACAGACAGTAGCGCCTACGGAGCTTGTCCATGTATGGAGAGGTCGATTCCGGTGGAACTGATTGTAGCCCCGCTAGGGGTGGCCTGTCTGTAGCAGATCGAAGGAAATCGATTCGAGCTCCGTAGGTTAAACATCAGTTCTTAATCGCGTTGAAGAGCAGCGGGAAGGTCGCGAGTGATTGGCCGCGGTATTGGGGGCGGAAGCCGAATAGGATGATGCGGCCCTTGCCGTAGGTTACCTCGACCAGGGCGGCTTTTCCGGCGATGCGGTCTTGGCCGAGAGCCCAGCCGGATAGGAGTATGTTCTTCGCGTCGGAGGGATAGCGGGCGATGATCTTTATTTTCGGATCCTCATCGATGATCTCGAAGACGGGGGAGTTTTCGAACCAGGCGATGGATTGGGCGGGCATGCCCTTGGCGACGCGGTGCGTGGTGTCGAGTTCGGTGCGAAGGATAGAGCCGGGGATGTAGAAGTCGCGGCGGTTGAGGCCTTGGGTGACGTCGCGGACGGGGAGGTTGAAGTGTTCGATAGCGAAGTTGGAAGCGCGGTTGAGGAAGACGAGCGTGCCGCCGGCTTCGACAAATTTCTTAAGATTCTCAACGCCCTCTTTGCCGACGCCGCCGGTGTATTCGTCTGGCATCGATCCCTTGGCATAGCCGTTTAGGATCTGGTTCGGGGATTGGTCGGGGAAGATCACCGATTTTTTCGCAAATGTTCCGGATCGGATATCATCATCCGTTGTTGTACCAACGAAGATCGTACAGTCTTGCTCAAACTGTCGCTCAAAAACCCAACGCGTCCAACCTTCATCCATTGACGGTACGTTTGACTGATAGAGTGCGTTATTCGGGATACCTCCCATCCCGTGACCACTGACTCCACAACCACGCCCTGCGCCTGCACCTAGGACTTTAGCTTTCTTGAAAACTCCGTAAACGGGCGCGACAGTCACATCCATCAGGAGGGGCAAAGTGTGTGCAGTTACATCATAGGGAGCAATCGGAAGACCGTTCGAATCTAGCAAATTGGGATAAGTCTGATTCTCGAGGAGAGCCTTTGCAAAAGCTCCATACGGTTGCGACATAGGGACAACCGTAGCCCCTTCGGGTATTTGAACTTTCCCTGAGGCAACTTTCTTGCTGTCGTAGGTTTCAACTGCTGCCCGTTCTAGAATCTGAAGAAGTTCGCTTCTTCGATAATAATCTTCTCCCATGACACCGGGCCGCTCCTCCTCAGGATAAGGCAAGATAAAGGCATTTAGTTCCCCATCCATCCTTGGCCTCACCGCTTCCTTCCCGATCTCATAAAAATTCGTCAGCCATTTTGCGCGATTGTCGGCGGCGTGGGTAAGGAGGCTGAAGGCGGTGGCGGTCATGTAGTTGGTGATGTCGCGGAGGCGCCATTCGCCGCCTTTCCAGGCGGGGCCGTTGTTGGCGTCGTCTTTGTGGGGGTTGACGCCGCGGCCGCCGCGGAGCTCTTCGGCCTGGACCGTGATGGGCGAGGCGAGTCGTGCGGAGGCGGTCTCGCTAAGGATGCGGACTCCGCCATGATAGTGGGAATAGGCGCGAGCGGGCGTCCATGCGTCGTAGGTGGTGCCGGTGGTCAGGCCCTGGAAACCTTTCTTTCGCATGTCACCGGCGATGTACAGGCCCAGTTCGGTGTAGCCGTCGACGATCTGTTTGGGGACGTTAGGTTCGACGGGGTCCATGTACGGCGGAAGGAACTGGCGTGCGCCGTGGGTGCCCTGTTGGTGAACGTCGAGGACGATCTGGGGGTGCCAGACGTTGTGGATCTTATCGACAGTGAGCTGCGTTTCGACCTGGGTGAATGCGTACCAGTCGCGGTTGTTATCGTGGCCGGTGTATTTGTGATAAAGCTCGGGCGGCGAGGTGCCTTCGTAGGGCGTGCCGAGCGTTTTGTCGTACCAGTTTTTGACGATGTCGACGCCGTCAGGGTTTAGGGACGGGACGAGAAGGATGATCGTGTTATCGAGGATCTTTTTGGTCTCGGCGTCGTGTGCCGTCGCTAGTTGATGAGCGATGAGCATCGACGAGAGATAGCTGCCGACCTCGGTGGAGTGGATTCCGAAGGTGATCAGCACGATGGTCTTGCCTTCGGCAATGAGCTTTTTAGCGGCAGCGTCGCTGCTCTTGATGATGCGTGGGTCGGCTAGTTTGTCATTGATCTCGCGGTATTTCTTCAGGATCTTTAGATTCTCAGGCGAGCTTACAGTCGCGTAGACGAACGGGGCGCCCATGGTCGTTTTGCCGATCTCTTCGAAGTTCATGCGGTCGGAGGAGGAGCTGAGTTTCTGGAAATATTCGACAACCTGCGCCCAACTTGCGAGCTTGCGGTCATCGCCCGGAGTGAATCCGAGCACGGCGTCGGGCGCCGGAACCTGGGCGGCAACAGAAAGCGAAAGAATCGTCAGCAAGAAGCAGATGCGAAGTGATCTCATATTGTTTTGGGGCTCCGAGGATTTTTGTAAGTGTAAGGGATAACTGGTAATTCGAAAAGCCCTGCGAGAAAGGCAAACCCCCGCGATTAATTAATAATTACTAATTAGATAATTACTAATGCACGGCGGGGGAAGCAGCACACATCAGAGATGTGTGTCGCAACACGGAAGGAAAAACTTAGGCGGCTTTGCCTACTTGGACTCGGGCTGGGCGAAGGAGGCGGTCGCCGAATTTGTAGCCGCGTTGGTATTCAGCGGTTACTTTGCCGTCTTGAGATTCGTCTTCGACGGGGACCATGTCGACAGCTTCGTGAAGCTCGGGGTCGAACTGGGTGCCGATGGAGGGGACCGGTTCCACGCCAACCTGGGTCAATGCATGTTCGAATGAGCGAGTGACGCCGATGACGCCGGTGCGGAGATTTTCGACGGAGGCGTCATGTTCGCTGGCGTTAACTGCAAGGTTAAGGTTATCGAGCACTGGAAGGAGCGTTTGCAGAAAGTTGAACTTGTTTTGACTTGCGCGGTCTTCGAGCGTTTTCATTAGCCGGGCGCGCATTTCAGACGTTTCTTTTTCGAGATTTGCTTTGGCTTCTTCGAATTTTGCCTGGACGCCGATGAGTTTTGATTCGGCGGCTTCGCGGCGTTCGGTCTCGGCCTTTAGGCGCGATTCGAGCTCGATCTCTCTGGGTGAGATGACGGGCTCTTTGGTTTCGGGTTTGCGCTCAGCGGCGGTGCCGTCGGCTTCGGCTGCGACGCATTCGCCCTGGTCGTTAAATCTGCGTTTATCGTTAACGGGTATCTTCAAGTCTTCGTCTTCCTGATGATCTTCGGTGATCGGGTCAATATCGCTCATCTTTTTCTTTTTGAACATTAATCAAATTCTAAGCCTTCGCGACGGATAAGAAAAGAATTCGGGGCGGAAATGTGGTCCGCCCCTACTTTTAAGTTGTTCCGGTGCCGGTCGCGGCGTTTTGAACGGTGTCAGAGGACGCGAATTTCATCTCGCCCGCCTCGGCGGATACTTTGACGGTCTGACCCGAACCGATCTCGCCATTAAGCAATTTTACGGCGAGTGGGTTTTGGATCAGCGTCTGGATCGCGCGTTTTAACGGTCTTGCACCGTAAACCGGATCGTAGCCCTGTTCAACAAGGAGTTCGCGAGCGGTGTCGTCGAGCTCGATGGTGATGTCGCGTTCTGCAAGATTTTTTCGCAGCCGCTCGAGCTGGACGTCGATGATGGTCGCGATCTGTTCACGCGAAAGCTGTGTGAACACGACGATGTCGTCGATGCGATTGAGGAACTCCGGTTTGAAATGATCCCGGAGCACCTGAAGTACATCTTTTTTGATGTCGCGGTCGGCAAGCGGATTTTCCGTTGCGGCCTGGATCTCTCGCGAGCCCAGGTTCGACGTCATTATAAGAACGGTGTTCTTGAAATCAACCACGCGACCTTTGCTGTCGGTTAGCCGGCCGTCGTCGAGGATCTGGAGCAGTACATTGAAAACGTCCGGGTGCGCTTTTTCGATCTCGTCGAAAAGGACGACGGAGTAGGGTCGGCGACGGACGGCTTCGGTCAGCTGGCCGCCTTCTTCGTAGCCTACGTAGCCGGGAGGCGCGCCGATCATTCGTGCGACGGCGTGCTTTTCCATATACTCGGACATATCGAGCCGGACCATTGCGCGTTCGTCGTCGAACAAAAATTCGGCGAGTGCCCGGGCGGTCTCGGTCTTGCCGACGCCGGTCGGGCCGAGGAAGATGAACGAGCCGACGGGGCGATTGGGATCCTGCAGCCCGGCGCGGGCACGGCGGACGGCATTGGCGACAGCCTGAAGCGCTTCGTCCTGGCCGATGACGCGGCGGCTGAGATTGTCTTCCATGGCGACAAGCTTTTGCATCTCGCCTTCAAGCATTTTCGAAACCGGGACGCCCGTCCATTTTGCGACGACCTCGGCAACGTCCTCTTCGTCGACCTCTTCTTTAAGGAAGACGCCGTCCTTTTGCAGATCTTCGAGCCGCGCCTGTTCGGATTCGAGCAGCTTTTCGAGGTCGGGGATGCGGCCGTACTGGATCTCGGCAGCACGGTTTAGGTCACCGCCCTGGCGCGCCTGGTCAAGTTCGAGCCGGGCCTGCTCGAGCTGCTCTTTGGCGGAGCGCATCTTTTCGATCTCGTCTTTCTCGCTCTGCCATTTAGCTTTCATGCCGGACGATTTTTCGTTGAGGTCGGCGATGCGGCGTTCGATGTCCTGCAGGCGCTCTTTTGATTTTTCGTCGGTCTCACGGCCGAGCGCCTGGCGCTCGATCTCGAGCTGAAGTATCTCGCGTTCGAGAACGTCGATCTCCTGGGGGAGTGAATCTATCTCGATGCGGATGCGAGACGCGGCCTCGTCGATAAGGTCGATGGCTTTATCAGGCAAAAATCGGTCGGTGATGTAACGGTTCGACAGCGTTGCCGCCGAGACGATGGCGGCGTCCTTGATTCGGACGCCGTGGTGGACCTCGTACCGTTCTTTCAGGCCGCGGAGAATGGCGATCGTGTCTTCGACCGTTGGTTCGCCGATGTAAACCTGCTGGAAGCGACGTTCGAGGGCTTTGTCTTTCTCGATATACTTCTGATATTCGTTGAGCGTTGTCGCACCGACTGCGCGAAGGGTTCCGCGGGCGAGTGCGGGCTTGAGCATGTTTGAAGCGTCGATAGCGCCCTCGGATGCTCCGGCACCCACGAGGGTGTGAAGCTCGTCGATGAACAGAACGATCTGGCCTTCGGCGGCCTCGATCTCTTTAAGCACCGCCTTGAGACGATCCTCGAATTCGCCGCGATACTTGGCACCGGCGAGCATCGAGCCGAGGTCTAGCGAGACGAGACGTTTGTTCTTGAGTGTTTCCGGCACGTCGCCGGAAACAATGCGTTGCGCGAGGCCTTCAACGATGGCAGTTTTACCTACGCCGGGTTCGCCGATCAGCACGGGGTTGTTCTTGGTGCGGCGCGCCAGCACCTGGATGGTGCGGCGGATTTCCTCGTCGCGGCCGATGACCGGATCGAGCTTGCCGTCGCGCGCGGCCTGGGTGAGATCGCGGGCGTATTTCTTGAGCGAGTCATAGCCGGCTTCGGCGCCGGCGCTGTCGGCCTTGCGGCCCTTCCTCATCTGCTCGATAGCCTGGTTGAGCGATTGCGCGGAGATACCGCTCTTCTTCAACGCCTCCGCCACCGGGGTGCCGGCGGCGAGCGCAAGCGCCAGCAACAGGCGCTCGACGGTGACATAGCTGTCGCCCGCCTTCTTGGCGATCTGCTGGGCGCTGTCGAACAGGCGCAGCAATTCGGCGGTGGCGTACGGCTGGACGCCCTGGCCGGAAACCTTGGGCAGCTTGGCGAGCGCCTGGTCGGCCGCCGCGACCGTCGGCTCCGGATTGCCGCCGGCGGCCGAGATCAGGTTTGCGGCCATGCCCTCCTCGTCCTCGAGCAGCGCCTTCAGGAGATGCTCGGGTGCCAATTGCTGGTGATTGGCGCGGATCGCGACGGCCTGGGCCGCCTGCACGAAGCCGCGTGCCCGTTCGGTGTAGTTCTCGAAATTCATGGGACGTATCCCCCTTCAAAGGCAGGATTGAAAGCGGACCCTAGACCGGCATCCACCTGAATGGGCATATGGTGAGAAGTTTTCCGCGCCGCAAGGGCGGACGGACGCATCGAGCACGGAACTTTGGGGCGAGCCCGACGTCTTCTTCGAGGGTTAGGATCGGCCCAGGCCTGCCCGTCCTGATGCCTGTCCGGCCGATCAACCAATGACGGCGTCGCCCGCGTCATGAAGTTATTCTATCAAGAAAAGCCGCCGCGAAATTGGTTCGAGGGCGTTCCCGAAGCTGCGCCGCCCAGCCGTCTCGATCCGGCCCAACTAACGGCGTGGTCGATTTTCGGCCTGCTTTTGCTTGCGCTCGTGTTCGTCATGTACGTGGCGCAGGTGATCCTCGTGCCGGCGGTGGCTGCTGCGGTCACGGCGGTGATTTTCAGCCCCGTCATGCGCTGGCTGGAACGGCGCGGCATCGGCTCTTCGCTTTCCGCCTTGCTGGTCATCGGCACGTTCGTGTTCGGGGTCGCCGGGGCCACGGCCCTGCTGGTCCCGACCGTGCGTACCATGGGCGATCAACTGCCCGGAATGGCCGCGCGGATCGAAACCAAACTCGCCGATGTGCGGATTTCGGTCGGCGCACTGCGCGAAACGCTCGCGAAGCTCGGCAAGGCCACCGAGGTCGACGACGCGTCGGGCGCGCCAAGGGTGCAAGTCGCGGGGCCGCCGGCACCGGGAAGCGGGGCCACCGAGATCCTGTTTCAATTCGGCCTGTTCGCGGTCTTGACCTTTTTCCTGTTGTCGGCGCGGGTCGATTACCGGCGGCGTTTCATTCTTTCGCGAGGGTCGCAGGCGGAGCGGCTGCTCGCGGCGCGCATCATACGCGACATGGGCAAGCGCGTGTCGAGCTACCTGTTCACGGTCACCATCATCAATACCGCGCTCGGCATTCTGACCGGCGTGGCATTGGCGGCCGTGGGCATGCCGTTGGCCTTCGCGCTATTCCTCGCCTTCGCCATCGCGCTGTTCAATTTTCTGCCGTTCATCGGCCCGATCATCGTCATCGTCGCCACCGCCGTGATCTCGCTGGCGACCTTCGACGGCTGGACGATGAGTCTGCTGCCGCCCGCCATCGTCCTGGTGCTGCACCTCATCGAATCGCAATTCGTGAGCCCGTGGCTGATCGGCCGGCGGCTCGACATCAGTCCCCTCGCGGTCTTCGCCGGTATCGCGTTCCTCGGCTGGTTGTGGGGCGCGGTGGGCGCCATGGTCGCCGTTCCGATCCTCATCCTGCTTTACACCTTCGGCCAACGCATTCCCTTGCTGTCGCCGCTCGCGAGCATGATCGGGCCGACCGATGCGGACTTGAAGGAAGAAGAGGACACCGACGTGACCGAAGCGAAAGCCGAAGCCGTGGCGGAAGCCGTGGCCAAGATCGGCGCGGACGCCGAGGTCGGGGCCGCGGCCGTCGCGG
>JBGSXX010000009.1:0-31346 GCA_041751195.1 Pyrinomonadaceae bacterium | reverse complement strand
GGCGGCGGCGGTGGAAACCGCGGCGGCGGTGGTGGCGGCGGATACGGCGGCGGACGCAACCGCTGGTAAGCCCCTCGGGAATTCGTTCCCGATAAGCTGAATTGTTAAAGCCCGTGAGTGTTTTGCTCGCGGGCTTTTTCTATGGTCGGTTGGGTTTAGTGATCTGAAAGGTCAGACTCTGTACCGGTTCGCTACCGGCCTTTACATCTACGCGATAGGTACCCGCGACCCACTGGCCGTGCGGCCGCCCGGAGAAATCGACTCGGTTCTCGCCGGCCCGTGTCGTGTACTGCGACGACACAACATGCGTCCCGGGTTTCACCCCCGCAACCTGCACCGCGACGAAGTTCATCTTTACCAGCGTCGGCTCACTCGTACTGAGCATTACGACGCAATAGATCGGGATGTCAGTCGTAAGAAATCCTTCGACAAAATCGCCGGGCGCTCCGGCTCCGTCGTCCTTTGCCAGCAAAATCTCAGCGATCGCTCGCACTGGTGCATCGCCCTGCGAAAGCGCAGGAACCGCACCGATCAACATAACCATCATTAAGGGAAGAATAAGTTTCACAAGGACGCTCCAAATGATGTAACGTGGGTCTCAGCTTTTTTGAACCGCAAAACCGCGATATAGTTGCACGGACCGCCGATTATTTTTCACGTTAATTATTGATGAGATTCGTTTTCGCCCGCCGGTTTTATCTATTGTTCGCACTCGGGTTGGTGCCGCTTTCCCTTTCGTGGAATTTCCCCGCGATCAGGACCGCCGTGCTTGCGTACGACATTCTGCTCATCGCGGCCGCTCTTCTCGATATGTACCTCAGCCGCCGGCTGCCCGAAGGTTTTTCGATCTCACGTTCTTTCGAAAAAAGGTTCGCCATCGGCGACCCGAGCCCGGTCTTGCTGCGGATAACCAACAACTCCCCAGTAGAACTCGACCTCAAGATCAAAGACGAATATCCCGAAGAACTGACTCTAAACGAGCCGCGCGAAGCTGCCATCATCATCGAACCCCGGTCACAGGCCGAATTCACCTATTCGCTGACCCCGCCCGCGCGCGGCCGCTACGAGTTCGGCCGGACCGCGGTCCGATATCTTTCGCGGTTTCGTATGGTGTGGTGTCAGCAGGACGCCGGTGAACCGGAAAGCGTGAAGGTTTATCCGAACATGCGGCGGGCACGGGAGATCGAGCTAAAGGCACTCGGCAGCCAGTCATTCATCGCCGTGCAGCGACGCGCCGTACGGCGTGGTGAGGGCCGCGATTTCGAATCGATGCGCGACTATGTCGCGGGCGATGAGCTCCGGCACATCTCCTGGACCGCAACCGCACGCCGTTCAAAGATAACGACCCGGCAGTATCAGATCGAACGCGACCAGACCGTCATCATCGCGCTCGACGCCGGCCGGCTAATGACCGCCCGCATCGACAACGAGACAAAATTCGACACCGCCATCCACGCGACGCTCGCCCTCATGTCGGCCTGCAGCCGTGCGGGCGACAATGCGGGCCTGCTCGTCTTCGGCCGTCGCGTCCGCAAATTTCTCCCGCCGAAGCGTAGCGTCGTACATCTCGACGCGGTGCTCGAATCGCTCTATGATATCGAGCCCGAATTGATCGAACCCTCGTACGCACGGGCATTTCAATACATCGCTTCAAATACCAAAAAGCGTGCCTTCGTCGTAGTACTCACAGACCTGATCGACAAGGACAGCTCGCGCGAGCTCATCAATTCACTAAGGCTGCTGCGGCCGCGTCACCTCCCGCTCGTCGCAACCATCGGCGATCGCGACCTGAACGCTCTTGTCAGCGCCAAGCCCGACACTATCCGCGACGTCTATCACCAGTCCGCCGCCGAAGAGATCATCCACCAACGCGAAAATGCCCTACTCCTCGTCGAATCGCTCGGCGGCCTGGCCCTCGACGTCACCACCCAAACACTAGGCCCGCGGCTGCTCGAAAGTTATCTACGGGTCAAAGAACGCGGCCTCCTGTGATTTGAAGAAACCTTGAGTGGCCAGAGTAAGTTCGGCCGACGACTAGACCGGCGGCTCATTCACGGGATCGTTATGCTCAACCACTCCCCGCCCCGCAAAGCCGAGGTACCCAAGCAGAAGCGCACCGGTCAACAGCCCGGTTGCAAGCTTCGTCCAAGCCGGAGCGGCCGAGGGTGACAGATAACCTTCGATAAATCCTGAAATAAACAGAAAGATCGCACAGCCGATGACCACGTGGACGCCAGTGATGCCCGCCTTCTTCACAGCCTGTGCACGCGAAAGGTCTCCCGGCACCATGATCGAATAACCGATCGCCAGCCCTGCCCCCGCAGCCAGAAAGATGCAGGTCAGCTCAACAAACCCGTGCGCGGCCATAAACGTCGTCAGTTCATTGCCGAACTCTGGGTTCACGCGATACGTGATCCCCAGTACTCCGCCGATATGGAGCCCGTTAATTACAAGTACATAAAGCGTCCCGATACCGAAAAACGCACCGAGGGCGAACGCCATGAATGTAACTTGAATATTGTTCGTAAGTATCTGGCTCGACCCGACCTGGTTCGCCGCGTTCAGATCCTTCCACCATTGCGTATTGCTGGCCGCCATCCCCTCGATAGGGCCGAGTCCCAGCAAATTAGCAAACTGCGCGTCGTTAAAACAAAGCAGGAACGACGCGATGCCTACCGCGAGCACCAGCAGAAAGGAAAAGAACGAGAACTTCCAAGTGTCCCGCGCGGCCTTTGGCAGGTCGTGGGCAAAGTATTTCCGGATGAGCGATACCCCGTCTCCGTCAGCTCGATATATCTTGCCGTGTGCCCGCACGACCAGGCTGTTCAGGTAATTGATGACCTTAGGGTCACGCGTTTCGGCCCGAGCTATCGCTAGGTCGGCGGCCGCTCGCCTGTACAACTCGCCAAACTCACGCACCTCCGGCTTCTCTAATCCGCGCAACCCGTTGCCGCGCGCCATTCCCAATAGGTCCTCAAGGCGCTGCCAGTTATCTTTGTTTTCGTCGATGAAGCGGTTCACTCTGCTGTGAATTCTAGACAAACTCGGCCGAGTTTGCCAGCGGCGCCGCTGCCGAAGCCGGTTTTTGCTATTCACCCGCCCAAAACCTACAATCAAAAACTTATCGTGTCAGACGAAGTCCGCAAGTATCACGAAGAAGAAGCGATCGGCAAAACGTATGATCTGAGGATCATTCGCCGCCTGCTCCGATACCTGCGCCCCTACTGGCTGCTCGCGGCCACCGCGCTCCTTTTAACGCTACTGAGCAACATCCTGATCAGTACGCAGCCGCTATTCACGAAGATCGCCGTTGACGACTTCATCATTCCGCGCGAACTCGACGGCATCTGGCTCTTTGCCCTCGCATTCTTCGGCGTCTTTCTCTTTCGATTCATCTTTTCTTACCTTCAAGAGGTGCTGCTGAACAAGGTCGGCCAGCGCGTTATGCTCGACCTCCGCAGCGAGATCTTTGCAAAGCTGCAGCGGCAAGAGGTCGGCTATTACGACAAATATCCCGTCGGCCGCATCATCACCCGCCTCACGTCCGACGTCGACGCACTCAACGAGCTTTTCACCTCAGGCGTCATCGACGTACTCGGAGACCTCGTCATCATAATCGCGATCATCGCGTGGATGTTCGCACTCGACTGGAAGCTCGCGCTCGTCTCACTCATCACAGTACCGCTGTTGTTCGCCGCGACGAACTGGTTCCGTAAACGTGCACGCGTCGGCTTCGACAAAGTCCGAACACGCAACGCCCGCCTCAACGCGTTCCTCCAGGAATACATTTCAGGTGCGCAGACTGTGCAGTTGATGAACGCCGAAGACAAAGCCCGCAGGCGGTTCGGCGAGATCAACGACGACTATCGCAACGCGAACATCGAGACCATCTATTACTACGCCATCTTTTACCCGCTCGTCGATTTCATCGGCGCCGTCGGCATCGCGGTGGTTATCTTCTTTTTCGGTTATCAATATCTCGCCGGGCTATCAGCAGCCGAGGCCGGGTTGACGGTCGGCATCCTCGCAACCTTCATCCAGTATTCGCTTCAGCTTTTTCAACCCATCCGCGACCTCTCAGATAAATTCAACGTGCTTCAGGCTGCCATCGTCGCCTCGCACCGCATTTTCATCCTGCTTGATCGAGACATTGAGATCCAGAGTCCGCCAGCTCCAAAGAGGGACGGGCGTTCACGCGGCCGCATCGAGTTCCGCAATGTCTGGTTCGCCTATAAAGATGAAGACTGGGTGATGAAAGATGTGTCGTTCAGCGTCAATCCCGGCGAAAGCGTCGCGCTCGTCGGCCATACAGGATCGGGCAAAACCACCGTCACGAACCTCCTGATGCGCTTCTACGACGTTCAAAAGGGCTCGATATTCGTCGACGACATCGACATTCGCGAGTGGGACCTGAAAGCTTTGCGTTCCAACTTCGCCGTCGTGCTGCAGGACGTTTTTCTTTTCAGCGGCACGATTGCTGACAACATCCGGCTCGGCAACACGGGCATCGCGGATGACCGCGTACGTTGGGCCGCCGCGGAGGTGCACGCGGATGAGTTCATCCGAGCACTCCCAACGAATTACGGCCATCGCGTCCGCGAACGCGGCGCCGGGCTTTCGGTTGGCCAAAAGCAGCTCATCTCGTTCGCACGCGCTCTGGCGTTTGATCCCAAGATACTCATCCTTGACGAAGCGACCAGCTCCATCGACACCGAAACCGAACAGCTCATTCAGCAAGCCGTCGACCGCCTTATGGCCGACCGCACCTCCCTCGTCGTCGCTCATCGGCT
Source organism: Pyrinomonadaceae bacterium (assembly GCA_041751195.1). Classification (GTDB taxonomy): domain Bacteria; phylum Acidobacteriota; class Blastocatellia; order Pyrinomonadales; family Pyrinomonadaceae; genus OLB17. Next base: position 26,556 of record JBGSXX010000009.1, on the reverse strand, counting down.
TTCGACAATACAAAAATGCGACCGCATCCTCGTCTTTCATCATGGCGAGCTGCGAGAAAGCGGAACGCATAATGAGCTGCTTCGTGAGCGCGGCCTCTACTGGCGGCTCTATCGACTTCAGTTCGATGCCGGCGATCGCTCTACCCCTGGTCGCGACGCGGCCCCCGAACCTGCGTAAAGTATTCATTTGACGATGTTTACCCGAACTATGCTTATAGTTGCATTTCCGTTATAATGTGTGTCACGAATGCAGCCTAACGCCCAGACAAACGAATTGTTGATCGCACAGAATGACGCCGTAATGAACGAGATTTACGAGCGCTGCAGCGAGAACGCGCCCAACTTCGGGGTCCAGGCCGAAACCTTCAAAGCGTCGCTGCAAAAAACGGCCGATAAATACCTTTTCGCGAACGAGCCCGACAGCCTTTCCGAAGAAGAGTGCCGCGAGTTTTTCAATCAAATTCAGGCGAACGATCTTTTCATGGCTATCGCGTGCTCGAACGGCAACGAGCGGGCATGGTGGGAATTTGACCAACAGCACCGCGGTTATCTCGAACGCGTCGCACGTCACCTAGCAAAGACCGAGATCGATGCGCAGGACGTCATTGATACCGTTTACGTCGAGCTCTACGGCACCCGGGTCGTCGATGGCGAACGCGTCTCAAAATTCTCAACCTATAGCGGGCGCGGATCGCTTCGCGGCTGGCTGCGGACCGTCATCTGGCACTCGCTTGTCGACCTGCACCGCGCAAGCCACGATGAAGTTTCGCTTGACGAGATGACGGAGAACGTTGGCGAAGGTATGGCGCACGCCAGCTTTGCCGACGCGCCTCCCGGCGGCGAGACCGAAATGCTCGACGATATGACCCGCAGCCGGTACCGCGCCGTCACCGTCAAATCTCTTTCAAAAGCATTTTCGTCACTCGAAGATCACGAAAAGCTTCTGCTGCTTTACTATCACGTCGAAAATTTGAAGCTGCGCGAGATCGCACGGCTCGTTGAGAACGAGGCGTCGCCGCTCCGAGGATGGTTCCAGCGAAAATCCCGCGGCGACGGCTCGACCCGTACGCACGAGTCAACCATAATGCGTTGGCTCGAAAAGAGTTACGGCCGCGTGCTTGAGCTATTCAAGGCAGAATTAAAGGCCGAACACTCGCTCACTTCGGCAGAGATAGAAATCTGTCTTGAGCTCGCGACGCAGGATCTTGCCGCGAACGATCTGTTCAAAGATCTTGCGAACTCGTCGTAATAAAAAAATATTTTTCCTGAGATCGATTTTTTCCGCAAATGTTACCTCACCGTAACGTCTTTAAGTCGGAGGCAAATAGCGAAATGGCTAACACCGATAACATGAACCCACAAGAGATCCGCATACAAGGCCTGCTTGCCCGTTATCTGGCGGCACGTCAATCAGAAAAAAGAGCGGCTCTCGATACCGGATCGCACCTCGATCAAGACCTGCTTTCGGCGTTTGTCGAGGGCAATTTGAGCGAGCGTGAGGCAAAGCCGGTTCTCAGCCATCTTGTTGATTGTTCTTTCTGCCTTCATGTTTCGGCCGAATTGATCAGGCTAGACGCCGCATTTGCCGAAAACGAATCGACTGTTACCCACACCGCGACCGAGCCCGCTCGCATCTCTGAGGTTCTCAGCGGACTGTTTTCAAAGATCTTTGGCACTAGCGATGGTGCGGTCTTTGCTCATCAGGATGAAGAGGACCGGGAAGATAAGGAGCAGCTCAAGGACGAAAGCGAGTAATGCATTTCCCCCTGTCTTAAATCTCCCAAATTTTGGCTGTTTGCCGTAAGCGTGTCGGCAAACAGCCTTTCTTATTTTTTCCTGCAACCGTTTCCACATTCCTACCGAAAGCATGTTTACTGATTCCATCAGCGAAAGGGTATAATTGCTATGTTTGAACGTGCTTTAGGAGAATCGCAAACTTTGTCCGCTAACGAACACGAATGCCCGCCCGGCGACCGTCGCATCTCGGTTGAACGGGTTGCAACGGCAAAACTACCGACGAGGTTTGGCGAATTCAGCATCGCAGGATACCGCTCGCTTACCAGCGACGAGGAATTTGTGGTCCTGTTCAAAGGTGAGATGCTCCCTGACGTTCCGACCCTCGTCCGAATTCACTCGCAATGCCTGACCGGAGATGTATTCGGCTCCATAAAGTGCGATTGCGGCCCACAGCTGCACAAGGCTATGGAACTCATCGAGGCCGCTGGACAAGGTGCGATCGTTTATCAACAGCAGGAAGGGCGCGGTATCGGAATCATCAATAAGATCCGCGCCTATGCCCTTCAGGATCACGGCGCCGACACCGTCGAAGCCAACGAGCAGCTCGGTTTCGCCATCGATCTGCGGAACTATCGGCAGTGCGCCGAGATCCTCTTCGACCTCGGCTTATGCAAGGTCCGTGTCATCTCGAACAATCCCGAAAAACTCAAAGCTTTAAAAGACGCCGGCCTCGAAATAACCGAGCGCATCCCCATCGAAACCACCGTCGAACCCGCCGCCGCCCACTACCTCCGCACCAAAAAAGAAAAACTCGGCCATCTTCTAACGTTCTAACAGGTTTCCGCCTCCGATGAATGAAAAGGCCCGCCTCTATCGAGGCGGGCTCAAAAGTCGCCGTAATGGCTAATTGAACTAGAACAATACTCTAAACCCAAATCTTACCGAACGGGGTAACTGAAATCCGTTGGGTAACCCAAACTGCGGGTTTATCGCATCAGGTGACGACGAATAGATTCCGTTGATGATGTCACTTGTATTCTGACGCTGAAAGAGCCGCGCAGCCTCACGAACGCCGGCGGTACCAGTGGTGGTCACGCCAATGTCAGCAGCTGTGATCGGTCGAAGCGTCGAAATCGTATCGAAGTGTGAAAGTACGTTGTTCTCATTAAATACATTGAGAACATCGATATCGAATGCCAAAGTCACTCGGCCATCACTTCCAAATCGATACTTGTGACTCATCGCGAGGTCGGTCTGAGTAAACATTTCAGTTCTACCCAGGTCACCACGCCCGTTCAATATCTGACCTGCAACGCCAAGGAACGTGAAGCGCGTAGTCCTAGGGGTTCCACTCTGCACGATCGTAAATCCTGAGAACTCGGTCGCATGGCTTCCAGTCCAGTCGTGTGTGTAAGCTCCCGCAACCTTGAAGCTGTGCGGACGGTCCGTCGCAAGGCGTCCGTTGTCCGGCTGCCCTAAAGCGCTGAACCCGATGAACGGCAGATCAAAGTTGCGGTTTACATTCGGCGACGTACGGCCAAGCTCATCTGAACTTGCCAGACCGGCGTAATTACCGAATAAACGGCTCCATGTGTAGCTGCCGTCGAGATACGCTGAATTCGTAAACCGCTTAACCACCCGGAATTCTACCGCATCGTAATCACGAACCGGTTCGAGCGGTATAAATCCACCATTTTCATAGAACTGAGCAGCAACTCCGCGACCGGGGTTGCCGATGATATAAGCCTCACCACCTGTAGGTGCATAAAACCCAATATCCTCAACAGCCACGTCCACTTGCTTATGGGTATAACGACTCATAAACATGTAGCCGCGGCCCATGTCGCGTTCAAACCCGACTGTGAATTCGGACTGCTGAAATGCTTTAATATCCGGATCGATTCCGCCGAACTCCTCGAGATCACCACCCAGGTTCGACGGTATACGGAAGTCCAACTGGCAAACACTGAGGCCGGTACTGTTCGTAAGCGGGCAGTTGCCCCCGATAGGATCCGGGTTCGTGCCTATTACGGTCGTCCGATTGAAGTCATTGATATTAGCTCCAGGGAATAGTTCAAAGTAATCGTTGCGGAAGAAGTTACCGCCGAATGATCCACGTGGAAGCTCATATTTGAATCGGTCGAAGAACCGCCCATAGCTGCCAAAAATCTTCGATTTACCATCGCCGAAAAGGTCGAAAGCAAAACCGAGTCTCGGTGCGACCTTATCCATGTAATCGAAAGTGATACCCGGAAGACCCTCAGCAAAGCTCGGCGAATCCTCTTTCTCGATTCGCACACCCAGATTCAAGGTGAGTCGAGGTGTTGGTTGCCAGCTGTCCTGAATGTAAAAGGCCTTATTGTTGCTGCCTGCGGCACCCAAAACTCCAAATCGTTGTAGCCATCCAGCTCCAACAGCATTCGGGCTTACCGGAATATCGCGACCTGATGCCTGCGCGATCGTCTGTCCGAAGCGAATCACGATGGTATCTACGAGTGTACTCTTAACCTGATTGCTTATTCCGTTGAACTGAAAACCACCCTTGATCTGATGACGTCCAAAAAAGTTACTGATCAGGTAGCTCGCATCAGCGTCGAATGTACGTCGGATTGTCGCATCGTACTCTAAGTCAAAAAATCCCGGAAAATTTTGACCGAAAGTTGCTCCAAAATCCGGCGGAACAGGCGAGCCCACGTTCTGAACGACCCAGCGGGTTAGCCCTCCACCTGCCGATGGGTTGCCGTAGTTACCAATTTTCTCATTGAGGAAGCTATAACCGCCTCTTGCAGTGAAAATGAACTTGCTCGTCGGGGTCCACACCAGCGAACCGTTAGTGTTATTCGAAGATTGTCGGCCACCCACGAAGTCGCGGTACCCCGCACCGCGTCGAACTTCGCCAGTGGGGAAAGTTATAGCCGGGACGGCACCGGTTGTGTTGGCAAAAGTATCGGGAGTTCCGATTTGTTGACGGGGATTCCACAAGAACGAACCGGTCAGTCGAATCGAGCTGATCGGCTGTATATCAATGCGGCCGAACGCAAATTCCTGTTTGATCTCTTGCCGATAAGTGACCGTCTCGCTAACTACGCGATTTCTAGGATCCTGACTGATGTAATCCAAGCGCCGTTGGGTGCTGAACAACTGTGGAGCATAGGCTACAAAGAACCATGCACGATCTCGGATGATCGGGCCGCTAAGTGAAAAGTTGGGGAAGAAGTTAACCCCCTGATCTTTACGCGGCTGAATGTATTCTGCCTGGCTAAAACCAGTTGCGGTCGCGAGACGCAAAAACGGGCGGGGTCCGGCATCGAATTTCGCAATCTGAAAACCGATTCCTGCAACACCGTGAAATGCGTTCGATCCTGACTTTGTGGTGGCACTGACAACGCCGCCGGTCGCACCGCCGAACTCTGCCTCAAAGCCGCCACTCTTAACCTGGATCTCCTGAATCAAGCCGAACGGGATGTTGTTGTTAGCATCAAGTACCCCGGTTCGGAAGTTGTTTACTTCCTGTCCATCGATTACGAAGACATTCTCAGAACCGGAAGCTCCGTCGATTTGAAAACCACCCGAAAGGGGTTCATTGCGAACCGCAGGTGCCGTCTGCAAAAGTGACGTAAACCCATTTCCCTTCGGGAGAAGCTCAATGGCCTGAGCCGTTATGTTTGTCTGGACACGGTTACTCGTCGGATCGATCGCAATCGCTCCATCGGCTACCACGTCAACCACATTTTCTGTTCCCGCGAGCCCGAGGTTAACGTCTACGACAGTGTTGCGGCCCACCAGAACCTCAACCCTATTTACTGTAGCAGCCCCAAAGCCGCCCAATGCATCAGTCGTCACGCTGTAAAAACCTGGCGGAATCTGTTGCATGCGATAAAACCCGTTTCTGTCACTCGTGATCGACCGGGAAAACCCCGCGGTCGAATCGGGACGAGCGCCAGTCGTCGTCGTGACGCTCCGAACTGTGACAACAACGCCCGGTACTACGGCTCCGTTCGGGTCTCTAGTCGTGCCTTCAATTCCGCCAGTCGTATCTTGTGCGATTGCAGGAACACTCGCGAAAAGCACCACCGCAGCCATCGTAAGAGCGAATCCAATTACTCTATTCATACCTATTTCTCCTTAGCTTGATTCAAATCGAAAAGTTCAAGCGAACAAGTAGGCAATTTTGGAGCCACGCGACATAAACTCCCCTCGACAGGTAAATGCTGCCAATGCAACGCTTATATACCCCAATTCGGGTCCAATCTGAACGCGCAGAATAAGAGGGGCAATTTAAGTTCAGTTTTCTAGATTTTATACGAAATGTCGGATTTTCAGCTGGCGCAGAATATGTGTGAAAGCATACTTCAGCGGTCTCTTACGACCGAAATATTCAGTTTTTGTTTCGAAGAGTGGTGATTATCTGGCGCACCTGCTCGGCGTTCTCCGCTTCCGGCCGATACTTTAAAAACAGTTCGAGAGCGTCGGCAGATTCCTTGAAGCGGTTTTGATCCTTATAGAGGCGGGCAAGTTGCCAGTGTACATCCGCTGACTTCTTATCGCTCAATTCATTAGCTTTACGCATTGATTTAAGCGCGTCGTCTAGCTTACCTTCGGCGTGCAGGGCTATCCCCAGCCACAGGTGGGCTTCGACGGAGTCTGCCTTCAACTTTACAGCATCCCTGAATTTTTCGGCCCCTTCCTTGTTGTGCCCTAAACGATAATATGCGAGACCCAATCCGAACGTGCTTGTAAAGCTCCGTGGATTTACCTCGAGGGCCCGTTTCAGCAGCACGTAGGCCGGCTGATAATGGCCTAGGACGATGTATTCGGTTCCAAGGCGATCGAGGGCCATAAAAAAGTCGGGGAACACCTCGAGAGCCTTCCTGAGCTTTTCTACACCCCCATTTGTGTTGTTGTTAGCGAGATCAGATATTGCGGAATCGTAAAGTTTCTGCGCGTCAGGCGGAACGTCTTGTGCATAAACGACTCCCGGAACCCCGAGCGAAGGCAGCATTACTGAACGCTTTACTGATAGATAAAAATTAGCTTGTTCTGTGACAATTCCCCGACCCTGAATTACCGAAAGAGGAACGAGAGACACAGACTGTCGCTGCTCTTCGAAGTTGGTCCCACTAGTGACCACCTTCACTACGTATCGCCCGGGAGCCAATCCAGTGAAGGAATAGAGCCCAGATCCATTGGTTCGAGTGCGCGCCACCGTAGAATAATGTTCGTTCTCAAGCTCGACCGAAATGCTAGCAAGGGGAGCTCGTGCTTCATTGAAGACGAATCCTGTTATACTGTTACGATCTTGGAGCAATTCACGAACTGAAAATGGGCTCTTGTCAGCTAAAGAGGACGGCTGAACAGACCCTGTCAAGAAAATGAGAAACAGAAGTGCGTTGAATATCGAGTTCATTTGGATCCTCCGAAGGCGACGGAACCGGCGTCGGCTCGGCTCAGTCATAAGTTGTTTTTCTCGCCGCTGATTATAGCATGAGACCATTGAAGGACGCGCGTGTTTTGTCGGGCGGCCGCATAGAAAAAGTAATAATTTTGTCAGAAAGGATCTACCGCGATTCGGTTCACAATATCATTCGCTTGCAAATGGATTCGGCGGAGGGCGAGTTGATTGGGAGGCTTGTCGATACGCTCGAATTTCAACGGTTGCGGCGGATTCGCCAGCTTGGGCTGGCCCATTTCGCATATCAGTCAGCGGAACATTCCCGCTTTGCTCACAGTCTGGGCGCATTCCACCTCGCCACCCGGACGCTCGCAAAGCTTAGCGGCAAGTACAAGATCACCGACGCGGACCGTACTGCAATTCGCGTCGCGGCCCTGCTCCACGATATTGGGCACGGCCCCTTTTCGCACGTCATCGAACCGATATTAGGGTTTCATCACGAAGATTTCACTATCGAAGCCGTCCTCAGCGACGACACTGAGGTCGGCACGATCCTGAAAAGCTATTCGGCCGAACTTCCCGGCAAGGTCGCGGATATCATCCGTGGCGATTTCCGGCCAATGGCGTTGGCCCAGCTCGTATCGTCCCAGCTTGACGTCGACCGCATGGATTACCTCCTACGCGACTCCCTGATGACGGGCGTAAAATACGGCATCTTCGACCTCGAATGGATCATAAAATCGCTTGAGATAAATGAGGACCGCGACCAGCTATACGTCTCTGCCCCTGGTGTTTACGCGGTCGAAGACTATCTACAGGCTCGGTATTACATGTTCCGGCAGGTCTATTTTCACCGCACGCTCCGCTCTGCCGAAGCGATCCTCCAGTCCCTGCTTCGCCGAGCATTGATGCTCCATCGCGAAGGCCAACCGGTGTGGAATGCTGTCGATACAGCTTTCGACAAGATTCTCGCCGGCGAACGGCTTTCACTGCTCGAACATCTCTCGCTAGACGACGTCGACGTCCTCTTTCACATAAAACGCTGGCAGACATCGGGCGACCCCATCCTTGCTGATCTTTCCGCCCGTTTCGTGAACCGTCGCCTTTTCAAAGCCTTCGATCTGGATATGCCCGACGACGAGCGTGCCGACTTTATAACCCGCGTCCGCGAGATCGCCGTTACCGCCGGCTTCGATCCGGATTTCTACATCATCGAAGACAAAGGCGGCGACGTAGCCCATAATTTCTACGTCAAAGATCGCGTCACGCCAAAGAATCTGATCTACGTTGAAGACGGATTTTCTCGTCCGCAGATCCGCGAGATCTCAGAGGTAAGCGCCGCCGTCCGCGGTTTGCAAAAGGGCTACCGCATCCACCGGCTCTGCTTTCCCGCGGAGTTGAAGCCCCAGGTCGCCGAGCTATACCATCGTGACACGTAGTATCTCGAGAACATTTGTCGCAGCGACCTTACTGCTTTTGATTCTCACCGCCGCAGTGGCGGCCCAGCGGGTAGCCGTCCTTTCGCCCGAATCTTCCGGACGCTCCGACGCGTTCAATCTCACGCTCATCAACGCCCTCGCCCGTGAGATTAAGATGATCGATCCCGCGCTGGCCCTTGGCGCATTCAGGAGTCAAACGATCGCGACCCCGTATAACATGACCACCGCCGAAGCTCGAGCCGCCGGCGCCGTCATGGGCTCCGACCTCTTCATCCTCACCGACGTTCGAACTCAGCGCCGCAGCTCATTCGAATTGAAACAGCACTACGAAGCCTCCGCCGCCATCTACGTCGTCAGCTCACGAACCGGCGAGCTCGTCCATTGGGCCATCCCCCGTCGCACCGCGGCAACCGAGTCCGACGCCGACCGCGACCTTGCAGACACCGTCACAGAACTCGCGCCTGAGTTGATCAAGACCCTCACCGCGGCTTATCACAGCGACCTTGAGCTCAGGGCCCAGACCACTCACCCGCCGTTCCCCACCGAGGCAGAGGAGTCCGACCCCGGCTATCGTTCGCCAATTCCCTATAACCGCATAAAGCCCGAATATACAGCGCTAGCTGATCTTTTCGGCATCCGTGCAACGGTAGACATCGTAGTCGATATCGATGCCGAGGGCAACGTCCTTAGAACCTCGATAGAACGCTGGGCAGGCTACGGCTTGGACGAATCGGTCGAGAAAGCCATCCGAACAATGAACTGGCGTCCCGCCGAACGAAACGGCACCAAATTGGCGAAGCGCGTTTTGCTGCGTTACAATTTCACAAAGGTAGATCCCGACGATCAACGCTAAAATCGTTCTGCAATGCGAAATCTCCGCGCAACAATCAAGTTGATTCTTTTCGTCTCAGCGACGTTGATACTGTACGGCTCGTGGTGGCTGACATCTTTCTTTGTCCCCAACAAGCAATACTGGCGTCAGCTCGCCTTCGGATTGTGGGCAAAGTCGTTCGTTAAGATCTCGGGAATGAAGATCGAGGTCATTGGAACGCCGCCAGTCTCGCCGTTCTTTCTCGTTTCTAATCATCTCAGCTACACCGATATCGCGGCACTCCGCGCGACATTCACCACCGTTTTCGTCGCCAAACGTGAGATCGACGATTGGCCAGTTGCCGGACGCATCGTCCGCGATATGGGCGTGATCTTCATCGACCGCCAAAACCGCCGCGACATCCCCCGTGCCGGCGAAAAGATCATCCGCAGCCTTAATGAGGGCGAGGGCGTCACCGTCTTTCCGGAGGGCACCAGCACCCGCGGCGACCAGGTACTCCCGTTCAACTCGTCCTTCCTGGAATTCGCCGCACGAACCGATCTGCCCGTATCATATTGTGCGATCTCATATCGCACGCCGCCCGGCTCGCCCGCGGCCAGCAACATGGTCTGTTGGTGGGAAGACATCTCATTTATGGCCCATCTTTTCCGGCTGTTCACCCTTCGCAAATACACCGCCGTTCTCACCTTCGGCGACGATCCCGTGCTCGATACTGACCGCAAAAAGCTCGCGGCCGAGCTTCGAGATCGCGTAAACGAACACTTCATTCCCGTCATCTAACGGTTGCGGAACGATCAATCTGTCGCTCTACCCCGTCTGCGGACGATTCGTCATTTTTTCGTAGACGCTGAATCCGGCGGTGTTTTAGGCTATAATAACGAAACACGTTCTTCTCATTTCAATTCAACCTATTTGGAGTTTCTATGAAAATGCATTTTCTCCGTTCTGCGACGGCTCTGTCGATGGTTCTGGCACTAGCGTTGTCGAGCTTTGCCCAGACCGCGGCATTCGACACCGCACGCATGGATCGCTCAGTCAGCCCTTGCGGCGATTTCTATCAATACGTTAATGGCACTTGGCTGAAAGAGACCGAGCTGCCGGCTTCCGAGGCACGTTGGGGTACCTTCAACATCCTCGCCGACCGTAACAACGAGATTCTCCGCGAGGTTCTCGAAGAAGCGTCGTCAACCAAACAGCGTGTCGGCACCGACAAACAGCTCATTGGCGACTATTATTCCTCGTGCATGAACCTCGAGGCCATCGAACGCGCCGGTGCATCGCCGCTCGACCCGACCATGCGGCAGATAAACGGAATGCGTTCATCAGCTGACGTGGTCCGCGTGCTTGCCGCCCTGCACAATTCCGGCATACCCTCGATCTTCGGCTTTGGCGTCGGTACCGACCTTAAAGACTCCAATGCAGTTGTGATAAGCGCGTTTCAAGGCGGCCTCAGCTTGCCCAACCGCGATTACTATACCAAGACGGACGAGAAATCGATCGAGACACGCGAAAAGTTTGTTGAGCACATGACGAACATGTTCAAGCTCCTCGGGGATAATGAGGCGACCGCCGCGACAAACGCCCGCACGGTACTTCTCATCCAGACCTCGCTCGCAAATGCTTCACTTGCTCCCGTCGATCTAAGAAATCCTGACAACCGTTACAACATGGTAACCGTTGCGGAGGCGCAGGAACTGAGCCCGAACCTCTCCTGGCAGGCCTACATGCGTGCCCGCGGCGTACCTGTTCAGGTCAAACAGATGAACGTCGCTCCGCCGAACTTCTTCCGCGAAGCAAGTGAGCTCATTACGGCAACGCCGGTCAACGACTGGAAGACTTACATGCGCTGGATGGCCATCAACTCGGCCGCGTCAATGCTCTCGAAGCCTTTTGTTGATGAGAATTTCAGCTTCTTTGGCCAGTATCTTAGCGGCCAAAAAGAACAGCAGCCGCGTTGGAAGACCTGCGTTCAGGCCACCAACGGCACTCTTGGCGAAGCCCTTGGAATGGAGTACGCCCGCCGCACCTTCAAACCGGAAGCAAAGGCGCGGATGGACGAGATGATCGACAACCTCATGGTTGCGATGAAAGAACGCATCGACAAGCTCGACTGGATGTCGCCTGCAACAAAAGAGCAGGCGCAGTATAAGCTGTCCACCTTCAAACGCAAGATCGGCTACCCCGAGGTTCTTCGCGGGTTCAAAGGACTCTCGATAACCCGGGCGTCGTATGCGGCGAACAACATCCGCTCAAGCCAGTTCCAGATCAAACGCAATTTCGAGGACCTCGGCAAACCTCGCGACAAGACACGGTGGGGATGGTCGCCTTCGACCGTTAACGCCTCATACTCGAGCGCGAATAACGAGATCAACTTCCCTGCCGGCATCCTCCAGCCGCCGTTCTTTAACTTTGACGCGGATGATGCGATCAACTACGGTGCCATCGGCGGCGTTATCGGCCACGAGATCACCCACGGCTTTGATGATCAAGGCAGCCGCTTTGACGCCGAAGGTAACCTGAAGATGTGGTGGACCGCCGAGGACCGTCAGAAGTTCGAAGAACGCGCTTCGTGCGTGGTAAAGCAGTGGGACAACTATGAGGTCCAGCCCGGCCTGTTTATGGTCGGCAAGCTGGCTCTCGGCGAGAACATAGGCGACTTCGCGGGCCTCTCGGTCGCGTACGACGCGTTCAAGAAATCGATGGAAGGCAAACCGCGTCCGGCCGACATCGACGGCTTCTCGCCCGAGCAGCGTTTCTTCATGGGCTGGGGCCAGATCTGGGCGTCCATCTACTCGCCAGAGGCCGAACGCCGTCAGGTACAGACCGGGCCGCATTCGCTTCCCCGCTGGCGCGTAAACGGACCGCTCTCGAACATGCCGCAGTTCCGCGAAGCATTCTCCTGCAAAGCGGGCGAGGCCATGGTGCGTGAGAACAGCTGTTCTATCTGGTAGGGCTCTGTCGCAATAAGCAATACAAGAGGCGGGTCGTCAATGGCCCGCCTCTTGTATTTTAATATCAACAACCAGCACCACCTGCGAGCGGATGTCCAGCGTGCCCGATGCGATGGGCGTTGCGGGTTTATAATCGAGTCCTCGGCCGCTCGCCGTATTTGCGGAGGCGTTATAACTCGCCTGCACATGAGCCGGGTCGATCGAGCCTTCCGTAGACTGCACAACTCGCACCACTCGCCCGCCGAGTGACGCCGCAACCGCCTCCGCCTTAGCCATCGCCTGTTTCGCTGCCGATGCCACCCCTTCACCTTGGGCAGGGCTTTCCTGGCGAACGATAAACTGGATCCCGTCCACGCTGTTGGCACCGGCAGCCGTCGCGGCGTCAACGACGTTCCCGACCATATCCAGCTTACCGATCGAGACAGTGATGGTATTTCGCACTTCGTAGCCTCTGATCCGGGCCGGCGAAACATCATAGCTGTACTGCGGATGCAACCGATAGTCACCGGTCTTCACCTCGATCCCCGCATCTGCGGACAGCGATTCGACCGCAGTTCTCAATGCTTCACTCTTGCGAGCACTTTCTTGCTGCGCGGCTATCGCCTGAGTTCCCTGTGTAACTACCGAGAAGGTTATCTCTGCCGTATCGGGCGCGACCTTTGATTCCGAAATTCCCATGACTGTCACTCGGGTCAACCGGCTTTCATCGACTGGTCGAAAGATATATAACGCTGCCGCAAACAGCAGCAGCAACGACGCGAGCGCGATCCATTTATAGTTTTCTTTGTTCATATTATTGAGTTTGATCCGAGACTGAATCTGCAGAACGATTTGAGCGACACATTATTGCATTCACGAACAAAAAAAGCCTCGTCCGAGATCGAACGAGGCTTTATTACTAATTGTGCTACGGACTATACGTCGTCTTCATCATCGACATCGATGGCCATTGCCTCGTCGATATCGAACTCTTCCACGTCTTCATCCAATTCCAGTTCGGGCTCGTCGCCATTGTCCGCTCCGATTCCCGGGATGCCCGGCAGCGGCGGCAGTTCGAGTCCGCCGCGGATGTCCGCCAGCTCATCAAACTCATCCTCTTGCTTCCGGTTCTCGGTCGCGTCGGGTGCGATCTTGACGTTCCGGTAATACTTCATGCCAGTACCGGCCGGGATCAAACGGCCCATGATGACGTTCTCTTTCAGCCCGCGTAGATAATCCACGCGTCCAGAGATCGCCGCTTCTGTAAGCACGCGGGTCGTTTCCTGGAAACTTGCCGCCGAAATGAACGAATCGGTTGAAAGCGACGCCTTCGTGATACCGAGCAGCAGCGGTTCGCCGACGGCCGTCTTGCCGCCGTTCTCAGACACCTTTCGGTTCTCGTCTTCATAGCGGAACCGGTCGACCTGCTCTTCCATAAGGAAATCAGTATCGCCGACATCTTTGATCTTCACCCATCGGAGCATCTGTCTTACGATCACTTCGATGTGCTTGTCGTTAATGTTAACGCCCTGCAGACGATAAACTTCCTGAATCTCGCTCACGACGTAGTTCTGCAGTGCCTCGGTTCCCATGACCCGCAAAATATCGTGCGGGTTCAGCGGACCATCCATCAGCGGCTCACCCGCCTTAACATGGTCGCCGTCCTGCACGTTGATGTGCGTACCGCGCGGAATGTCATATTCCCTCTCGGCACCATCCTCGCCGGTGATAATGATCTTGCGTTTACCCTTAGAAATCGCACCAAGCGTGACCGTTCCGTCGATCTCAGACATAACAGCCGTTTCGCCCGGTCGCCGAGCTTCGAAAAGCTCAACTACACGCGGCAGACCGCCAACGATGTCCTTCGTCTTGGTTGTTTCACGCGGGATCTTCGCGATAACGTCACCTGCTTCAACTTCCTGTGCGTCGGTTACCTGCAAGTTGGCACGGATCGGCATCTGATAGGTCTTCTGCACCTTATTGCCCAGCTTGATCTCAAGCCTCGGCTGATTTTTCTCGTCCGAGTCCTTAACAACCAGCCGAAGCGTGCCGGTCACCTTATCGATGTCTTGTTCAACCGTCTTACCTTCTTTTAGGTCCTGGAATTTAACAACGCCCGAAACCTCCGTAAGGATGGCGAATGTGAACGGATCCCACGTTGCAAGCACCGTGTCTTCCTTCACTTTTTGCCCGTCTTTAACATGAAGCTGAGCACCGTAAACTATCTTATAACGTGCGACCTCGCGTCCGCGTTCATCAAGAAGCCCAAGCTCCGACGGCTGCCGTTTCATCGAGATCATCTCGCCCTTGCGGTTCTTAATGACCTTCCAGTCGTCCAGAAACTTGACCGTTCCGTCCATGACCGCGACGTGCTTCGTTTCTTGCTCAAGCCGAGCCGTACCACCGACGTGGAACGTTCTCATGGTGAGCTGCGTTCCAGGTTCACCGATCGACTGGGCAGCGATAACGCCGACTGCCTCACCGATCTCGACCGTTTTACCGGTCGCCAGGTTACGGCCATAGCACTTCACGCAGATACCGCGGCGGCTTTCGCACGTCAGTGCTGAGCGGATGCGGACCTTCTGCAGTCCTGATAGCTGTACCTGAGCGGCAAGCTCTTCGTTGATCTCCGTGTTCGCCCCGACGATCTCAGTGCCTTCGACCGGGTCGATGATGTCATCGAGAGCTGTACATCCTACGATACGATCGCGAAGCGATTCGACCTCTTCACCGTTTCGGATGATCGCCTCTGCCCAGATACCTCTGAGCGTTCCGCAGTCTTCCTCTGAAACGATAACGTCCTGTGCAACGTCAACCAGCCGGCGGGTCAAATAACCCGAGTCGGCCGTCTTCAACGCCGTATCGGCGAGTCCCTTTCGGGCACCGTGCGTCGAGATGAAGTACTGAAGCACGTTCAGGCCTTCGCGGAAGTTCGCAACGAGCGGCGTTTCGATGATCTCACCCGAGGGCTTTGCCATCAGGCCGCGCATACCGGCAAGCTGCCTGATTTGGGCGTCCGAACCACGAGCACCCGAGTCCGCCATCACGAGGATCGGGTTCAATTCCTTTCGCTCGTCCTCGCGGGTGTGCATCGCCTTGAACATTTCCTTTGCGACGCGGTCGGTCACTTCTGACCAGATCGCCGTCACCTTGTTCTCGCGCTCCATGTTCGTCATGGTCGCTTCTTCGTACTGAACCTGAAGCTTATCTACTTCTTTTCGCGCCTCTTCAATGATCTCCTGCTTATTGTTCGGCGTGACCATGTCGTCGATGCCGATCGACATCCCCGACTTGGTCGCATACAGGAAGCCCATCGTCTTGAGGTCATCGAGCAAGGCAACCGTCTGTTCGTGTCCAAGTTTCAGGTGCGAATAGCTGACCAGCGACTGCAGCCCTTTCTTTTTCAGCGTTCCGTTGATGAACGGCAACCCGTCACGCGTGAGCCTTTCGTTGAGGATCACACGTCCGACCGTCGTTTCGATCACGCGTTCGACATTCTCGCGAACCGTCGCACGCAGAACGTCCTGCGGATTGTGCTCAAGCGTCAGGTCGATAAGATCGCCCTTCCACCGCAGCCGGATCTTCGTCTGGGTCTCGACGACTTCCGCATCAAGTGCCATAAGCACCTCGTCAACGGAGTTGAACGCCTTGTTATCGCCCTTCATCTCGTCGCGAGCAAGCGTCAGGTAATAGCACCCAAGCACGATGTCCTGCGACGGTACCGTGATCGGCTGACCGCTAGCGGGTGAGAGCAAATTGTTTGACGCCAGCATCAGCACCGTCGCCTCGATCTGGGCCTCTGCCGACAGCGGGATATGCACCGCCATCTGGTCACCGTCAAAGTCAGCGTTGAACGCCGTACACACCAGCGGATGGATCTTGATCGCCTTACCCTCAACAAGCACCGGCTCAAATGCCTGGATTCCGAGCCTGTGAAGCGTCGGTGCACGGTTCAGAAGAACCGGATGCTGACGGATCACGTCCTCGAGAATGTCCCAGACGATCGGCTCCTGCCGCTCGACCATCTCACGCGCCTGCTTGATGGTGGCCGCATGCTGGTCACGCTCTAACTTGTTGTAAATGAACGGCTTGAACAGCTCAAGAGCCATCTTCTTAGGCAGACCGCACTGGTGCAGCTTCAGCTCGGGCCCGACCACGATGACCGAACGGCCTGAGTAGTCCACACGTTTGCCGAGCAGATTCTGACGAAAACGCCCTTGCTTACCTTTGAGCGTACCCGACAGCGATTTCAGCGGCCGATTGTTTGCACCGCGAAGCACGCGACCTCGCCGACCGTTATCAAACAGAGCGTCCACCGCTTCCTGCAGCATCCGCTTTTCATTACGTACGATAACCTCCGGAGCCCGAAGTTCCATCAGCTTCTTCAACCGGTTGTTGCGGTTGATCACGCGGCGATAAAGATCATTAAGATCAGAAGTCGCAAAGCGTCCGCCATCTAGCGGCACCAGCGGGCGAAGCTCCGGCGGGATGACCGGCAGAACATCCAAGATCATCCATTCCGGCTTGTTGCCGGAACGAAGGAACGAGTTCGAAACCTTTAGCCGCTTCGAAAACTTGAGCTTTTTCTGCTGCGAAGTTTCTTCGCGCATTCTCAGCCGAAGATCGTCAACCAATTCCTGGATGTCGATCTTCATCAGAAGGTCCTTGATCGCTTCCGCACCCATTTTCGCGACGAACTGATTCGGGAATTCCCGCGTCAATTCACGAAAACGCTCGTCGTTGAGCAGGTCCTTTTCTTTAAGGTCAGGGACGTCACCGGGATCGACCACGATGTAGGTCTCAAAATAAAGGATCTTCTCGAGGTCGCGCAGAGTGATATCAAGCAAGTGGCCGATACGCGACGGAAGTCCCTTAAAGAACCAAACATGCGAACACGGGCTCGCCAGGTCGATATGGCCCAGACGCTCGCGGCGCACCTTGCTCTGCGTAACTTCGACACCGCACTTGTCGCAGATAACGCCGCGGTGCTTCATCCGCTTGTACTTACCGCAAAGGCACTCCCAATCAGATACCGGGCCGAAAATACGGGCACAGAAAAGCCCGTCGCGCTCCGGCTTAAACGTCCTGTAATTGATCGTTTCCGGCTTGGTCACCTCACCATGCGACCACGAACGGATCTTCTCCGGCGACGCAAGGCTGATGCGGATAGCCTCGTAATTGGTCGTTAGCTGTGTTTTGCTTTCGCTATTAAATCGAAACATATTTCTCCAAATTCACGGTTCGAATTCCCCTGTTCAAAGTTCATGGCCGCCCGAACGGGCCGCTACCTTGAACTTTGAACCTTGAACCAATTAATCCACGCCTACCAGAGCATCAACGCCCGCTGCGATCTCTTCCGGGTTGATCTCATCTTCCTGGATCAGCTCAACGTCAAGGCAGAGCGATTGCAGCTCTCGCACGAGAACGTTAAATGATTCCGGAATACCCGGTTCGAAGTTAGACACGCCCTTGACGATCGTTTCATAGATCTTGGAGCGGCCCGCCACATCGTCAGATTTGCACGTAAGCAATTCCTGCAGTATGTGGGCGGCACCATAGGCCTCAAGTGCCCAAACCTCCATCTCACCGAAACGCTGTCCGCCGAACTGTGCCTTACCACCAAGCGGCTGCTGCGTGATCAACGAGTACGGCCCGATCGACCTTGCGTGGATCTTATCGTCCACCAGATGGGACAGCTTGAGCATATATATGTACCCAACGGTCACTTTCTGCTCGAACTGATCACCCGTTAATCCGTCGTAGAGCCGCGTCTTGCCGGAGGGGCCGACCGACGGCGGCAGCTTCAACTCATCGTAACGGCTGTTCGCCTGGCCAATATAACCCTTGATCTCTTCTTCACTCGCTCCGTCAAATACCGGCGTCGCAAAGTGCAGCCCAAGCACTCGTGCGGCCCAGCCCAGATGTGTCTCGAGGATCTGCCCCACGTTCATACGCGACGGCACACCCAGCGGATTGAGCACGATCTCGACCGGAGTTCCGTCCGGCAGGTACGGCATATCCTCTTCGGGCAGGATGCGGGCGATAACGCCCTTGTTACCGTGGCGTCCCGCCATCTTATCGCCGACGGAAAGCTTACGCTTCATTGCAACGAACACCTTGACCATCTTGATCACGCCGGGCGGCAATTCGTCGCCCTGCTTGAGCTTGGTGATCTTTTCCTCGTAGATGTCCGACAGAATGTTGATTTGCCTTTCTGTCCGCTGCTCGTATTCCTTGATCTCGCCCGAGACGTCGATCGAACCCGATGCAACGCTCGCATTGCGAAGCACCTTGATCGAGATATCCCGAAGAGCTTCGCGGTCAAGCGTCGCTCCCTTTTTGATCAGTACGTCTTTGCCGTCAACAAGGTCCTTGGTCAGCTTGCGTCCGTCAAACAGTTCGTAGATACGTTCGTCACGCTGTTCCTGCAAAATACGGATCTCGTCCTCGAGGTCGCGTCGCAGGTCCTCTTCTTCCATTCCCTCAATGTTGAGCGAACGTTCGTCCTTGTCCTGTCCCTTGCGGGTAAAGACCTGAACGTCAACGACCGTACCGTCGATTCCCGGCGGGCAGGTCAGCGAAGCGTCTTTAACGTCGCCGGCCTTTTCACCAAAGATTGCACGTAGAAGCTTCTCTTCCGCCGTCAGCTGAGTCTCGCCCTTCGGCGTTACCTTTCCGACGAGAATGTATCCCGGCTTGACCTGTGCACCGATGCGAATAATGCCCGACTCATCAAGATCGCGGAGCATATTCTCACCGATGTTCGGAATATCACGCGTGATCTCCTCAGGTCCCAGCTTTGTATCGCGAGCCTCGATCTCAAGCTCCTCGATATGGATCGACGTATAGTAGTCATCCTTTACGAGCCGCTCCGAAACAAGGATCGCGTCCTCAAAGTTGTAACCGCGCCAGGGCATGAACGCCACGAGAATGTTACGACCGAGAGCCAACTCGCCCCGATCCGTACACGGCCCGTCCGCGATCACCTGGCCCTTGAACACACGCTCACCGACCTGAACGATCGGCCGCTGGTTGATACAAGTGTTCTGGTTCGAACGCTTAAATTTCACCAGCGAATAGATATCAGCTGTAACCTCACGCGAGATCGTGCCGTCCACATGATGATCAGCTTTAACGATAATGCGTTCGGAGTCGACATAGTCGACCACACCGTTACGTTTCGCGATAACAACGGCACCGGAGTCGCGAGCGGCGATCCGCTCCATTCCGGTCCCGACGTAAGGCGATTCTGCACGAAGAAGCGGCACCGATTGGCGCTGCATGTTCGAGCCCATCAACGCACGGTTAGCGTCGTCGTTCTCGAGGAACGGGATCAGCGACGCCGCGACCGAAACAAGCTGTTTCGGCGAAACGTCCATATACTGAACGTCCGCACGGTCGGCAGTGATGAACTCACCCTTTTCACGGGCGGCAACGCGTTCCTTAACGATGTTGCCCTTCTTGTCCAGCTCAATATTCGCCTGGCCAATGACCCACTTGTCTTCTTCCCAAGCCGTCAAATAGAACGGGAACGGATCATATTCCGCCTCTTTGCCCTCGCCCTTTTTAACCTTGCGGTTCGCAGCCTCGACCTCTTCGAGCGGAACGTGCTCATTCGGCTTGAATTTCGTATCGCCGCCGTTGCTGACCTTTACGTATTCAATAACGCGGCCGTCAACGACCTTTCGGTAAGGCGACTCGATAAAGCCGAACTCGTTGATTCGTGCAAAGCACGACAGCGACGAGATCAGTCCGATGTTGGGGCCTTCAGGCGTCTCGATCGGGCAAATACGGCCATAGTGAGTGGGGTGAACGTCGCGAACTTCAAAGCCCGCACGTTCCCGCGAAAGACCACCCGGCCCAAGCGCCGACAAGCGGCGTTTGTGCGTGATCTCCGAAAGCGGATTCGTCTGGTCCATGAACTGCGAAAGCTGCGATGAACCAAAAAACTCGCGAACCGCAGCCGTCACCGGCTTTGCGTTTACAAGGTCGCGCGGCATCGTCGTGAACATGTCCTGTTGAATGGACATCTTCTCTTTGATCGCCCGCTCCATCCGCTCAAGACCGATGCGGAACTGATTCTCAAGCAGCTCGCCTACCGCACGAACGCGGCGGTTACCGAGATGGTCGATATCGTCCTGATAATAATGTTCGCTGTCGCGCTTCATCCGCAGAAGGTAGTTGACCACCTCGATAAAGTCGCTAGCATCCAGAAGCGAATCGTCGATCCGATCCTTCTCCGGCCGGCCCATTTTGATGTTGAACTTCAGCCGCCCAACTCTCGACAGATCAAACCGCCGTGCGTCAAAGAACATTCCTTCGAGCAGATGGTAAGCCGTCGGAACCGTCGGCGGGTCGCCCGGACGCATCTTTCGGTAGATCTCAAGCAGTGCATCGACCGGCTTCGTGATCGCATCCTTTCGGAGCGTATTCGAGATAACCTCGCCGATCACATCCGTTTTCGGGAAGAACACGTCAAAACCTTCGACGCCCTCTTCGATGATCTGCTGCAGGCTCGCAGCCGAGATCTCAGTGTTCGATTCGATGATCACCTCACCGGTCTCGGTGTTGACGACGTCAGAAAGCGAATACGCGCCTTCGAGCTCGCTCGCATTGACCTGAACACGGCTTACGCCGGTTTTGCGAAGCTCGCCAAGGGCCATTTTCGTGATCTTCTTTCCGACCCTGACGATGTCCTCTTTCTTCTCTTTTATGTCCTCGTCCGCACGCATGCTCGTCAGGTGCGTGTTGCCCTCGGGCTTGACCTCGATATACAGCTTGCCGTTGTCAACGACCGCACGATCGACCGTATAGAAGAGCCGCAGGACGTCTTCGTTCGTGTACTCCGCGTTCTTTACGACCTCTTCGAGGATCGGATCCGAGACCGTCTTCATATCGATCTGCGGGTTCAGCCACAAGCCTAACGCACGCAAAAATATCGTCGCAAGGATCTTTCGCTTGCCAAGTCTGGCGTGCAGAAGTCCTTTCTGATCGTATTCGAACTCCACCCACGATCCGCGGTACGGAATGATCTTCGCCAGATACTCGTCATGATCGCCCTTAAAGAAAACGCCCGGCGAACGGTGAAGCTGCGAAACGATTACACGCTCGGTTCCGTTGATGATGAACGTTCCGTTCTCGGTCATTAGCGGGATCTCGCCAAAGAAAACGTCCTCTTCTTTGATATCGCGAATGGTCGATGTGCCGGTGTCGGCGTCCTTGTCGTAAACTGTCAGACGGATCTTGACCTTCAACGGAACGCTGAAAGACATTCCGCGTTCCTGACAGTCCTGCTGATCGTGCTTGTGCTTAAGGCCCACCGGCTCACCGCAGTTGTTGCAAAGGTTCGGGCGAACCGCGTTGAAGGTGCCGCAATTGTTACAAAGAACTTCTGCGGGGTTGAAAGGGTCAACCTTGATCTTCGCACTACAGTTCTTACAGTTTGACCGCAGGTGCTCAAGCCCCTCAAGGTTTCCGCACTTACACTGCCAATTGCCGATCTGATACTCAACGTACTCGAGTGTGGCGGTTTCGCGAAAATCTGAGACCGGGAAGATCGAATCAAAAACCGACTGAAGCCCGATCTTTTCGCGCTCCTCGGGAATAAGGTCCATCTGGAGGAAGCGGTTGTACGACTCGCGCTGTACCTCGATCAAATTCGGGATCTGGGCCGTTGTATAAATCTTAGAAAAATCGACGCGTTCCGGTGCCTGGCTCGTCCTTCGGCCAAGCCCGCTCGCATTGGATTGAAGCGGATTGTTGATCATAATATTAATAGCCCCGAGGAAAATACCTGTTGATTTATCTCTCAGTTGTTGGTAGGATTTTCGCAACTAATGCGGCAGTCCCACCGGTCGGTCTAGCAAAAAGACAGCAAATGCGGTCGAGGGTAAACTTCGCCCTGACCGCTTTTAAAGCAGAATATTTGCTGAGATTCAGATTCTTTGAGCGTGCCGAAAATGACACCCACTCTCCCTTTTACTGTCGAAACCTGCCGCTAACCGGTTGAATACAAGCTACTTAGCATAACAACAGCCGCCTTGCTGTCAGCCGCCGGAGCGCAAAGTTCCTCTAAAGCCTGTCTGTCAGTGTAACAACAAAACGAATGCGCTTCAACCCGAAACGGCGGTCCGCCACGGGTTGAAGCACTGATTTCACAATGTTATTTGACTTCGACGGTCGCGCCCGCGTCAGACAACTTGGTCTTGATCTCTTCGGCCTCGTCCTTCGAAACACCTTCTTTAAGGGCTTTCGGAGCACTGTCGACCAGATCTTTGGCTTCTTTCAGGCCAAGTCCTGCAACGATCTCGCGAACGACCTTGATCACCGCGATCTTGTTGCCGCCGGCTGCCGTTAGGATCACGTCAAACGAATCCTTCTCTTCAGCCGCAGCTGCGCCGTCACCTGCACCCGCTGCTGCTGCCATCATCATCGGGGCTGCCGCTGCCGCTGCTGAAACGCCAAAAACTTCTTCAAGTTCCTTTACCAATTCCGACGCTTCCAATAGCGTCATGCCTTTCAAATATTCGACTACTTCGTCTTTTGTAATTGCCATGATTGTTATCTATTCCTCCAATAGGGTTCTGTTTGTAATGGACCGCAACACTTTCGTGCCGCGTCCGCTTCGATCGTCAGCCGCTAGAACCCACGGGACATCAGAATCGGCTGCATCACCTATCC
The DNA here is from genome assembly GCA_041751195.1 of Pyrinomonadaceae bacterium. GTDB lineage: Bacteria > Acidobacteriota > Blastocatellia > Pyrinomonadales > Pyrinomonadaceae > OLB17. The sequence continues at coordinate 3,546 of JBGSXX010000009.1, read as the reverse complement.
TGGCTTGTCCGAGCAGCGCGGGCGACCTGACATATCGCCCCGCTCGTTTTCCTTGAGTACGGCTCGTTTGCCGCGGCCTCTATTAAGAGCCGCCGCGAAAATTATTCTGACTTCTCTTCCGTCTCTGCCTCAGCAGCCGGAGTTTCCTCAGCCGGTGCAGCCTCAGCAACCGGAGCTTCTTCAGCTGGTGCAGCCTCAGCTTCTTCAGCCGGTGCAGCTTCAGCGGCCGGGGCTTCTTCCGCCGGTGCAACTTCAGCAGCCGGAGTTTCCTCGACCGGAACAGGCTCAGCAGCCGAAGCTTCTTCAGCCGGTGCAGCTTCTGCAGCAGGTGCGGCCTCGCCTTCCGGGATCTTGTCGCCGATCTGCTTGATCACGACCGCAAGGTCACGGGGTACTGCGTTGATAACGGTAACAATTCGTTGTGCCTGTGCGTTGAGAACGTAAAGAAGCTTCGAGATAAGCTCTTCTTTCGAAGGCAGACTCGCAATGTTCGTAACCTGCGACAGGTCAACAAGCTTTCCGTCCACAACACCGGTCTTAAACGTATATTTGTCGGCGTTGTCCTTCATGAACTTGGACACTGCCTTCGACAGCACGACCGGGTCTGCTTCTGTCCAGGCGATCGCCGTTACACCTTTCAGATGCTCCGTCGTCTGTTCATAATCCGTGCCTTTTACCGCGATGCGTGCGAGGGTGTTCTTTACGACCTGATACTTGGCGCCTGCTTCGCGGAGGCTGTTGCGGAACTCCTGATCCTTCGCAACGCTCACGCCCTTAAAGCTTACGAGCATCGCCGATTTCGCACTCTGCAGCGATTCTGTGAGGGCATTCAGATCTCGTTGTTTTGTTTCTCTTGATTTCATCGTTCTATTGAGCCCTTACCTAACGTGCGGGCTGCTGACACTCCTCACATTAGGCATACGTAAGCTCATCGAGCATTACGCCCGGGCTCATCGTCGCTGCCAGATTGATCTTCTTAAGGTAACGGCCTTTTGCGGTCGAAGGCTTAGCCTTCATCACCGCATTGATCAGCACGCGTGCGTTCTCCGCCAGTTTATCGGGCTCGAACGACACTTTGCCGACCGGCGAGTGGATAACGCCCGTCTTATCGACGCGATATTCCACCTTACCTGCCTTCGTCTCTTCGATGGCCGTCTTAACGTCCATCGTGACAGTTCCTGTTTTAGGGTTCGGCATCAAGCCTCGAGGACCGAGGACCTTACCAAGTTGTCCGACCTTGCCCATCATATCGGGCGTTGCGATCAGCGCATCAAAATCAAGCCAGCCGCCTTTGATCTTATCGACGATGTCGTCGCCGCCAGCCATATCGGCTCCGGCGTCTTCTGCTTCTTTGATCTTATCGCCCTGAGCGATAACGACCACCTTCTTAGCAGTTCCGCCAAGCCCGTGCGGGAGTACGATCGTTCCGCGGACAAGCTGATCAGCTTTTCGCGGATCAACTCCGAGCCACATCGTCAGCTCAACGGTCTCGTCAAAATTGGCGAACGCGATCTCTTTCAATTTCGCGACCGCTTCGTCAAGCGAATGCTTCTTGTTCGGCTCTACCTTTTCAAGAGCCGCAAGATATTTCTTTCCTCTTTTCATTTTACCTCCAGGTTCAAACGAGATCTCCGATTCGCTAATGCCACGCCGAAGCCGACCGTCGCTATCCTAATCTCTCCCTATTTAAGCGATCACGCGATTTCCAAAATCGAAATTCGAAATTCGCAAATCGAAATTCTTTATCCCTCAACCGTGAGCCCCATCGACTTCGCTGTGCCTTCGATGGTTCGCATCGCGGCGGCGAGGTCGGTGGTGTTGAGGTCCTGCATCTTCTTCTTGGCGATCTCTTCGATCTTTGCCTTCGAAATAGTGCCGGCCTTATCTTTGTTCGGCGTTCCGGAACCCTTCGCAATGCCCGAAGCCTTTCTCAAAAGGTCGCCTGCGGGCGGCGTCTTCGTCTCAAAAGTGAACGAGCGATCCGCGTAAACCGTGATCACGACCGGGATCTTCATATCCGGATCGTCGTTCTGCGTTTTGGCGTTGAACGCCTTGCAGAATTCCATGATGTTCACGCCGTGCTGGCCAAGTGCCGGCCCGATCGGCGGTGCCGGATTAGCCTTGCCCGCCGGGATCTGTAACTTGATGTAACCTTCTATCTTCTTTGCCATTTTTTCGATTAACGATCCCTAAACTGCAGGGAATGTCCTCATTTATTCTTCTTCTGCGAACGTAACCTTTTCAACTTCAAGGAACGCAAGCTCGTAGGGCGTCGAGCGGCCAAAGATCGTGATCGACACCTTCAACGTATTCTTGTCTTCGTTCACCTCTTCTACCTTGCCGGTAAAACTCGCGAACGGGCCTGATTTGATCCGCACGACCTCGCCCACCTGATAGGTGAACTTTGGTTTCGGTTTCTCGGTCGCGACCTCAATGTTGCGAACGATCTGGTCTACTTCTTCCTGCGTTAGCGGTGTCGGCTGCTTTCCGCCCAAAAATCCTGTCACCTTCGGCGTCGACTTGATCGCGTGAAAAACGTTATCCGGGATCTTACCCTTGTCGTCGCACTCGATCTCGACCAAAACATATCCGGGATAGAACATCCGCTCTGAAACGTGGTCTTTATTGCCGCGACGCTCCACAACCTTTTCCTTGGGCAAAAGTACCTCGGTGATCGCCTCGGCCAACTCAAGATCGCGGATCCGCGCCTGAAGGCTTTCAACGACCTTGTTCTCGTGTCCCGAATAGGTGTGGATAAAATACCACTGCTTCATCTTCAAATATCCTTTATAGTCCCGCGATCCTGTTGAAAAGCCACGTGATGCCGTCGAGCACATATACCCAGATCATGTCCACAACAAACAAGAACACCGCGAAAAAGATGACGTTGATGATCACAATGATCGTCGTCTTTCTTACATCTTCGCCCGAAGGAAAGCTGACACGCGTCATTTCTTCGCGTGTATGCTGAATAAATTCGCCTACGCTTTCCTTCTTTTTCCCTTTATCTACTGTGTCGACAGCTTCTGCCACTTTTTTCTCCCGTAACGGTCGGCCGCGTGTGGGGCCTATGGTGTTCGGTTCAGAATCCGAACTTGTCTGGCAGGGGTACCAGGACTCGAACCCGGACCTAAGGTTTTGGAGACCTCCATGCTAACCATTAACACCATACCCCTGTGTTATAACTATTTGTTCTCGCGATGCAGTGTGTGACAGCGGCAACGGCGACAGAACTTCTTGAACTCCAGCCGATTCGGCGTGTTTTTCTTGTTCTTGGTCGTTACGTAGTTGCGCTCTTTGCACTCCGTACACTGCAAAATTATGTTATCTCTCGGCATAATACCCCGTTTTGAGTCCCGCCTTTGGGCGTCAACTCGTCCCTATTCCACTATCTCCGACACCGTACCTGCACCCACCGTGCGGCCGCCTTCGCGGATAGCGAAGCGGAGGCCCTTCTCCATGGCGATCGGTGCGATAAGCGTGATCTCCATCTGGATGTTGTCGCCCGGCATCACCATCTCGACACCTTCCGGCAGGTTCGCGACA
>JBGSXX010000008.1:0-56379 GCA_041751195.1 Pyrinomonadaceae bacterium | reverse complement strand
TCTCGCCTCGTCTCTGTTTGTTTGTTTCTTGCTCATAATTATCACCGTTTCACTAAACCATTGAGCCAATTAGGTTTATCTTACATAATGTGTATTATCGGACGCAACGGGTCGGCTTCTCAACCGAACAGCTGCTTCACTTTCTGCCAGAGTGTCCGGTCGGGCTGAAAGTGTTCTGCAGGCGGTTGCTCTACCACTTGCGGTCGATGCACATACCCTCGATCACGGGCGTGAGATCGAACCCACGCGGGAGGTCCATCGCGGCCTTGAGCTGCATCAACGTTCGTGGAGCCTCTTCAACGCCGGGAGCTCCGATCGCTTTCAGGAAACGCTGCTCGACCTCGTCGTAGCTCAAGCCGTCTTCGAGTATGGGTGGTCTGTAACGGCCTCGATCCGCAGCGTCAAATAGTTCGTCGTCTTTTTTACTCATAACTTCCCTCTGCTTTTCAGCCATGCTTTGTATTCGATCGGCCGGCAATGCTCGCACGGCCATGTTTCGAGTGTTCCGCGGACCCGGCGATCGTTGTTGCACTCGGCGCAGTCGGCATCACGGGGAGGAGCATGGATGCCATTGAAGGCGCCGTTGCCAGGGAGCGGCCGCGCCGGAATGCCCGTGAAGTACCATTCGGTAAGCCATGCGTAATTCACGGGGCTGTGGCCGCGCTCGCGCCATTTTAGGTAGCAGCCGCGCAGCTTCTGCTCGTCAGGATCCGCGCCGAGCGCGGCGATAAATCCATCCCACAGGATCTTGTCAGGAAAACGGCCCGTGATCTCACGGACGGCTCTTATTGCCGGATGTTCTTTTCTTGGATCGGAAGGACGTGAGCGCGGCCGCGAGCGTAAGCGAGTGCCCTCTTCTCTCTTATCTGACGGTTTAAAACGGTTATCCTTATAGGGGGGTGTGGGGGGATTACCCGATTTGTCAGGGTTTAAAACGCGATTTGTCAGGGTTGGAGCGTCATCTGATGGTGACAACTTGTCAGGGTTTAACGGTGACAAGTTGTCAGGGTTCGGCTCCGCAATTCCCCCTCCTAACGGTGACAACTTGTCAGGGGCTGGAATCGACATATTGACGACATAGCTGTGAGTTTTTCCGCCGCGGCTACGCTCGACCACTAGCTCACCGGAATTTTCCAGTATCTTGATCAGTCGGGTGACCTGGCGCTCGCTCATGCGGCACTCATCTGCCAATGTCTTGATGCTCGGAAACGCGTTTGAACCGTCCGAGTGGGAATGGTTGGCGATCATCAGCATTAGTAAAAGGGGTGAACCTTTGTGACGCGAATGTTTGATCACCCATGAGGATGCTTGAACGCTCATTTTCAATATTTCTTCAGCTCAAATACGTGCCAGACGAGGCGGCTGCACTTGGTAAGGACCGTGTTGATGTACTGCCGGCGAATACCCTTCATCGGCTCGATCGGCCAGCCGGTACCGACGACCTGAAAGCTACGTTTCACCATCGGCATATCGGCAGTGACCAGGCACCATAACGAGATAACGTCATCCTGCATCGCGGCCGTCAGCACTAAGGCTTCTGCCGGCAAAACGATCTCGGTCGTTCCTGTGTCTTTCAGCGTGTACTTCCAGATGTGCTGAGAGATAGGAGTGTATGGGCTTTCTCCGATCGGATACTCGTCCGGTGTAGGTTCACTTCCCCCGGCGTCCGGTACTGAAGGTGAGGGGTTATCGAGCGGCTCAGAGAACCGTTCGCTGATCTTGCTTGTGATCGTGTCAATTTTATCCATAAAAGCACCCTTTTTCGTTTCGCGTCCCAAAGGACGAAATGCACCGGCTCCGCGGTGCGTATGTGTTGCGTCATACTGCTATCACTGATCGCGGTTATACTCCCTGACGGCCTTCACGAACGACCACAGGACCGCGATCGCAGCGAGAATGATGAATCCGAGAGCTGATGTCGGCCTAGTCATGATTATTTCCGTCCTCCTCCTCATCGGCGCGGCCTCTGCAGATCTTGCAGAGATCTGTCGGTTCACTGGCTTCCATGATGACCAGGCAGCGTCTGCATCTGCGTTTCGCACTTGTTCCGTCCGTCATAGAAATACTCCTTTGAAAACAGCGACCAGCCATTCGAGTAAGTGCTGAACGGGAATCGATATCACCCAGACGACGGCAACGACGAGTCCGAATAACGCCGTCTCTTTAACGAGCAGCTTCATGCCTTCCCACGTCAGTTCCCTTCTACGCCGGCGCTTTATGCGGTCCGCTTTGCACATCATCTGTGTCATCTTGTTTCCTTCGACTTCCCTTCCGGCATCCGTAATGAGCAAACTTCCCTTTCAGCCGTTTCGGTAGCGGGTAGAAGATCGTCCGGCCGCAGACGCAGCACTGGTAGAGCTTTATCTCGCTTGGATCCATATCCCGCGGCATTGCCTATTCCTCGTCATCGGTACCGTCGAGCTTGGTCTTGATCTTCTCGACCTCTTCGATCGTCCGGATGATGGTTATGCCGGCGGCGTGATAAATAAGCTTTCCTTCTTCATCGACCGTGAAATGATCCTTATGCTTGTGAGTAATGTTGATCAGTTCGTCTTTCTTTTCTTTCTCCTCGGCGGTCAGCTTCATGCGGGCCCGCTTGACCGTTTCATACGCCTTGGCCGCGTCGACCAATTCCTTCACAAGCACCGGCTCGGTACCGGGAAGATAACGGTTCCCGCGGGCGTCCTCTTCGACTGCGACCAGGCCGTCGCCGGCAGCAGCCTTACGCTCTTCCTGCTCGACCATATTCATCATCACCATGAACGAATCGAACGGGCCAAGCGGCTCGTCATGGCCGTCCTCAGCGGCGCCCTTTGTAGCGGACCACTCGCCATTCTCGAAGAAGAAGAGCCAACCCGACTCCTCGTACTTCTTCATCCACTCACGGTTATCGCCGGAGAGGCTTTCGAACCCAGCCGCGGTCTTCTTTTCAGCTTTTGCCATTTGTCACTCCTATATCTCGTTTGTATGCGTATTCCATCGCCAGCCGGCAGGCATCGCGTTCATGCTCATTTGTCTGCCGCAGGCATTTCGTCATCAACTTGAACTTCCGTGCATCCCATTTCTCCTGCCTGATCGGCAGCACTTCCTTAACCTCGAAACCCGATCGTCTAAGGCTTTCGGCCAACAACACCGCTTCCCTTCTGATACCTCCGGTCAGCAGCATCTTGCGATCGCGGATCTGCTGCGAGTCCTTCGCATCCTCCCGCGCCCTATAGAGGAACGTCCCGGGGACCTCGACTACGACCTGCAGCTCCGAGATCCTCACCATCCGCATCAGCCAGTCCGCTACTCCGAAAAAGTCGGTGGTCGTCAGGAAGGCTATGCGGCCTTCCTTTCGGTCGTAGATCCCGACGCCGGTGTTTGCTCCCGGGTCGACGCCGGCCGTGTAGCGTTGGAGTGGTTCGAGTTTCACGCTTTCCTTTCGACCAGATACTCCTCGAGCAGCTCGCCGTAATCGTCGCTGCTGCTGCCGCCGCTGTTTGATCTGCTCTCCAATCTTTCTTTCGCCCGGGCCACCGGCGCCGGCATTTCTCGGTACCGTGTGCTACGTCTTGCCGGGATCGCCGACGGTTCGGATCCGCGCCGTGCTACCGCTGTGACATAGCCGACCAAGAACCCAAGGCCTGCGAATAAAGCTGCCATCGCTATCGATTCAGAAAACCCCATCTCTTCTACCTCCGTAGGTCAAAAACGGGGCGAAAGACTGCCCACACTGTCTTCCGCCCCATCCTGCGGCGGAACGGTTTGAACGAACAAAACCGCCGCAAGGCAAGAGGAGGGATGCCGATCACTCGTACATCCGCTTTCCGACCGGCCTCGTTTACAGAACCGGCCCGGACCTGATGCGGTAGCGTGAGGTTTGAATCCTACCGAGGGCACCGCAAAGACGATCTTGGTTATCAATGTTCCGGACGAAGCGGCGGGATAACGTTTTGTTTGCCCACGGGTCCCCTAACCCACAAGACCGTGTCATTCGCTCGGCCGGCACGGTTTCGCCACTGCCGCCGCTTCATCCGGAAACTGGGTTGGCATCGGGCGAGGCTTTCGACCTCGCGGAACCCCTGCATTACCTGAGAAGGTATTTATCGGCTTTGCCAGCAGTTGAACCCATCGCTACACGTTGTCTCGGTTACTCGTGCAGCCGCCGATGCCATAACTAAATTTTCAAAGTTAGCCTCGCGGCCAGAGCAGCGAGGTCAGATAGAGAGCAAGGCCGCCACCGAAGACGGCACTTGCGAAACAAAGAGCGACGATCTGAAATTTCAAGATCCGCGACATAAGCTTCCCTCCTTACCACGGGATATCGTCATCATCCGGCGGGCCGGTCATCTCCGGAGCTTCATCAGGCACGCTGTCCATCGGCACATCTTCGCCTGCCGGAGTAAAGCTGCCCCGCTGCTCTGCCGCTGCTTTGACATTGGGGATCACCTGTTCGTTCATTTGGTCGAAAAGGAATTCCGTCCACATGTCCAGTGACCACGAGCCGTCGGATTTCTCGATGATGTAGGGGTACTCTTTGTTGAACTTCCCGTCCGCCATTCGCGATACCCGCTTCTCTTCTTCGGGTGTCAACTCGATGCCCTCTTTCAGCTTGTTGATCACGAGACGCGATAGCCATTTCTCGTCCATCGCGGGCTGGATCCAGACCGGCTTGCCATCGGCGCCCATTTCCTGGCTGAGCATGAGCATCTTCTGCGGCTTGTTCGTTTTCCGGTTCTTACCCATGAAGCCGACGAAGCGGACAGGGCGTGTGAAATCTACATTGAGCAGACAGTTCATGGTTCGCTCGAAAGGGCGATCGTTTGACCCAACCTTGAGGACGAACACCTCTTTCGTCGTATCGATCGTGATCTGCCAACTGGAAAGCTTAGTGCCGTCGGGAAGCGTGTGAACGTGCCACCTGATATCGGTCACATAGCCCGTGATCTGGCCGTACGCCTTTGCGTAAAAGTTGTTGATCGAGCCGTCCTTGTTCTTCGTCTGTGCCGGTACGTAACCCGGCAGCGATTCTTTGGACGTCTGTGCGATCTTCCCGATCCGAAGATCTACGTAAATGCGGTTCGCCCCATGCGACTCTTCCGCTCCGAGTTGAAGCTGCGATACTTCCGTTTGTGTTCCCGTGTTCATTTTCGTTTTTCCTCCGTTTTATTTGTCCTGGTAAATGATCATCCTTGCTCGTTCCATTCGTTCGAGGACCTTCGCAAGGTCCGCTTTACTGAGTTCTTTCACCGGTTTCGGCTCGACGCCGACGATCTGGTGAAACCTGAGCTGTTCGTCCTGATCCCATCTGTTCGCCAGATAGATCCTCTGGATATCGTTGCGGGCATCGCCGACGGTCTGCGGCCGCGGCCGTTTCGCTGTGGGCAAAGGCCTATGTTCGTTGGCAGCTTTCATTGCTCCATGTCGGTGGCGGTTATCTCGGCCGACCGCCGCAGCGGTAGCAGATTCAAATGCCGGTCGCCGCGAAACTCCCTGAACGCGTTCTCGAACGCGTATGTTTTGGTGAATGCGTGGCGGGCCAGCATGTTCGCGAGCTCCCACTTCGACTGGTCCTCTTCGGACGCGACCGCCATCAACATCTCCGATAGATATCGGGCTTCGGCGTCCGCATATTCGGGCGTGATCATTTCGTCGACCATCTCCCGGAACTTCTCATCGGTCGGTATCGACGTGATCATTGGTTCGCTGTTTTGCATTTCACTTCTCCCTCGGCTGCAAGATCGGCCGCGTCTAAGATCCCAAAGAACCGCACGGGCTTGGCGGGAACGATAGGCTGATAAGCAATGTTGCGTGCGACGATCGCTCGGCGGGCGTCAGCATATCCCTCAAGAGCGGTCATTTCTGCCATTGCCCGTGTAATGCGCCGGTCCGTTCGCCATAGCTCCCGGACGATCTCGGCCTCTTCCCGCGGTGCGATCGGCTTGCGCTTCAAATAGCGCCGGAGCTTTGCTTCGATATGCGACAGATGAAAGATCTCATCTTCGATATCGGCGATCCGCCGATCGAGCGGGCTCAGTTCCCTTTTCTTGTTCTTAACTTCTGCGTTCATCGTTCTTCTCACTCCAGTGTGTTTTCTGTACGGGCAAGGAAGCGGCTACATTCCTACCTCGAAAGGGGACTCACTTCCCTGCCCTGCTCATCGGTTCGGGCCTCCCACTACCCGCCCCGTGAGACCAGTTCGTACTCGGCTTTCGCCGTCACGATCCTTGCCCCGCTTGCCAGTATCTGGGCTATCGACCCCGTCAGCGGTGCATCTTCGAATACCGAGAAAGCAGGATTCTTGACGCGTCCGCGATGGTTCGGGGATTCCGACCAGTCGCGGATCTCTGCGACGAACTGCGTGAACGAAAGCATCGCGTCCGCATAGCCTTTCGCTTTTCGTTGTATCTGCCATGTTCCCGTTTCGCATATCTCCGGATGCTCCTGCTCCCATGCTTTTCTCGCGATCTCCGCGTCGATCAATAAGCGTTCAGTTTCCGCTTCCCTCTTGAGCCTTGTTGCCCAGGCCTTGTGTCCGCGCCGGCGGTTGGCTATTGACTTTCCGAACCCGCCGATCGTTTCGCTTCGGCGACCCATGGCTCAGACCACCTCCCTATCCGTTCGGCCGCATCCCGGGCATGGCGGCATTTGGGTTAGGGCTTCACGGATAAGAGAGCGGTTGCCGCATTTGCAGCGGTAGTAGCGGCCGGGGATCTCAAGTACCCCGTCGGCGTGCTGCACCACCCCTCGCATCTTTCGCAGCTTCGTATAAGCCAGCGTACGGTCGACCTCATTTCTAAGTTCACTTCTGCTCATAGCCAGATTTGTTCGAATGTTCATTTTCGTTTTTATTCACTCCAGTGTTTTTCATAACTGACAGGGGGAAGTGCAACGTTTTGACGGCTGGCACCTCCCCCGACCATCACTCCAGTGTGGGAATCTTTGTCCCGAGTTCAGCTAACTTCCGCTGAACGAGGTGCTCGAGCTTCTTGATGTTCTCCGCTTCCAGTGCCAGGGCCGCCAGAACCGTGTGACATTCGTGCTTCTCGAGCTGTTTGTCGGAAAGTGCGGAAATGATCGTGGTCGTCGCTTCGGCGTTTATGTTGATCTTCTGCACGAGCTGCTCCGAGAGCTTGTCAATGCAGGAGCTTCCCGAAGCTGCGGCCACGGCCACCCCGCTTAGATCATCGAGCCATACCCTGACCGGAGCACCGGCGCGGGCTGCGGCTGAGAACAGCCGCCGGAAATGAGGATACGGATCGTTCGTGTCGCCATTCTTGATAGCGTAGATATAGCTGTCGTCGCAGCCATACTCTTTGCTTATGGGCTGAATGTGACGTCTGAGAACGTCGTAGGTCTCATCTGACCGGCTGTACTTAGGTCTGGGCATAGCTCGAAAATTGCTTCAACTTTCCTATTGAAACCCCTTGATATTTCCCTGTATCGTTCGTTTTGTTTACTTGATAGCCGTCTTTTCTACGTTGGCATCGGTTGTTTTATCAAGCTATAGACAGTCTAAAGAAGTTCTTTAGTTTTGTCAACTAAAAACTCAAGATTTTCTTGAGTTTGGAAAGACACTTTGCGGTCTAAGTCGTGAATTCTATCTCAGAAGTGATCTGTTCGTACGTAACGCCGAGCGCGGCTAGAAGATGGGGTACGCGCTCCGGACGAGGTAGGTTCTTGCCTTTTTCGTAGTTATAAATGTCCTGTTCACGGATTTTACCGTTCGAGGCTTGGGCTATTTGTGCACGTGAACGGATGCCCCGTGCAGCAATCAGTTTATTTGGATCTATTACTCGTGGTCCAGGCATGAAGGAAATATAAAGACTTTCTTGAGATTTGTCAAGAACATCTTTAGTTGTTCGAGATTCTCTTTATGTTAAAGTTTTTCTTTAGAGGTATGAGCTTTGGAAAGTGGTTACGTGCGCGACGCAAACACCGCGGCCTTTCGCAAGAGCGACTTGCCGAGCTTATCACCGCGCATGGGCATAAAGTCTCGTCCGGTAGCGTGAGCAATATCGAACGTGAATATGACCGGACTGTTGATGGTTTGCCGACAAAACCACGCCGGGCCTTCGTGGAAATTGCTGCGATTGTTTTAGACGAAGATCCGAATGAAGCGTTACTTCTTGCGGGCTACTCGCCTAAGGATGACCAGGTAACACCTAACGGCTTCTTCAAAGGCATCGAGAGGCTTACCCCCGAACGGCAAGAGCTCGCCCGCCGGCAGATCCGCGCGATCATTGATTCGTTGGCAGAGGAGGAGGATTTCAACACGGATTACATCGACGATGAGGAGTAGGTTTATCCGTCGCGATCGCAGAGCAGCGTCATGTTTGCCGAGCGAACAAGGTCCTCGACACGCCCGCGGAGATATGCCAGGCGTTCGGTGTCCGTTTCCTCGGCGGTTGATACGCGGGAAAGAAGGTTTTTTAGGTCAATAAGCGTTTCGAACTCGACTGGGATGGTTTCGACGAATTCGCCGTCCTCTGAGAGCCGCCACTTCATTTGATAATCGAATTCGTCTTTTTCTTTCCAAATAGCGCGGGGCCCGACCTCGAAGACGCCGGCTTCATAGATCTGGTTGGCGAGAAAGACAAGAGCCGGAATTGCGTTGTTGGCTTCGCCGTTTATTAGATCGATCTCAACGAGGAGTTTGTCAGCCATATGCCAAGTGTAACCCTTACTGAATTTTACGAGTATCTTTCTGCGTCCGGAATGAAAAAGGCTGCGGTTGTAAAAAAACTGAAGGACCGCGACACGTACTCGCCAAAGCGAGATTATTATAAAGGCTTTCGCGGGGCTGTCCAGTCATATCACTCATCCCTTGACGGTGGTGAACTGAAAGAATACTTCAAAAACTTCTTAAAGGGCGGAATCTCGTCGGGCAAGGCCAATAATTATCGCAGAATGTGTGACGGTTACCGCAAGTTTCGTATTGCAGGACCTGAGCTTGAGTGGACGCCATCGAAGAAATACGAATGGAGACATGAAGATCTTATCGTGAGGGTCGCCCCGATCTGGTCTTATCGGCTCGAAAATGAATTGCTAATCGTGAAACCCCATCTCGCCAAGGCGTCACTTACCCGTGCGGGTGATCGGATGACCTTAATGCTCTGTTTGATGCGGGAAGCGATTTCGACGCGTCAGGCGAACAAAGTCGCATTGCTCGACGTCGGTAACTCGAAGCTTTATCCGCACGAAACAGTTAATCCCGTTGCGTCGCAGCTCTTAAAAGCGGAGGCTGCAACGTTTCTGATCCTTTACGATCAGGTCTAGGATGAACGTTTTAATTTTACAGCAGGCCCGGCTTGCCCGGGCGGTCCTGAACTCGGTATGAAACATTTAACTCTCAAGCGCATTCGGGAAGTTTTTCCCCATTTCAACGAACGGCCGGTCACCGAAGCGGATTTTTGGCGGGCATGTAAGCAAAATAAGGTCTACGTACTGGAGCTCCCGCTGCAGATAGACGGTTATTACGAGATAAAGAGGGGTAAGCACTTCATTTTGCTCAATAACCGCCTGCGGGGCGTTAAGTGGCTTCACACGGCCCTACATGAGTTCTCTCACTATCTTTTCGACGTTCCGGCCGAGAATGGCCACGGTGCGTTCTTCAAGGGGCGCGCGGGTGATGGTGACGATCCGCGTGAGAAACTGGCTGAGGCGTTCGCGCTGACGTGTCTGATGCCCTTTCCGGATCTGGTAAGGATCGCACACGAGGGTGTGGCGGCCGATGATCCCTGGCTGCTCAATCTTGCGGGTGCCCGGGTGCTGATCAGGACGCACTACGGTTGGTAGGTGATTTATGGACGAATCGAACCAGGAGCCCACTTCTCTTCCCTCGCGCGCCGATGACCCGCCGACGATCGACCGCGAAGCGTTCATTGAGCGGTTCAGGCAGGCTTTCGAACATGAGAACAATGCGTCGATCGCACGGAAGCTTCAAACCACCGATGCGACGATCAAAGGCTACACTGACGGCCGTACGCTGCCGATCGGGGATATGCTGCTGAGGATCTCGCGGGCGTCGGGGGTGAATTTACACTGGCTGCTGACCGGCAAAGGTCCGCGGCGGGTTCCGCGGGATGATTCGATGTTCACCGAAGATGAAGAAGCCGAGCTGCTCGAGCTTGCACGCGAGGCCGGCCGCTCGCTGGATGAAGAGATCCGGATCCTTGCGCTTGCGGGAGCGAGGTTTGTAAAAGCTTCGCGCTGAACGAAAGAGCACGCGAGATTTTCAATCTGAAGATGCCTCCCGCTTTCCTTGCGCTTTCTCGATATCCGCTTTAGCCATTCGTAGAATGTCGGCATCGCCTTCAGCTGCCGCTGCGTCGAGATATTCCTTCGCGAATTCGGCATCAGTAAGCTCGTCGATTAGAAAGTCCTCAAAGTTCCCTGCAAGTTTGTCACGGTCGGTTTCGCCCATTTTATTTCCCTCGATCGAACTAGGCAGACTAGGCAGACTAGGTGTACTAGTCAGACTAGGCGCCCTAGGTGGACCAGTCTGCCTAGTAGGACCACTTCCCTTCCCTGCTCACTCGCCATCATCAAGAAAACTCAGATCGATCTCTTTTGCGAACCACCGGGCCAGCGTCGAACGATGATGTTCCGTCATAACCGTGAGAGTGTTGTCGTTAAGATCGGCGTCCATAACGGAACGGATCTCGTCGATGTAGTATTTGAAAGTTTGGATCTTCCCGTTCCCGAGTCCCTTATTGACCTGGGTCTGGATGATGCCAAGTTCGATCATCCGGGTGTCGGTCTCGTTAAAGGTAGCAGCTGCCTCGTCGTCACGGGGCAGCCATTTACCCGACCACTTCCCTGCCGAGTTCGACATGTGCTCGTTAAATCTCGCGGTGTACGCGAGATAAAGATTAATAATAGAGGGTCTCGTTTTATAGAGTATCTTTAGTCTTCCATCATCAAGGGGCGCCTTGGCGCCCGACTCGTCCAGCATTTGGGCGCCCAACTCCAGAAACCGCATACCCGAGAGTTCGAAGAATTCTGTGAGCGTGTAGTCGTGATCTATACAGAACCGCTTAAATTTCTTAAGGATCTCAGCGTTCGGCCGTAGGGCAAGCCGGTCGGTTTTTCGGTTGTGTTCGTAAATTGACCAACGTGACGATGTTTGGGCGCCCAAACTTTCAGAGTTGGGCGCCTTGGCGCCATCTGCCTTGCCCGTTTTGGGCGCCCGTACAGGTTGCTCGGGCGCCTTGGCGTCCAAAGTTCCTGTTTTTGGGCGTCGTTCCGTTGCAATGTCGGACGTCCTAAGCTCAGGTGGTTGGGCATCCAAAGGATTTACATCAGGGCGTCCAAGTGATTCAGCATTGGGCGTCCGAGTCTGAACGGGTTGGGCATCCAACATTGTTCCAGTTGGGCGTCCTACGTCTCGTAAGTTGGGCGTCGTCGAGTGTTCAGGTTGGGCGTCCAAGTGTTGAGTTTGGGCGCCCAACTCATCGGAACGCTCAGCCGGCAATTCGACGGGTCGCTCAGCAGGGAAGTCGAGAATTTCGCGAACGGGGTGAGATCCGGAGCTGCGGTTCGCACCGATGTTTGCGAAAATACCGGGTTTCTGCGGTTTTCGGGTGGGAACCTCGATCTTCGAGTCAGGTTTGCGTTTCTCTTGTGCCATTAACTAGCCTTTTGTTTGCCTTTAACAAGTTGTAGTTTCAGTTCCGGCGAGTTATTCAGCCGGTCAAGGACCTCGTCGGTCAGGTAGAGATACTGCGAACTGCCTTTTGACGATGGAGCGTGTTCGTAAATGGATTTCTTGAATGCTGGTGCCATCTGCAGGGAAACATTGGTGTGGATCGCGGTCTCAAACACCTTATCGCCTTTCATTTCCTGCACTTTTACGAGTGCTTCCTTACAGATCGTGTTACGGACGTCGAACCTGGTCATCAAATAACCAAGCACTCGCAGGTTCTCATTCGCCCGTTTCGTCTCTTCGATCGTTTCGTCGAGATCTATAACGCCTTCAAGCGGGTAAAACTCGGCCGCGATCGGCACCAACACGAAATGAGCGGCTAAAAGGGCCTGCGTAAGCGTGGCACCGAGCGACGGCGGACAGTCGATTATGATGAAGTCATATTCGGTTAGGCTCGAAAGGGAATCCTTGAGCCGGTACTGTTCGCCAACCGACAGCTGTTTATCTACCAAAGCAAGGCGAATACTGGCCGGAACAAGGTCCAATCCTACGATATGAGTCTCGTAAACCGCATCGCGAATAGGTTTAAGGTCTTTCTTGGAGCCGACAAGTACATCGGCAAGGTTAGTTTCGATCTCAGGCGTTTCAAAGCTGTTCGTCGCATTTCGCTGCTGATCAAGATCGACCAGAAGCACCTTTTGTTCACGAACCGCAAGCCCGGCGGCAAGGTTAACGGCTGTTGTTGTTTTCCCGACGCCGCCTTTTTGGTTCGCGACGGCGATTATTGCGGTAGCTTTAGGCATAGATTCTCCTTACGCGGCCCGCTTGTCGCCTTTTGCAGTTGTATCAGACAGACGCGGACGGCCCGACTTCTTGTTCCGGTTCTTCGCTTGCTGAATACCCACGTCGGTAATCACCAGCTGATTTCCGAATCGCTCATGTTCTATAAGGTTTTGCCGGGCGAGCTGTCGGATTCGGGCTGTGGAAACGCCCACTATATCTGCTGCCTGCTGGGTCGTGAAAGGCCCTATCTTGTGTTTTTCGGTACTCATACGCAAAGCAGTGTAGCGCACGAATAATCTTTCTGCAAGCAGTAATATTCACTTGACTAAAACTATTTTTTAGGCTAGATTGGCAGAGTAGTTTTTTGAAATTAAAACCAAGGCAGAAAAATAGGGAAGTGCCCGTCGCGAAACTTGCACTTCCCCTGCCAAATCAAACACTGGAGTGAATTAAATGGCTAATGCAGATGATAGCTATGTCGAAGATTTAAATCAAATCCGAAAGCGTCAGTCAGAAATTTGTGACGAGATCGGGCGGCTAAGGGAAAGTTACCGAGAGAGCAGCAAGGGGATCGAAGAGATCGACAAGATCAGGTTCAGAGCACAGATCGTGCTTTTCGACATCGACGAGATAATCGAAAAGACGCGAGAGCAGGAATGAAACGGCATGCGGCAAACCGCGGCCGGATATTTTTTTGCTCCGCTGCGATGCCCCTGCAAAGAGGGAACTAGCGAAACTTTACACTTACAAACACTGGAGAGGAAAAACGATGAACGAATCAACGAATACAGCAACCGAAACCTACGAACAACGTCGCGCCCGCGAGGTCGAAGAGGTACTCGAGCGGTCGAGGCTTACCCGCGAACAGGTCGAGCGATCGATGAATGGCGAGACCGCCCCAGCCGTCGCAGCCGCTCCGGCCGAGCGGCACTGGACCGACGAACTTAAAGACATTCCCGACGGCGACACGGTCGACGGGGAAGTGATCGAAGATCTTCCGGAGCGTGATATCGCAGCTGCGGCCGAGAAGATCAATAACGAGCTCGTGCCGGCGTTCGGCTCCGTACTTCGCGATAACGGTCCGACGGCATTGACGTACGGGTTTCCGCCGGCGATCCAAGCGTTGGTAGTCAAAACCAAGATCGACGAGGACCGCGCGCGGAACATCCTTGCCCGTTTCCGCGATGCTTATCATCTGGCCAACGAATGGAGTGAACGTGCGTTCGCTATCGTCGTCGCCGATGAAGAAGATACCGAGACGATCGCATCTGCCAAGAACCTGCACCGCATCGTTCGTGACGAGCGTATCAATATCGAGAAAAAGAAGACCGCGATCAAGGAGCCTGCACTCCGCGAGTGTCAGCTGATCGACGGTGTGACCAGGCACTTCAAAGAACTCCTCGAGCCGATCGAGACCCACCTTCTCACTCAGGCCAAGTTTGCCGAGAACAAGGAAAAGGAACGGCGCGAACAGCTCAAGGCCGAACGTGCGGAAAAGCTCAAGCTATTCGAAGCGGACCCAAACGGTTTCGATCTTGCGAATATGTCGGACGAAGCTTTCGACGTTGTATACCAGGGTGCGGTCGCTTCGTACAACGCGAGGAAAGATGCCGAGAAGAGGGAAGAGGAAGCGAGGCTCGAACGTGAGCGGGCTGCAGAAGCCGAACGCATCCGGCTAAAAGCTGACAACGACCGGCTCGAAAAGGAACGTGCGGAAGCAGCCGCGCGTGAGGCTGAGCAGAAACGTATCGCCGACGAAGAGCGGCGGCTGCGTGAAGAGGCCGAACAGAAGATCCGCGACCAGGAGGCCGCACGTAAGGCCGAAGAGGCACGTCTGGCAGCGATCGAAGAGGCCAAGCGTCTTGCACCCGATAAAGAGAAGCTCGATCTGTACGCCCGGGCCATTCAGGAATTCGCGACCGCGGAATACCCGAAAGAGATCGAGAGCGAGGCCGCCAAGCAGCTTGCCGATGCATTCTTCGATCAGCTCGGCGTTCTCGTCAACGACTTCGCAGAAAAGGTCGCAAGACTGCAGGCGGCCACGCCGAAACGGTGATCGCTTAAACCATTGTTGCTGTTACATTTACAGGTAAAATAAATCGTCTTTTTTGTGCGAAAATGCTTGACTCCCATGGTGAGTATGCTAGAGTGCCATTATAGAGTTTTTTGATAAGTTGTTGAGTTACAAGGGGTTACGTGTGTCCGGCGTCTTTGCCGAGATAAAGCTAAGTAACCGGTAACTATGCAGCCGCAAAGAACCTAGATCGAATACTAAACAAAAACGGAGTGAACGAAAATGACAGAATTTGTAAAGCACATGGCAGAAGTTGAAGGGGTCAGAACACCGGCCCGTAAGCGTTCGAAGAAAGAGGTTGAAGCCGCTTTCGAGGACTACACCAAAAAGCGGACGGCCAAGCCCAAGGCCAAGACCGCCCAGTCAGCGAAATCGGCTAGCGGAAAAGCGAAAGCCGCTCCGAAAGCAAAAGCTAAAAAGGCAGATGCCCCGGTCGCTGAAGTTGCAGCTGCCGCGATAGAGCGGATCCCGGTAACCGAGAACCGCGGGAACCTTTCTTCCGCCGGTTACGACGAGGCATCGCAAAAGATGCACGTCGAATTCTCAGCCGGTTCGGTCTACGAATACGCAACCGTTACCGCTACCGAGTGGGATGGCCTTAAGGCAACCTTTGCCGATAAGGAAACCGATTCCGGTTCTTACTTCCGCAAGAACTTCCGCGGTCGAAAGTACCGCAAGCTTCCTCAGCCGATAGCCGCGAAAGCGGCTTCGGCCGAAACAAGCGGGGAGGTGTCGAAGTGATCAACGCAATACTTATCGATCCCAGAAACCAAACCATCACCGAGCTCCAGATCGAGCCGACTACCGAAGCCGTCCGCACCATCCTGGAATGCGAGACGCTCGACACTGAGACCTTAACGTGTGCCGGGGAAGTGCTTGCGTACGATTCGCAAGCCGCCCGTACCCGAGAGGGCGAGAGTTTCGATATCCACGACGCGGAAACGATATACGGCAAGTGCCTGATCTTCGGCGAGGATCCGGACACGGGCGAAATGGCAAACAGCCCCGTGAGCGCGGA
This sequence comes from Pyrinomonadaceae bacterium, assembly GCA_041751195.1. Classification (GTDB taxonomy): domain Bacteria; phylum Acidobacteriota; class Blastocatellia; order Pyrinomonadales; family Pyrinomonadaceae; genus OLB17. Next base: position 40,875 of record JBGSXX010000008.1, on the reverse strand, counting down.
CGAGGTCAACCCTGATATCAAGTTCCGCGATCAACGCTCCGGGGGAAACCCGGAGTCTGCCAAACAGCAAGCCGACAGTCCGCGCCATCCATATCGACGCCAAAGCCGGCACCGTGCGCGAGGTCAAGATCACGCCCGATCTCGATACCTATTACAAGCTGATCGGCTGCGACTGCATAACAATCGGCTACACGTTCCCGAACGGCGACACTCTGTTCGTCGACGATGTCGGCTTGCTCAAGGATCCGAAGCACTTCTTTCGAGTTCGCGGGATCGACTACGAATATGCCGGTAACGGCGTGATCATCGGCACGGAACGGGAGCTTGATGACGAGGTTGACGTCAAAACCGACCTCAAAGATCTCGCGATTGCGTTTCTTCGGCCCGTTCCCAGACCCGCTGGTGTCGGTTAAAAGCCGCCGCTTTTGCGAGATTTGGCCCCTGGCACCTACTTTCCGGGAAAAAACGATGGGTAGCTAGGGCAAAACAACACAGATCGTTTATTTGCGATATCCGCCGGTCCCGGCCGGCTTGACCAAAGGAGAAAGACTAATGCCCAAAGCAAAAACGAAAGTAACCGAAACGAATGGAACGCCGGTGGCCACGGATGGTCATCTGCCGGACTATCAGGTCATAAGCCGCGACCAGCTTGCGCCGTCGGCAACCAACCCGAGAAAGCGATTTCCGGAAGCCTCGATCACCGAGCTTGCCGAAAGCATTCGAGAGAAGGGAATTATCGAGCCGCTCACCGTGAGGACAATCCCACTGGACCACGAGACCCTCGCCGACCGCCGATTCGAGATCGTCTGTGGCGAACGCCGATGGCGTGCCTCAGGTGAAGCGAAACTCGCCGAAGTGCCCTGCATCGTCCGGGATCTCACCGATGAGCAGGTCCTCGATATTCAGATCCACGAAAACCTTCACCGTGAGGACGTCCACCCGATGGACGAAGCCTACGGCTACAAGTTCCTGCAGGATAAGATCGGCTGCGAAGTCTCCGAGCTGGCCGTCCGAGTCGGCAAGACCGAGGCCTACGTTCTCAACCGGCTGAAACTGAATCAGCTGATCCCCGAGGTTCAGAAGGATATCGAGGACGGGCTGCTGCCGATCGCACATGCTCTTGAGATCGCCAAATTCGCGCCTGATTCGCAGCTCTCGATCCTGAACGAGGGAGCGTATCGCGTCGACCGGAAATGGCACCACGAAACGCAGGAATATAGCCTCACTTCGGTCAAGACGGAACCGACACGGCTTAACGAGTTCCGCGAATGGATCTCCGAGAAGATCCTGTGGCGTCTGGCCAAGGCTCCGTTCGATCGCAAAGCGACGAACCTGCGAGCTGACGGCCTCGCCTGTATCAGCTGCCCGAACCGCACGGGCGCCAATGCCGTGCTATTCGATAAGGGCACCAGCAACAACGATTCCTGTCTCGACCCGATCTGCTGGAAAGGCAAGGCTCAAGTTCACGTGAAACTTACCCGCGAACGCCTTGCTCACGATGCTTGCGTCGAGATCGAAAAGATTCCGCTGGTAAACACTGATTCCTGGGGCGATAAAGATGACGTCCTTGGTTACGAAAAATTCACGCAGATCCTAAAAAGAAAGGTCGATTCGTGGAATACCCGAGAGTCGAATAAGCCGTGCGACGCTTCGATCACCACGCTCGATGTCAGCGACAAAAACTACGGGAAGCTCGTCACGATCTGCCTGCGAAGCTCTAAATGCAAAGTTCACAATCGTAATTCCTCGAGTATCTCGACGACGTCCAAGTCGTCGAATAAAAACGACACAGAGGCCCGCGAAGCCGAACTGATCCAGAAGCGTGAACGCAGGGAAGAGCTTTTCGATATCCGAGTATCCGATCTTGTCCGCAAGCGTATTTTTCGACAAGCCGCCGAGATCTTTGTGGGCGAGTTTCAAATGTCTAACAACATCCCAAACTTCTTTTCCGACCTTTTGACTAAACTCTGGCTCAGCACACCAGGCTATGGCGGCCCGGATAAGCATACAGTCGACCAGGTTGTGAAACCGCTGATGCGCGACATTACCGACGAACAAAACGGCTTCAATTGGAGTTCCATTCGCAGCTGGTATGACGGCAGGCCGGATTCCGAGAGTGAAGCAGGAAAGGCGATCGCTAAACTCTCCGAACGTAACCAAAAACTGATTCTTTTCCTGTTTGTTCACGGCAACAAGGGCAACACCTATTCTGACCGATTCAGTACGCAGAAAGAGGTCCTCGATCTGGCCGAGCAATATGGCCTTAACTACGACCTGCTCGATGCTCAGGTACGGGTCCAGGTCGCCGGCGAGAAGGCCAAGAAGCATCTGGACCTTTTTAAAGCCTATCTTGCCGAGGTTGAGGCAGGGAAGAAGACTGCGAAGATCCCGCGCCCGTTTGCACCAAGCTACAAGCCGGTGAAGTAGAAAGGAGGACTGAACAAATGAACCACGAGTTTGCACTACAGGCCGCAGAGCCCGTTTTTAACATCACTTGTGAGGCGTGCGGGATCATTGCTGCCATCGGGAGCGACGAAGAGGAGTTGATCGAAGACGCAAAGGAACGCGGGTTTGTGGCCTTGCACTCCGAAGAGGGCACCTTCAACCTTTGTCGTTCGTGTTTCGAGGGAGATCCCGAACTATTCACGCCGAAACCGATTGATATGGTCTTGCATTGCCCGAATTGCGGGACGCAACACATCGACGAGCCGGAGCGGGAAAACTGTGTCTGTGGCGGCCGTCGAGAGCAGCATGCTCTTATCAGCAAGACTTACCGTGGGGGATGCCTCGATCCTGAGTGTTCCGGGTGCGGAGAATATATCAAGACGGGAAAACACTGTCTTGAATTCCAGCCCGCGTGGCTTAATCCGCCTCACAGATCTCACCTTTGTTCCGGATGCAAAACCATATGGCGGCCGGCCGACGTTCCTACGAATGGCGTCGAGAAGATCGAAACGCGGGGCAAGGCCGATACGTGGCCGGAGGTGACGCGATGAAATGTGTGACCGCACGAAACTTACAGCAAATTGATAACGAGCAGCAACGCAAACTCGATCTAATGAACGACACGATAAATAAGCTCGTAGCTGACACGCCGCGAATGGTCTCGATCGAGATGTACGTCCGATCGATAGCTCAGCAAGCGTACATTCACGGCTGGAACAACCGAGCCGCCGAGGGCCGGGAGGAAGAAACAGCATAATGATCACTCAATCAGGTATTCACATCCAGAAGATCGGCGGCGCGGCCGGAACGCCTTCCGTCGAAGACATAGCGGTGCACTCCGCTCGGATCTGCCGCTTCGGCGGCGCCGTCTGGTATTCGCTGCTTCAGCATCTCGTATTTGTCGGCTTGCTGGCGAATCGACGCGGGGCAAGCTGCGACACCCTCGCTTGGGCCTTTCTTCACGATGCTCACGAGATCGCAACTTCCGACGTCCCGCGGCCGTTCAAATGCGACTGCATGCGGACCGAGCAGGACGCGATCGACGCGAGGCTGATGGCAGCGTTTCGAATCGATCACTCCCTGGTCGACCATAACCTCATCAAGCAATGCGACGATGACGCCTGCGATATCGAAGCCGTCGTGCTTGGCGTGCCGGGATTCAGCGAGATCGAAATGGCTCATACAAAGGCCTACCGCAACAGGACCGCGATCTACAGTGATCTTAGCGACACAAAGTTATTTAACGCAGTCCTAAGGGTGTTCGGCGATATTCGAAACGTTTATGGAATGGACGGCCCGGGTGTGGCACGGTTCGCATGGCTGCTGTACGCAATTGAAGATCGGGGTGACACGACCATTCTCCAAGACTTTTGCTTTACCTGGGAACGAGAAGCGGAGATCTTAAATGGCTAAATACGCACAAAACACACAGGTACGGGCTGAAAAGAGCCGAACCGAGACTGCGAACGAAGAGGGCTTTCTAAGTAGCATCACCATTGAAACTACCGTACCGGATTACAAGAAATACCAGGTGCGATTCGATCCCTATCCACAGCCGGAAAGACCGGACGGAAAAATCATGCTCTTTCTGATGGACGATGATTTCAACGAATTGTTGATTGACGAGTTTCAATATTTCGAGGGGATGCTCAGTTTGCTCGGCAACGCTGTAGCAGTCTCATGGCAATCGCCGTGGATTGAGCTAATTCCCGAAACTGACGAAGAAAAGCCGCATGCGATTGGCGGATTCCGTGCAGAGCGCATCAAGAGCGAGGAGCCATACGAAGTACCCGATGCCAACATCGGCAATATGATAAAGAGGGCTCACTTCCATTCAAAAGTAATGAATCCTTTCCTAGCCTTTTACCGCGAGGCCGAACGGGAAAGGCAAGCATTCCGCTTCATAAACACCTTCTTCAATTCCTACTTCGTTTTAGAGGGAGCTTATGGAAACAAGAAATGGCGAAATTGGGAAGTGCGCGATGAGTTTAAACGGTCGCCCGAATTTACCAAGTGTGCCCAGAAAGTAATAGATGAATATATTCTTAAGCAACCCGATGTTGAGCGAGGGATTACTAAAATGCTGAGCGAGTTGACTGACAGAAAAGGCCATCCGACGGGAGCTAAACTTGATGTTGACGGCTTAGCTCATTTGCTTGTAGCTACACGTGGCTCGCTGTTGCATTTCTCTGGAGATAAGAACGAAAGCAAAGGTACGCCGATCAATCACAACGAATTCGAAGAAATTGGAAATGTGGCGATCCGGCTTGCGGGTGAAACCCTGCTCGACTTTTCTTCGCAGATTGATGACTACGTTGAAAAACTACTCAAGCAACAAAGCCCGCAATGAATAAAGAAGCTTAGTTCGTCCGAGAATTCGAAGGCGCGTCTTTAGAAAAGAAGGTTCTCGCGATCGGCCGGGCTCGGCTTAGGGACGTGCATATCGAGACGATGAGCTTCGAGCTTTTCGGCGCACTCAGCCTGGGTGAAAGCGAACCAGGCCCACGGGCATTTGGGGCATTCTGCCTCGAGCTTCGCACCGGGAAGGCGAGTGTCTTTTATCTTCAGGGGACCGATGACCATCTTCAGGGGACCAATGAACATGGCGCCATTCTACGCGCCGGCTTCCCCGGTTGACAACAATTTCGATGCTTTGCTAATCTCTCGTTTCGCTCGCCGCCAGGCGGGTGATCCGTGGCAGGGTTTACCTTGTCGCACGAACGGCAGATAACGTGAGGTATTCTGCCGTTCTTTTTTGCCCGTCGTCCGCGTCAATGATCGTAGAACACGCCGGTGCCGTCCCTCGGCTGAGGGGGAACGGTATCGATGCCAGCGGGATCCCAACTGATGCCGCGCGAGATCCTGAACCTGTCTCGCTGGCGCCTCGTGTGGAATGACGCAGTATTCCCGAAAAACGCACTGTAGCTTATATCCCAAACGTAATAATAAGCCGAACCCATCTTTATCACGGCAACAAGAAACGGAGCCGATCCCCGAAACAACTCCGTGCCAAAATCGTCATCGTCCGGGAATCCGTCGCTCACGAACGGTGAAGCGAACGACGGTGCACTATCTATCCAGGGGCCTCCGCGCGCCCGCATCCCGAAATAGAATGTCGAGAACGCGGTGTCGTGCTGCGTTCCGACCGCCCACTTGGTAAGCCCGGACCAATCGCCGGGGGCAAACTCCGTCAGCGAATACGCGAGATCGCCGCCGACGCCGGACCCCGTCATTGTCCAACTGATCGCCCGCGTCGATCGCTGCTTCATATAGTCGATATAATCCGCAACCTCGGCATCCCCGCCGTACTGCCCGCCGCTTCCTACAGCGTGTGAGTCGCCCTGATAACGCGGCCACTTGTGGCGAGGGTTTATCTGGTAATGAGCGCCGAGAATGTGCGTCGTTTTCCAGTCCGACGAATAGGCGTGAGTCAGGAACAACCCGATCTGCGGCATCAAGAACACCTCGACAACTCCGCGCGGCTCCACGGTCCCAACATCCGGGGCTGACGGGTTGCGTGACGTCGTGACCTTGTAAGTGTCCTTTCGTCCCGTCGAAAAGCCGAAGTAACCCCCTGAGATGGTCAGTCCCATGAACCCCGGCGGGCTGATATTGCTTGTTACCTGGTCAAGCCCTCTGTATAACGCCGCGTCCTTCGACGCTTCCCAAACCCATCGGAATTGATTCAGGCTGCTCTCTTTTGCGGTGTTGTAATTCTCGCCGTTCGTGATCGGGCCGATATAGTTTCCGGGCAGGAACCTCTCGTCAATATTGACCGTCTGCGAGTCCCTGAGCGAGATGCGCATATCCGTGTCGAAGTTATAGTGGGTGATATCGATGCTGTCGATCGTGCGGATGCGTCGGTAACGCCTGGTCCATTCCGTTACAGGATAGTTGAACATCATATCGCTGTAAGCCTGATAATGCGTGTCAGTGAACGGCTGAACGTTGAACCTGACGCCCGCGAACGTTGAGCCGCCATGAACACGCGGAGAATGTGTGTAACCCGGAACAAATAATACTGGGTGATCGCGCCACACCGGCTCCGCGTCCGGAGCCTGGTGATTCACCTGTCCAAGATCGTAAAAACGGATGTCAGCACCCCGCAGCCGCCTTCCCAGCGGCGGCTCTGAATCGGGAACATGAACAAGCCCCTTTCGCCGTTCCTTTTTCGGCTCCGGCTTAGGCTTGATCGATATCTTGTGAATGAAGTCGGACATCAGGAAATGGTCTGCTCAATGGCAAATAGCTCGCGAACGTCCTCACTGACGGGGTCGGCAGTGATCCTTATATCAAAATCTTGGATCGTGCCATCCCACGGCGCGAGATCTATCGGCGCGGCCCCAATGTTCACCCAGGTTGGGCTCGCAGCGTGTTTCGCTTCGATCGTCATATTCGGCACGGCTCCAAGTGAAAGCTGACGGCCGGCGTGACATTCGACCGCGATCGGGTACTCGCGCGTCTGGCCGCTCGGGACCTGTGTTCTGATCCGCTCTATCTCGTTTCCGATCCGGTCAAAGAATCTCATCCTTTCTGCTCCCCGGTGATCTGTGTAAAGTGCCCTGCAGGACTCCCGCGAAACCGCATACCCTCGACCGAATAGGTCCCGCGGCCTTCATCTTCAACAACCGCTTCGATCGCAACGCCGCGGGCGAGTCCGTCGAGCAGGCCCGGGATCTCAAGCGTTTTCCGGCCGGGCTTGTTCTTTCGGTTGCGCAGCTCCCGCCGGCAGAGCTTCAGCAGATGCACGAGGGGTAACTCGCCGCCGTTGAAGAACTCCATTCGCTCGGTCGACCGTGTCGTATTCTCATCATCAAAGACGTAAACCTGTTCCTGCCGGTTGATCAGTGCCGAAAAGCCGATATCGCCGGCGATCTCCGGAGCCGAGTCCGAAGCTACCGTGCCGGCCAGCATGTCGAACTCTGTCTTCCGGATCCGGACGATCTCTTTTGTGAGCGGCTCTATGCGTTCGTCGATGACATGGATCACACCGAAGTCGATGCCCATGCCCTGGACGAGCGAGCCGACGCGGTATGCGGTCATCGTGTCGCGCGTGAAAGGCTGGCCGAGCTGCAGATTATCGTTGTCGATCGTGTACTCTCCGGAGACCGCAAGCGTACGCCTCCGCATGAACATCTTGTCGCGTGAGAACGGGTGGCCGCGGTACTCCCAGCGTTCGATCTCTTTCCTGATCTTACGCAGGACCATTAATCCGGTCGCAAGGCTTGGGACGCGGGCCGCCGTGTCCTTGCTGCGTCGGATCCGGTGGCCGTCGCCGTTGTAGGTATAGGTTTCCGTCCAATGCTCGATCAGCGTCGCTCCCTTATAACTTCGCTGCTCGGTGCGCCACGGTTCGCGGCCGATGACCGCCGTCGGATTCGAATCGCGGCGAAACTCAAGCAAGGTCTGCGTGGTCTGAATGGTCGTCGATTCGCCGAGAAAGTCGATCGGTTCAACCTTACTGACCGCCATCGGCAGCGTTAAATATGTAAAGAAGTCCCAGTTTCGCCGGCGCTCGACGTAGCCGACATCGTAGCCGTCGATCCGGTAATGGTCGTTCTGGATCTCCATCGCGGCTATTGTTGCGTCAGGGATCTGCGTAACAGGGAAGCCGGTTGGGTGCTCGGTCGTGCCGTCGCGGATCCAGAGCACGTTGCCAACTTCTTCATAATCCGGCCGGTAAAGGCCGATGCGGTCGATGATAGCTGCAATGTACGGTGTGCCCGGCTCGAAATCTATCCGCGTGAGCGGCCACGTTCTCACTGGCAGATCCGTCCTCACAGACGTGTAGCCGCAGCGATCGCGGAAGATCATGTCGAAGATGTTCCTGACGGTGAGATTCGGGACCGCGATCAATTGCGTTGGATACGTGCGGCCCTCCGTATCGCGTATGACATCGAAATCGCTTTCATCAAGCGTCTGCATCAGCGGATCGTAGATGACCAGGCGCCGTTCAGGCGAACGGTTCAGCCTCCGGCGAAGGTCATTGATGCCCGTGAAGGAAAAACGGCCGCGGTCGACGGATATCGAGAACGTCGAATTTTGTGCATAGCCCGATTCGATCCGCGTCGTCCAAACCCAATCGCCGTCGACCATCCGAGCCGTCTCAAACTTCAGCGTGGCCGCCTTTGTGATCTTTACGCCGTCCTCGATATTCGCAAGCGTCACGCTCAGCCTTCGATCGAACCGTGCGGGATCCTCGACGATCTCCCAGTCCTCGATATCAATTTCCTCGTCATCAACCCAGAGGCGTTCAGTGTATTCCTGAGTAGCGGCCGGCCGCGGTGCAACGATATCGACGATGAATGTAAGGGAAGGAATATCGGGTTCGGCAACTTCCGCCTCTGCCGTCGCCGTGAACTCCATTTCGATCAGCGCGTTTGCGAATGACTGGGCTTGCGGCTGCGCCACGGCAGTGAACTCCATCTCGATCTCGGCTTCCCCGAAACTGTCCGGATCACCTTGCAGACCGCCGAAGGCCTCAACCGTGAACACCATTTCGATCTGCGTCTCGGCCGCGGCCGTGATCGACGGCTGGCCACCAGCCGTGAACTCCATCTGGATGGTTGCCCGGCCCGCACGCGTTACTTCCGGTTCGGCCGTCGCCTCGAATTCCATCTCGATGATGGCAAGCGGCTGGACCTCAGATTGTTCTTCAATGAAAGGCATTTCTTAGCCGACCTGGGTTCTGACGAGCACAGTTATCGGCGTGCCGATGCCAGTCGGCGGGATCTGTTCGATCGAGAGATCTATTTGATCGCCGAGCTCGGCCGCGATGCTCAGCCCCGAACGCGAAACGCTTGCCGAACCGTTCGGCACGATCAGACGCGATGCACCTGCCAGGACGCTCTCGCCGTTCTTACGCAGATTGAATATGGCGCTCGTCGCGTGCGTGTTCTGCTGGCACCAAAGATCTATACTGATGATCGAGCCGGTCGCTTCCTGCCGCCACGAGAGCAGATTCGACACGGCCGCAAAGACGCGGCTGCCTGAGTAGCGTCGTTGGGTTGGGATGGTGAAGATGTTTGTTTCGCCGCCGCCTCCCGTAAGGTCGATGTTCAGCGGAAAGCCGGGATCAATTATCAGATCTACGTAACCACTAAAGCCGGCTTGCAGCTCAAACGCAGCTTCGATGTCAAGCGTTCCTATCTCTACATCGTCGAATATAGCAGTTCCTGGCGTGGCCACGCTTCCAGTTGTTCCCGCGTCGAGGAACAACTTAACCTCCGTTACTGTGAATTCCGGCTCGACGCCTGTTCTCCACGCCGTCCATGTAAGCCCATTGGGCGAAATGTACCAGTTCACCCTCGCCCCGCAATGATGGAGCATTAAGTACTTGTGATTCGTGCTGTCATAGATCGTCGTGGTATTTGAATCTGTGCTGCTCGCTCGCTTACGAAAAGTTAGCACGCTTGGTGTTACCTGAAACCCGACCCAGTTATTGGCGTCTAGGAACACTCCGCACCGAGTGACTGCACCGTTAATCGCCATTTGTTCAAGCTTCCAGATGGCGAACCCCTGCGTTATGTTAAACGTCGCGTCGCTAGTCAGACCGTTAAAGTTCGAACTAGCTGTCGATGCGAGCGGGGTGATCACTAACTGATCGCCAGTCTCAACGACTGTCACACCGGCGTTGAAATTATCCAGCGCCGCCACGTCCCATTTGGCCGTGTCGATGACGTTATCGTTGAAGTTGTCGGTTAGGATCGCTGGCATTTGTTACTCAAAAAGAAATAAAGGAACCCCGCTGACACTGCTACCGCCGTAAAACCAGCCAGTGCTATGAGTCCCAATCATAAAAGTCCGATCTTGGCCGTAAACATTTACTTGCACAGTCTGCCCCGCGATACCTACCGGTGAGTTAGGGGCAGTCAACGACATAGGGTGAATCCCTAAAATAGTTTCAAGTGGTGATGTTCGCCTTCCTCTCATTCCGTGAGTTGTCATAGCTGCCACGCTTTGAGCCTCAATCGGATTCGGCGTTGTGGTCGACCACATATGCTGTTGGCTGATTCCACCCGTATTCGGGAAATAAGGGAAGGCGATGTCTGGTGTGAAGGTTTGATTGGCCACATACGGCGATCCGGTAACGTAGTAGTAGCCCTGAATAACAATCTCGTCGGTCTTTTCAATCGCCGTGTTTCGAGTGCGACACAGTGTTAGCCAATGATGTCCGTTAGGAACAGTTACACCATTGCCGAGGGTAATCATTACGTACCCCGGCCCTGCCGCTACGGTACACTCCCGAGGCGTTGATGTTGCCGCAACAACATGGCTGATTGAAGATACCGCAGTCGTGACCTTCCCACTCAACGCGTCACCAGAGCCGGAATAACTAAAGGAGGCTTGCCACTCCAGCGCGGGTCCTGTCGTTGCATTGTTGAATGATCCATACCGCAACTTCAGATAGAAGTTGGTCAGCCCGACCTCATCCGGTGACTTCCATATCTCATAGCCGGCAAACGTATTCTGAGCCGGAGCGGAAACTGTCGTCCAGTTGATGTCGGTGTCTTCGAGCGTCCAGCCGCCCGCGGCTAGCCCGTCCGAGATGAACTCTCCCCATAGCCGGAAATTCGCGTCGGTGTTGTTTCTTAGCTCCAATGTAGCCAGCGATGCCGCCATAATTAACTCTCCTCTGTCTCCATCAAAAATGTTATCCCGCCGATGGTGCCGTTCGACGTTACCAGATCGACGTCAACCCGCATCCCGCGTGTGACCGGCCGGGCGAGGCCTGTTTTCTCGCTCGGCGTATCCTCCGCGCCGATCGCAAACATGTTCTCTTCCTTTGTGAATTGCGGTACGCCATTGATCCGAACGTTCAGAATATGCGGCCGCAGACTCAACAGCGTCACTTCATCCGCCCAAAACCGAAACGTCCGAACCAGCCCGCTTGTCAGAGCCCGAAATGACAACACCCCCGCCGTCGGCACCGATAACGCTCCGTCCTCATACTTCATCTGTGCCGGTATGATGTTCCCCATGAGAGTTAACGAACGCGGATACGCAGCTGCGAAGCGAGAAACGAAAGCTGCGAGCCTGTATTGATGACCTGTGGCGAAACGAGCGGGGCCCAGCCGTACAGATTGCCGCCCGAGCTTGCATCCTGCAGCGCCGTTCCTGAAACAGATCCCCAGTTCGCTTCTGCCTCGTCAAAGTCATGGTCCTCGGCGTTGCCGGCGACATTGTCCGTCCGATCCCAACCGACCACATCGTTATCGAACGCATGACGGCCGTAACCCGTGCCGCCGGTCGACACTTCGGTACCGCCGCCGGCGTTCGTCGGATTCGACGTGTAAAGGGATTGATAGAGCGTGGCCGGCGGAACGAACGTATCGAGGCCGAAGATATGATCAAGGATCTCAGCTGCAAGGTAGTTCGATTTAGCGTCGAAGGTGAAGGCCAATTTGCCGATACCAAGCCTGAACCGTGCACCCGTGCCGACCGTTGCCGACGGCGTGAACGCACCGTAGAACCACGCATTGCCCGCGGTTGCATCGTCGAAGAGCTTCCAATGCGTGATCGTGCCCCAACCTGCCGTAGCCTCCGGGAAAAGCAGCAAGCCGAGATTCGAGACGATAAGGCCGTCACGGTCCCATGAGCTGTCGTCGTTTGCGAGCGTGAGCCGGCCGTAGTCGCCGCCCGCTGCCTCGGTACCGCCTGAGCCGCCGTCGCCCGGTGCCGATGTTAGCAGCGCAAGATGAAAATTCGCGGGAGCCGTCAGCGTGTCGCGTCCCGTCAAAAAGTCGGCCAGTAAATTTCTTAAGAATGTAGTTGCAGCTGCCATATTTACTCTTATTCATTCACGGATATGATCCGGAACATCATTTCAACCTCTCTCAAACCCGCACCGATCGCTTCGCCGGGCCACTTGAAGCCTTCGAATAGGCAACTCAGGCTCTTTTCGCCTGCCTCTCCGGAGATCAGAACGGCGTGCAGGGAATTCGCGGCTTCCGCGGCTTCGATCGCTGCGATCACGGCGTCGAGCTTTACTTTCGGGGTCAGCTGCACGGTGATCGGTATCTGCGTGCCGGCGTGCGATCGCAACTGGTTGACCCCGCCCTTTAGCGTCTCTATAAAGATCCGGCGCTTTGCCAATCGAAGCCCGAGCAGGTTATCGGCCTTGACGATGTACCGGGCACCGTTCTCGGTACCGTCATCGGTCAGGTAGACACTGTCGATCGCTATCAGCGGGTACTTGTGCATCGTTAATCACGCCTTCCATAGAACTTGTCGACGTCGTGCATCGAGCCGCGGGAATCAACCTCGACGCTGCCCTTCGTCTTATCCACGATCTCAACAAGATGACGGCCGCTCTTGATCTTCACGGGGACACCGGAGCCTTCTGGCCCGAGCAGTCGGCCAAGATTCTGCACAAGGCCTTGAAGCTGTGCCGAACGGTTCTCATCGGTAGCTGCTTTTTGTACCAGAGCGTCGATACGCGCCTGCCGCAATTGAGGCGTTAACTCGCCAGGCCCCAATTCGCCGGTAACGGCGAGGATCTTATCGAGATGAGCGCTGATATCCGTGTCTTTACCCGATCGCCGTGCGTTCGCGATCGCGGCATTCACTGTGGCTACGCTTTCCTGCGCCTGCTTTCGGGCCATTTCCGCGAACTTGTTGTTCTCAAGCAGATCGCGAAGACGGGCATCCGCCCCCTTTGCGATCATGTCCTGAAAGCCCGCTCGCTGATGAAGACCGAAGAACGCTTTGCTCCTTGTGCGAGAATCTCCGGCTCGCATCAGTTCCGCAAGCTCTCCGCTCGAGGGCAACAGATCGAGCTTTGCCTGAGCGAGTGCAAGCCGCCCGAATTCGCCGAGATCTCCTCCGAGTCCCTGCGCGATCTTGTCGAACCTCTGAGCCGTGCTGTCGAACATCTGCAGGCGGTCGACCGTAGCACGCAGCTGCAAAAAGCTCTGGTCCATAAAGGCCCCGCCGTTTGCCATCATGCGATCGCTCCTTGCACCCGAAGTTGCATCCACCGATTCGCGAACGATCGACAATGCGGATTGCAGCGTTCCGAGGATCCGCTGAAACCCGTTCGTCTGAGTTGCCGGCGTAGCTCTTAGCCGTGCGGCTTCTTGCCGGCCGGTGAGTGCCTTGAACTTCAGCTCGAATACTTCGGCGTCGAGCTTCGCCTGGCCGGCCGCGCGTGCCATCTGCGAGGCCATTCGCGCGAAGCCATCCCCGAACGGCTTGAACTTTTCAAACGCTTCGGCTGCGGCCTTTTCCGCGTCCATAAAGAACTTCACCAGCGGATTTCCGGTGATCGCCTCTGCGACCGTCGCATACAGGTCCTTGAACTCGGGTATGAGAGCCTTCTGCTTTTCAGCAAGAGCCTTGGCCGCATCCGAAGCCTGTTTCTTCATCTCGTCGGCAGCCTTTTCAGCGTTCTCGACGCGTCGTTTGTTGAACTCTTCCGAAGCTTTGAGATGACGTTCCCAGTTTTTCTGCGGTGCGGTGCCGTCGGGCACACCGAATGCGAGATCTCGGATGATGTCTGCAAAGGGATTTTCGGGGATCGTGATCTTGTTGGATGAGCTGCTGAATAAATTCTTGACAGCGCCAATCGGGTCGGTTGCAAAGCGGACCGGGTCAAGCTTGGACTGAATACCCTCTTTCATGGCTTCACCGATCTTTTGCCCGGCTTCGTGCCATACGACCGAGAGTTTTGCTATTTGGAGCGGTGCCGTCGCAAAAAGCTCGACCGCGACCTTGATCGCCCTTCCAACCGCTTCGACCATCGCATGTACGAGGCCTATGCCCCACTCGACGACAATCGGAATAACGAGCGCGAGCAGCCGTTTGATCGTATCGGTGAAATTTATGAAATGCTCGCCGATCATCTGTACGACAGATCCGACGGTCTTGAGCATCTGTTCCCACGCCCCTTTCCAATCGCCCTGCAGAACGCGAAGACCTGTTGAGAGAACGTTTGCTATTACGCGGATGCGTGATTCGTAGAGCGAGCTGACCGTATTCCACCAGCTGCTCAGAAAGCCCATCAGCCGGCCGCCGTGCGAGGTCCAGAAATTATTGAGGACCGTCAGACCGTTCTGTACCACAGCAGTGATCCTTTCCATCACCTGACTGGCGATATCCTGAATGCGCGGCCAGTTATTCTGCCACCACGCGACCATCTCGCCACCGTAGCGGTTCACCACCTCGTTGAGCGACATGATCCAGCCTGAAATGTAGGTTCTTACTGCTTCGGAAGCCGGCTTGATGGCGGTCATCAAGTTCGACCAGGTATTCAGCCACCATTCATAGACCTGCGTCAACCTTTCGCCGATATCTCCTACGGCCGAACCGGTCATACTCACGATCCTGTTCCAGATGTTCTTTGTGAAATCCGCGATCCCGCCAAAATTTGTGTACCAGGCCGCTGCTAAGGCAGCGACGGCTGCGATCACGGGAGCAAAGAGAACGGTTAGAGCGGCTAGAACTGCTGTTACCTTGGCTAAGATCGGCACAACTGCCGCCAAACCGCCTAGCGTCGCGAGCGCGGCCGCGAATGCCGCTATTCCTGATATGACCTTGCCGATAACGACCATCGCCGGACCGATCGAGGCAGCGAAGGCAGCGAGAACGACGGTGGCCGTCTTTGCCATCGGGCTTAGATCTGCCAGAACGCGGCCGACCTTTGTCAGTACTACTTCGGCTCCTGTAGTTACTTTAAGGAAAGCTTCTGCAACCGCTTCGCCGAACGGTTCGAACGCGATCCGTACGCGGGCCATCGACTTCTCGAGCTTCGTCCAGATCGTGTCATCAAGGTTCGCAAGGTTCGCATCGGATTCGACGGCATCGGCAAAGCCCTTCATGAACTCATTGAGCGTGAGCTTTCCGGCCGCCTGCATACCCTTCAATTCCTTAGCGATCGTAGCCAGGTCAGGGCTGCTCAGCTTGAACGCCTGCTGCATGATCTCGCCGAACCGCGGGAATGCGCCGACAGCTTCTTTCAGATCTGTACGTTCGAAACCCTGCGTAAAGAGCTGCGTCATGTTCCGCGTGAACTGCTGCGGGTCGAGAGTGTCGTTCGCGAGCTTCAGCCGGCCGAGAGCTTTGATAACGTTATCGATCGTCGGATCCGCGAGCTTTAGGGGTTTCAGGAAGCCGTAAAGAGCGACCGCATTATTAGAAAGGACACCCGCAGACGTACGAGCAAGCTCACGCAGCTCGGCAAGCTTTGAATTGGCCCCTCCGATCGAACCGGTCGCAGCGAACAGCTGGTTACGCAGCGAGCTTGCGTTCGCACCCGCCTGAAACAGTGCGTAGCCGGCTGCTGTTAGCGGTGCAGTGACGCCGACGGAAAGCGACTTGCCAAAATTTGATATCCCGCTGCCGATATTGCCGAGGCCCCGGCGAAATTTGTCCCAACTCATCGAAGCTGCTTTGGCCGCTTTCTCCGCTGCTGCAGCCTGACGGCGCTGCTCGGTCTCAAATCGCCGGCGTGCCTGCTCGCTCATCCGGATCTGGAATTGTGAAGCTTGCTGCGCAAGACGCTGCTGCTGGATCGACGACTGTGCGGCAATACGCTGCTGTGCGATCGAGGCTTGCTGCGCAGCTCGCTGGACCGCCTGCTGTGCTTTGACCTGAAACTGTGCGGCCTGTTGAGCGAGCCTTTGTTTCTGCGCGTTAACCTGCGCATCGATACGCTGCTGCTGCAGAGCCGAACGTTCCGCAAACCCCTGCCTCTGTTTTTGGGACTGCGCGAAGGTCGTGTCGACCTTGTTCTTCGTAGAATCGGCGATACGTGCGTTTACGTCTTTGAGCCGATCGTTTACGCCGCCGGCCGCCCGCTCAACTGCAGATAACGCCGACGCCATTTGTTTTGAGGAGACCTGTCCGCGCTCGAAAGCGCTGCCGACAGCCTGAAGCCGGGCCTGCTGCTCTCCGATCCGCTCATTGAGCTTCTCGAACTGACGGGCCGTAACAGCCGACGTGTCGCCGAGCGACCGGGCTTTCTTCTCGGTTCGGTCGATCTCGCCGCGGGTGGCCTCGAGCTTGGCGTCGGCTTCCTTCAGCGTCGCCCGAAATTCATCGGTATCCGCTTTCAGTTCGCCGAACATGAGAAATGCTTCAACTGGCATCTCGAAGATGCTAGCCGAAGCTTCTCTTTAATTGTTTTTTGACAATGTTTGAACAACCAGCCGGTTTTCTATATAGTAATCCCGCCGGACGCCCCAGGCTTCAATCAAACCACCGGAGGCTCTAATGGAAAGCGATGTGACTGAGCTGCGTATGCAGCAGGTCGAGATCAATTACTACTGCAAAGGGGAACTGATCGCCACGGCGGTCTTCGAAAGCTATCCGCCGTACGAACCCGGCGAAACCATCGAGCTTCAGCTGCAACCCACCGAACGCGATCTTAAACGCACCCCGCGAAAGATCCAGCGCACCTTCTTCATCATTGATAAAGTGAACCACGTCATTAAAGAGACCGGCCGGCCGTCGAAAGCGCTGCTGGTCGGGATGGACGTTCTTCTGCTTGAACCCGATGAAATATCGGAGAAAGACGCTCAAATGATCCGCGAGGTCGAAGCTGCTACGATCAAAAAGCGCCGAAATTAAGGGCAAAACTGCCAAAAGTGGCAGTTTTCGATTTTCCCCTTCCAGTCGGTTATGCGTCCGCTTAACTACCTAACTCCTTAGAATCCTATAATTTAACCAAAAACGGGATTTTTGGCACGCCTGTTGCGAAAGGCAGGGTACACAGACGAACCCTGTAGTACCTAAAATTTAAGTTAGTAAAAAGGAGATCTATCAAATGAAAAATCAGAAAGGATTCTCGCTCGTCGAGCTTCTAGTCGTTGTTATCATCATCGCGATCATCGCAGCGATCGCCATCCCCAACCTGCTCGCATCGCGTCGTGCAGCTAACGAAGGTAGTGCAGTTAACACGCTCCGTACCTATCATAGTGCCCAGGCAACTTTCCAAGCCTTGAGCACAACGCAGAGCTACGCTCTTAACGCCGCAGGGCTTGGTACGCTTGTGGATACTACGCTGGCGGGTGCGGCTCCTGTCGCAAAGAGTGGTTACAACTTTGCTGTGGTCGGAGAAGCGGCCGCTGGTGCCACCGCATCGGTGTATTGCGCAGATGCTGATCCCCAGAATACATCGACCGGTACGCGGTTCTTCGGAATATCTAGCGGAAACGGAGGCGTCGTCGTGACAAACGCAACCACACTCGATTGCCAAGCGAGTGGAGCCTTAGCCAACGCTGGCACGCCTCTTTCATAACTCGGAATTCCCCCCGAGCCTTTGATGGGCAGGACGGCCCCAAACGTCCTGCCCTTTTTTGAATCCGGACGCCCCTGGCAATGCCGGACGCCCACGGCTTATCGTTCAGATCCTCACAGAGGTCTGTTTCATGGTATGCCCACGTTGTTTGTATAGACACAATTACGCGGTCCAGTACTGCCAGAAATGCGGAGGAGTTATGCCCGACAAAACCCGCAGCCTCGCCCTGCCCATTCTTCTTTTCCTAATAGTCCTAATCGCCGCTGCGGTGATGATCTTTAATGCGTGGCACAGAGTGTAGTATCGTTTGTCCATGAAAAATCTACTATTCGCACTCCCATTGATCGCCGTCGTTCTAGGTTGCGGTTCCATTTCTAAAGAAGCGAACTCAACCGGGCCCGCTGAAACACCGTTGCCGGTTGTTGAAAACGCAGGCCCCCTCACTGAAGACGAGAAGAAATATCTCGGATCTGTCGGTGGCTACCTCAAATCTTCGATCGAAGCCAATACAGAACTCGCTCAGACGATGAATCGCCAAGCACCACTCCCCCAGATCAAGCGAGCAGTGGAACGAGCTCGAAGGATCGAGAATGCAGCGTTTGCCGGCGATTACCTTAAGAACAAACCCACCGACTCCTACGGTCGGTTCGATAAGGATATCCGTGAGATTCACAGGTCGTACAATGCAGCGTATGACGATTACCTGCGTTATTTCTCTACGGACGAACTTCAGTACATTGAAACCGGGAGCGATAAGTTCAAAGATGCGGTTAACAGGAGCAAAAGCACGCTGGAGGCGGTAAACAAAGCTCTCGGCGAGATCAAGACTGAAAAAGAGAAAACCACTAGGAAAAGAAAATGACCATCGGAATTAGGAAAGCGTTGTTTATCGCTCCCCTCCTCATTGCCGCACTCACGTTTGCGGTTTTGGGCCAAACTAAAGCGGTGGTGATCGCGACGAACGCCAACTTGCGGGGGACACCAGATGGTGCCGGAGCGGTGATCGCGATAGTCTCCGCAACGACTACGGTCGAAGTGTACAAACAGAAGGGCCCGTGGTTCTTAGTGCAATCACCCGACTACGTTGGGTGGATCCATGGAGACACGATACGCCTGGGCAAACCTGCCTTAGACCCTTCACCCCTGTCGGAGTTGGAATTGTACACGCCGCCGACTGCGCCCCAACGCTCAACTCCAGCACCGCGTTCTACGTCGCCTTCGAGTTCCCGCGGGTACATTCGCGGTCCACGAGGCGGCTGCTACTATATCAACTCGCGGGGAAACAAGACGTATGTCGATCGAAGCTTGTGCGGCTGAGGTTCAACTCATCTCCATCAGCCGCTTTCTCCACTGCTGATAGTAATACTCCCGAGACTGCCAGAAGGCCGGCGTCATGTGCGGCTGTGCTGCCATCTTCGTAGTGCCGTATTCCTGGTAGATCGCGTATAGGACCATCGTCCCGATCATTATGTGCAGCTGCTCGATCGTTTTCTTCTCATAGGAATCCCGCAGCCATCCGGTGTCGACCGGTGCATAGATCCTTATCAGCTGAAGAATGAAGTTAGCGGTATCGTGAAGGGCAAGGGAAGTGGCCTCGTCGACCTGGTCGGCAATGATCATCAACCTTGAAACGAGTACGGCCATTAGCTTTCCTTGCCTTTCGCTTTTTCGATCTCGTCACGGGCAGCTTTCACCTTCGCGTGATACTCCGGATTGCACTCCCTTAGATACTCGCCCGTGCTGCGTCCGCTCTTGAGGGTGAATGCGATCGTCATAAGACGTGCCCGATCCGGATGAGCTTCCAGTTCAATAAATGAGCAGCCGAGCACCTCGGCTGCCTCATGTATATAGAAGTAAAGCGGCGGCGGTGGTCCTACGCGGCCGAGCGTGCCGATCCAGTTTGAGATTCGCTCGGCCTCTTCTCGTTTCCCGACCAGGTCTCGCTTACGGCCTCCACAAGGGCCATGTGGAACGCGAGCGGGATCCGGCGAAGATTACTCGACGAGATCTCGAAAGGCTCCCCTTTGTAGACGAGGTCCCAGTCGACAAGGAACTGCGAGATCGCTGCGACCATCGCGTCCATATCGCTGTTCTTCGATGCAAGCGAAATATCTGCCAAGACTCCCGGCGTCATCGAATCCGTCCTAACTTTTGCAGTGATCGAGCTCTTAACGCCCGCGGCGTTCTCAAACTCGAAGGTGATGTCCGTCGTCGCGTCTAAAAGTTGTTCGATATCCATATCTTTATTTAAATAGGTAAAGCGGGCCTGCTGTGAGCCGGCCCGCGGGGTTAGCTGCTACGCCTCAAACTACGAGTGAACGTCGAAGAGAACCGGCCCGGTTACCTGCCAATCGATGTTCTGTACTACGAGATCGCCGAGGGTCACGGGCGAGCCAAAGGTCGTAATGAATGCCTTGCCCGAGACGAGAGCGTCTCCGGTTGCCTCACCGTCGGGCGAAAGCTCGAAGTCGACCTCTTCACCCGACGAGAACAGAGCCCCAAGCGCAGCGAAAACGGCCGGGGTGTATTTGTATTGGGATGACACTGTCGCATTCTTGAACGACTGTTCATGGGCACGAAATCCGTCGCCCCATACTGTTGCGTCGACCGTTTCTCCCTCCGCGTCAAAGCTGGCCTCACGCGTGTTGGCCAGATCGGTCAACGTGGTTGGTGCTCCAACCGTACCGTGCTTCCATACTGAATTTTTTCCGCCTATTGCCATTGTAAATAGTCTCCTTATCCAAGATATCTGCGTG
Organism: Pyrinomonadaceae bacterium; assembly: GCA_041751195.1. Lineage (GTDB taxonomy): Bacteria > Acidobacteriota > Blastocatellia > Pyrinomonadales > Pyrinomonadaceae > OLB17. The sequence continues at coordinate 20,436 of JBGSXX010000008.1, read as the reverse complement.
CGAAAGCCGCTGAAACGATCGTCGTGTCACCGCCGGCGACGGTGACCTGAACGCGTGTGTACCGGTTGATGGTTACGCCCTTGGCGATGGTGGCCGAGCGTCCGAGACGCTCTTCCGCGTCCGGCTCAGTTACTATGACCGCAAGGTCCGCCCAAACTGAATTGTCTATCGAGTGCTGCAGGCGTACGGTTACGTCCGTGGCCGTGTCGTTATGAAGATGTGCATGAAACAGCCCGCCTCGTGAGCTTGAGGCTCCGTTGTCGACCGACGCTCCGTTCGCGGTACCGGCTTCAACGAGGGCATTGAACAGCCAGTGGCCAAAGCTGATCGCGTTGTTCGATTGCAGCTCGAGGCTGACGGTGATCAGTTGTCCAAGGGGTTGGTTGATGCCGTATTTCTTTGAGAACACGTCCATCAGCATCGCGGTGCCACCGTGAGCGATCAGCTCCAACGACGAAGTCAGGACAATGTCGACGGCGTCTTCGAAGGCTGCCGACATTACGTTGTGGATCTCTGCCAATGTCGTCGGATCGTGTTTCCAGACCCCGGTCGCATTAACCGTTCCGTTCTTGAATCCCTGCTCGAATTCCTTGTACGACGAACAGAGGACCGTCGCGTCTTGCACTTCTGCTTCGCCCGTCGGTTCGAACTGCTGCAGCGCGCAGGCCAGGTTATAGCCGTTGGACAGGATGGTTATTTGTTTTCCGACTGCCATTGGTTATTCCTCTGCCTTTGCTTCGATCAGCTCGATAGCCCCCATCTCGATCAGCGCTCCGCGGCACGTCTTTTTCATTGCACTGACCGGCCACACTTCGCCATCAACCTCAAAACGATCGCCGTTCGCCGCGTTGCAGCCGATCAGCACGCGAAACTTGCCTTGCGGTTTCCTCGCGGCCGGCTTTTTTGTCTTTTCCTTCGTGTCTGCCATCGCTATTTCGACGCCGCCTTATAGACTCGGAATTCGTCTCCAAATCCGCTCACATCTTGAACAACCGTTTGCTGAGTAACGTTCTCAGGTGCAATTTCACTTGAAACCTCGCACTTGTAGACCTCCAGCCGAACTGACGGCAGCTCGCCGGCCTTTTGGCTGATCTCCACCGACCGGACGTGATTAGAGATATCTGAACCGTCCGGTGCAAATACGCGGGTTCCCAACACATTGCCCTTTATCACCACTTTGAATTTCTGCTCGTCAGACATCGTCCTCCTCTACTCCGTCACTATCCTCATCAGGAACCGCGTCAGATAAATGAACCGGTCTCCTTTCTTCTCTTCGATCGACGGTGCATCGCTAAAGCGTGCAAGCCAGGTGACCGTGTTTCCTGTGACCGTCAGGGAATTTCCCAGTGTCGATTCCCATAAGCTGAGCATCTCTTCGCCGAACTCCTCGGGTTCCTTGCCCGCCGGCACGCTGTCTTCGTCAGTAACCACCGTGAAGAGCCAAAGGTCGTCCTCTGCTGCCAGCGTAAGCCCGAAGTTGTACTTGACCGCTCCCGGGGCCTGCCGTGCGAATATCCCATACGGCCGCACCGCCTTCTTTCCGGCAAGCTTGTGGTAGATAGCTGTCAGTCGTCCGGCTGCTACCATCGGGCTTGATTTTGCAAAGATCGCTTTTCTAACCTTCTCGCTGATCGTGCTCATCGGCTGCTACGCCTCCAGTTCGCACGTCGCTTCGAACATCATTCCCGCTTTGTCCTTGAGTGGTGCGGTCATTCGAAAGGTCTTCTGCGGCTCATTCCCTCGAGCTGCAACAACGAGGCGATGCTCTTGAGGATCGATATTGATACGAACGCCCGCCGGCGTGTGCGAGGGAAACGAGACCGAGTACTCCTCTTTCCGGTCCGGCTTGTCGCCGATGAGCACCTGCTCGCCGCTGTTCGCGTGATACGTGCACGGGATCGAGGTATGCACGTTCGTCGGCGCCGTCTTCGTCCGGCCGCCGCCACTCCCCGGTGTGTAATTCTGCTTGACGACGGTCATTCGATCGGGAAAGATACGGCTGCCAATCCTCGGTATCGAGGTCTTTCCGATCTTGTTGAACAGTGCAGCAGCTCTCATCTGTGGCTAGCGTAGCCGAAGCCCGCGGTTAATTGTTTTTATGAAAAATGCAGGTCGCGCGTGAAGGCCGCCGGCGTGTTTGGAAGCGATGGAAGATTGAGTCCGGCATCGCCCGGCGTGCTGAGCGATTCGTCAGCCTCATCGGCTTTCTTGTCGTAGCTCTCGGCAAGCTTCAGATAGGTTTTCGCCTTTTCGTCCGGATCGTACTTAACTTCCTGGTCGATGCCCGGATCCTGCAGGACCTTGGTAGCTGCAACGCGGCACAAGCCGGCCGCGGCGCGATAGATGTTCGTCTCCTGCGCGGCCGCAAACGAGATCTCTGCATCCTCAAAAAGATGGCCCTCGTCGATAGTGTCCTGAACCAGAAAACGCAAGTGGTTCAGGACGGCCGCGAGAGCGTTGCTGTCGTAGGTGAATGCCATGATCTATTGAGCCGCCTCGATCGCAGCAATGATCTGCTTATTGGTCATTTTGTCCGGGACGACCGTTACGCCGACCGATTCCGCGTGTGCGACCAGCTGAGCCTTGGTCATCTTGGAGAGATTTGGTGTGGGAGTGGGCAAACTTGTCTCTTCAGGAGCTTGGTTCGGATCAGCAACCGCAGCAGCTGCTACCTGCTCGAGCGGGCTGCTTGCCAGTGAAGGGGTCTCGGTGGTCTCAGGAATCGTTTCGGTTGCGATCTCAGCGGGTGCAGTTACTGCCGGCACTTCCGCGACTTCCGCGGATACTTCGATCGCGGGAACTTCTCTAGCCGTGGGCAGCTTCTTGGCTGCCTTCCCCGAGACCTTAGCCACGTAGCCGCGGCTGATCAAATATGCGAGATCTCTCCATTGCGGATCTTCGACGATCTGTCCGGCCCTCATCGGCATTTTGTCCGGGAACGGGCGGTTTACTATATATCTGGCCATTATGCTTGCCTCTTTCTAGTTAAAAAGGAGCTGCAAGTAGGCTTTCGGCCTGCCCGCAGCTCCAACGTCATCCGACACAAGGAAGTTACGCGACTGCGTTGTTAAAGAAGTAGCCGGCGTCGGGCGCGACCACTTTCGGATCGTACGCCATATCGCCTTCGATTCGTGCCGCGTCGTTGAGGTGGATCATCGGGTATCGGCGAATGCGGGCACCGAAACCATTGCCGTATGCATTCCAGGTGAAGTTGTACCCGCCCGACGGCATCATCAAGCTCGGCCGCGGTGCAGCGTACACAAGCAGAGCGTGTTTGCCGAAGATGTAATCGGTGGTCGTGGCCTGTCCTTCGACGTTGGTCACCTGTACGCCTTCGCCGACGAGGATCTCAACACCGAGCAAGGCCGAGATCATTTGGACCGAAAGCGTGCGGCTGTCCGTGTGCTTGTATCGGTCGGTCAGATCGGGATGCTCGCTGAGAGCGTCGATCACCGCGGGACCAACCACCAGCTTGTTCGGCTTGACCAGGCAAGCCTTCTGGATCGTCCGTATCGCGGCCTTAACGGCGTTGATAGGATCGCTGGTCGGGTCAGACCACTGGGTTGCACCGGCGAGGGTGGCTCCATTTGTCCAGATACCGGTCTTGAAGTAAGCATCCGCGAAATCAGCTTCCTTCTTGAGCAGCATTGCCCGCGTCACGAATTCGGTCGCGTCACGGTATGCGTCGAGCGGAGCATCGCTGTTCGCCGCGATGTCCGAAGGAACGTCCTTGTGAAACGACTTCTGACGGCAGCTGTAAACGCCCTTCGAGACCTCGTAGCCTCCCCCTGCCGATTCCGTCGCACCGCTGCGATCGGCTGCGATCGCCCGCGCGAACGCTTCCTTGTCGTAAATGAAGTAGTTGTCCGATTGCTTTGAAACCGGTACACGGGGAAAAACCTTGTCCGCGACATACTCATTCGCGTCCTGCATGAACGCCACTGAGATATTGGTCAGCGGCTTATTGATGTGAACCTGTGAATTCGTAGGTTGCGACATTGTGTGTTCTCTCCTAAAGGTGAAATAAAAATCTTAGATCTTTGGTTGTGACAGCTCGGCTGCTTAAACAGCCCGGCCCGGTGCAAGGCAGTTAACGCCAAGCGTGAAGATGTCGTTTGCGACAGCTGCCTCGTCGGCAACGCCGGCAACGAAGTGCGTAACGTCAGTGCCGAGGGTTTTGGACACCGCGAGTCCGGCGGCACTTACACCAACGGATGCGTTGATCGCGACGGTACCGCCCGCAATGACCTTCGTCAGTCCGAGACGCATGACCTGTGCTGACTGTCCCAACACAGGCGCGTTCTGCAAGACGCCGAACGGTTTGTCGGTCAGCGCCGCAACAAGCTCGATGCCGTCGGCGGTCAGCTTCACGAACTTGTACTGATGCGTACTCAGGTCGGCGGCCGCACGGTGCTTTGAATCGACAAGAACTGGAATTTCGAATGCCATGAAAGTTTCTCCTATACAAATTTTCTGTTAACGTCTGCGGCCCGCGGCCGTTCGGCTATCGGAAGGAAGTGGCCTAAACCACTTCCTTTGCCAATTCCTTGTTTTCTCCGAGTACAAGCGTGTATGCCTGTTCGAAGCTGATCTTGTCGGCGACTGCCCGCTCTTTAGCAAGCTTCTCAAGTTTGTTCTCGGCCGTGTTATCGGTTCCAGCCCCGGCCTTTCCGATCTCGCCGAACAATCCACCGGCTTCGATCTGTGCGGTGAGTGCCTTTTGGTTCGTGAGATAACCGGTGACCTCAGCTGATTCCTTGCCATGAGCCTTCACGAGGGTCGTCAGTAGGGAAGTGTGCGATGCGGTCTCGCCCGCGAGGTCCTTCACTTGCTCCTGAACCCAGGTATCGAGAGCGGCGTCTTCGAGCGCCGCGATCTTCTGTTCGGCCTCAGCGCGTTGGTTCTCGCTTTTTTGAAACGCAGCCCGTAGATCTGCGAGTTCATCCTTCGCCGACGCTGGCTGAGGAGCGGGGGTACCGCCGTCGGCCGCCGCGGTCGCTGGTGCCGTTGCAGGCGCAGCTGCTGCATTGCCGGCCGGTGCCGATTCTTTCTGCTCGGCCGCATTCTGTTGATCTTTGTTTTCGTCTGCCATAATTTCTCCGTTATTGATCAAATTTTCCGGCTCTGTGTGCGCCGTAACGCCTTCGTCGGTTTCAACAGATTCAGACGATACAGCAACCGATTCCTTTATTGTTTTTTCGTCACTAACCGACGCTGCTTCTGCTGAAGCCGTCTGGTCGACGAAGTAAGGGTTGTGAGTGCGGGCGAGATCGTGAAGCGAACTCTCGAAAGAACCAAGCCGGTCCGCAAGGCCGGCAGCGATCGCCGTCTGGCCAACGAACACATCGCCTTGCCCGAATTCCTTCATTACCGTGTCGACGGAAACGCCGCGGTTACGTGCGACCTTGTCGACGAACACTTGTGCAAGAGCATCAATGCGGCGCTGGATGCGTTTGCGGCCTTCGTCGCTATGTGCCGGGCTGTTCTTGAACGGCGACTGAGAAGAGATGAATTCGATCTCCTCAATTCCGCTCATCTCAAGCTGCTTGCGATCGTCGACGTAAACAGCCATGACACCGATCGAGCCGAGCATGGCGGTCTCGTCAACAACGACGTCTCCGCAAGCGGACGCTATCCAGTACGCGGCCGAGCAGCCGAGCCCGCCGACACGTGCGGTCATCGGTTTGCGGCTGCGAGCTTCGTAGATCATTTCGGTGAACTCGTTAATGCCGGTTACTTCACCGCCGGGCGAGTTGATCTCGAACATGATGGCGTGCACGGCCGGATCCGAAAGAGCTGCGTTCAGGTCCTTCGCAAGGACGTCGACCGAAGAGCCGCCCGAAAAGTAAGTGAACCAGTTCGCGTAACGAAAGATCGGGCCGTCGACTGGTATGATCGCCACGCCATGCCGAACCGTGCATTCACGCGTGTACTCAAGGTGCGGAGAGTCTTCGGCCTCGACTGCTCTATTAACCGGCAGGCGTGCTGCGATCGTGAGAAGCGTTCGAAGGCCGTCTTCGGTGATCATCCAGTCAGCACCGACGGCAGCATTGAAAGCTCGCCCGATCGTAGGAGTGGTTTCGCGTTTATCGCTCATTATTCTTCGTCCTCACTATTGCTTTCCTTCTTGACCGGCGCCGTATCGTCCGTATCGTCCTCGCTTTCCGGCGTCGGTGCCGGCAGGTCCGCATCGGGATCATCGCCCTCCGGCTTCGCGTCGACGGGGATCTGTGCACGGCCTTTCAAATATTCCTGCTCTTCGGGCGTGAACGTTACGCCGGCCTTTGTAAGCACCTCGACGAAAGTGCCGAGCGCTTCGAGTGAGACGTCCTCAAGCGTTCCCGCCTCCAGATACGGCGCCCGCTCGCTTGAAATGCCATTCAGTTCGAGCAGCCGGGGTATGGCATGGCGGTTGACGGTCTCGCTGATAGTGTCGACCCATGTCTTGAGTGCTTTCAGAAAGGCACGGAATTTGGTATCAGAGAGTGCATACGAACCAACCTCTTTGGACCCGAGCAGCAGGAAATCAGCCATCACGCTCATCAGCATCCGCTGATCGTAACGATCGATGATCCCCGACGTGTCGAACTGCCGTCGGCCGCCGGTCGATAAGAGCTCGACGTCGAAGAGTTTGTGGCCCTTGTCGTTGTACTCGAGCGGATACAGCACGTATGCAGACTCGTTTTGCCGGATCTGTCCGCCGAGGTTTTTCAGATGCTCAAGCATCGCCTTCTCATCAGGCGATGCGTCCGCTTTGAAGATCTCCGGAGGTGCACCGATCTTCGGCATTCCAGCCAGATCCCGCTCGATGCCGATGCCTTCGATATTCTCGATGTGTCGCTTGAAGTAGTAGGCCCGGTACGCCCGGCGCAGTATCGGCCGGCCCTCCGGATTCTGCTTGTGCGAGCTCGTGCGAAAGTGCAGGGATTTTGCGAACGGTATGGTCCGAATATCGTTATCGGGCTCCGGCTGCTGAACAAGGGCCTCGACCTCGTCCCATTCGTCAAACTTCCATTCGCTCAGCGATTCCTGGGCACGGATGGCCCACTTTCGCCAACCGATACGGCCGTCGCTAAATCGTGACGTCCCGGTCTTGCTCTTGCGGTTACCAGACCGCCGCTTGTAGACGATCTCGAACCACGACCATCCCCATGGCAAGAACGAAAGGATCTCGGCGACCATGTCCGGCCACGTCTGCTGCATGTCTTCGAACAGGCATTGGCGGACAAACAGAGCAAGGTCCTCATCCTCCGGAAGCGGTTCGTAAGGCTTGACCTCCCACGTCACTTGCCGGACGATCATCTCGATCGCAAATAGCAGCGCACCGATCGAACCGTCCGAGTCGATCATCTCGCGCACGACTTTTCGCCACTGATCGCCCGTTAGCTTTCGATCGGTCTCATCGTAGATGCGGCCGGAGTAGACCGGCAGTCCGGTTTTGCCGTACTCACCGTATTTCGAAGGGGATTTGGCCATCGAGTGAGAGAGTAGCCCAGCTGACGGCTTTAATGTCTACTTCCACAGATTCGCCTGCTGTCCCGTTATCGGCGGCGTAAACGATGAGGATCTAAAGATCGAATCCGGCGCGACGCACAGCACGAAGCCGTCGCCATCGTCGGGACTGCGGTGGATCGCCTTGCGGAACAGCTTTTTATCCTGCAGCTTCTTCAGTTCGCGGCCGGAGCGATTGACCGGCTCCCATTCGCGAAGCGTTAGATCTGATTCGAGCGGTTCGGGCGGGTTGATCAGCCTGATGCCGTTCAGCGTTTCCTTTGCCTCGAAGTACATCTCTGTGACCAGGTCATCGTAGAGTGTTCCGTTCTTAGCCGACGAGCCGAACTGGACCGCGATCACCCGGAACTCGGTGAACGCTTTCCGCAGCTGCAGATCCCCGCGCAGGCTGTCGATAAGTCCGCTAGAATCGCCGCCGGCGTCAATCCTGATATGCAACTTCTTGACGTCCAGCTTCGCTAGTTTCAGCCCAAGATCGCGTACAGCGTGAAAATACTGCTTTGAGTCCTGTTTGAAGAATTGCTTCTCGCGCCAGACCGCGTTCTTCCATCGAACGTAGAGCGTTCCGTAGTCAGTACCGAAGCGTGCAGTGTCGATGCCAAAGGTGGCGCGTTCGGCGTCTTCCGGAAGTACGAGGACCGAGGTTCGCTCTTTTGCAGCGCGGTACCGGCCCGCCGATATCACCGTCTTATCGGCTAGGTCCGCGGGAGCTATGCCGAGTACACGCCAACAGAATTCCGTATCAGGCTTGAAGATCGTGCCCGCCGGATATTCCTGGTCGCGCGTCTTTACCGGCCAGTCGAGCTCGAACGTCTCATCGTCGGGGTTATGTTCATAGACGACCTCGCAATGCTCCTCGACCATCGACCGCACGTACTCACGCTGGACCGCGTTCGGGACAATCGCACGGCCGGCGACCACGTTGGGATGGTTAACGCAGCTCATCCGGAACGATCGCACGTTCGCACGGTCCTTGATCCTGTGAAACTTCGAGGTCCGCGTCTTGGGGTTGGCGGCCATGAGGACGATCGTGATACCGCCCGATGTCATTGAATCGATCGCATCGTAGACAAAGCTGTCGACGCCCTCAGCCTCATCGAGCACGAACATCAGATATTCGCCGTGCTTACCCTGAATTCGTTCGGTGCCTTTGCCGTGGGCGTTCGACGTCGCGCGGCCTTTGATGTAGTGGTTGGGGCCCGTGCGGATCTCGATGGTCTCAAGAATGCGGCCAGGCAGATCCTTGCCGATACGGGCAGATTTCAGCTCTTCCCAAAGGTTGTTCTTCAGAGCATCGCCCGTCGGTGCGTACATCAGAACGGTCGACGGCGTAAAGCAGTCGTGAAAGTGGGAGATCAACGCGACCTCAAGCCAAGTCTTGCCTACGGTGTGGCCGGCTTCCATCCTGATGTAGTTCTGGATCACCTGGCCGGGCGTGTAGTAAACGAGGTCTTTCTTACGAAGCACGCCGGCCTCGTAATCGCGTTTCTCGAACTGCTGCTGCAGAGCAAGCTTGTAGGCTTCGATTATCTGGGTCTGCCCGGGTACTTCGTCGTTAGCACCGGCCCATGGTGCCGCGAAAAGGAAATCGCGGATGTAGCCTTCCGGATCAAAGCGGTAGGGTGCGAACCGCTCGGTTTGTGGCGGGTCTCCGTATAGGTCGAGAGCGAATTTTGCCGCGAGTGCCTGTTCTTCCGGGTCTTCGATCGCAAGGATCGCCGCGGCTACTTCTTCACGCGTCAGGATCCCCATCTGGTAGATCCTCCGGTTTGCGGCCGAGCAGCCGAGCAAGCGTTTCGCGGGCATCGACCTTTATCTCTTGGGGTTTGTGCAGGCCGAGCAATGCGTCACGGCGTTTCCAGAGCCTGTCGATCGAACGGCTAAGTTTCTCGATCCCATCAGCGTCGACCAGGGTGTCCATGTCGGCAACTTTCAGCAGCCGCGGGAAGATCGCAAGTTCGGCTCGGTCGATCTTGTTGAGCTCCAGCTGCTGATAGTGACGAACTTTCATCCGCTGATGCTTGTGCATGTCCTCGAGTGCTTCAACAAGCAGCTGGTGGATCCGCGTCGGCGAACAGCCTTCTTCGCCCTGGGCGCTGAGCAGTTCGGATATCTGCCGGATCGAGGCGCCGTTCGTCCGTAGGTCCAGTACCTTATTTCGCCGGCGAATGACGTCCAGTTCCTTTTTCGTCGGTGCGTGCCCGGATTTTACTTTTGGGGTTTTCTTTGGCGCTGGTTTTTTTGCCGCGGGCTTACGAGCGCGGGGCGGTTTCTTGGCCGCAGGCTTTTTTGCTGCCGGCTTCTTCGGTGCGGGCTTTGCGGCTACAGGCTTTGCAGCTGCTGCCTTTGACGGTCGGGCTGGTTTGGGTTCGGCACGTTTCGCCATACAAGATGCCGAATTGTAGCCATTAGCGGATTCTTATTGTTGGGTGAGATGCAGGCCGGTCGCTTCAAGGAAGTTGGCGAATTGCCAGTTTCGACAGGTGTGATAGCGCGGGAGCCGCCGCTTCGGATGGTCGATAGCTTCGACCGCGTCCATGGTGATCGGGAGCGGTACCGCGTTGTGAACGGTCATCGAAACGCCGAGCTCATTGACGGCGAATCGCTCCCCGGGCGATTGCCGCAACGCAAGGTGAAAGTTCTTGCTCCAGTTATACGGGAGAGCGACGCCGCAGAGGTAGACGATCGAGGCCGGCGATTCGTCGAGTTGAATAAGAGGGAAGGTACCGGCGATCCGGACCTTGTCGGAATACTCGCCTTTCAGGCATCTCGCGCAATGAACGTTGAGGTTTACACCGGTCACGTATTTCAGCCAGAAATACCGAAACGGGCCGTGTACGGTCATGTCACGAAACTCGATCATTATTCTCCAATTCTAGCGGAAAGAATCATCATCAATTCGACGCGGGTTATAGTCGGCCGGCGAGAGGTCCGAGATAGGAAAGTCGGGTAGGAATTCGATCATGCAGCAATTTTTGATCGCGATTCGCAGGCCGTCCTTTTGAGGTCCCTCATCGGTTCCAGACGGCTTGCCAAGCCTATACCGCGGCCGGGGTTATGCCCACGTTGGGCTCTTCATCTTCGAATCGCCAGTAGGAGCCATGCACTTGAGTCAGGCTCTTGTGCTGGCAACTGGTAGCTCGCTCGACCTGACGGCCGTACGGGTCCTTCTTCGACTCATCGCCGCTTACGAATACGACATTGATGCAGTCTTTCGTCCAGACGGTCGTCACAAGAGCAGGAAAGGGCCTTCCTACCGAATCGGTCCAGATAACCGACTGTCCTACCGCAACATCACGTTCATTTGCCATCGTTTGTTTTCCTCCTATTACCCTGAATTTTCCTGATCAGGAACTTTTGAAATCACATTCCAAGCAGCTCGCTCACGATGCGAGCTTTTCCACTAATTCTGCTTGTGATAGAAGCGTTCGGTCAGATGATCAAGCCGTTCTTCGATGCGACGGTCACCGGTCTGGACCATCGCCTCGAGCTTTACCAGCTGCTCTTTTATCGTCGACATGTACAGATGGTTCACGTGCGTATCTTTGTCCTTTGCGTGATCGGAGAACTGGTTCGACAACCGTTCATGTCGCTTCGTGGTCTCGTCAATATCGCCGCGGTTGTTCTTCGTCGACTGCTCAAGGCGAACAAGCCACGCGGTGACGAATACAAGGTTGAGGATCAGCATTATTACACCGGTGATATTTACTTCGACCCATGCGCCCAAGCTTGATAGCAAAAGAAATGTCATTACGTAGGAGCTCCTGAGATCAGAAATTGAACTGTGCGATCTTGTAACCGCCGAACGCACCGGCAGCTCCACCGATCGCGGCCCCGGCACCGAACCAATATTTCCGCTGGTTCTTTAGCTTGCGGATCCGAAACTCAAGCTCGCCTAGACGCTGTTTGTCGGCTTCGGCCTGCTCGCGATAGAACTCGTTTGCTTTCTGGAGCTCGGCGATGCGGCCGCCCTGGACGCGGTCGGCGCGGTCCTTTTCGGCATCATATAGCTTCTGCCACTTTCCGGCCGAGGCCTGCCAATCGGCTGCCTGCCGCTCGGCTTCGTTCGCGCGTGCTTCCTGATGGTCGCGATCGGCAGCGATACGCCGCAGCTGTCGGAGATCCTCGATCGTTACCTCGACGGCTTCCTGAGCCGAAACATTCGTGCTGCCGAATACGGCGAATGCGATCGCGACGGCAAAGATCATCAGAATGCCCTGAAACTTGGTTCTCATTATTTGCACCTCGAACAAAATTGAGCGGAAAGAGGGAAGCCGGCTGCTGCCGCTTCAAGGCACAGCTGACAGATCTGCGAATCGAACGATGCATCGACGTCGATCTCGTGCATTCGTTCGTTCTTCATCGCCTGAAGTTCGGCGAACCGCCGGGCTGCGTCTGCTGCTCGCTGCTTATCGCCGGCGGTAAGGATCTCGGCGACAGCCTCATTCTGTTTTCTGAGCAAGGCGTTCTCGGCTGCCAGCTGACGTTCATTTTCCTGATGGAAAGCGACCTCCACCATGCGATTTTCCCGCTCGCGCAGATACTTGCTCTCGGCCCAGCCTTCGGCCGATCTCACCCCGAGATAGAACACGAACGCGAACGCGCCGGCGACGGCGAGCAGTACGCACGCGGCCGCGATGACCTTCGTACGAGGGCTTTGCGATGCGAACCGCTCTATCTGCTCGTGAATATTGCCCATTGGAGTTAAGTTTTAACCGAATGAGGCGGTTTAATGTCCGAGGGCGCGAAAAAGCCGCCGTTCCCAAAAGGGTTCGGCGGCCTTAGCGTTAGATCGGTTCTCTCCCCTTTTGCTAGATATCGGCACGGACAAAGGGCGTTGGTGTTGGGTATCTTTACTCCACCTCCGCTTCGAGATTTGCCTTTACGATCAAGAGTCCGTATGGCTCTGTCTTGTGGGAAGGGAAGTAGTGGACGCCACCACTCGGATCGATCCCCTTAAACTCGACGTTGTAATTGTCCGCCGGGATGTTCGCATGCTCTGCAAAAATAAATTCAATCGCACCGCCTCCGTTTACCGTGCACGGTTGATTATCGATCACAGGAGCGTCGCGCCCCCGTCGCACCGTGATCGTGATCGTCCAGCCCGTAACATCTAGGGCCCCGGCAGAGTCTGTTAGTTGGGCACTGAGGGTTGCCCCCGTGGCCCCTGATTTCAGGGTAAATTCTCGTTGGCTCATATTCTTATCACGCCCGTCTCGCCCGTTTCTATAAATGCGCCATAGGTACCAGCATTAAACTCGACCTCTACCACCCCGGGGCTGTTGTTGTAACCGAGCGATCCATCAGCGATCCTCATCCCGAGTGGTCCGGGCTGCGGCCGTGAGAACGGCTCTGTTGATATCAGCGTTGCGGCTGCAGAAACCGTAGTGCGACTCGCCGCCATCAACAACCGGTCGAGCGACAGGAGGGCCTGAGAACTGCCGGCCGTGACACTACCGCCTTTCAGCGTTCGTTCTACGCCGAGCGTTGCCGCTGTTTGTGCGGTGCTTGCCGATACCCCCGCTAAGGTTACACTGTCGACTGCTTCGGTCGAGAGAGTGCCGCTTGCGGCGGCTGTCGAAAGGCTTGCACCGTTTAGTAGGCGTTTGACTGCGAGGGCGGCGGCGGTTGAAGTTGTTGTGACCGATGCCCCCGCTAAGGTGACACTGTCGACCGCTTCGGTTGTTAGGGCACCGCTGGAGGTGGTAACTGAGAGACTTACCCCGTCCAGCAGGCGGTCAGTGCTTATAGCTCCTGATACGAACGACTGAGTGATTGAGTGCCCCTGCAGGGCCCGATCTAGTGCCAGAGATGCGGAGGTTGTGGTAGTCGAAAGGCTTGCCCCTTCTAGCGAGCTATCAAGTGACAGCGAAGCGTCTGTGACGGTGATTGAAACGCTTGAGCCTTGCAGCGAACGTTCGGCTTGCAGTGCGGCGGATGAAGCGGTTGTTGCGGTCGATGCTCCTTGCAGCTCGACCATTTCCGATTCGCCGTGCGTGAGGTCGCCGGTCGATACCGTTTGCGTGACGATGGCTCCACTTAGAAGCCGTTCAAGTGATGCCGCGCCGGTTGATGCCGTTGTTGAAAAGCTCGCACCCTGCAATGATCTTTCGAGTAATGCCGTTCCGCTCGTGGTTGTGGTTGACGAGTTTGCACCCGCTAGATGCCGTTCGGCTTGCAGTTGCCCCGCAGTCGCTGTCGTCGATATCGAATGCCCCGCGAGTTCTACGTCCTCGGCGCCGACCTCGGTCGTGAGATTGCCGCTCGATGCAGTGGTCGAAACGCTTGCACCCTGCAATATCCGCACGGTCGTTAGCGTTGCCGCTGATGTGGTCGCATTTGCCGATGCACCCTGCAAACCGCGATCTAATGTCAAAGAGCCTGTAGTGCTTGTCGTGCTTGTGCTTGCACCCGCGAGTTCTACATCCTGCGGTGGATCTTCCCAAGTGATGCGGATCAGCCCTTGCTCACCTGCACCGCCCGAACGGTTGCCGTTTGTTCGGCCGGCACCACCACCGCCACCGCCGTAAACGTCAGCCGCCGAGCCGTACCTATTCGCACCGCCTGCTCCGCCCGCTCCGCCGTGTTCAGACGTTGCCCCGCCCGGTGTTGCGTTGTTTGATGACGGGCTAGTGCCGTTGCCGGTGGATCCTGCTCCACCGCCGCCACCGCCGCCAGGTGAACTATTGGCTGAGCGCGTGGTCCCATTGCCGCCGTTATATCTGACATCGCCGGTCGATGCCGCCGCTAAACCACCCGCTCCGCCTGTCTGGGTCGCTGATCCGCCCTTACCGCCTGCGGCTAATACTTGACCGGAGTTCCAACTCGTATCGCCGCCGTCGCCGCCGTTCGAGTTTCCCGAACCGCCTGCGCCGAACGCGCCGATCAAGTAATCAAGGGTCGATGCTCCTGACGAGTAAGTGAGAACGCTTCGTGCGTATGCGCCCCCGCCGCCGCCGCCTGATGCCCCGCTCGTACTGCCGCGACCGCCGCCGCCGCCACCGCCCGCCCAGCATTCGACGGCTACTTCAGTGACGCCTTCGGGCTTATTCCAACTGCCGGAAGTTGTGAAAGTTTCTATCGGCAACGAGGCCCCTTAGCTGGCTGTTAATTCAACGGTGAGGTCGCCGATGGCAAAGCGGACAATATCGCCCGTCTCAATTACTTTTGAAACCGTGAGGTCTTCTGCCGCCATCACGTTGCCGCCCGTGGCTGCGTCCATGATCTTGAATGCCGTTGCCGTACTGCCTTCATCCGGGCGGTCATCCCCCGTCCATTCGACGATGGCGGAGTTCGCTATCACGCCCGCCGACGGTGCTCCGAACGTGACGGCCTTACGCGGAAAGCCTGTTTTCGTTATCTCAACATCGCCCGCTGCAAAAAGAGCGACGTAAACCGCCGAAGGCTGCGAGTAAGCCGAATTGCGAAATGCGTGGCTCAAAAGTGAATGTCTGAGTGTTTCTGTCATTGCCATAGTATTTTACCTGTCCTCTTTGTTTTCTCGTCTTATCTGCACGGGCATGGCGGCGGAGCTTCCGTTGGAGCTTCGACGGCGCCGTCGAATGCGCTCACGGCGCGATGCCCTTCGGCCAACAGGTCGCGCTTCGGAAGCAGCGGGTGGCTGATCCCGTCGCCGTGATACCAGGTAGCCCAGTAATAGGCAGGATCGTTGTTAGCGATCAGAATGTGTTCAGCACCGTATCGGACGAACCGACGCAGCTCTGCAGGATCCGGGCAACAAACCATTTGGCCCTTCTGGTTTTCGATAGTGCCGAGTGCAAGGACCATCTCGGGTGCAAGGATCACGCCGATGCCGTCCTTTACGCCCTCGCCCTTCGGGTTGTACTGATCGAACTCCGATGCGTCGTAAGCGTCGGCGCGGATCTTGAACGCCGCGGTATTGTTCACCGGCGATCGCTCACAACCAAGCTTTGGTATGAAGATCTCAAAACGTTTGTGATCAAGGAATTCCGCGTAGCCAGATGCACGGGCACCGAAAAACGCATCGCTCAAGCCGAAGTCGATCAGTTCGAGTGAGCTGCTTGGCAATCCAAACTCTGAGAACACGCGAACGCCGGCGGGTGTCGTTTGTGTGACCTTGGTCGACGTCATAACCGAGCCTTCGGGTACCGTCGCCCAGCTGAACGACCGCTTGCGGATGAATCCGAACCAAATAACGAAGCCTACGATCAGTGCTACCCCGACTAAAACAAGTGTGAATTCCATCAACCTTCCTCCTGCCTTTCACGTGCGACCATCTCAAGAGCTTCCTGCAGATTGCCGACGACCTGCTCAACGTGCTCTGTTTCTTCCTGGTCGCACATCCGAAGCATCTCTTCGAAATCGTCGATCGCCGTCGGCTCCATGTGGGCAAAGTCGAATAGCTCTTGCGTGCGTGTAGACATTGCTAATCGGCAGCGGCCGGCGCGGTGATCATGACGAAGCGGTCAAGCCGCTCATCGACACCGATCACGTCCGCGAAACTGCCATCGGGCAGTTGCACCATGACGTAAACGCGGTCGCGGTCCCAGCGTTCTAGTTTGATCTCCCTTCGCAATGCGTTAGCGGTTATCGCCGATGCTGGTTTTTCGTCTGACATAGAGGCTCCTATTTCTTTTCGATCTCGACCTTGATATTGCCGAGCGACGGATCTGCAAGCGATCGAGCTGAAAGCGTTTTCGCTTCCTTGATCTCGCCGCGGTTGACGTACCAGATAGCCAGCAGCACAGCTGAGGCGAGTATCGCCCCGCCGCTGAGCAGGATGAACAGAACGACGGCGATGGCCACGTAGATCATCCAGTTCTGCGTATCGGACACGGCTGAGGAACCGAGGGCAGCGAACTGCGTCACGTTCGCTGGTATGTTCACTCCCCATATCCGGCGCAGCCACCGCAGCACGAACGGCTTCCAGTCCTCGACACGAAGCCAGCTCGTCCCTTGGATAGGCTGGTCGCCAGCCGGAGCGGCCGCTTCCGGCTGAGCGACAGGTATCGGAAGGCTAGAGGGTAGGGTTGTGGCAGGCTCGTTTTCACCGATCGCATCGGTGAGGGTCTCGATCTCGGCGGGAGTGAATTCAGGGACCGCTGGCAGCGGCTGCGGTTCATCGGGCAGCAGCGCGGCATTCAGGATCGCTTCGAACCGTTTTGCGTCCTCGGCGATCAGCACACCGATCTTTTTGCCATTTTTCAGATAGTTCTTATCGCCGTTCACGATATCGCGGGCGTTGAAATGGTCCGTTTTCGTCGGCGTTATGTAACGGTCGAGGTTGTGGCCGGCCCGAAATGTGCCGATGTGCATCCCGATCGTGAAGATGCAGAAAGAGATCCACGGATCGAGTGCCTGCGCCGGATCTTCGGCAAGGTTGAACGGCTTCTTGGTCCTCGCCTCGAATTCTTTGACGCGCTCCGGGAACCACTTACGGATCCGCTTGTCCTGGTCGACGTAGTTCTCATGCCAAGTGAGCTGAATATCGCCGCGGCCGAAATGAGGGAAGTACCGAAGCCGCTTCTGGAAGTTCGCCACTGTGGCCGTGTTCCCGCTGAAATAGCCCGGCTTTGTCGGATCGCCAAGGTAGTACCCTTCGACAACGGGCGTGCAGGAATGGTTCGTTTCCCACTTCACTTGGGCGAGTGCGTTTGCGATCTGCCGGAGGTCGTCCCACCATCCCCAATACGTTTCGAAGCCGGTCAAAAGGCGGTCGAGGCCGTCGACAACGTACTGCTTGCCGGCGGGGATCGCCCCGAAATGGCGTCGGTATTGGTCGAAGAAGATCTGGCGATCGAACCGCATGGAGGGGAGTTTACGCCCCGCTGGAGCTTTAATGTCCGGCAGCTCGAAGCTCGCGTGCTACCCGAACGGCAAGCAGCTGCGCGAACCGCTCGGCGATCTCAAGGTCTTCGATGCCGAGATAACCAAGCTCTACGTCGATGCGCCGCCGGAACCCGGAAACGGTCGACGTACCGATACCCAGCAGTTCAGCGATCTCATTAAGCGTCAATGTTCGTTCGGCGAAGTAGCTATGATGGAGAATATTCAGGTAACGAAGATATCGGGTTCGGGACCGCGCCGCAGCAGAGATAGCGAGCAGGAACCGGTCGACGAGTAGAGGGCACTTGTGCCGCATGTCCGCGCGGATGGCGTTCTCTTCTGCGGTGAACTGGTCCGCCGGCAGGTCGATCGGCTCGTCATCTTCGGTGAACAGGCCTTCAGGCTCCGGCATGTCCATGATGGTGAGCTTCGACATTGCGAGGTTGCGCATATCGCGAAGACTCGCCGGCGAATTGGTCGCAATAAAGATCTCGACGAGCAGATTGGCGAGATCGGGATTCGAGATGATCAGCTGCGAATCACCCGAAACACCTTTGAACTGATTAGCTCGCGGCCGGCAGGGAACCGATGCTGCCCGGCGCTTCAACTCGGGCATCTCGAAACGCGGGCGATCGGGGCCCCAGTGAGTGAGGTGGAAGATCTTTGTCCGGGACGGCCCGTCGGCGACGTTCTGGCTGAACCGGGAATCGCTCTGCAGGATCTGCGCGATGCGGCGGGCGATGCGATAGCTTTCCGGCTTGCGCACGCGAAGCTGCTCAGTGATCAGGTTCTGGATCTCGATGCGCGATATCTGCCGCGAGATCTCGGCCGATGTCAGGCCTTCGGCGATGTAAGCTTCAAAGCGGCCTTTTTCGAGGAGTATGAGAAACAGGTCCTGAGTGAGTTCGCAAAAAGGGTAATGGCGGCCGTCGAATGTGAACTGGGAATCCTTCGCAGCGAGCAAGCGGGCGAGATGGTGGCTGGCAGCCAGCTGATGGAGCGACCGCCAAACTGCCCCGGCATCGGAAGCGGCGATCGCCTGTCGGAGGTCCATGACCTCAACGGTAAGGCTGAACCGGGGCTTATTGTGGCGGCAGGCCTGAGCATTCGCGTCCCGCAGCTATCTGGGGTCGGTTGCCGATATCGACAGCGAAGTATACGGACCAGATCAGCATTGCGATGGAAAGCATTATCAACCCGTAGAAGTTGGCAGACCGCGTCTCGTTCTTTCTCACTGTGTAGGGCATCGCTATATCGTCTTCACATCAGAAAAATCGCCGATGGACTTTATATCCGTCGACATTTGCCGATAATCCGGGTACAAAGCGACCAACGTCATAGACAACCGCATGAGCAATGGGCCGATCTTGTCGTGAAAGTCGGCTGCGTCCTCATCTAACTCGCAGGCTGCATCAATGTAAGCTTCGACGGCCGACAAGGCAGCTGCTACATGTTTGAACATATCGCTTGCGTCTTTTGCGGTTTCCTGGTCTCGGCAGACCATCATGACTCGCTTGGGTTCACTCATCGTCTTTCTCCTTTTCAAAACACCTCATCAACAAACTCGTACTCGAGTTCCTTTACCGGCTCGCTCTCGACAGCGGCCCGCCGGTAGATCGTCTTCTGCGCGCCGCGGGCAACTTCGGTTTTGCCGCCCTGCTGAAACGCTTCGATCATCCCGTAGTCGAGCATCACTGCGATCGCATGGCTGAACTCATCGCGGTTCATGCCCGTCGCCCGTAGCAGATCCGTCTTTTCGCAGCTCCCGCTGTCGATCGCGGCGAATATCCTTTCGTAGTTCGTCCTGGTCGAATCAGAGATCTTCTCAAGCTCGAGTTCTTCGACAACGTCCTCGAAATACCGCGCGTACGCCGGCGACTTCGACGCAAGCAGCTGCATGAACGCCGAGACCGTCTCGGCAGAGAACGCAGCGTGGGGATCGCAGCCAAGGCAGTTCGACCCGCTCCGCATCATCTGCGACACCGATTCAGTCTTAAGCTTGGTAAGCAGCTTCTTGCCGGCTGCACGCCCGCTCTTGATCAAACGCTTCTGCTTGCCTTTTGACATCTCGGCGATCTTGGCCGCACGGTTCACCGTGACGGCGCCGGATTCGACCATTTCTTCGAGATCCGAAACACCGTCTTTCAGAACCTTCGCGGCGCGCTGAATGCTCGCCCGACTAACGTTAAGCATTTGAGCCGCTTTACGTTGGGGGATCGCGGCCTCAATTGAGGCCGCCTCGATCGTCTCGCCGGAATGGTCGACGTTAGCCACTCGCGCAGCCACAAGCGCCCGCTGACTTTCTGACAAGTGCCGGCGGTTCAGGTTCAACGAAACACCGAACGCAACCAGGTCGCCGTCACCGTCCCATTCCTCGAATCTCGGCTCGACACCGACTTTGGAACAGGCGTTGAAACGGTTGCGGCCGTCGATTATGCGGCCTTCGTGCGTGCGGATCGGTTCGAGCAAGCCGTTTGCGAGAATGTCAGCACACAAACGGTCGAACTCCTCTCCAACCATGAGGGGGAATAGATCTGCTACTGGGTGAAACTCCATCTTGGGGGATCCTTGCAGCACCCGCGGCCGGACGAACGGCCGGGCACCGAGAAATGGGGCTGTGTGGGCACGAAGACTTGTGGGCACGATCTCTAACATTGCTCTAACGGTCGCTCTAACATTGCTCTAACATTTCTCTAACTATCTGGTTTGTTCAGTTCCTATGCGTTCACTGGTTTCGATCACCACCTTGCCGCCGCAGCTGGGGCAATAATCAAACTGAATTCCGTGTTCAGCTCCGTTACACGCCGAGACGAAATAACAATCACGTCCGTCCTCTGTCCACACGCACGACCGCTTACTCGCGGCGGTGTGGCCGGCCTCGAAGCCGTAACGGAAAGAGGATTCGTGTGGATACGTCCCCTCGCCTTTATCCCACAACAACAGGCCTTTAGGCAGATATTCTTCCCACGCCGCCTTTCTCGCCTCGTCTCTGTTTGTTTGTTTCTTGCTCATAATTATCACCGTTTCACTAAACCATTGAGCCAATTAGGTTTATCTTACATAATGTGTATTATCGGACGCAACGGGTCGGCTTCTCAACCGAACAGCTGCTTCACT
>JBGSXX010000007.1:0-136363 GCA_041751195.1 Pyrinomonadaceae bacterium | reverse complement strand
CCGAGGCCCAGATGATCCTGAACCACAAATCGGCGATCGAGTATATTGTCGAATCCGCGCAGGAGGAACGGATTACTTCTCAGGAGATTCGCAGTATTCATGCATTGCTTTCCGAAAACCTGCTGGGCGACCCAGCGGCTTCGGGCCGAGTACGAAGTATCGCGGTAGCGATCAGTGGATCGACCTATGTCCCGCTCGAAAATCCACAGATGCTTAGGGATTGTTTCGATCTGTTCGTAGAAAAAGTTAACGAGATAAATGACCCTTTCGAGCAATCATTGTTTTCGATCGTTCACCTATCGTACCTACAGGCATTTGAGGATGTGAACAAGCGGACGGCAAGGCTTGTTGCTAACATCCCTCTCGTCAGAGAAAACCTGAGGCCGCTTTCGTTCACCGATGTCGATCAAGCTGCATACGTAAAGGCTCTGCTCGTTGTGTATGAAAAAACCGATATCAGTTTGATACGTGATCTGTACGTGTGGGCCTACCATCGATCCTCACAGCGATATACCGCGATTCAGCAAGCGATGGGTGAGCCAAATCTGTTAAAGCTGCAATATCGGACGGCCATTCAGGAGATAGTGAGATCGATCATTCTGGAAAAGGTCTCGGGCGAGAGCGTCGTTGATGAGATCCGCGCCCGGATACAAGCTCACAACATTCCGGAAGCCGAACGTGAGGATGTTTTCAACCTTCTGGAAAACGAAATCATCAGCTTGCACGACGGAAACGCGGCGCGATTCAAAGTTCGTCCAAGCGAGTTTGAAGCCTGGAAGTTGCTTCAGTGAGTGTTGCTTTTTGTATGTTAGAATTCTCTCATTAAAGGCGCCGATTGGTTGACATGCCGACTAAGCCGGATGATTTGCAGATTGTAACGAATTTAGTTATGCATTTTGGCTGTATCGTATGTTTATCGTATGGGCTTCGTAGGACAGGGTGATACTGATTGAACGCGATTATTCGGAAACGTCAGTAAATATCGGCTCGTGACGATACGTGACACTCAGTAAAGGGCCGTCGGTTCGAACTGCAAAACCTTTATTCATCGGTTCGATTCCGATCGCCGCCTCCAAAATTTCCCGCGATTGACACAAAACACCCTTCGCTCTAGAATTCAGAGAATTATTCAATCTCGTTCTCACGACATTTAAACTCAGCATCGACAGGGGGAAACATGGCCTTTTCTCGACGTGATTTCATCAAAACTGCAGGCGTCGCTCTCGGAGCGGTTACGTTGCCAACGTGGGTCTACGACGCACAGGCTGCGACAACAGAGTTTCTTGACGTAAACAAAAGCCGTTTGGCGGACGCGGCGCTTGTGACGGCCAAACGACTCGGGGCGTCTTACGCCGACATTCGCATCAACCGTTATCGGCTTCAAGCTGTTTCGACCCGCGAGCGGCAGGTCCAGAATGTATCTAGCGGCGAAAATTTCGGCTTCGGAGTCCGCGTTCTGGTAAACGGAACGTGGGGCTTTGCCGCGAGCCCGCTGGTGACTTTAGAAGAGGTGCAGCGAGTCACTTCTGATGCAATTGCCATCGCCAAGGCGAATGCCGAATTCAACAAGCGCAAGTTCGAACTGGTTCCTGTCCCCGCTGTTGAAACAACATGGAAGGGACGCTTTATCAAAGATCCGTTCGATGTCCCTGTAGATGATAAGATCGACCACCTTCTTAAGGTCAACGAAGCCGCTCTTGGAGTTACAGGCGTGAGTTTCGTCAACTCGTCCATGGCGTGGGTCAACGAACAGAAATACCTCGCGACCTCCGACGGGTCAAAGATCGAGCAATACCTCATCCGTGGAAATCCGAGTTTCACGGTCACAGCCGTTAACCGCACGACCGGCGATTTTCAGACCCGAAGCTCTCTTCGTGAGGCACAATCCATCGGCTATGAATATATCGAGCAGCATGACTGGCAAACCGAGGCAAAACAGGCCGCCGACGAAGCGGTTATGAAATTGTCAGCGAAGTCAGTCGAGCCGGGCGTCTATGACCTTGTGCTCCACCCGTCACATCTATTCTTGACCATCCACGAATCCGTCGGCCACCCTACCGAACTCGATCGCGCGCTGCTTTGGGAGGCAAATTACGCGGGCACTAGTTTCCTGACGCCGGACAAAACGGGCAAACTTCAGTTCGGATCCAAGATCGTCAACTTCGTCGCAGACCGGACCGACCCGCTCGGCCTTGCCACCGTCGGCTACGATGACGAGGGAGTCAAATCTCAGAGCTGGCACATTGTGAAAGACGGCGTATTCGTGGACTGGCAGACCACCCGCGACCTCGCACCGCTCATCGGTAAAAAAGAATCTTACGGATGTCTTCACGCCGATAGCTGGGGCAGCGTTCCCTTCCCGCGGATGCCGAATATCTCACTTCCGCCGAACGAAAAAGATGTCTCGACCGAGGATCTGATCGCAGATGTCGAAAAAGGGATCATGATACACGGCCGCGGCAGCTATTCGATCGACCAGCAGCGCTACAACTTCCAGTTCGGCGGCCAGACATTCTGGGAGATCAAGGACGGCAAGGTCGTGGGAATGCTTCGCGACGTGGCTTATCAGTCGCGAACGACAGATTTTTGGGGAGCATGCGACGGGCTAGGAGGCAAATCGAC
Organism: Pyrinomonadaceae bacterium; assembly: GCA_041751195.1. Taxonomy (GTDB): domain Bacteria; phylum Acidobacteriota; class Blastocatellia; order Pyrinomonadales; family Pyrinomonadaceae; genus OLB17. The sequence continues at coordinate 133,741 of JBGSXX010000007.1, read as the reverse complement.
CTACGAAGTGCCGGGCTCATTCAACGATGGCAAAGGTGAACCCGGCCAGTCAAACGCAGTTTCCCACGGCTGCCCGGTCGCCCGATTCCGTAAGATCAATGTGCTCAACACCGCATCATCACCGATCGAAGGTTAGGGAGAAATTGAAATGCTCTTAGACGAAAAAGAAGCAAAAGCTTATACCGATGAGATCCTGTCATTCGTGAAAGCCGACGACGCCAGCGTTGGCGTGAGCAGCGATCGGCTCTCACATTTACGATTTGCCGCCAACAGCTTTCTTACCAGTGGTCAGCGTGATTCTCGCTCCGCAAGTGCGGTGGTGTGGATCGAAGGCCGCCGCGGCTCATCGTCGACGAATGACCTCGACGATGCAAGCCTCAAGGCGATGGTGGAAGAGGCCGAACGCATCGCGAAACTCGCGCCGGTCGATCGTGAATATCTGCCGACCCTCGGTCCGCAAAAATACAAGCCCGTCGAGCGGCATGTGGAAGCAACCGCGAACCTTGCTCTAAACGATCGCGCACGCAACATCAGCCGGATCCTGACCGAATGTGAAAAAAACAAGGTCATCGGAGCGGGCTTTCACTCCGCCCGCGCGCAGTCGGGGGCGTCCGCAACAAAGAACGGCAACTTCGATTACGAAAGGAATACGAACGTGAGCCTTTCGATGACCGCTCGCACGCCCGACGGAACCAGCTCGGGTTATTTTCTGCGCAGTCACTACGATATTAAGAGACTAGACACTGACCGTATCGCTCGCGAGGCGATCCGCAAAGCTCTTGAGGGCCGCAATGCTCGGACTATCGAACCGGGCGCGTACACCGTCGTGCTCGAACCTCAGGCAGTTGCTGATCTTCTTGGCAACGTTGCTTTCGGCTTCAACGCCCGAACTGCCGAAGAAGGTCGTAACGCCTATTCCGCACCCGGCGGCAAGACGAAGCTCGGCGAGCGCATTTTCGATGAGCGGATCAATATTTACAGCGACCCGTGGCATTCCGAAGTTCCCGGTTCGCAGTCTGCACAGGGCGGACTACCGGCTGAACGTGTATATTTAGTGCGAAAGGGTGTTCTCGAAAACCTCATCTACAACCGTTTCTGGGCACAGCAGAGAAAGGTCGAACCCACCCGTGGCCCCGTCAACGCAATCATGGAATCGACCGCACGCACCGCCAGTCTCGAGGAAATGGTCAAGTCGACGGAGCGTGGCATCCTCGTCACCCGTTTTTGGTACATCCGATCGACAGATCCCCGCACGGCGAGTTCGACCGGGCTTACCCGTGACGGAGTATGGATGATCGAGAACGGAAAGATCGCGTATCCTATAAAGAACCTGCGGTTCAATCAGTCTGTCACGCAGATGCTGGCGCCCGGCAATGTCGAAATGATAGGCGCGTCAGAACGCGTCGGCGGTTCCGAAGGCGGCGGCAGCAGCGCCTCGTTCCTGCCTGCGCTGAAGCTGAAGGCATTCAATTTCACCTCCCAGTCAGAAGCGGTCTGATCCCACTATTTCGCAAATCGACAAAACGATGTAGTATTTAGAAGGATGCAGCAGGCATCCTTCTTTCCATTTCGAGTTCATCTTTTCTAAACCTTCGACTTATGGCCGTCTTTTTCTCTTCCTTCGCGGAGCTGACCGGGATTCCGGACGCTGTTGGTTTCTTATTCGTGTTCTTTTTCGGAGCGGCAGTCGGCAGCTTTCTGAATGTTGTCATCCACCGCGTCCCAAACGAAGAATCGATCGTATTTCCCAACTCGGCCTGTCCAAAATGCAAGAGTCCGATCAAGCCCTATGACAATATCCCGATCTTGAGCTGGCTCATACTTCGTGGTAAGTGCCGCAACTGCGCTGAACCGATCTCCTATCGCTACCCCGCGGTCGAAGTTCTTACCGGATCACTGTGGCTACTTGCGGCTTGGCAGCTTGGCTTTACGCCGATGCTTGCTGTAGCGTTTGTTTTTGTGTCAGTGATCGTCGCATTAATGTTCATTGACGCTGAGCACATGATCTTGCCGAACGTGATCACTTATCCATTCTTTGTGTTCGTCATTGCCGTCCGGCTGATCTTCGCCGTCGCATTCGGAGCGATGTATTTCCCAGATCTTCAATATGGGCCGGCGACCGCACTCGCCTCACAGCCTGTGTGGATGCAGACAATCGCGGCGGCAGTCGCCGGAGCGCTCGCGGGCGGAGGTTCGCTTTGGCTTGTCGGCGAGACATGGAAACGGCTTCGCGGTGTCGATGCGATGGGTTTGGGTGACGTCAAGATGATGCTGGGCGTCGGGGCACTTCTCGGCTGGCGGCTATCATTAGTGGCGATCTTTATTGCTGCCTTCACCGGTGCAATCATCGGTATGATATTCGTAGCAAAGCAGAAAGATCGCGATCTGCAAACGCAGATCCCTTTCGGGATATTCCTCGGAATCGGTTCGATCGCGGCGTTCTTGTTCGGAGAGCGGATGATCGCCTGGTACGTCGATAGCTTTTTATACTAAGTGGGAACTGCTGCCTTTTCCATGCATTCCGGCGAACAGTAGTTTGTCGATCTTCCAAGCTTCAGAGCCCTTGACTCATCAACCCATGTTCGACAATTCGAACAGCTAACAAGCTTTCCGCTCATCGGCGCCGCATCGGATCGGGCTTCGCCTTGGCTTGTGCCGAGCGTTCCCTTTCGAACGCTTTGAAACATATTCCAAACCTGGTAACCCGCCATCAACTGTCGGCGATAGCGAAACGCGGTAAACGCGAGCAGCAAAAGTACTACTACGAGAATGAAAATCGCTTCTCTCATTGGCGCGGAGTGTTCGGGTCAGTCGTCAGGAGTGTCGTTAGTTCATTGATAGTGGGGTGCTGAGGGCTTATCCCCCTCAACTTGTCCAGCGTAGCGACGGCACGCTCCTGCTGCTCTGAGCGCCAGTAAACCTGCACCAGAAACTGAAGATTGCGTTCGTTCTTCGGGTCCGTTTCAAGCGCTGTTTCCAGTTCTCTTGCCGCACTCACAAGGTCCGGCGGATCCTGCAGAAAATATGTCAGCCCGATGTCGGTCCGCACGCCGGCGTGCGCCGCGTCGTCCGCGAGTATCGACGTATAGATGTCCCGTGCCCGAGCAAATGACTCATTCTGGCGTTCGATATAACCGATGTCGAAGTAAGCGTTGCCCAATGCAAGCCTTACATCATTATCAGCCGGCGACAGCCCGCGAGCACGTTCAAGCAGACGTTGTGCCTCGCGTATCACCTTTGCGTCTTGCTTTAGCGAGCCGTATCGATACAGCGCGATGCCGAGATTCTTCTGAAACGTAAAATCTTCAGGTATCGCATCTGCCTCATCGATCTTTCGCCGCATCTCGGCTTCAGAAAGGGTCACCTCTTTTTGCGACTGTTCTGTCTCATCCGCCGCAACACGCAGCCTTTCGTTCTCTCCGCGAAGCTCATCGAGACTCGTACGGTTAAAAGCATTCGCCAGAAGAAATCCCCCGACAAAACTTAGTGCCGCTACCAAGATCGAGACCAACGCGATTCGTTTATTCATTCAACAAAAGTCTATCAGAACGCGTCTCCAAAAAGAAAAACGCCGCCTGCCTTGAGACGGCGTTCTCCCGATGATGGAAACGTAGTTTATTTCTTCTTTTCGTCTACTGGCGCTACATACGGCAGGTCGTCAGCCCGGCGGCGAGTTGGAGGATCTGTCGCACGGCGTCGAGGCGTGGCCTCGGTCGTCCGGCGGTCAACACTGCCCGGCGGCAACCCTTTACCGTGAACAGCTTCGACAAGGATACGGGTTATCTCTTGCGACAACGTACGATGTTCGGCTGCAGCCCGCCGCCGCAAAGATTCTTTAAGCTCATTCGGGACGTATGCCCCAATGAAAACGCCTTTTCGATTCGCCATAAAAAGGTGATTCTCCTATTAATTAACCTGGGATCAAGATGCGGCTAAGCTAAAAGCAGGCCTGTAAGCCGAATTTTGTGACCGTCAATGACGGTGCGATCATTCATCTAGACCGGCCGTTGCCGACCGGTTCAAGCAACCTACCCGGTTACGCCGCCTCCGTTACCGGACGCTTTGGGACGGGCCGCCCCTAATCGTAACCCTATTTGGTTTTGCACCGCGAGGAGTTTACCTGGCCTCGCGTGTTACCACACGAGCCGGTGAGCTCTTACCTCACCGTTTCACCCATCACCTATCGCTAGGCTGGTCTCTCTCTGTTGCACTTGTCGTCAACCGATCTCTCGGCCGCCCGGACGTTATCCGGCTCGCTGCCCTACGGTGTTCGGACTTTCCTCTTCTTTGACGAAGCGATCGCCCAGCCTGCCTAACTTAGCCTCGACTAGTATAACAAAGAATGTTCAACATTAAAACGAAAGTTAAACGCAATTAGATCTTTCGGCTGCGGCGAAAATCGGCGGGATATAGATGCTGCCACTTTCCGAGGATCGCCCTCGTGAGAGCATCCTCGATCTTTTCGGTCGTTTCGCATTGTTCGATCTCTTTCACGAGTTCACGCGCCTCATCATACGCCAGTCCCGCAACTACCTTACGCACCCGGGCGATCGAGTTCGCATTCATGCTAAGGTCGGTTGCTCCCAGACCGATCAAGATGGGCGTATAGAACGGCGAACCGGCCATCTCACCGCAGACGACCGCCTGCTTGCCCGCATCAGCTGCAGCCTCTAAAACCATGCCCACAGCCCTGATCACTGCGGGGTGGAGCGTTCGGAACCAGTTTGCGACTCGCTCATTGTCCCGATCGACAGCCGTCATGTATTGCACGAGATCGTTGGTGCCAACACAAATAAGATCAACTTCCTTGAGTATCGAGCGTATCAGCAGCACGGACGAGGGTATTTCTATCATCGCGCCGATTCCCGGTTCGCCAATTTCCACGCCTTTCTCCATCAAGGCTGCACGCTCGCGCTCGAATTCGGTCCTGAATTCAAATATCTCGGCGAGCCCAGACACCATCGGTATAACGATATCGATTCGCCGCCCTGCCGAGGCCCTCAGTAATGCCCGGATCTGAGTTCGCAGATACTTGGGATACGCAAGTCCTAAGCGGATCGCACGCAGACCTAACGCCGGATTTCGCTCTCGATCGGCGTCGTTCTCGCCGAGCTGTCCGAGGCCAATATCGAATGTTCTGATACGGACCCCAGCCTCGCCCGCAACATCTGCGATCGCCGCGTAAGCGTTGTATTGCTGCGTTTCAGTAGGATAGCCCTTGAACTGATTGAACAGTATCTCTGAGCGGTATAGACCGACGCCCTCGGCACCCAGCCGCTGTGCCTTGCGGTGGTACTGGGGGATGTCCGAATTCGACCGGATCGTAACGCCTCGCCCGTCCAGTGTCTTCAACGGACCAATCGCCGCGGCGGTGTCATCGGACGCGACCTGTTGAAACTGCGCCGCGGCCACTCGATACTTGCTAAGCGATTCCTCTTCCGGATTAATAACAACGAGACCGTTGTATCCGTCGACCACCACCGTATCGCCGTTGCTGAACCGCTGTATCGCCTTTTTCAGTCCCGTGACGGCGGGAATGTTAATCTCACGAGCGAGAATGAATGTGTGCGAAGTCCATCCCCCATGTTCGGTTATGAGTGCCACCGGCCATCGCCTCGAGAATTCCATCAGCGTCGACGGCGTCAGTTCCTTAGCAATGATGATCGAATCCTTGAGTAAGTTTAATGAGTGCCCGCCCCCACCAAGAGCGCGCAGCAGCCGGTCAGAAATATCGTCGAGATCTATATACCTCTCTCGCAGATGCTCGTCGGCGATGGATTTGTACCGCGTGATATAGGAGTCCATTACGGTTTTGACTGCCCATTCCGCATTCACTTTTTCAGCGGCGATCTCAGCTTCGATCTTCGGCGCTAGAGCCGCGTCGGACAGTATCAACCTGTGAGTGTCGAAAATACCAGCAGCCGAGTTTGCGACACCTTTTCCGTCATGCGAGAGCTTACTAAGCTGGCGAAGCGATCGATCGAGAGCATCGCGAAAACGCGAGATCTCAGGTGCAACCTCCGGCTCCTTTAGATCAACGCGGAAAAACTGGGTTCGGGCACCGTGCAGAACGACGGCCTTGCCGATTGCCGCTCCCCGAGAAACAGCTCGGGCGCGCAGCCGTATCTCCGGTTTCTTTTTAACTGCGGCCGGAGTATTTGATTGGCGGGAATTCGGCATTACTACTTAGATGAGGTCACGAACCCTGCGTTGGGAAGAACGGCTTTAGGAGCCCGGCAAACGCCGCAAGATTGCGCGTTTGGATAAGAAGCTCGCCTGGACCGTTAAAATGTGCGACGAGTCCCTCGCCACTCAGAACACTTCTGAAAAGGCCCTTCGCTGCTTTACGCAGCTCGTAATTCATACTCGCTTCCCAGGCGACGAGGTGCCCGGTATCAACAACATATTGCTCACCGGGCGCGAGCGTTTTTCTATGGATAGCGCCGAACGACGACACTAACAGCAGCCCGGTGCCCTGAATCTCAAGAACGAACAACCCCTCCCCGCCAAAGAACGTGCGCGTTCCGCCAAACTTCGTATCAACAACAAGGCTTGTGTCACCCGCAAGATACGAACTCGACTGCACGCGAAAGCTCTGATTGCGCATCTCAATGCCCGTGATATCACCCGGCATTCCCGGAGCCAGCGTAACTTCGCCGCGTCCGCCTCTGGCTGTAAATGTCGAAACAAAGGCTGATTCGCCGCCGACTGCGCGTTTCAGGGCGCCAAATACACCTCCCTTCATCTCCGAGTGAAGCTCGACATTTGCAGACATAGAAACCATCGCACCCGCCTCGGCTGAGATTGACTGCTCAGGTTCGAGTATGACCGACGCCAACGCGAACGAACCCGCGTGTTTGATCTCCCATTGATATCCGCGCCCTACACCGCGACCATCATCGTCGAAATTAAAGGCGCCACCCGCATGCTGCTGCGTATGCAGCGTCGAATTCGGTGCACTGGCGCTCTGCTGCGGTTGCTGGATAGTGAACCCACACGAACCGCAGAAGTTCGCATTCGGCAATAATTGTACGGTGCATCGTGGACAATTCATTTTTTATGAAGCTGCAGTTCGGGCTACGATTATCTCGGCTGCTTCCTTGCCGTGTTTTGCAAATTGAACAAGCTTGATGTCCGCGTCAGACACCACCAGATGTTCCTGCCAAGCTGCGGTCACTTTTCGCCAGCAGTCACCGACAAGAACCAGTGGTCGCGGTTCCAGCACTTGAGTCTGGAGTTTGTTCCAGACAAGTGATACCTCCGTCACAGTGCCCATGCCCCCTCTTAATGCCACAAAGCCCACCGAGCGAGTTATCAGATTCTGAAGCCGTTCATAGAAATGACTCGTCGCAACCTTATCAGTCAAGTATCTGTTCGGTTCCGCTTTGAATTGGTTCATCACAATACCGAACACGCGACCGCCGGCGTCGCGAGCACCTCGCGATGCTGCCTCCATCACTCCCAGATATCCTCCGGTGCAGATGGTAAATCCCGCGGTGGCTAGGTTATAACCAAGTTCCTTGGCGTCCTCGTACTCCGGCGTACTATCGCCAAATCCCGAACCGCCAAAGATCGTCACTATTTTATCGTCCGAATTATCGATCACTCTTTTTTGTCCTGTCGCTAGTTTACGAAAACGAAACGCTATTATAACTAAACGTCGACATCGCTCAAATCCCCACTGCCCCCGGCTTCTTCTGGTGTTAGGTTGCCGGCGTCGTGGATCGCCTGGGTAGTATTCGTGAATACAAGGATGACGCAGCCAATGACGAAAAAGAAGATCAATCCCAGTATCGCCTGCCGGTAAGAACCCGTGATGCCAACCACGACCGCAAACACGAGATTCCCAAGCCATGATGTACCCTTTTCAGAGATCTCATAGATCCCAAAGAAAGATGACTCGCGATCCTTTGGGATCATCTGCGAATAAAGTGAACGCGAAAGTGCCTGTGCGCTACCAAGGACGAGTCCAATGAACATCGCCATGACCATCGCCTGGGCCGTGCTCTGCAGAAGAGCATATGCGTAGATCACGATGCCTGACCAGATCATTAGGCTTACAATGATCGTGCGTTTAGCACCGATTAGCCTTGAGATCCGTTCAAAAATGACCGCCCCGGCCAACGCCGCTGTTTGAGCGATCAAAAATATGGTCAGCAGAAACGTCTGGTCGGTTTCCAATCCGCGCAACACGAACAGTTCTTGCGAAAGAAACACCGACGAATTCAGGATCACGGTCTGGATGCCATCGTTATAAAAAAGATAAGCGATCAGGAACATCAGGGTATATTTCAGCCCGTACAATTCCCTGAGCGTTCTCCAAACCTCAACAAATCCGACGCGGATGATGTTCTGCCCCTTGGGAACTTCCTTTATCGCTCCTCGCGAGCGTACGAGCTTAAAGGTGACGATCGCGAAGAGGCCCCACCAAAGCGACGCCCCGAGCAGCGAGATCCGTACCGCAAACCCCTCGGATATCCCGAGCGTTTCAGCGAACTGTATCAGGCCGATGTTGAGCACCAACACGATGACACCGGCCAAATACCCGACCGCGAAGCCATAACTCGAGATCTTGTCCCGCTTGTCCTCCGTCGTGATGTCTATCAAAAATGCGTTGTAAAAGACGTTCGCCGCCGCGAAACACATATTCGCGACCAGCAGCATCGCGCATCCCCAGAGGTACGAATCGCCTTTAACAAAGAATAAGAGACTGCTGGCGAACACTCCGATATAACAGAAGACCGCCATCATCTTCTTCTTCAGATTCGTGTAATCCGCGATCGCCCCGAGCAGCGGCAGGATAAATACCTGAAGAAAAACCGATACGCCGAGGGTTGACGTAAAAAGATTATCTGACGTGATCGAACCGATCGGACCAAGCGAGAGCACTACCCCGCCCCGCCCGACGTCTGCTTGTGCTAGCGACGTAAGATAGGGTCCCGCTAGCACGCTGACGACGGTGGTGTAAAAAACCGAATTAGCCCAGTCGTAAGTTAGCCAGCCAAATATTTCTCGTTTTGAGTTCTTCTTCATTATTTAAGAGAAGTCCGAGTGCGCCGAGTAAAATTCAAAGGAGAATCGATTCAAAGGAGAATCGATGACGTCCGCCCGCCGGGAAAAGCCTCGACCCGGTTCAGTCTGAAGCTTATCATCTCATAACGCACGTATTTCTTGACAATAATGAAAAAAACCTTTATCGTTCAATGAAGTTTTCGTGACTTATTAACACCGCACATTTCGTTCCCCGGGAATGACCCCATCAGTCTATCCGGTGAATTTTCGGGCTTGCAAATGCGCCCTTACCTACAATTTTGAGGAGGAATAGATTTTTTATGATTAGTAAATTGCTCAGGCATGTTTCTGCAATTTTCACTATCACTTTATTTTTTGGCCTAACTGCATTTGGCCAAACTACCTTTAACGCAGTTCCCGGTAGCTTGGGTGGGATTCCCGATGGCGACTGTTCGGGACCCGGTCGACAGGTTCAGTTTGAGGTTACGGGTTTAACCGGCGCACCCACTGAAGTCCGTGTAAGTATGACGGTCTCACATACATGGGTGGGTGATCTCGACGTTCTTCTTATTGCCCCGGGCGGAGCCCCGCAGCATTTCATTTTTGAATTCACCAATCCTGGTGGCACGGGAGCAGGAAGTTCTGCAGACCTGGTCGGGACATATAATTTTTACGACACAGCACCCGGAAACTGGTGGACCGCAGCGTCTGCTCCCAACACGACTGTAGCCCCTGGCGACTATCGAACCTCGGATGGCACCGGTGCTCAAACATTGATGAGTCCTACATTCGCTGGGATTGCTTCATCGAATGGAACATGGATCTTAAAGTTTAACGATTGTGTGACTGACGACACCGGCACCGTATCTGCGGCTAGCTTGACGCTCACTGCAGGAGCCGGGCCCACCCCGACTCCGACTCCGACACCTACCCCAACCCCGACCCCCGGTCCGGGTAACGGTACGGACGTCCCGGTTGATTTCGACGGCGACGGCTTCTCTGACTATGCGATCATTCGCATGCAGGGCGGAGCGAACGACCCGGTATCGTGGTGGATCAGTCTGAACCAGTCAGGGAATCTTTACGAACAGTCATGGGGCTACGGGTCGGACTTCTATGTGCCGGCTGACTATGATGGTGACGGACGGGTCGATATAGCGATCTGGCGTCCGGGTGCTATCGGCACCTTCTACATCATCAACAGCAGCGACTACACAATTCGCGTCGACGGCTTCGGCCAGACGGGCGATGTTCCGGTAGTTGCTGATTATAGTGGTGACACTCGTGCCGACGTGGCTGTGTATCGAGCAGGTGTTAATCCTGGCGATTTTAGCTATTGGTACTGGCGTCCAGATCCCAACACCGACTACACTGTCGCGGCCTGGGGTCTCCACGGTGACGTTCCGATCGTTGGAGATTTCGACGGCGACGGAATGTACGATTACGCGATCCAGCGTAACGAAGGCGGCGTCGGTGTCTTCTGGATGCGTTACGCAACCGGTGCGATCGCTTCTACTGAATTCGGTAATGGAACTGATGTGGTAGTTGCGGGTGATTACACTGGCGACGGGACAACGGATCTCGCCGTGGTCGGTGCTCAGGGTGACACATGGCTGTGGACAGTTCGTCCTTCTGAAGGCGGCGAAGATTTCTCCAGGATCTGGGGCTTCGTAGCGACAGATATACCGGCTCCGGGAGACTACGATGGCGACGGTCGCTGGGACTTCGTGATCTGGCGTCCGGGTAGTCCGTCTGCCTTCTGGGCACTTTCGTCAGGCTCCGGCAACATCTTCACTCGCCAATGGGGCACTGCCGATGACCTTCCCGCAGCTATCTATCACGTAAGGTAATAACCCGATACCGTTTACGGTTCGGCAAACAAAGGGCTGAGACCAATGTCTCGGCCCTTTTTATTTTGCCCGGTTTGTCGATTGTCGCCCCGGTGCCGTAAAGTACAATTTTGGGGTTTTGCCTCAGTGGTTACTATGAAAGCAATGATACTCGCGGCGGGCTTTGGCACGCGTCTATTCCCACTAACGATCGATCGCACAAAACCGGCGATACCATTTCTGAACAAGCCACTTGTAGGTTATGTGGCCGAATATCTCGCGCGTTACGGTTTCCGCGATGTCATTGTCAATCTGCATCACCAGCCGGAATCTGTGATCGCAGCTCTCGGCGACGGCTCCAGATACGGGGTCAAGATCACTTATTCCGACGAGAGGCCTGAGATTTTAGGAACTGCGGGCGCCTTAGATAAAGTCCGGGACCAACTCTCAGACGAAGCGTTTCTCGTGATCAACGGCAAGATCATTACTGACATCGACTTATCTGCAGCCATCGAAACGCACCGTCGTTCCGGCGCGATCGCAACCATGGTACTGAAACGCAATACGGCCCGCGAGCGATTCACTGAGGTTGAGACCGTCGATGGTTACGTGACGAAATTTGGCGAATTCCCTGCGCGGGATAAGACGGCGCCGGAGGGCGAAGCACCGCTAATGTTTACGGGCATCCACATCATCGAACCGCGCGTTTTCGATTACATCCCTCGCGGGGTGTATTCCGATATCGTTCCAACGTTCTATCAACCCGCGATCGATGCGGGCGAAAGAATCGCCGCCCACATCACCGAAGCACGCTGGTATGAAATGTCTACGATCCCGAGGTATCTCGACATCTCGCTCGCGATGATGAACGGCGCGAACCTATGCGTAGGCGAGCGCTGCACTATTTCCACGGATGCCGATGTTTCGAACTCTGTTCTCTGGGATGATGTGGTAGTTCCCGGCGACGTCAGTCTCACGCGCGTGATCGCAGCCGATGGCGTCGAATTCAGTTCCGGTGACCGCTATGAGAACGCTGCCGTGGTCCGGGCAGATATGGTCGCTCGATGTCCAGAGATCCCCGAACGTGCGTTGCCCGGCTACAACCATGGTTCAAACTACATCGTACCGCTCGCATAAATGACCGACTTCGACCCAAAGGCAGTCCTCGCACAGTTCCTTTCCAATAAAGGAATGCCACCGCAGTTCACCGAGCTAACAGCCGACGCCTCCACCCGCCACTATTTCCGGGTCAACACCGGCAAGGCTTCCGCGGTCGCATGCGTGTATCCCGAACGCCAATCGGAAAGCGCCCGAAATTATCTCGACGTCACCGAGTTACTCCTTGAGCAGGGCTTACCTGTAGCACATGTGCTCGATACCGACCCGGATCTCGACGTAATTCTGCTCGAAGATCTCGGCGACACGATCCTCCGCGAATATCTCACGACTGTAAATACTGATGAGCAGCGCGAGTTGACCAAAAAAGCGATCACGCTAATCGCAAAGATGCAGGCGTCCACTGCTGCGGCGGTAGCGGCGGGTTCGATTGCGTCGAAATTGAGATTTGATAAGGAAAAGTTGATGTGGGAGTTCAACTTCTTCATCGAACACTATTTCAAGACGGCAATGAAGCGGCCGCTCGACGGATTGGAGCACGAAGCGATTCGCGGCGAATTTGAAACGATCGCGATGGGACTCGAATCACGTGCATCCGTTCTCTGCCATCGCGATTTTCATGCGGCGAATTTAATGGTCACGCCCGGCGGCAAGTTGCGAATAATCGATCACCAAGACGCTCGGCTCGGCAGCCCTGCGTACGACCTCGTTTCTCTGCTTCTAGATCGTGTCGAATCTGTGCCCGCGGAAGATCGCGTTAGCGAGTTACGCCGCTATTTCCTTAACGAGCGAACGAAAATCGGATTGCCTTCCATCGACGAAGATGCTTTTGCAACTGAATTCCGACTCCAGGCGATCCAGCGCTGCCTAAAAGCAGTCGGGACGTTCTCCTATCAATCCGCGGTTCGCGGCAAAACCTACTTCATCCCGTTCATCCGTCCGATGTTCCAGATCGCAGACGACAGTGCAGCCCGTCTCGGAAGGTTCCCTGTTTTAAGTAGGATAATCGCCCGCGAAATTCTCTAGACGCGTAGGTGGTCCGCACGCCAGTTTGTGATCGCCTGCTTGATCTGTTTTGGATTCGCAAACTCTCCCGCAAGAGTACGCTGCACAAGCCCCGGCAACTCCTCATCCGAAGCGAATCGGAGCGCGATGATCTGACCAGTCCGCAACCGGGCCGCGGCCGCCGTCAACTCTGGCGTAAGAACTTCTAGATAGCGAAGACGTTCCTCCAGCCTAATAACGCGGTCCTGTGCTTTCAATGCCTGAAGGCGTGCCGCGACGCTGAGTGCCAAAACGGCAAACGTTAAAAGAAGTATCTGCACCCGCCACCATTCGAAGTCAATAACAACCAGCACGATTGCCCAGACAAAAGCGATAAGCAGCAGCGGCGTAACAATAAAGTGGTGCAGCGTGTTCCAACGCGTATGGTTGGTGTAGCTTTGAGTTTGGGGCATAAGTTATAACTTTGAGACAGCGCCTGCGTCGCCGCTGCTGGTAGTAAAATCCTCGCCGGGGTTCACAAAAAGGTTCTGTTCAAACCGGTATTGCTTGTCGTAGAGCTGCTTATATCTGCCGCCGAGTGCGATCAACTCATCGTGTGTTCCCTGCTCCATGATCTGGCCCGCTTCCACGACAAGAATCTGATCAGAGCTGCGAATCGTCGACAGCCGATGGGCGATAACGAAGGTCGTCCGCCCTTGCCGCAGCCGGCTCAACCCTTCTTGGATCAACGCCTCCGACTCACTGTCGAGACTCGACGTCGCTTCATCCAATATCAATATCCGCGGATCTGCAAGCAACGCGCGAGCGATCGCGATCCGTTGCCGTTGCCCGCCCGAAAGCTTAACGCCTCGTTCGCCGACAACGGTCTCGTACCCGTCCGGGAACTTCTCGATAAACTCGTCCGCATTTGCGATCCTACACACCTCGCGGATCGTCTCGGGACCCGCTTCGGGATTCGCAAATCGAATGTTGCTAAGTATCGTTCCGTCAAAGAGAAAGTTATCTTGGAGCACAACGCCCAACTGCCGGCGATAATCGCGCAATCGCACGCTGTTCAGATCACGCCCGTCGACACGAACGATGCCGGACGTCGGCTTGATAAAATTTAGCACCAGGCTTAGGATTGTAGACTTCCCAGAGCCGCTCGAACCAACCAGCGCGGTGGTCGTTCCCGCCGGCGCAATGAACGATACGCCCCTTATAACCGGCACGCCCTTGTCGTATTCAAACTCGACGTTCTCAAATTCGATCGTACCGTCGATCCGCGGCAGCGGCGATAGCTTAGAGTCCTCCTCGTCCTCCGTGGTCATCGCCATCACCTCGCGGATGCGGTCGAGCCCCGCAAGCGCTTCTGTTATCTGAGTACCGACCGACGTCAATTCAAAGATCGGAATTGCAAGCAGGAACGTGAACGAGATGTACATCAAAAAGTCGCCGAGTGTCATCGTCCCGGTCTGTACCGCGTTTCCGCCGATCACGATCATCACCACCGCCACCGCGCCGATTATTATCGAAGAAACGGAACCCACTGCCGAGACGCCCGTCACGGACTTAGCAATGTTACGAAACAACCGATGGGCGCCGCGTGCAAAGCTCAATTCCTCACGCTTCTCAGCCGTATACGCTTTCACGATCCGTATTCCGCCGAGGCTCTCACCTAGCCGGCCGGTCACGTCTGCAGTGATCTCGCCCCGCTCCCGAAAGATCGGACGCAGGCTCTTAAAGGCAAACATCAGCACCGCGACAAAAACCGAAAGCACAGCGATGAGAGCCGCCGTCAGTTGCCAGTTGAGCCAAAAAAGAACCCCGATCGCGATCGTCGCCGTTACGATCCCGCCGAGTATCTGCCCGAGCCCGGTTCCGACCAAATTCCGGATGCCCTCGGCGTCGTTCATTATTCTTGAGATCAACTGGCCGCTCTGCGTCGAATCGAAATACGAGATCGGCAACCGCTCAACATGGCTCTGTACCCGCTTGCGCATCTCCGTGATCGCACGTTGCGCGGCTACACCCAAGATCTGCGAAAGAGCGAACGAAGTCGTCCCCTGCACAAGCGTCGAAATGCCGATCGCAAGCGCGATCCATTTGATCAGATCATACCGCTGATTCGCGAAGACCTCGTCGCCGATGAACTTCGTCGAAGCAGGCAGAACCATCCCCGCCAGTCGCGAAACCAACATCAGGGCGCTGCCAACCGCTAGCCGATATCGCGCATTCCAAACGATCTTCCGAGCCTCGGCCCAAGCCCCGGAATAATCGACCTTCTTCTTTTCATCCTTTGGTTTCACTCTCGCTAAGTCTCGTTTCGTCCAACGCAATTGTCAACTTCAAAAAAATGCGGTTCGCGGACTCGCTTACAAACGAGTCCGCGAACCGCATAATACCGATCGCTACCTATTGTCGAAAGCGATCAGCTCATTTGCGACGACCACTGACAGGCTTGAGATAATTCTCAAAGCCATAATCGGCAACTCGCTCTCCGAGCTTTCGCCCGGCAACATTCGGGAAACGGAAGTGGATCCCCATCAGCATTCGCCCCTCAACCATTTCATCAGCCGCTTGCGAGAACCGAATGAAATTGCGAGTGGGGGTCTGCGCAGCTAGATTTGTAGTTGTTAAGGAAAACCGGTGGGCACCCTTTCCGAAGATGTGCTCAAGCGAACGTGTCACTGCACCGCTCACTGAATTCGCTCCCGAAGAATGATCCGGATACGGAGGATTTGCATATAACGGCGTCCAAGTCGGATCACCCGTTATCCACGGATTGTTGATCGCGTCACCGTTGTTTATCGCTGTGTCCGGCCGCCAGAACGCGTAATGCTTCTTTTCATTCCAACATGCAATGATCGCGTCCGCGATCGACATCGATGCAAGTGCAAAAAGCCGAGAATTTTCCGAAACGCTCGTGCCGCTGGCGTCAGCGATATCACGCAGCCCACGGTTCCAATATGCGATCGGGTTCCCCGCATAAAAGTGCGCCATGTCGGTTTGAGCGGCCGTTCGACTGCTGCCATCCTTAGCACCGAGAGCCTTCACCTCGTTGTAGTCCTTTGCAAACGCGCGGCTCGTTAACGGCGGCGGCGGGTCCGAGCGAAACTGCGATTGCCTTGTAATGAAAAATGGGGTCACGCCGCCAAGCCATGGCGCCAGCATGTTCTGAAATCCGGGTGCCGTCGGACGCCACATGCCTAGTTCCGAGCCTCCTGGAAATGCGGGCGAAGTCGTTGGGAATGACTGATCGCACGACCTCATCAATATAATGCCGGCCGCGGCTGTTGCGCCCGCATCTATGCCGGGGTCATCCAGCGCGATCCCGTTCTGTATCAGGTAGTTAACATACTGGGTGTCGATTGATGCCGCCTGGGCGGGGAAAAGATGGACGAGAACGTCCCTGGCAGCCTTTGCTGCCGCCGCTGTAGACGAACCCGATGCATTCGGGATATCAACGTAATACGGTTCGTAATCTTTCTCGATCGCCTGAATTGCGTCGTACATTGCCGCGTGTACCATACCGATATCCAACGTGTTCGTTGGTACAGCCCGAAGGGCCGTCCCTGTGGCCTGTACAGCTTTCTCGTTCCAATCGGTCACCA
Source organism: Pyrinomonadaceae bacterium (assembly GCA_041751195.1). Classification (GTDB taxonomy): domain Bacteria; phylum Acidobacteriota; class Blastocatellia; order Pyrinomonadales; family Pyrinomonadaceae; genus OLB17. The sequence goes on along the minus strand of JBGSXX010000007.1, from coordinate 117,186 downwards.
CATCGGCGCGTGTACTAATTGTAAATGCGCAGACGGCTAAAACAGTCAGAAAAAGGGTGAACTTCCTTCTTAATTCATGCATGATCATTACTCCTTTGTCGTCGGTTTTTTTGTGTCATTCGGAAAGCAAGCTCATGACCGGTTTCGAACCCGATGTCCGAGCTTTTCCGATAGGCTTAAGTCACGGAGCAAGGCGTGGGATACATGTGCCCCGCCCGTCATTGCTGCCGCATGAGGGGGATTATGGTGTAAGCGGGGTACGAATGTCCTTTGAAAATCGTCCTAAATTTCTCCATTTTTTCTCCCCGCCATCCAGAAGACCCTGAGCGCTAAGGGCAGGCAGCGGATTCACCGAGAAAAAATGTTTGCAATTTGCACTTTTCAGCAATACAATCCGTTAGAATCTTTAATTTTCGGATTTCCCGTGCGAATCTGTATTTCTTACTCCGGTACCTGCTAATGGGCGAGAAAGTTACAACCAAAACGTTTCAGTTTGGCGGATTTACGCTCGTTCCTGCCGAGAACCTCCTGCTTTTTTCCGACGAACAGGTCCCTCTCAAACCAAAAGCGTTTGAAACGCTCCTCTATTTAGTGGAACGCAGCGGCCACCTGGTTGAACGCGGCGAGCTTTTGAACGGCGTATGGGGCGATTCGTTTATAGAGGAAGCGGCCATCTCGCGATGTGTTTACGCGGTCAGAAATGCCCTTAATGAGGATCCCAAGAATCCGCGTTTCATCCAGACCGTCCCCAAAAAAGGTTATAGATTCATTGCCGAAGTGACGGTAAAAGAAGCGTCGGAGGCGGTACTGCATCCGGTTACCGCAAACGGGCACGGTGTTCGCGGAGATGTTCACGAGGTGGAAGCAACTCAAGACGGAGACTTCGAGCGGCAAATAGGTCGGGGATTTGACCCGTTCCCCGACACTCGACTGAGGAATGGGAACTTCTCGGAAACACCGGAATACATCCCCGTCAATGCCAATATTCCCCTCGCAGAGGGCTCCCATCGCGCACGGTCATTTTCAACTGTTGCGGCCTTTCTTTTCGTGATTGCAGGCTCCGTTCTGGCTTACAACATATACGAGCTGTATTATGATCGGTCCTCGGGAGCCGCTGGTGGCACTGCGAAACGTATTGCTGTTCTTCCGTTGAAACCGATCGGCGACATCCCTCGCGATTCCATCATCGAGTTCGCCATTGCCGAATCGCTCATTCTTAAGATGAGTACGACACCAGAACTACAGGTACGACCGCTATCAGCCGTACGCAAATATGTAGAGCTTGATCGTGACCCGATTGACGCCGGTAGAGAGCTTAAAGCCGATTACGTTCTCTCCTCTAACTACCAGATCGTGGACGACATCATCAGGGTTACTTCGCAATTATTCGACACTAGCACCGGCAAGACTGAGGCTATCTTTCGCTCGGAAAGCAAAGCCGGTGATAGATTCGCTATGCAGGACTCTATCTCAAATGAGATCGGAAACGCCGTGCTGGCACGATTTGGGCGGCCTGCCAGCATCTTTGTGGCTCGGCGGGGAACCGAAAACGAAGAAGCATACAGCCTTTACCAGCAGGCTTGGTACTTAATGGACAAGCACACGGCGGAGGAATCCGACAAAGCGGCGAAATTGCTGGACCAAGCCGTGGGACTCGACCCGAACTATGCACAGGCTTGGGCAGTCAGGTCATATGCTCACTGCCAATTTGCTCACCTCGGCGGCGGTGAACCGATGGAAGTTTTCGCCACCGCCGAACCGATGCTCGAGCGTGCCATGTTGATCGACCCGAACAACGCAATCGCGTACACGATACGTGGCACTATCAATCGAGATTTCCATTGGAATTTTCCACAGGCGATCGACGATCTGAAACACGCGATCGAATTGGATCCGAGCACGGTCCTTGCCCATCGTATCCTCGCGGGCGTTTACTATCGAAACGGTCAGTTTGCAGAAGCCATCGAATCGCAAAAAAGGGCGGTCGATCTCCACCCAACATCCTTGACAGATCATTGGTTTCTGGGAACCTACCTTGTTGCCGCGGGCCGAAAACCAGAAGGCATTTCGCAACTGAACCGCGTTGCGGAGATGAACCCGGCGTTTCCTCTCGTTTATCAAGCTCTCTGGGAAATACATCACGTAGAGGGCAACTATCCTCAGGCGTATGAGAATTTTCTCAAGCTTAAGGAAGTGTGGGGTCGTCCTCAGGAAGAAATTGCAATGTTTGAAAAGGCCTATAAGTCAGATGGTTGGCCTGGCGTGCTTCGTGCCGAACTCAACTGGGCCCTATCGATGGAACCAAAGGGTAAATATTGTAAATACAAGTATTATATCGCCGCTATCGCCGCCCTTTCCGGAGATAATGATCTTGCATTTGAATATCTGGATCTCGCTATCCGCTACCGCCTGGTAGCCGTCTCCTTCCTTAAGGTTGATCCAAAGCTAGCCAATCTTCGAAACGATCTGAGATTCAATGCTGTCCTGGGTCGCGTCGGCTTGATTCCCAGTTCACAGATCTAACCGCTTGGTGCCCCGCCCCCCGCGCTTTGGTCTCACGTATCCTTTAATTTAGACGATTTCCCTTTCTGCCCGTCTTTGCACTACGTGGGTCCGTCCGATAAACTTAACGTTTCATTTAAGGACATGACTCAAACATATATCGACCAATTGGCCGCTAAGATCGGCGAATCTGTCACGCTTAAGGGCTGGCTTTACAACTCGCGATCGAGTGGTAAGCTCGTGTTCCTTCAATTGCGCGACGGCACAGGCATTGTGCAGTGCGTTGTTTTCAAGGGAAATGACGAGGAGCTCTTCGAAACGGCGAAAGGCCTCGGCCAGGAATCCTCGATCATCGTAACCGGGACGGTAAAAGAAGATGCCCGTTCGCCGATCGGCGTCGAGCTTGACGTTACCGCCCTCGAAGTTCTGCAGAACGTTCACGACTATCCGATCACCCCCAAAGAGCACGGTACCGAGTTCCTGATGGAGAACCGCCATCTTTGGATCCGCTCCAAACGCCAGCACGCCGTCCTGAAGGTTCGCCACACCGTGATCAAAGCGGTCCGCGATTATTTCGACGGCAACGGATTCACGCTCGCTGACACCCCCATTTTTACGCCGGCGGCATGCGAGGGGACGACGACGCTCTTTGAGGTGGACTATTTCGGCGACGACAAGGCTTATCTGACGCAGTCCGGCCAGCTTTATAACGAAGCCACGGCCGCGGCGTTTGGCAAATCATACGCATTCGGTCCGACCTTCCGCGCAGAGAAATCAAAGACTCGACGCCACCTCACAGAGTTCTGGATGGTGGAGCCCGAGGTCGCATACGCGGGCTACGAAGATATGATGGACCTCGGCGAAGGCCTCATCCTGTTCATCGTCGACCGCGTGCTCAACGACCGCAAACAAGAACTAGCCGCGCTCGAACGCGACACCGCCGTGCTCGAAGCGATAAAGGGCCCGTTCCCCCGTCTACATTACGACGACGCGGTGAAGCTACTTCAAGAGGGGCACGCTAAGGGCGAACTGGAGAACAATTTTGAATGGGGCGGAGATTTCGGTGCCCCCGACGAAACCTACTTGTCTAAACAATTCGGCCGGCCGGTCTTCGTCCATCACTTCCCTGCCGCTATCAAAGGCTTCTATTTCGAGGTCGATAAGGATCGGCCCGAATGCGCCCTCGGCATCGACCTGCTTGCCCCAGAAGGCTACGGCGAGATCATCGGCGGCGGTGAACGAGCCACGTCGCTTCCCTATCTCGAAGAGCAGTTGAAGGCGCACGGCTTGCCGCAGGACATTTTCGAATGGTATCTCGACCTACGCCGTTATGGCAGCGTCCCCCACGCAGGCTTTGGCATGGGAATCGAACGCACCGTCGCCTGGATGTGCGGCATAGAACACGTCCGCGAAACCATCCCGTTCCCGAGAATGCTCTATCGCCTCCGGCCATAACGAATCAGTGGCGGGTGATGACGGATGACAAGCGAGTTTGACCCCGCCAATAAAGAGTTCCTGTCTTTAGCCGACGGATTAGGTTCGCTTGGGCGCTGAATCCGATCACAACCCGTTTTCGAAACCCCATCCAGAATTATTTGCGTCCCTGCGGAAACGGTGCAATATTACCGTCATCTCTTTCCGCGTAACTTCTTTACAACGGAGGGTCTATGAACAAGATGATCGCCGCTCTTTTTGCGGTTTTTGCCTTTGTGATCATTGCTGCGCAGCCGATCGATGCTCAGCGGCTGGTGCGTACAGCCCTGAATGGCACGCTGACACCCGCGGGCATCAACGAACGCGTCGGAGGCGTGTTCAACCCCGGCGAGATCGCCCCGGCGACGGCCGAGATCGACCTCCACAAGATTACGTACACCTCCACCGATCATGCGGGCAATCCGGCAACGTTGTCGGGGCTTGTGGCGATGCCCCGAGGCGGAGCGCCCAAGGGACTCGTCGTCTTCAATCATGGCACTATCTTTGACCGCCGCCGCTCGCCCTCCCGTTGGAAAGGCGCACGCGACGGTTCTGAGGCGGAAACGGCAGCGCTCGCCTTCGCTTCGGGCGGCTATGCGGTGGCGATGCCCGATTACCTTGGCCTCGGCGACCACATGGGAACGCACCCGTATCCTCTCAGCACCGTCAACGCTCGTTCCGGGGTCGACATCATAAGTGCGACACGCAGTCTCGCCATTCAGCGTCGCTACGCGCTCGGCAGCCCCCTGTTTGTCACCGGATATTCAGAGGGTGGGGCAGTCGCGATGGCGCTTACGCGCGATCTCGAATCGATGCCGGGTTCCGCCTTTCGCGTAACGCGTTCGGCTCCGGCGGCGGGGCCCTATGACCTGTCGGGCTCGACCCGTGAATACCTTCTCCGCGAAGGAACGTCGCAGGAAGGCTTCATCATCCGACTTTATCTGCTCACCTATTCGCTGTATTCCGCTCACAAACTAACGGGCGAAAAACTCACCGATTACCTAAAGCCAGCTATGGCGTTCTCGGTCGCCCAAAATTATAAGCGTACGCTAACCGACGACGAGCTACTCAAACGTCTCGCGATTACATCGGTGCTGATGCGGCCCGATAATTCCCTGCGCAACGTGCTGACCGACCGCTTTGTCCGAGCTCTCGAGACCAAAGACCTGTCGGATCCCGTTATCGCGCGCCTTGCGGCCAACGATGTGTACGATTGGGCTCCCCGTACGCCGATGCTGCTTATAAACCTTGAGGAAGACGCCGTCGTCGACCCCGCCAGCACCGAGAACGCGATCAGGGCGATGCGTGCGCGGGGTATCGGGGCCGACCATCTCCGACAATTCGTCGTGCGCGACTCTGCACTGAATCATGTAACCGCAGTCCCCGCTTCGATGGCGGCTGCACGGTCATTCTTTGATAAAGGATTTACCGATTAGCTAATTTTGAGACGGCTGCATTCTTCCGAGAGTCGGCGGTGTCGGGGAATGTTATATAGATGGTGGTACCTTCGCCCGGCGTAGATTCTATTTCACAGCTCCCGCCGATGATCTGTGCTCGCTCACACATCCCCGGCAGCCCGAGCCCGTCGGACTTTTCGATCTCTTCGTCGACCGCAAACCCGCATCCGTCGTCCATGATGATCATCACATTCTCGCCCTCACGTTTTGTGAATAGGATCTCAACGCTTTCGGCCTTGGCATGTTTGAGTGCATTGTTAAGCGATTCCTGTAGAATCCGAAATAGATGGCTCTCCGTCTTTGATCCAAAGCTCGCGTCCCGAAGCCCGTCCGAGGAAAGCGTAACCAGGATGCCTGTGTCCCGTGTCCAAAGCGACACATAATCCTTAACCGCAGTTACAAATGCTTTGTCCTTGAGTGGACCCGGACGCAGCCGCCGCGCGATGAACGATATGCTGCTGTCGATCTCGGCCGCCATTTTTATGAGGGTTGCAATCTCGGCTTTGGTCGGCGCGTCACCGCAACCCTCGTCGACGGCTTTGATCTTAAGCCGGATGGCAGTAACCTGCTGACCAAGTTCATCATGAAGTTCAAGCGAGATCCTCTCGCGTTCTGCCTCCTGCGCAGCAACGATGTTTTCCAGCAATTTTCGCTTTTCTGCCTCTGTTTCAATCCTAACGCTTGTCATTCTGCACATCCACGTCTATGGTTTCGCCCGAAATGACTCTACAGAGCAGTCTAACCATAACGGACATACTTCGTAAGGACTACGTTAATAATAATGATCGGGTACGTGCCGGAGTCGGTGCCCGGGAATGAGCCTAACAGAAGAAACAACTCAAGGAAATCGTTTCCCGGACGGTTCCATCCGTCCGAAAAAGGCTGGAGGCTGGATGGGGCAGCGGCCAACTTAGCGTGTTCCCAAGCGTAGCTGGGTAATCATCCCCATCCTGCCATGTCAATCATCCCGCCTTGTCATAATTGCAACTACAATGCCACGTATTAAACCCGTACATTCAACGTCCGCAGTCCTTTAGAGATTCAAACGCCTGCCGTTCCAACCTAGCGACGCCCTGTCTTGAACGAATACAAGAAGCCGCAGGCGGGTCAAAAGCGCGCTCAGAACCCAGCCAAAACGGGACCCGCACCAGCCCGATCACGCCCCCCCGATGATCTATTCCTAAAAGGCGCCTAAGGACGGGTTAGGATAAGGCCGGCGAGCGCGGCGGCTATACACAGGACGAATGTCGCGAGGCTGTAGGCGGCGAACACCGCGTATTGGCGCTCCATGAGCAATGTGAGGTTTTCAAAGGCAAATGCCGAGAACGTTGTGAACCCGCCGCAGAAGCCCGCCGTCACAAATATCCTCCAATCGGCACCGGCCGAGTCGTAGCGTTCAAACATGCCGACCGCCGCGCCCATCACAAAGCTCCCCACGACGTTGATCGCGAACGTGCCGACCGGAAAGGCATGCGGCAGGTGTCCAGATAGTTGCGGATGCCGTAGATGATGAGCGCCGTTGAGACGATGGAAAGCAGCACCGGGGGGATGCTGCGGTGGCGGCGATAGGAGATGAGCGCCCCGACGAGGGCGCCGAGTGCGAGCATCTGCATGAACATTGGTGCAAGGTCGATCATGGTCTCATTTTACCACGCCGTGGGCGGCTATTGCGCCGGGGCGGGTGCGTTCTCGACGATATTTCCCTGCCCGTTGTCGCTGACCATCGGCTGTGCACCGTTAACGAACTTGGAATAACGCACGGTGTTGTCGTTGCCGTTGATCATCAGCGTCGACGCGGCCTCAATGGTTATTTCGTTCCCGCGGCCGTTCACCATTATCTGCCGGCAGGCACCTGTCACGGTGATCTTCTGATCGAGCGTGTTCACTACGACCCGTTCATATTTGCCGCAGGCCGCAGTTTTGCGCGCGGTCTCTTTGTCGATAGAGATCGTCGGCCCTTCGACACTGGTATCGACCTTGATCACGTCGGCGGCGTCCGGCGGGGTGGGCGTCGGCACCGGCACCGCGGTCGGTGTGGGCGTCGCCGTATACTTTTCGACACTCTTACGCGACATTCCGCTCTGTACGTCGCAGCCCATGGCCGAGAACAGGATGGCCGCTGCAAATAATCCGCTCGCTATCTTCATAACGCTATTCTAATTCACTTAGCAAGGTTTTGCGGAATGCTTTCGGCGTTTACGGGCGAGCGGGCGCGGTCCTAAGCGTGAGGATCGAGATCTCGGGCGGGACCATGAACCGAAAAGGAAGGATGCTGGTGCCGATGCCGGTGGTGACGAACAGGTCGATGCCGCCGTCGCGAATGTGGCCGGCGGTGTATTTTTGCCCGTAAGAGGACGGCACGATCGGCGAACCGAGCAGCGGCAGCCGGATCTGGCCGCCGTGCGTGTGGCCGGCGATCATCAGCATCGGGTCGCGACTGATAAGGTTGTCGCCGGTGATGATCGGCAAGACGTCGGGGCTGTGCTGCAGGACAAGAAGGGGGCCGGTGCCTTCGGTTGAAGCCGCCAGCCGTCGCGCGTCGTCGGCATAATCTTTCCAAACGCCGATCTGCTGATGATCGCGAAGCCCAAGGATTCGAAGCCGGGCACCTTCCCATTCGATCACGGCGACGCCGCCATCAAGCACGGTGTAGCCGTTGTTGGAGAGGGCTTGTTTTATCTGCGCTCCGGCGATATTTACGTCATGATTGCCCATCACCACAAAAACACCGAGCGGAGCCGAAAGATCGGCGGCGGCTGCGGCTATAACGTCGGGCTCCATGCGGTGACGGCCCGGCTCGCCGGGTGCGGGCGAAAGGAAATCGCCCAGGATAACGATGACATCGGGCCGAGCGGCGTTCGTTTGCTCAACCACGCGGCGTATCTGCGCTTCGCTGCCGCCGTTCGAGCCTCCGTGAAGGTCAGAGATCGCCGCGATCCGTAATCCGTCAAGGCGCTTATCCCATCCTTTCAATTCGATCTCATGGTCGCGCACCACCAACAGGCCGGGTTCGACAAAATATGCGTACGCCAACATCACCGATCCGGCCAGCGCGAGGGCCGAAAGGGTTATTGCGATATTACGGGCGGACAATTTCACTTGATGGTGGCTATTCGGCAACGAGTGTCACGACGTTTATCTCAGGCGGCACGCGAAAACGAAAAGGTATCACGCTGGTGCCAACGCCGCTCGACACATACATATGTTTTCCGTCCACGACTGCATGTCCGTCCATGAATCGCGGATCGTTGAAAACGGCCTTTGGGCCAAAGATCGGCCAATTGAGCTGTCCGCCGTGGGTGTGCCCGGAAAACATTACCGCGAATCCCGGCGGCGTGTGCAGCATCGTGTCAGGATTATGCGTGATCGCTATGATGTTCCGGCGTTCGGATAACGCGTTTAAGGGTTCGAGCGGCACGTTACGGTTGCGGTACCAATCTTCTATGCCCCAAATGCGAAGGGTTTGCCCGTTGACGTCTATTTCGTGGATCTCATTCTGCAGAACGTTGATGCCCGCGATCTCTTCTAACTGCCGATGGATCTTGGGCTCGTTGTGATACCAGTCGTGATTGCCGATAATGGCGTAAACTCCATAGCGTGCGGTCAGGCCTCGCAGGCTTTCGGCTACGGTTTCAAAGGGCACGCGAAGTTCTGTACGGTCAGTGCCCTCGGGTTTGCTCCGGGCGTCGCGGTCCCAACGGCTTTCGCTTACATAATCACCCAAAAGCACAATGACGTCGGCGTTCTGCGCATTCGCCTGTTCGACAACGTATCGGATGCGTTCGGGCGGCGCGTAATTTGAACCCGTGTGCAGGTCGGCGATGGTCAAAACGCGCAGGCCATTGAGCGCCGGGTCCCAATTTGGGACCGCTAGCGTTTCTTCTATAACGACAAACTGCCGGGGTTCGATGAAATACGCATAAGAAAGGAACACGGCGAGGACGACGGCGGCCACGCCGATAGCTTTACCGATGCGTTTCAGCCATTTCTTCATCTATTTCGTCGGAAAATATTCGCCCCAGCGTTTGTCGACGAGCGCCGCGATGTCTTCGCGGGCCTCTACCTCTTTGGGGTACCACGGTTTCATTCGCGAATCGATCACGATCGGCGCGGCATAGCCGATGTGGTTGTTCTTGACGGTCGTTTCCGCCGCGTGGATGTCGGTCGCGGGATTGAAACGCGTCCACGTCGCCCAAAGGAACTTCTCCGTCGACCGTGCGAAGGCGATATCGTCGTGAAGAACGATCATCTGCCAGTCGGAAAATGCCGGATGGGTCGCAATGCGAGCCCCAAGCGTTTCGTCGTCGGCGAAACTCTCCGTTTCGAGAACCAAACAGCCCGCACAATATGCTTCTGCGGCACGTACCCCGGTAGGTAGCTCTCCGGTAAAGGTGCACGGCAGTTCCCTCTTCGCGTCGCCCGTCCCGATCAGCATCGCTTTGCTGCCGTGATTGATCTTGCCCGATGCGTAATCAAGCGTATCAAACGCCGTCTGACTGAAAATGAAAAGATCGCGGTGCCATTCGACCCGAGCGAGGATGTGTTCGAACAGAGATTTGAAATCGCGCAGGTCCTGCGGCGTATCTGTCAGCAAAAGGAACTTCGTCAGCGAAAGCTGGCCCTCGCCCAGGATGCGAAATCCGGCGGAAAGAGCCTCGCGGCCATAGCGTTCCTTTACAACTGCGGCGGCCAGCGAATGAAAACCGGTCTCGCCGTAACTCCAAAGATCGCGTACCGCCGGCATCACAAGCGGAAACAACGGCGACAGCAGTTCCTGCAGATAATCGCCGATGAAAAAGTCTTCCTGCCGGGGCTTTCCGACCACGGTAGCAGGGTAAATGGCATCGCGGCGATGAAAAACCGCCTGCGCATGAAAGACCGGGTAGTCGTGTTCAAGTGAATAATAGCCGTAATGGTCGCCGAACGGCCCCTCAGGACGGCGTTCGTGCGGTGGAACGGTGCCGCAGATCGCAAATTCGGCACTAGCGATCAGCCGGTGATGCCCCGCCAGCGGGTTATCGGTAGTTGCGATCTTTGTCCCGGCCAAAAGCGACCCGAGCATAAGCTCCGGCACATCTTCCGGCAACGGCGCGATCGCAGAAAGGATCATCGCCGGCGGCCCGCCGAGGAAAATGGTCGCGGGGAGGGGTTGGTTCGCCTGCTCGGCTTCGAAATAGTGAAAACCGCCGCCTTTCCCGATCTGCCAATGGATTCCCGTGGTTTGTTTGTCGTACCGCTGGATGCGATACATGCCCAAGTTCGGCTTGCCGCTGGTCTGGCTCTCCGTATAAACAAGCGGCAACGTTACGAAATAGCCGCCGTCTTCATGCCAAAGCTGCAACAGCGGGAGTTTTTCAAGGTCAACGGCTGGCTGGCGTGCCTCAAGCACCGGAGCTCGGCGTGCCTTCTTCGTCCCGAGCCTCATCGCCGACGCAGCCATGTCGCGATAGCCCCACAATTTACCAAGCTTCGGTGGCAAAAGATCCTCTGCCATGTGAACGGCACGCTTTACGAACTCAAGCGGCTTGGGCCCGAACGCAAGATCGATCCGTTTGTTCGTGCCGAACATGTTTGTGACCACCGGAAAGGGCGACCCTTTAACATTTGTAAACAGAAGCGCGGGCCCACCGTCGTCTATCACTCGGCGATGGATCTCCGCTATCTCGAGATAAGGATCGACCTCCGTCGAAACCTCGACGATCTCTTTCTCTCGGGTAAGCGTGTCTAGGAATCCGCGAAGATCGTGGTGCATTGTATGAACAAGTTTCGGCTGCGTGCGTAAAACTAGATTCAAACAAATGCGGGTATGATTGGCAACCAGGGCGAGAAAAGAAAAAGGGGGAACGAATCCCCCTTTTTTCTAGTTGCTGGCTTGGGCACTGCGTGCCGCGTGTTTGCTTAACGTGTCCGGCACGACACGAAGAGCCGCCGGGATGTCAGCCGCGGGCAGTCCGGCATCATTTGCGATGATTTCCTTCCCGTCGCGATTGTAAACCTGCTGGTTAAGGTTATCGTCCGGATAGATCCGAATGCCGCGAACTGCCGCACCGGCGAAAAGCCCTCTTGAACGGGAATACGAAAGTATTTCTGCATTGAGAGTGACATTGGTTGAGGCACCCGCCTCACGTCCGACAGGCCCTGCGGCCGCGCCGACGTCACCGCCGAGTTCAAAACCGTCGTCCATCAGATTTTCCAGACCCGTATCGTTCATGATCAGAAAGACATAATCTGTCTGAGTGACGCCTATCTGTGCGCCGAATGATCCGCCGCCTATTTTAACGAACGCCGGCTCACTCCAACCGTTGGTTGTGCGTCGGCTAACTACGCCACGGCCTCCGCGGCCACCGATCACGAACGCCGCTCGCACCGCACCCGGAATAATTATCACGGCTTCGGCCTTGCTAAGCAGAGCTTCGGGAATTGCACTGTCCGGCTTGCTCATCAAATCGTTGAAAACCTGTGCGGCACTGGCTGCGCGCTTATTCGCGGTTTCGACATTGTCCTTTGGGTCGTCAACCGGGACCTCATTCTGGTTCTGCGCCATGGCAGGCAATGCAAGCAAAAGTGCCAGGAATAGCAATGGTAATCTTTTCATATAACTAACCTCCTTGTTGTAAATGTCGACCGGGCAGAACGACGAAATGCCGTTCTTCTTCCCGGATGAATAACATTCAATAATCTATGAAGAGCTTTTAATGCAACTCCCTTGCCGAAACGCGCCGGCTGAAACACCCCGCCCCCGTATCAGCAAGGGAGTAGGATAGTTAGGGTTGATACGATTTTTCGCCGGTGGCGTCCGAGCCAAACCGTTTTAAGGGGCGATGATCGACGGGTGAGCGATTTCTGGACACAAAAAAGGCCGCCACCGTGGCCGGCCTATTCCCTTGAAGGTGGTGTCGGTTTTACAGCAGCGACTTTGAGTTGATGTTCAGCTTAGCCGCCGGCACGACCGTCACCTCGCGACCCGCAAAACGCTTTGCCAGGTCATCTTTGAACTTGGCATAATCGCCCACGATGATGATGTCGCCGCCACGCAGGTTCGTACGGGCGAACTCCCTGATCTGTTTATCGGTTACCGAGTTGACACTGGTCATATAGCGGTTCAACTCCGTCGGTGCCAAACCAAAAGCATAAAGCTCGCCCAACGCGTTGACGAGGCCCGTCGTCGTTTCAATACTGCGGCCAAATCCGCCGGTCAAAACGGATTTCCGCGGATCGAGTTCAGCCGCCGTAATCGTCTCATCATTCGCCAGACGTTCGATCTCCGCGATCACGAGTTCCGCGACTTCCGGCGCGGATTCGTTCTTGGTCTGTGTTCTGGTCCCAAACGTCGCCGAATTGGGCCGCCAGCTAAACCCGCTACCTGCACCATAACTCAAGCCCCGCTTTATACGGATCTCCTGATTCAATCGCGACGAATACCCGCCGCCTAGCAGCGAATTCAGCGTCAGTGCAGGATAATATCCGGACGAAACGGCGGCATTTGCATCCGCTGCGCGACGTCCCGCAGAGCTGCGCAACGCATAACTTACACTCGCCTGACCGGAGTTCGGCAGATCGACTACAAGTATGCGATTGACCGTTCGCTCCGGGGGTTTCGATGATATCGAGACCGTCTCACGGATGGGCGGGGTGGCCGCAACCGCCGGCCAGGACCCGAAATGCTTCTTCGCGGTCGCCGCCGCTTGCTCAGTAGAAATGTCGCCGCCGAAAATGAGCACGCTGTTTCCCGGTCTGAAATGCGCTGAGTAAAAACCCGCAACGGCGTCTCGCGTAACCGCTCCGAGACTCTCAGGCGTCCCGCCCGCGGGGTGTTCGCCAAACGAATAGACACTCGCGACATAGTTTGTCAGAAAGCCCGGCTGCGTTAGGCTGTAGGTCAACCCGTCGATCGCCTGAGTTTTTAGCAGATCTAATTCAGATTGCGGAAACGTCGGGTTCAGCGCCGTGTCCGCCAATATCGCCATCGCCTGCTCAACTTTGTCCGAGGTGATGGAAACTGTAACAAACGAGTAGTTCCAGTCCGCATGAGAGTTGATCGAGCCGCCAAGGAACTCGATCTGCTCAGCGATCTGAGTTGCCGTACGTGCCTTCGTTCCTTTTGTCAGCATCGATGCCGTTATGTTCGCAAGCCCGGCGTTGCCTTTACCTTCGTCAGCCGCACCGGATCGCGTAAGCAAAGCGATCGTAACCAGCGGAACATTCCGTTTCTCGATCACGGCAACGGTCATTCCGTTCTCGAGCTTCGACTCCTTTACCGCAGGGATCGTCACCGTACGGGGCTGCCCCGGTTTAGGTTCCCCGATCTGAGCGGAAACATTCGCCACCGCAAATACGGTCGCCGCGACTAATATCAGTTTAGTTTTCAACATTGTCTTCGCCCTCCGCCTGCTGCGCTTGCCGATAATAGATCACAACGCGATTGTTCTCTTTAATATAGTTACGCATCACGCGCTGAACGTCCGCGGCTGTCACCGCCTGCAACTGTTCCACGTCCCGATTAACCGCTTTCGGGTCGCCCTGGTACGCCACAGCCTGCTCGATCGCCGATGCCTTGCCGTCATTCGTTTCGCGTAGGCGAATAGCACGTGAAATGAGCTGATTCTTCGCCTTCTCCAGTTCCTGAGCCGACACAGTCGAATCCTGCATTTTCTTGATCTCGGCAAGAAGCGCCTTCTCGATCTGCTCTGCTGTTCCTATCTCAGACGCTATCCCTATGAACTGAAGAAGCCCCTTGTCGACGCGGATATCCGCCTGAAACGATGCTTCCTGTGCGATCTTCTGGTTACGAACAAGTTCCTGATAAAGCCTTGAACTCTGCCCCCCCGAAAGAATGTTCTGGGCTATCCGCAATGCGGGAGCGTCCGCGTGACGCGAAGGCGGTGCAAGATAAGTAATTCCCACAGCCGGGAACGGCACGATCGGCCCGGTCTCATTGTAACGCCGCTCGGTCGTCCACTCGGGCTCCTCAACCGTCACGCGGGTTATCGGTCCCTCAGGCCGCTTGATCGGGGCGAAGTATTTATCGATCCAGCCGTCTAGCTGTTTCTGGTCAAAGTCGCCGACGACGATCAGTACCGCATTATCCGGCCGATAAAAGTCGCGATAAAACTTCTCAGCGTCCGCCCGCGTAGCGGCATTAAGCTCCTCAAGATTTCCGATCACGCCCCGGCGATACGGATGCTTCTGAAACGACAGCCCATCAAGCATCTCAAAGAAAAGCCCGTAAGGATTGGCCAGCACACCCTGTCGATATTCTTCTTTAACGACGTCACGCTCCGAAGCAAAACTCGCTTCGTCGACGTTCAGATTGACCATCCGGTCACCCTCGGCCCAAAGTATCGCCTCCAGATGATTCGACGGGACAACCTCGTAGTAATTTGTAAAATCCGGCCACGTCGAAGCGTTATTAAATCCGCCGACATCCTCGGTCAAACGGTCCATCTTTTCGTTCGGCATGTTCTTGGTCGCCTTGAACATCATATGCTCGAACATATGAGCGAACCCCGAGCGTCCCGGTGGGTCGTTCTTTCCGCCAACGTCATACCAAACATGCACTGACACCGTCGGGCTCGACGTGTCGCGATGTGTCACGACCCGCATCCCATTGGCGAGCGTCCGCTCGTTAAGTTCCAGAGGTGAAACCCGCAGTTGTGCAAATGTCGGAACTGCCCCCAGCAGCAACGCACAAATGATCGTGGCCAACGATAACTTTTTCATATTTAGACTCCGATCGGAAAGTACCTTCACCGGTTATACGAACGGCGGTCCTCACAAGTTCTTGGATGCCGGTT
Organism: Pyrinomonadaceae bacterium; assembly: GCA_041751195.1. GTDB lineage: Bacteria > Acidobacteriota > Blastocatellia > Pyrinomonadales > Pyrinomonadaceae > OLB17. Next base: position 101,960 of record JBGSXX010000007.1, on the reverse strand, counting down.
CAAAGAAAGGCGTTTACGCTGAATAGTCGTAAAAACCCTTACCGCTCTTTCGACCCAGCCAGCCGGCATCGACATACTTCCGGAGAAGGGGGGAGGGCCGATACTTCGGGTCGCCCAGCCCGTCATGCAGCACGTTGAGAATGTCCAAGCATACGTCCAGCCCGATAAAATCGGCGAGCGTGAGCGGGCCCATGGGGTGATTCATGCCAAGCTTCATTATTTCGTCGATCGCTTCCGGCGTTGCAACGCCTTCGTGCAACGCAAATATCGCTTCGTTGATCATTGGCATCAGCACGCGGTTCGAGATAAAACCGGGTGAATCATTACACTCGATCGGCGTCTTTCCAAGCTTTTCGGACAGACCCTTGACCTTGGCGTACGTTTCATCTGACGTCGCAATTCCACGTATCACCTCCACAAGCTTCATAAGCGGTACCGGGTTGAAAAAATGCATCCCGATCACCTTATCCGGACGTTTCGTCGTTCCCGCGATCTTCGTGATCGAGATCGAGGATGTGTTCGACGCAAGTATCGTATCGGCCCCTGTCTGAGCATCGAGCGTCTGAAAAATCTGCTGCTTGATCTCAAACTTCTCGGTTGCCGCCTCCACGATCAAGGAACAATCATTTAGATCCTCCAGCGATGTCGAGGACGAAATTCGGCCCAGAGCCGCGCTCTTATCGTCTTCCGTCATCTTCTCCTTCTTTACGAAGCGGTCCAGGCTTTTGTCGATGTTTGCGATGCCACGCTCTACCAACTCGCTCGATATATCGTTGAGCACCACATCGAAACCCGCCGCGGCAGCGGTCTGCGCGATCCCGTTGCCCATTGTCCCCGCCCCGATCACACCGATCTTTTCACTCATACTAATTTTTCTCCTCAAAAATAAAAGGGCGATGAGTTTTCGTTCTCACCGCCCGCAGATGCCAATCTCTCTGTTAGTCGCGTTCGACGGCCATCGCGACTGAGTTGCCGCCGCCGAGGCAAAGTGCAGCAATCCCACGCTTCGCGCCGCGCCGCTTCATTTCATGCAGCAGCGTCGTCAAAACCCGGCTGCCCGAGTTGCCGATCGCGTGGCCCAACGCCACCGCGCCGCCGTTAACGTTAACCTTGTCCATATCCAGCCCAAGCTCTTTCATCACGCCGAGAGCTTGTACCGAAAACGCTTCGTTTAATTCAAACAGGTCAACGTCTCCCATTTCCCAGCCCGCTTTCTGTAGAACGTTCTGAACGCCCCTGACCGGTGCCATCATTATCAGCTTCGGCTCGATGCCCGAAGTCGCCGATGCCACGATCCGCGCCAACGGCTCGATACCTAACGCTTCGACCTTTTCAGCCGAGGTGATGACCAGTGCCGACGCACCGTCGTTCACCCCGGGTGCATTCCCCGCCGTCACCGTCCCGCCGTCTTTCTTGAACGCCGGACGCAGCTTGCCGAGGCTTTCGACACTGGTGTCGGGTCGCACAGGTTCATCCGCATCCATCAGGATCGCGTCGCCCTTTTTCTGTGGGATCTCAACCGGAACGATCTCGTCACTGAAACGGCCGGCGGCTTGAGCCTCAGCTGCTCTGCGATGTGAATTGAACGCAAAGTTATCCTGCTCGGTGCGGTCGATCTGATACTTCTCAGCCACGACCTCGCCAGTGTTGCCCATATGCCAGTTCTCGAACGGGCACCACAATCCGTCATGCACCATTAGGTCGATCACGTTCTGATTTCCCATCCGGTAACCGTCACGCGCACCCGGCATGGCATACGGAATGTTCGACATCGATTCCATCCCGCCCGCAACGACATAATCGGCATCGCCCAACATCACAGCCTGTGAAGCCAATGCCACGGCACGCAAGCCAGAGCCACACACCATGTTGATGGTGAGTGCCGAAACCTCGGGCGGGAGCCCCGCTTTCAGCGCCGCCTGCCGAGCCGGAGCCTGGCCAATCCCCGCCTGAACGACGCAGCCCATTATAACTTCGTTAACGTCACTTTCGCTGATCCCGGCCCGTTTGATCGCTTCCTTGATCACGATCGCACCAAGCTCCGGCGCTGTGAAACCCTTCAATTGTCCCTGAAATTTCCCCGTCGGCGTTCGTGCTGCCGACAAAATTACTGCTTTTTTGTTATCTGACATATAAATGACCTTCCTTCGTAAAAGCTTTTGTTATGAGTTCAAAACTATAGTTTATCACGCGCGGACGGTCAGTTCTATTAGTGCGCACAGCCATTATACGAGGTTTAGTACGGCAGCGGGCCGTATGCTAATCTACCGAAATGTCACAAGACTTTCAGCCCGGCGATTACCTCGTTTTCCAACTTGAGTCAGGCTATGGCCTGCTGCGTCTACTCGGCATCGACGAGACCGCAAAAGGTCGCGTTTGGCACATTTCCGCGTTCAATGAACTCTTCCCGGATGTCGAATTTGCCGAGATGGCGATCAGCACGCCGAACTCGCTGACCGTCAGCATCCCACACCATGCCCTCACGACCCGAGCGTTCGAAAGCACCCAAGTCGCAAAGATCGCGAACACCCCTTTGGCAGAGGGCGAAGTAGAGCCGATGCGGGCCTGGCATGCCGACACTTCAAATACTCCTTCCGACCGTTCTGTCCGTCTCCTGCTGGGGCTACGCTAGATACCCCGGCGTTCCATCTCTTTCTTGATCAGCCCCAGTTCCCGATTCACCTGTCCGGCAACCGACGTATTCTCCTCAGCCCTACGGATCAGATATGGAACGGTATCCCGGACCGGACCATACGGAACATACTTCGATACGTTAAATCCGTGCTTCGCCAAAACGTACGACAGGTTGTCGCCCATCCCGTAGAGTTGCGAGAAATGAATGTGAGGATGATCGAAGGGCACGTTTCCGTTAAACATCCGCTCAGCCAAACGCCGCGTGCTGTTCTCATTATGGGTGCCTGCCACGAATGCAACATCATCGAGATGCTCCAAGCAATCATCAACGGCAGCATCATAATCCGCGTCTGCCGCCGCCTTGTCCTCATGGATCGGCGACCGATATCCCTGATCGGCCGCCCGCTCGCGCTCCTTTTCCATATACGCTCCGCGAACAAGCTTTACACCATAGATATATCCGGCTGCGTGAGCCGCGATTCGCGAATCCCGGATGAACTGCAAGCGCCCCACCCGATAAAGCTGCACCGTATTGAAGACGATCGCCCGCTCCCGGTTGTACTTCTTCATCATCTCGGTCGCAAGGCGGTCGATCGCGTCCTGGATCCACGATTCTTCCGCGTCAATGAAAACGGGCTGCCCCAGTTTATGAGCGGCCCCACAGATCTCGTCGATCCTGTTATGAATAGACTCGCTTTTTTCCCGGCTCTTTCCGTCCAGCTCCCTTCGGCCGCTCATCCGTTCCAGCGTTCCAAGCGGGGCGATCCCGGAAACCTTGAACACCGCGAACGGGATCCGCTCGTCATGTTTGGCCCGCTCGATCGTGCGAATGATTTCGTTCTTCGTCGCGTCGAATTCCGCCTCAGCCGTCTTCCCCTCGATAGAGTAATCGAGGATCGACCCAATATCTGCCGCACCAAGTTTCTCGATCGTGGGCTCGCATTCATCGATCGTCTCACCGCCGCAAAAATGCTCAAATACCGTATTTTTGATAAGCCCCTCGACGGGCAATCCAAGACTCAGCGCGAATTTGGCGGACGATGTTGCGAACGAATTAAGCGTCGGCGAGTTCATCAACCTGAACATCCGAGACTTCTCTTTAAGTTCCGAGTCTGACTTGTCGGCAAAGGCAGTTGCCGTATCGGTGAAATCCAGATTAAAGCTGCTCATATGACTGTGCGGTGAACGAAATCACAGAGTAGTAAATAGTCTTACGATTGTAAAATTGTTACTCTAATTGACTTGTTTTAACATTAATCTTTCTGAGAAGTTTCTATGAGTAAATCATTACCTAAGCGGTCGGAGAACTACTCCGAGTGGTACAACGAGATCGTAAAGCGAGCCGGCCTTGCTGAAAATTCACCCGTGCGCGGCTGTATGATAATCAAGCCATACGGTTTCGCCATCTGGGAAAAGATGCAGCGGGCGCTCGATGACATGTTCAAAGCAACGGGTCACGAGAATGCATACTTCCCGCTGTTCGTGCCCAAGAGCTTCCTCGAGAAAGAAGAAGAGCACGCAGAAGGGTTCGCTAAAGAGTGCGCGGTCGTAACGCATTATCGACTCAAGGCCGACCCTGATAAAAAGGGCCAGCTTATCGTCGACCCCGATGCCAAGCTCGAGGAAGAACTGATCATACGCCCAACCTCGGAAACGGTCATTTGGAACGCCTACAGGAGCTGGATCCAGTCCTGGCGGGACCTCCCGATCCTCATTAACCAGTGGGCGAATGTTGTTCGGTGGGAGATGCGCACGCGCCTATTCCTCCGCACTGCCGAATTCCTCTGGCAGGAGGGGCACACCGCGCATGCAACCGAGCAGGAGGCGGTCGAAGAAACCGAGCAGATGCTGAGCATCTACGCCGAGTTCGTTGAGAACTGGATGGCATTGCCCGTAATTCAAGGCCTCAAGACCGCTAATGAACGCTTTGCCGGCGCGGTGGAAACGTATTGCATCGAGGCACTGATGCAGGACGGCCGAGCGCTTCAAGCCGGCACATCTCATTTCCTCGGTCAAAACTTCGCCAAGGTCTTCGACGTTAAATTCGTCAATCGCGAAAATCAGCTCGAGCATCCGTGGGCGACATCCTGGGGTGTATCAACGCGCTTGATGGGTGCACTTATCATGGCCCACTCCGACGACAACGGGCTCGTCCTTCCGCCGAAACTAGCACCGATTCAGGTCGTCATCATTCCGATCTTCAAGACCGAGGAAGACCTCGCGAAGATCTCAGAGCGCATCGCACCCATCATCGACGAGCTCAAGGCAGCCGGGATCTCCGTCAAGTACGACTCCGACGACAAGCAGCGTTCGGGCTGGAAATTTGCAGAATACGAACTTCGCGGCGTTCCCGTCCGGCTTGCCGTCGGGTTACGCGACCTCGACAACGGCACCGTAGAGGTCGCCCGCCGCGACACATTGACTAAAGAGTCGGTCGAGTTCGACGGCGTCGTCAATACGGTCAAGATCGTTCTCGAACAGATGCAGGACGCGATCTATCAAAAGGCGCTTCGCTTCCGTGAAGAGAACACTTTCAGCGTCGACACCTGGGACGAATTCAAGCTGCAGATCGAGAAAGGCGGCTTTGTACTCGCTCACTGGGATGGAACGTCCGAAACGGAGGATCGCATCAAAGAAGAAACAAAGGCGACGATTCGCTGTATCCCCTTGAACTCCGTGGAAGAAGCCGGACAATGCGTCCTCACGGGCAACCCATCAGCAAAACGCGTAGTATTTGCAAGGGCTTATTAATTCTGAGCTAAGGTATAGCGTTTGCACTCTCCATGAACGTAGAGAAATTGTGAATGGTTTTGATTCACATTTAATTCAAATTCAAGGAGGGATTATGGGAAATTTACTTAGAGGGGTGGTCGCGGGTGCCGCGGCGTGGAAACTCGGGGGCGGCCTGATATCGACGATCTTGATCTTTATCGTTGTCTTCTGGCTGCTTGGACAGTGCTAGGCGCGGGTCATAATACTTATGGGCGTGTGTTGCGGCACACGCCTTTTCCGTTTTAAACGGTTCAATTAATTAGACTTTTCTGCACGCTGATACATCAAACATTTACGCCGAAATGTTCGGCAGATCGATTTGATGGATGTGGCAAGTGCGCCGCGCTGCAGCAATGTGAATCATCATAGCGACGAAAAGCTAGTCGAAATGGCGGTTACCGGAACCCCGGACGCCTTTGGCGAAATAGTCCGCCGTTGGGAGCGTAAGATCTTCGCCCTTTGCTTCGGTATGCTTGGTCGCGAAGACGAGGCCCGCGACGCTGCCCAGGAGGCTTTCATTGCGGCGTTTAAGGCACTACCACGATTTAGAGGTGAGGCGAAAGTTTCATCGTGGCTGCATCGCATCGCGGTCAATCAGTGCCTCACTACTAAGCGTCGGAACCGAACACGTTCCGAAGATTTACTCAACGACGAGACGAATGAGGAAGATCGCATCTTTGTTGCCCCCGACGCCTATTCCCCAATGTACCGTGCTGAGCGCGGTGAGCGAATGAACGCGGTTCGACAGGCTGTGACCTCCCTCCCAGTCGATCTTAGGCAGGTCGTGGTTATGAAAGAGTTCGAAGAAATGACGTTCCAAGAGATCTCAGACACGCTCGACGTACCATTGAGCACAGTGAAGAGCAGGCTATACACCGCTCTCAAGCAGCTGAAGGCAAAACTTGGACGCGTTCCGGTGGAGATTGTTTAGAAATGAAGATCGCTGAATGCAACGCGTCCGATCAATTCGTCGACTACATGTATGGCGAGATGCCTGAGGACCGTCAGATCGTTTTCGAAGATCACCTCGCAAGTTGTCAGGCGTGTACGGATGAGTTCGCCGAAGTGGCAAATCTCCGGTTCTCGGTATACGAGTGGCGAAAGGTCGAGTTCGACCCGCTCGAAACCCCTGTGTTTGCGATTCCGTCGGCAACTCCCTCATTGGGCACGTTGATCGCCAACTGGGCACGGTCGTGGGCATCGGCACCAGGCTATTGGAACGCAGCGACGGGTTTTGCCGCGATCCTGCTTTTAGTTCTCGCCGGGGGATATTTCTTGATCTATAACAATGGAGAACAGCTTGCGGTCTCAGAGCCGTCTTCAGAGCCTCAGCTGACAAGAGAGAATGCAACCGCGGAGCCAGCAAAACCTTCGGTCACCGCTGTTACTGATAGATTTGAAGGTGCTCCTGTCACTTCAACTGCCGAAATGCCAGTGCGTCCCGTTGCGAAGCCGCCCAGGGGCGCCAATATTAGGCAGTCACGAGGCGCCGCAGTTTCGATCAATTTTCAGGCACCGCCACGGCTAAATGAATTCGAAGAGATACAGGACGAGAGCCTGAGGTTGTCAGATATGTTCGATGATATTGAGAGTGAATAGAATGAAAACGACTTCTTTCAACATGGCAGTAGCGTTAGCTGCCTTTATTCTCGTTGGCTTTGCCGGGTTCGCCAAAGCTCAGACACCTTCGGAACGAGGGCCGGGGCCGCGTCAGGAACGGCCGGACCTTTTCAAGGCTCTTGGTCTCTCAGAGGAACAGATCGGTCAGATTAGAGCCGAAAATGAAGAAATGCGCCCAAAGATGCAGGAAGCCACACGGCGTATGCGCGAAGCCAACCGAGAACTCGACCGCGCTATCTACGCTGACACCCTTGACGAAGCAGCGGTTGCCGCCAGGCTTGGGGAATATAAGGCGGCTCAGGCCGAAATGGCGGCATTGCGTTTCCAAAGCGAACTCGCACTGCGTCGTATACTTTCGCCCGAGCAGCTTGTAAAATTCCGTGAACTTCGGCAGAGGTTTACGCGTCAACGTGAAGACGCTCAGCGTGAGCGTCAGGAATCGCGCCCCCAACACCAGCCACCCCCGAACCCAAACTGAGTATCGCCCAATCAAACCGCGAGGCCGTCATTTCCGATGACGGTCTTTTTGTTTGTTGTTTAACCGGGTTCGTTGTAACCTTTACCCTTATATACCTCATCCGGGGAGCGTTCCGCTTATAAATGTATCCGGTCTATAGATTCCTTTTCGAATTGCAGGAGATAAGTCTGCTGATTTGGCGTGCGTTCGCAAACCTGCGCCGCCGGCCCCGATATCCCGGAGAGATCTTGCGGCAAATGGACCTTATCGGTGTAGGCTCTCTACCCATAGTCCTACTCACAGGATTTTTCACCGGCGGGGTGCTCGTCCTTCAAACGTTTCCGACGCTCGAATATTACAGTATTCAAAACGAAGCAGGGCGATCAGTAGCAACAAGCCTCATCCGGGAACTCGGACCTGTCTTGTCGGCCCTAATGGTATCCGGCCGCATCGGCTCCGCGATCTCTGCCGAACTAGGTTCGATGGTCGTTTCCCAACAGATCGACGCAATGCGTTCTCTCGGCACTAACCCCATTCGCAAATTGGTCACGCCGCGGATAATTGCTCTTATTTTCATGCTCCCCTTGTTGACGGTCGCTGCCGACATATTCGGACTCATCGGCGGCGGGGTAGTTGCTTCGGTGATCTACAACCAGGAAACGCACGTATTCATCAACTCTGTGCGTAACGGCATCACGACATCCGACCTCGTAGGCGGAATAATTAAGCCATTCTTTTTCGGTTTGATCATCGGCGCGGTCGCTTGTCACAAGGGTTTGAGTACGACAGGCGGAACCGTCGGCGTCGGCAGGGCAACCACGAATGCGGTAGTGATCTCGTCGATCTGGGTCATCATTTTCGACTTTTTTCTATCAAAGGCTTTGCAGTACATTCTCGACATTGGTCGCATCTAAAGAATATAATCTCGCAAACCTATGCTCTCTGAGACTGATGAACAAGACGAATCCCCTTTCGATGGCGAGGAGCCGGGCCGCGATCTCGACGACGCGGTCGACGAACCGAGTAGAATGCTCCCGGCGATCGAGTTCCGCGATGTTCATCTATCTTTTGACGATAAGACGATCCTGGACGGCATCAGCTTTTCCGTCCGCAAGGGCGAGACCAAGATCATATTGGGCCGAAGCGGCGGCGGCAAATCGACGATAGTCCGCCTCGTTCTCGGCCTCATAAAACCCGACTCGGGCACGATTCTCATCGACGGCGAAGACATCACCCACCATAGCGAGGAACAGATGATGTCCGTTCGAAAGAAGATCGGGATGGTCTTTCAAGAAGGTGCCCTGTTCGATTCCCTTTCCGTCTTTGAAAACGTGGCATATCGTCTTCTGGAACACGGAGCGACCTATGAAGAGGTCGAACCCGAAGTGCGGAGGATGCTTAAGTTCGTTGACCTGGAAGACGCGATAGATAAGATGCCGGACGAGCTCTCCGGCGGCATGCGTCGACGCGTGGGCATTGCCCGCGCACTGATCGGCGATCCTCAGATCGTCCTGTTTGATGAGCCCACTGCGGGTCTTGACCCACCCACAGCGCGAACGATCGCCGAGCTCGCGATAAAGCTTCGCGATCTACAAGATGTGTCGTCGATCTTCGTTACACACGAGATGAACAACCTTCGGTACCTTTCATCCGAATATGCTACGGTAGACCAAGAGGGCAAAGTAATATTCGAGAAAGAAGGTGAAAAACTTTGCCTGATAAATACCGAAGTGATGATGATCAGAGACGGGAAGAAATATTTTAGCGGCACCGACGAAAAGCTGCAAAAGCTGGATGACCCATATATAACCACATTCATTCATGGAAAATAACTTCGTTTAGCAATGGTCCAATCAAAAGACAAGTTAAATCTCAGCCAGCTCCGTGTAGGCATTTTTGTGCTATTCGGCCTTGCGGTTCTGGCTTTTCTGATCCTGAACTCGACCGGCGACTTTAATCCATTTAGTCGCAAACTGAGCCTGCGCGCTCACTTCGCCGCCGCTGATGGTCTCCGAGAAGGCAGCGAGGTTCAACTCGCCGGCGTTCGCATCGGCCAGGTTCAGGAGGTCATTCTTCTCCCACCGGACGCGTCGGAAGATGCAAAGATCGAGGCAGTGTTCGTGGTCGATCGGACGATGAACGACCAACCGATCTCCGAGCGGATCCGAACAGATTCGACGGCCCAGCTCATCGCCGTCTCGGTGCTTGCGAATGACAAGATCATCAACATTACGCCCGGAACACCTGCCGGATCGCCGGTATCGGAAAATCACATCCTCCCCTCTCGTGAGGCTATCTCGATCAACACGCTCACTCGTACCGGAAATGAACTGCTTCAACAGATCAACAAACTCGCGGTTCCCGCAAACGAGATCTTGAACAAAGCTAACGAAGGCGAGGGAACACTCGGCCGCATCGTTAACGACGAAGCGTTGTATAACAATCTTGACGCAACCGTCGCGGAAACCCGCCTCACGATGGTCCGGCTGCAATCAACCATCGAGCGCATCAACAGCGGTGAGGGCACCGCTGGCCAGCTTATCAACAACCCCGAACTCTATAACAGCCTGAACCGCACCGTTTCCCAGCTCGAAGCGATCTCAAGCGATATCCGCGCCGGGCGCGGCACTGCCGGGAAGTTCGTCACCGATGACGCTCTCTACAACGAAACGCGCGCGGCAATGACCGATCTTCGCACGACCGCCGCAAAGATCAATCTCATAGCTGACGACATTAAACTAATCACCACTGACCTCAGCGGCGGAACGGGGTCGTTCGGAAGGTTTCTCAAAGACGAAGAGCTTTACAACAACGCACGCGACACGCTGGCCAAATTCAATGAAACTGCTACCCGGCTCGAATCGCTTCTCGGCGATGCCCAGGCGGGACGCGGCACTATTGGTAAACTTATAACCGACGAGACGCTTTACAACAACATCAACCAGACCGCATCAAACGTTAACCAACTGTCGAGCGAGGGCACTAAACTCATCTACGATTTCCGCCAAAACCCCCGGAAGTACCTTCGCATTCGGCTATCGATCTTTTAGATCTCCACTAGCTCAAACAAAAAAGACAGCCTGCATTTCGCGGCTGTCTCTATTAGATGGTGCTGAGGGCGGGACTCGAACCCGCACGGATTGCTCCACACGCCCCTCAAACGTGCGCGGCTACCAATTACGCCACCTCAGCAAAATTCAAAAAGATCTTAGTTGTTTGCCGGAGCGTCGCCCGAGTTCGCCGGTGGAGCGTCAGCAGGTTCGGCCGGAGCCAAATTCGCGTCAGCGGCGGGCTCAACTGTGTTCGCATCCGGCTGGGCTGCATCCGTGTTCGCGTCCGTATCCATCACAGCGGGAGCCGCTGTCGAGCCTGCTGGCGGAGTGTCACCCACTTGATCAAGTACTGATACGCCCCCTTGCAGAGCCGGCAGCGAGATCAAAAACGCCGAAACCATAAATACGGCACCGGCCACGATCGTGATCTTTGACAAGATCGATGCCGTTCCACGCGGGCTGAATGCCGAGCTGGAAATATTGCTCGTGAAAAGTGCTCCCGCATCGGTCTTACCCGGCTGCAATAGCACCGTCGCCACCAACATGATGCATGCGATAAAAAATAATGCGTATAGAACGTAAAGCAATTGTGTGACCTGCCTTTTCGACCGCAAACGGTCAATATCTAAGTGAAGTTAACTATCCTTGCGAACGAATCAGCGTCCAAACTCGCTCCGCCGACCAGAGCACCATCCACATCACTCTGCGACATCAAAGATACGATATTATCGGGCTTCACCGACCCGCCATAGAGTATCCGAATGCTGTCCGCAGCTTGCTGTCCATGCGTTTCGCCGAGACAGCGGCGGATGTGAGCGTGCATTTCTTGAGCCTGTTCCGGCGTGGCGGTTTTACCCGTCCCAATCGCCCAAACAGGCTCGTAAGCGATAATGATACGTTCCGTGTCCGCGACTGTCAAACCTTCGAGCCCCTTCAGCAGCTGCTCGCGAACGACTGTATCTGCGTTCCCGGATTCGCGTTCTTCAAGCATTTCGCCAACGCAAACGATCGCCGTCAACCCGCCCGCGATCGCGGCTTTCGTCTTACGATTTACCGATCCATCCGTCTCCCCGTAAAACTGTCGGCGTTCCGAGTGGCCGATGATCACGTGGGTGCAACCCGCGTCGTTCAACATCGACGGAGCAACTTCACCGGTATGTGCGCCAAAGTCCGTGTGCTCAGCACAATCCTGCCCGGCTACGCGGATATTCGACCCTTCCAGCTTGTCCGCGACCGACCTCAAAGCGGTGAATGCCGGAGCAATGACCACCTCGCAATGCGTCGCGGCCACGACTAGCGGTTTCAAGCTGAGAGCGGTGTTCACGGCCTCGTTTCCCAACTTGTACATCTTCCAATTTCCCGCAATTACCGGTTTTCTCATTACTTATCGTCCAGTGCCTTAACGCCCGGCAATTCCTCGCCCGACAAAAACTCCAGTGTCGCCCCACCGCCGGTCGAGATGTGCGATATCTTATCCGCCAGGCCCGCCTGATTTATCGCTGCCACTGAATCTCCCCCGCCCACTAGGGACGTCGCCCCCTTCTCAGTGGCTTCAGCCACAGCTTTCGCGATCGCTATCGTACCCTCATCAAACGGCTTCTCCTCGAACATTCCCATCGGCCCGTTCCAAACTATTGTCTTGGCGCCCTCAAGAGCGTTCTTGAAGGTCTCGATCGTATCCGGTCCGATATCCAGCCCAACCAAACCAACATTGGTGAACTCGATCTGGATCGCCTTCCGCGAAGTCAACGGCTCATATGAATCGACGACCTGATGATCCGTCGGCAGCAACAGCTCGATTCCCGCATCAGCGGCCATCTTCTCCAACTCCAACGCCTTCGGCATCATGTCGTCCTCGACCAGCGACTTCCCAACGGTGTAGCCCTGCGCTTTAAAGAACGTATACGCCATAGCACCGCCGATCAGCAGCTTGTCGGCGTTCAGCTCAATAAGCGATTCGATCACTGGGATCTTATCCGACACTTTCGCACCACCCAAGATAGCGACGAACGGCCTGTCTGGATTATTCAAAGCCTTACCTAAAAAGTTAAGCTCCTTCTCCATCAACAGCCCCGCCACACACGTCTCCACAAAATGCGTTATCCCTTCGGTCGAAGCATGAGCACGATGTGCCGTACCAAAGGCGTCGTTTATGTAAACGTCGATGCCCTCGGCGAGTGACTTCGCGAATCCTTCGTCATTCTTCTCTTCCCCGGCTTCCAACCGTAGATTTTCACGCATCAGGACATCGCCGTCCTTCAAGCTCCCGAGTTGCCCCTTCAAACTGTCGTTCTCAATAGCGACAGGTTTATCAAGCAGTTCCGAAAGCTTTTCCGCCACCGGTCGAAGCGTGTACTTGCCCAGGTCATACGGCATCCCCTTCTCTTCCGCCTTTTTCTTGTCCTTGATGGGCCGGCCGAGATGCGACGCCAACACGACCTTCGCTCCTTGTTCCATGGCGTACTTGATCGTCGGGAGCGCCCCGCGTATGCGCGTGTCATCTTCTATCACGCCATTCTTTATGGGAACGTTGAAATCAACGCGGATGAACACGGTCTTTCCCGCAAGTTCGACGTCCCTTATCGTTCGCTTGTTCATCTACGATTTAAAGGCCCTTGCTGGCGATAAATTTAACGAGATCACGAACCCTGCATGAATAGCCCCATTCATTGTCGTACCACGATAAGATCTTTATCGCAGTTCCGCCGATGACTTTCGTATTCTCGGCATCAACGATCGAGGAATTCGGATTGCCGCGGAAGTCGATCGACACCAGCGGATCCTCTGAAAACGCTAGGATCCCCTTGAGCTCTTCGTTCGCCGCATCCTTCAACACCCGATTCACTTCCTCGGTCGACGTCTCCTTTTCAACATTGATCACAACGTCCACCAGCGAGACGTTCGGCGTCGGAACGCGAACAGAAATGCCGTCGAACTTACCCTTCAACTCGGGGATGACCAAAGCCACAGCCTTCGCCGCACCTGTCGACGTCGGGATCATTGAAAGGCCAGCAGCCCGCGCCCGACGCAGATCCTTATGCGGCAGGTCAAGAAGCTGCTGATCATTCGTATAACTGTGGATAGTGTTCATTAACGCATTCTTAATGCCGAACTTTTCGTGAATAACCTTCGCAACCGGAGCCAGGCAGTTGGTCGTACAGGACGCATTCGAGATTATGTTATGAGCATCGGCATCATACATATCCTCGTTAACACCCAGCACGATGGTAATGTCCTCGCCCTTTGCAGGAGCCGAAATTATCACCTTCTTTACGCTGCCTCTGAGATGCTTTGACGCGTCCTCAGCCTTCGTGAACCGACCGGTGGATTCAATAACGATCTCCGCCCCTACAGATTCCCAATCGATAAGCGCCGGATCTTTTTCCGAGAATACCTTGAACGAATCGCCATCAACGGTGATCGTATCGCCGTCAGCTTTTATGTCGTTATCGAGATTGCCCATCACGGAGTCGTATTTGAGCAGGTGCGCAAGCGTATTTGTATCCGTAAGATCGTTAACTGCGACAAATTCGATTTCCTTGTCGCCCAAGCAAGTGCGTAATACGTTGCGGCCGATTCGGCCAAATCCATTAATGCCTACTTTGATACCCATAGTCTTAAGAATCCTCCGGCGTAGTTGTATTAAAACTTTGACGATACCCTATATGCAGGTAAACTTCAACGCATCGTAAAAGCGGCTCAACAACCCCGCCTCTGAACCGTTCGTCCCAAATTTGTTGAAACTAACACAAAACTAAAGTCGTAGTATGCGATTGAGTTTAAGACGTGCAATTATCGTCAATCGGATAGTCACCCGGAGCAATTCCTTAATGAGATTCTTCACAAAAATATTCAGTTATTCAGCAATTAGTGCGTTCTTGATCATTGGATCGGTGAGCGTTCACGCTCAGGATGAGACCGTCGCCGTGGTCAAGCCCGACGCCCCCGTGGCCGAAGAACGAGCGGTGGAAACTAAGTCGCCGCCCGAAGCGTCAGTTGACCGACCCGCAACCGTTTCGTCGCGTCCGAACCTTACAAGGGTCGGCGTACAAACGACCGATACAGTACCTCTGTCACTAGACGACGCAATAAGGCGTGCATTGGAAAACAATAATAGTATCGAACTCTCGCGTGACGATGTTCGGTTTCAGGAAACTCAGATCACAGCCATCCTCGGGACATATGACCCGGTATTCACAGTAACTCCGACACTAACGGAGAGTTCGACGACCGGGCAGCAGTCCACCCGGGATCTCAACATCACCAGTAATTTCTCGCAGTTCCTTCCGACTGGCGGCAATTATACGGCGTTCTTCAATAACGCCCGCAACGAGAATGCATTTACGCAGGCTCAGGTTACGTCTGGATCGCTGACAGGTGGAACAAGCGCGATCTATTCGTCCAATTACGGAATTCGTTTCAGCCAACCGCTTTGGCGTAATCGCAGCATCGACAATACGCGCCGCAATGTTCGCATCGCACGGCGTCGTTTAGAGCAGACAGACGCGGATTTTCGGCGGCAGGCCATCGAGACGATCGCTCAGGTACAGCGTGTCTATTGGGATCTCGTATTCGCACTGCGCGATCAACAGAATCGAGTGGCAAACCTCGACCTTACCCGCGAAAACCTTCGACTCGTCGAAGCACGGATCGCAGCCGGCGCGGCTGCCCCCCTCGCACGCGCGGAGGTCGAAACCGAACTCGCGAACCGCGAGGGAGACCTTTTGATCGCTACGCAGCAGGTGGCCGTGAACGAGAACGCACTGAAACAGCTCATGCTCCGGGATGCCTTCTCACCCGAATGGTCTCAGTCGATCGTCCCAACCGAGCAATCCGTTTTTGACCTTGCTCCGATCAACCTCGACGCAGCCGTAAAAGATGCGATCGATAATCGGTTTGAGCTCAGGCGTCTGCGTTTCGCACGCGACATCAATGAGATCGATATTGAATTCTTTCGAAATCAGACGCGGCCGCAGATCGATCTGAACACGTCTTTCAGCCTCAGCGGCCTATCGCGAAGCGGTACCAATGAGGAGTTTACGGCAAACTTTTTTAGCTCACAGCAAGACCTTGCACTACTTGCCGGGCTTAATCAGGTACGAGCACTACCCGCCGTCAATCTGCCGCTGATCACAAATCCCAGCGTTGTGATCCCGCCGCAGCCTGGCTATCTGTTTGGTGGATTTGGCCAGTCGCTGGCAAACACCTTCCGCGGCGACGCCCCCAACTGGTCTATCGGCGTCACCATCTCTATCCCGTTCCGCAACCGAACGGCTCGAGCAAATCTTGCAGGTGCTCAGATCCAGCGCACCCAGCTCGACACGCAAGTGCGGGCACAAGAGCAAGTTGTGATCGTCGAAGTGCGCAACGCTGTCCAAGCCGTCGAGACCGCCCGGCAGCGAGTGCTTATCGCCCGGCGCGCTCGAGAAAATGCACAGATCCAACTCGATGGCGAACGTCGGCTGTTTGAATCGGGTCGCTCGACAACGTTCCTGCTCTTCCAGCGTGAGAACGCCCTCGCTAACGCCCGAAACGCGGAGATACGGTCCGAGACGGATTACAACAAGGCGCTCGCGGACCTGCAACGGGCAACCTCAACAACCTTCCGCGTGAATAACATCGTGGTAGATTCGCCGGCCGACGACAACTAGTCGACCTAATGATGAACGTCGCATCATATAGCGGCCCGCAGCCCATAGCCGGTTGTGGGCCGCCGTTTTGCGTTTATGCCTAATTCTGCGAAAATCTCTTGAGTGAAGATCTCCGCCAGCATTATCGTTTACAACGAAGCAAAGAACATTCGCGAGTTGTGCGAGACAGTTGCATGGGCAGATGAGATCGTGATCGTGGACACGGATTCGCCTGACGGTACCGCCGAGATCGCTCGCGAGTATACCGACATGGTTTTCAATCGCGAGTTTCTCGGATTTAAGGACAAACACGAGTTCGCAGACGCTCATACAACCGGCGACTGGGTCTTCTGGATCGACGCCGACGAACGCGTCACCCCTGAGTTGCAGCGATCGATACTGGCATTGAAGGAACGCTCCGACCTCCCCGACGGCTTCAAGATCGCCCGTCGAACCTGGTATATGGGCCGCTGGATCATGCACGGCGGCTGGTACCCCGACTACCAGATGCGGCTTTACCGCAAAGACCGCAGCTATTGGGATGGGATCGCGCCGCATCAGACGGCCAGAGTCGACGGACAAGTAGAAACGCTAGAGGGCGAACTGCTCCATTACACGAAAGACGACCTCTCCGAACACCATCGCGTGACCGAGTTGTACGCCCGCCTCGCCGCAGACCATCTGGCCGAGAAGGGCAAATCGTCCGGGCCCGGCAAGATCTTCTTCAGGCCTCTCGCCGCGTTTTTCCGCACGTATATCCTCAAACAGGGATTTCGTGACGGCACCCAAGGCTTGATCATTGCGATGTTTACGGCATACGGCGTCTTTCTGAGGTATGCAAAGATTTGGGAAAAAGGGGTACACAAAGAAACACATGCCGCTGACGCCGCACATGATTCGACGAATTAGTTCCAAGGCCACACTCCACTGCTAGCAGCACATAACAATGAGTAATTTCTGGAAAGACCGCAACGTTTTCGTCACCGGCGCCACCGGCTTCATCGGCGCGAATCTCACCGCACGCCTAGTTCGTGAGGGTGCAAACGTTATTTGCCTGGAACCCGACCGCAAGAACCACAGCTCGCTCAGCCTGCTCGATCTGCATTCGTCCGTTAGGACGGTAAGCGGCTCGATCGACGATATGCCTCTACTCGAGCGGGTCCTAGAAGAGTTCGAGATCGATAGCGTCTTTCACCTCGCCGCCCAATCGATCATAGGCGACGCTAACCGTTCACCGATCCCGACCTTCGAAACAAATATCCGCGGCACATACTTGCTACTCGAGGCATGCCGCCTAAATGGGAACGTCAAGCGTATCGTCGTAGCATCCAGCGACAAGGCGTATGGGAGCCATAAGCAGCTCCCCTATATGGAAGATTTCGAACTCAAAGGCGAGTTCCCCTACGACGTCTCCAAAGCTTGCACTGATATGCTGGCGCGGTCATATTACGCAGCATTCCGTTTGCCCGCATCGGTCTCGCGCTCAGCCAATGTTTATGGCCCCGCCGATGTGAACCTTTCAAGGGTTATTCCCGGCACCATTCTTTCGGTACTTGCAGGTGAAAACCCAATTATTCGCAGCGACGGCACCCCGATCCGCGAGTTTATCTACATCGATGATGTGGTCGACGCTTATCTGCTCGTAGCTGAGAACATCGAGAATACTCAGGGTCAGGCATTCAATTTTGGGACCCGGGCTCCCGTCAACATTTTAGATTTGGTGAACAAGATCATCAGGCTCTGCGGAATGTCAGAAAAGGTAGCGCCTAGCGTGCAGCTTTCGGATAAGATAAGAGGAGAGATCGACGAGCAATATATTTCGGGGGATAAAATGGAGCACGTATTCGGCTGGCGGCCGCAAACAGACCTGGATTCCGGGCTGACAAAAACGATTGAGTGGTACAAAGCCAACGCTCACCGACTCAAACGAGAGCCGAGCCCAATTGCAACCAAAGAATTCACCCACTCATCATAGATTTACTTATCAAGGCGGTGCCCGGTCCCGCGGGAGATTTCATGAAACTGTTCTTATATTCGGCGTTTCTTTGCTCAATAGTGATCCTTTCAGGTACGGAAGCATCTGCTCAAAAAGGCGTCGACAATCAGACGCAGAAGATCAGAGAAGAGTCTCGCACCAACCCGCGCAGTTCTGATGCGACCCGTTCTTTCGACTGGGGGGAAGGAAAGACGCCCACCCGCGAACCTCTGCCCAACCCATACCGAATGGCATCGCGCCGAGATATGCTGATGGACAACATCCGTCTGGCTATCGAGGAAAGGAAATTGGTGATTGACGAGGCATCATCTCGACCCCTTGAGGGCATAATAGTCACCCAGCCCTTCGTTTTCGGACGCGGACCTTTAGTGGCACAGTCAGAACTCAAGCGATACGCCCGGCTCGAATTTGGTGATAACGCCTGGTCACGCGGGCAGTACACGCTGACGATCGAGGTTCAGTCGATCGACGGAATACACAATAATGTTTTCGTGAACGCAAAAATTGAGGGCCGAGGCGGCAGCGGGCTTACAACCGAGTGGATCACGCTTCAAAGTTCAGGTGTAGCGGAAGAAGAGTTTCTCGTAAAGCTTGTCGAATTAGTGACTGGCGTATCACCCAATCCCATCACCGTGATCGACAATTAGAATTTGATGGCTCGACCATTGTCCAACTTACTCATATTACTCGTCATTACATTGGCCGGATCCACGGCCTTTGCTCAGACAACGGTACCTGACCCGCTCGACCCTGCCCCTAATCCCACTCGCGAGCCTCTGCCTCGAACGGTCCGCGAACAGATCGCGAATCGGCAGATCTCTCGTCAGCGAAAGGAGCACGAAGCGATGCTGCAGCGTGGGCAGGAGGCTCTTGAATTGGTCGAGAAGCTGACAACTGCCACCGAGGACAAGACCGTTCTGTCGGCCCAAGACAAAAAGAACCTCGCGGACTTAGAAAAGCTCGTGGCACGCATCCGCCGCGACCTTGGCGGCAGCGATGACAAACAGCCGCTCAACTTCCCTGTCCACCAGGGTGACGAACCCGAGGACGTACCCGATTCAAACAGCTTGTCTGACGCAATTCGGTTTATGAAGAAAAAGACCGTAACGCTCGTCGACGAGCTTTCTCGGTCGTCCCGTTTTTCGGTTTCCGCAGTGGCGATTCAGAGTTCGAACACGATAATCAGACTCACACGTTATCTTCGCTTGCGATAATATACTCGATCAATATGAGAAGACTGAAGGCAGTTGGGGCACTTTTCGCGGGTCTCATCCTGTTCAGCGCGACCACCTCGTATGCCCAAGATGATGAGGCTGTCATATCGGTCGATTCTTCGCTGGTCGTACTCAATGCGACCATCCTCGACCGTTCAGGCAAGCACGTATCCGGTCTGAACCGATCAAACTTCTCTGTATTCGAGAACGGAGTCGAACAAAGCATAGCTGTATTTGGCGCCGAGGAAACGCCCTTTGCGGCAGTCATTCTCATCGATAGTTCGGGAAGTATGGGCGCCAACGTAAGCTTAGCTCGTGCCGCCGCGATCCGCTTTCTGGATGGCTTACGCCCCGACGACCAGGTCGCCATCTACCGATTCGATTCCAAGGTATCACTCGTCCAGGATTTCACGAATTCGCGCGACGTGTCTGAGAAGATCTTCGACATACGGTCCTACGGCATGACAGTTCTCAACGACGCCGTGTACAAGGCGGCCCAGGACCTGGCGCAACGACCCGAACGACGCCGGGCCATAATTGTGCTCTCCGACGGTGCAGACACGCAAAGCGGCCTTTCAGCTGATCGTGTTCTGCGAGAGGCGATGGAAGCGAATGCGGTGATCTACACGGTAGATATGTCGCAACGCACCGGCAACATCGGCACACTACGCCAGAACAAGGGCGTATTAAAGAATTTTGCCGAGCGCTCTGGCGGCAGGTTTGTGGAAACTCCCGGCGGCGTAGAGATGCGGGAGGCGTTCGAAAGCATCGTCAGCGAACTCGGCACGCTGTACACGATAGGCTTTGAGCCGCTAAATGAGAAGAAGGACGGCAAATGGAGAGCCCTTGAGCTTCGAGTAAACCGTCCCGGTTTAACTATTCGAACGCGCAAGGGCTACACCGCAGAAAAAGCCAAATAATTATTCAGACGAGTCAGAAAGTACAAAAGTGATGATCATCATCACGCGGTATCCGGTAATCCGCCCACCATCCACGGTCACTTTTTGTTCCTTTATCCAGGCACCCTGAATGTCCTTGATCGTCTGCGAGGCACGCTCGATGCCCTTTTTGATCGCATCCTCAAAACTCGTTTCTGACGTCGAAGTTATTTCAATATTCTTTGCTACTGACATATCTTTCCCCCTTTAATTTATCTCGAAAGTTGTTTTATTCTTCGACCGATCCGCGTGACGTTCGATGGCCAAAACGATCAGGCGGTCGATCACCTCAGTGAAATCCAAACCCGAACCCGCCCACATCTTCGGAAACCCCGAAGCATCGGTAAGGCCGGGCATCGTGTTTATCTCGTTCACCAACAGCATACCGTTATCGGTACGCAAAAAGAAGTCGACCCGCGCGAGCCCGGAACCGTCGATCGCTTTGAATGCCCGCACCGCCAATTCGCGGATCTTTGACGAAAGCTCATCAGATAGAGCCGCCGGAACGATGAATTCGTTGTTCCCGGTACCTGAATACTTCTCCCTATAATCGAGGAAAGCCTTTTGTTTATCGCGAATTAAATACTCGCCCGGCTTACTCGCTTCCGGTTCATCGTTGCCCAATACCGCACATTCGATCTCGCGCATTTTCAGCGCTTGTTCGACGATCACCTTGCGGTCGTAAACGGCGGCGAGATCGATCGCCTTTCGGAGCTCGTCCCGATCTACCGCGTGAGACACGCCGACCGACGAGCCAAGATTGGCAGGTTTGACGAACACCGGATAAGGCAGCGCCGCCTCCACTTTATCGAAAATCGCTTCCGCATCTGATTCCCACTCCGATCGAAGGAACCACGTGTACTTGCATTGCGGAAGCCCGGCATCGCGAAACAGCGTCTTCATCACGGTCTTATCCATCCCGCACGACGAAGCAAGCACGCCGCATCCCACATATGGAATATCGGCCATCTCAAACAGCCCCTGAATCGTGCCGTCCTCTGCGAATGTGCCGTGGAGCACCGGGAACACCACGTCCAGCCCGATGCTCGGCCCCGAACCGCCGACCACGGTAAGCCCGTTGTAGCCGCGGTCGCCCAATAGTCCAAATGTGCCGTCGGCCCCGTCGATCCCGCTCAACAGCCCTTCCGCAAGTTCCGGAAAGTATGCAGCGGAATCCGCCGGGTTGAGCCAGTGCCCGTCCTTGTCGATTGCGATCGGAACGGCCGAGTACTTTTCACGATCGATCTTTTCGAGAACGGTCCTTGCTGAACGGATAGAAATTTCGTGCTCGCCTGAACGGCCGCCGAATACAACGCCAACGCGGGTTTTCATATGTTATAGGATGGTCTTCCCAAGAGCGGAGAGTATAAGTTCACAAGCGAGTTCCACAGTGAGATTTGATTGATCCAATAAGGGATTAACCTCCACTATCTCAAACGAACGCATCCCGCCATCTGCTGCAATGGCCTCAAGCGCCAAGTGAGCCTCGCGATATGTCGTACCGCCACGCACAAGCGTGCCCGATCCCGGCGCAAAACGCGGATCGATCATATCGACATCAAACGTTACTGCATAGCCGCCGGGAGCTCTCGACGCGATCGCGATCGCATCATCCACACATTCCTGCATTCCGCGGCGGTCGATATCGCTCATCGTGAAGAAATTGTCGCGCATCCCGAGATCATGAATGCGCTGACGCTCTCCAAGGTCGATATCGCGCCCGCCTACATGTGCACAGTACTCCGGCTTAAGCTTCGGCGCAAAGCCCTCAAGATTCACCAATTCGTCACACCCGTAACCCAGGATGTGCGCCAACGGCATTCCGTGAATATTACCGGACATCGACGTTTCGGGCGTATTTATATCCGCATGGGCATCAAACCAGATCAGCCCGATGTCCTCGTCCTTCTCGCGAAAATATGACGAGATGCCGGAAAAGGTACCGATTGCGATCGAATGATCCCCGCCGAGAATTATTGGCATCGAACCGCTCGCCAATATGGGCTTCAGCGCGGCCGACATATTGCTGCTCGCCTCAAGCATCTCGGCTAGGTACTTCGGGTTCTCTTCCTCTGCCGCCTCTGCGGCCGGACGAGGTATCTCCACATTTCCAACGTCGTCCACCTCATAACCTAGGTCAACGATGTGCTCAGTCAGAAACTTATCCCTGATCTTCGACATCCGCATGGCTTCCACGCCAAGCTCACTACCCTTTTTTCCCGCACCAAACCCCAATGGAACGCCAACAAGCGTTACTCGTTTCCCGACGCCGGGTTTTTCTCTATTGCTATTCATATACTTGCTATTGCGATTCGCCGAACCGGTTGGCAACTAGCTCTGCTATCGCAGTAAATGCGTCCTCTTCGTCGAGCCCGTCCGCGGACAAGATCAACTCGGTGCCGACAGCAGCCGCAAGGGTCAACACGCTTAGGATCGATTTTGCATCCGCATAGATGCCGTCATCCGTGCGCGAGATCAAGATCTTGCTCTTGAATGTTCCCGCAAGTCGAACCAGTTGAGCTGCCGCCCGCGCATGTAAGCCAAGCCGGTTAACGATCGTGATGGTGCCCTCACGCATCCTTTTTGATCTTCGCAGGATCAAGCAGAGCTGCCGTGCGATGAATCGCCTGTTTGCCCTGCTCCTCCACCATCGCGGAGAGATCCGCAAGCGATGTGTCCTTGCTGTGCGAAGCGAGCTTTATGACCATCGGCAAATTCACACCCGTCACCATCTCGACCTCGCCGGGTTTGAGGAACATCGCGGAAATGTTAGTCGGTGTCCCGCCAAACATATCCGTCAGGATCATCACGCCGACCCCCTCGTCGACCTGGTTCACAGCGCGTTCGATCTCGCTTTTCGCAACCTCAACGTCATCGTGCCACCCGATCGACACCGCCGTAATATGGCCAAGGTCCCCAACCACCGTCTCGGCCGCAGCCAGCAGTTCCGTCGCGACCTGTCCATGCGAAACTATCACTCCGCCTACACGCTTCATAAGCTTGACTATTTTTGCATATCTCGGTGAACGACCGAAACGTCAAAACCCGCATTCGCGAGAGCCTCAGCCATCGAATTGGCGACCATGACTGAACGATGTCGCCCGCCCGTACATCCGATACCCACCGTCAAATATGACTTGCCCTCTTTCTGATAGAACGGAAGTAAGTACGCCAGCAAGTCATCAAATCTCCGGATCGTCTCGTTCACCTCATCATGCTTCTTCAAGAACTCCACGATCTCAGGATGATCACCCGCATTCGCTTTCAGCTCCGGCACGAAGAACGGATTGGGCAAGTGCCGCACATCAAACATCAGATCAACGTCCCTGGGTGACCCATATTTATGCCCGAAACTCTGCAGCTGGATCTTGATCGGATTCCCGTGTTTGTCCGGCGTAAACTTCTGAAGCATCTGCCGCCGAAGGGTGTGGACCGTCAGATCCGACGTGTCGATTATCAGGTCCGCGATCTCTTTCACCGGAGCCATAGCTTCGCGTTCGGCACGGATCGCGCTTAGCAAACCCTCACCCTTATCCGCCGGATGCGGCCGCCGCGTTTCCGAAAAGCGACGCTGCAGAACCTCATCCGAAGCTTCAAAAAACAAGACAAAAGGACGAAGGTCTTTGCCGCTAAGTTTCTTTATCTCGCTCGCAAACTTCGAAAGAAAATGCCGTTCACGTATATCAATTACGAGCGCAGCACGCTCGATCGCGTGCACGCCTTCCTCGCTGGGCTGCAGCAGCCGCGCGAACGTTGTTAACATCGTAAGAGGGAGATTGTCAACGCAAAAGTAACCCAGGTCCTCAAAAGCATTCGTCGCGGAACTCATGCCCGAGCCGCTCAGCCCTGTGATTATCACAAGGCGGTTGTCGGGCGAAAATTCTGCCGAAGAGTGGTTTGGCATATGCTGAGGGGACTATCGACTTTCAGCCATCATCGCTGCATGACGGTCAACAAGCTGCTGCGCCGCGTCGTGACCGGATCGTCGCAGCAAAAAGACGCGAACCGCCGTTTCCAGCAGTGTCGAAAGGTTTCGCCCGGAACTAACCGGAAGGATAAACTGCGGTGTCGGTACCTCAAATATCACGCGTTCTCGCATCTCAAGGCCGATGCGTTCGATGTGCTCGATCTCATCCCATTTCACAAGATCGATGCAAAGATCGATACGTATCTTTTCACAGATCGACGAAACCCCAAACAGCTCACGAACATTTAGAATCCCAAGTCCGTGTATCTCGAGGTGTTCTGCCGTCAATTCCGGCGCCGCCCCTTCTAACCTTCCTGCCGCGCGTTTAATTCTGACCGCATCGTCCGATACCAGCCGGTGGCCTCGGGTGATTAGATCCAGCGCACATTCGGACTTCCCGATACCCGATTCACCCAGCAAAAGCACCCCGATCCCGTACATCTCAAGCAGCACGCCATGAAGGGTTATTTCAGGGGCCAGTTCTTTCTGCAGGAACTCGGTAACAAGACTGATCGCCCTAGAACTGACCGCAGGCGTCTGAACCACCGGTATAAGGTTTACATCGGCAAATTTTACAAGCTCTTCAGGCGGCTCTAGGCCCTTAGTCAGCAGAAAGCAGCAGATCGCTGTAGGATCGAGCGCGTTCACCGCAACTTCGCGGCCGCCAGGCGAGAGTTGATTTAGAAAGGAGATCTCGCTCTTTCCGACCATCTGAATACGCCCGCTGTGGATGTAGTCGTGATAGCCCGAAAGAGCAAGCCCCAGCTTCTGTATCCGCTCAGAATTTATGAACTGGGTTTCTAACCCGTCGCGGCCCGCCACGACACTCAGTTCAAGTTCGTGATGCGAACGTTCGACAAATTCTTTTACGGAGAGTTTATCCACACGGGATCTTTCCTAGGGTTCGATAAGGCCGAAGTTCCCGTCCGAACGTGAGTAAATTACTGACATCTTCTCGTTCTCGGCGTTGCGAAAAACGAGAAAGTTGTTCGAGTCATTCTCCAGTTCCAGGATAGCTTCGTCAGCCGTCATCGGTTTGACTGCATATTTCTTACTGCGTATGATGCGGGGCCCGGTCGGCGCCGGTTCAACTTCTTCGGCTTTGCTGGCGATGGTGCCCGCCTTTTTCGCCCTATGCGATTTGTCTATAACCTTGTTCTTGAACTTCAACGCCTGCTTTTCGATCTTGTCGATCGATTGCGAAAGTGAAAGATACATATCTGAGTTCGAAGTATTCGCGGTTAGCACCTCGTTTCGCCATTTCACGATGATCTCCGAGCGGTGACGTCCCCTTTCAACTTCGATTATGACGTGAGCCTTTGCAGGCTTTCCCTTGAATAAATGATCGATCTTTTCAAAATGGTCCTCTACATGTGACCGCAATGCCGGAGTTACTTCGATGTGTCGTCCGGTGTATTCGAATTTCATATCCATCCCCCCCTAAAAGTATGTGGGCAGTAAATTGATCGGATCTATATCACCGTCTTGCGTTCGCGCGAGCCCGGAATATTCATCTGGTCGCGATACTTTGCGACGGTCCTACGCGAAAGCTTTACGCCTTCTTTGCTCAAGATTTTCACGATCTGCTCGTCCGTATAGGGCTTCTTCGTGTCTTCCTCTTCGATCATTTTCTTGATGCGAAGCTTGAGGATGCGGGTAGAAACCTCTTCCCCATCCTCGTTCATCATCCCTTCGCTAAAGAATCGTCGCAGCTCGATCACGCCCTGCGGAGTGTGTGCATACTTCCGATTCACGACACGCGAGATGGTTGAAAGATGCATTCCAATATCCTCGGCAATGTCTTTCAGCATCATCGGTTTGATGAATTCCACGCCCTTATCCAAAAAGTCGCGCTGGCGATCGACGATGCATTCGACCACGCGGTAGATCGTCTGCCTCCTGTGTTCGATATTCCGCAAGAGATCCACTGCCGAACGAACCTTTTCCTTAATAAAGTCCTTGGCCTCTTTCGACGTCTCAGTCTGGTCCATCAACTGATGGTACGTCGGACTGATCCGCAGACGCGGACTCCCGTCGTCAGCGAAATAGATGACGTATTCACCCTCAAGCTTTTCGATATATACTTCCGGCGCAACAAAGATCGCATCCTCCGACGTGTAACGCCGTCCCGGAAACGGATCGAGAACGCGGATCTTCTCGATCTCAGTATCTAGATCATGAAGGTCGCGGCCGGTCGCTTTCGCAAGATGTTGAAGTCGATGCGGCTGGAGATCTTCGAGATGATCTCGAACCAGTTCGGCCGCAAGGTCATCCCCGTGGCCATTCGACTCAAGCTGCGCAAGCAGGCATTCCTTAACATCGATTGCACCGCAGCCTACCGGGTCCAGCGCGAGGACAACTTGCCGGGCTTCCTCAGCCTCATCAAGTCCGCATCGAGACATCTCCGCAATGTCCTCAATGGTCGCAACAAAGCGCCCGTCGCTGTCGAGATTACCGATAATGCTGATCGCAGCGTCTTCGACACGGTCAGTTAGCTGCAGCATCGTCAGCTGCCATTCGAGATGTTCGCTGAGCGTTGGAGTGTGCGACAGAAACTGCTCAAAACTCGGCGCGTCGTCCTTATACTCGATCTCCTGAGTGCGATACCCGGGATCGAGATAATCCTGAAACTCGCGGCCATAGTCGATCTCTTCAAAAGAATCGTCGCTCGACTCAGACGCATCATCCGAGAATTCCGTTTCGGCGTCCCCCTCCGTCTTCGTTCCATTCTCGTTCGGTAGCTCCGCAGAAACCTTTTCGTAGCCTTCGAAATCGTCATCGCTCGAACTGCCGTTTTCCGTGTTCGCCGGCGAGTCAAAGTCGCTCACGCCGTCCGAGTTCTGATCGAGAATGCTGTCGCCGATCTCCTGTACTTCTTCGCCCGGCTGAACTTCTTCGAGAATCGGATTAGCCACCAACTCTTGCTCGATCAGCTCATTAAGCTCCATCGATGTCATCTGCAGCATCTCGATGCGCTGCCGCAGTTGCGGCGTCAGGACCATCCGCTGCTGCAAGCTAGTTGTGAGTCTGAGCGATGACATAAAAGGGCAATTCGACCTACGTACTTCGATGAAGTGTATGTTGACCGGACTGTATCAAACTTATTGAATTATACGAAGTTTCAGGGGAAAAAGGAAAAGCGTTACTTTTATAGCGTGAACCTTTCACCGAGGTATGTTCGGCGAACTTCGGGGTCTTTGACAAGCTCATCAGGCCGGCCGCTTCGCAGTATCTTACCGTCGGACATGATGTATGCGCGATCGGTAATGCCGAGCGTTTCACGCACATTATGATCGGTTATGAGGATGCCGATTCCCTGCTGTTTAAGATAGAGAATGATCTCGCGTATGTCGTCGATCGCCAATGGATCGATCCCCGCAAACGGCTCATCGAGGAGAATGTATTGGGGCTCGGTCGCAAGACATCGAGCGATCTCAACCCGCCGCCGCTCGCCGCCTGACAACGCGTCGCCCCGAGTTTTTCGAACATGGTCAATGCCAAATTCTTCAAGAAGTTCCTCGAGCCGCGCAAACCTCCCCGCACGGCTGATCTTCAACGTTTCGAGCACCGCCAAAATATTCTGCTCCGCTGTCAGCTTGCGAAAGAT
Organism: Pyrinomonadaceae bacterium; assembly: GCA_041751195.1. GTDB lineage: Bacteria > Acidobacteriota > Blastocatellia > Pyrinomonadales > Pyrinomonadaceae > OLB17. The sequence goes on along the minus strand of JBGSXX010000007.1, from coordinate 74,072 downwards.
CGACGGTTCCTGCGGCAAATATCCCAGCCCCAGCCGCGACCTGAGGTACATCGGCAGCTTGGTCACATCCTGCCCGTTCAGCATGATGCGGCCCTTCTCCGCATTCTCCAGTCCGACCATCATATAAAATGTGGTCGTCTTCCCCGCTCCGTTAGCGCCGAGCAATCCGACCACTTCACCTTGTGCAACATACAAGCTGACGTCATCAACCACGCGCCTGCGGCCGTACGTCTTCTGCACGGACGTAGCCGAAAGGGACGTGCTCTCAATATCCGGGCGGGTGCCGTTTGTCGTCTGGGGGTTTTCTGCTGACTGATCCACTATGGGCTTAATTGACCTTATAAACTGTCCTGAGCCGACCTGAAGGATTCTCTTTTGAGCGACCCTCACCAACCACACGATTCTCACGAAGGAAAACCGTCACCTCTGCTCCCTGAGCGCTGCCGGATTTCACATCCTCGATCCGTGCCGGGTTCCCGCGAAGCACGACGACCTCATCGGCCGCATCGTATCTGGCGTAGTCACCCGACGCCCGTCGTTCGGGCTGGGTCACGTTAACGTTCCCTTCGATATCGGTCCGGACCAACTCGTTATTCGCATCAAGATATACGGTCGCAACACGTCCCGTAAGCCGATCGGTTCCCTGTCTTATGTCCGCGTTCTCTTCGTAACGCAAGACGCGTTCGGCCTGATTATAGGTCATTCGGTTAGCTGATGCATACACCGGGACGCTGCGGTTCGTCCCGACCTCTCGACGTTTAGCGTCGTACAATAGGCTCTGCACGGCGCCTTCGGCAATGAATTGCCCCTCTTTCTGCCTCATTGTCAGCTTATTAGCTCTGACATAATTATTGTCCTGCCAACCCCGAGCGTTCCCGGTAAACACCGCTACCTCTGCCCGGTGATCAAACTCGGTTGCGTCCGCCGTAACATAGACGGGCCTCCCCGTCTGCCCGAACGGAGCAGCTCCCCCCGTCTGGCGTTGGCTGAAATAGGTCGTGCTGACATTGCCGCGTAATGCTGATCGCTGCTCTCGCGTGTTCCAATCAATCTCGGCCGCTTTAGCACGTGCATTCGAATCCCACGCGGTAGGTTCACCGCCCCGAAGCCGCACAAACCTGTCCGCGGCCGTATACGAAATATTCGCGGCACTCGCGTTTCGGTCCGCCTCCGTAAACTTCGCATTGCCCGACGCATCAAGCTGCTGCACGTCTCGCGATGTTTCGTTGAACACCGCAGTCATTCGCTCCGCTGTAAGCACCTGATTGCTTCGGCCCTGAGCCACTGTCGGCGTCCTAACGGCTCGAACGTTGGTCGACGCAACGCAGCTCTTCGCGTTGTTGCCGACCGGGAAAAACTCGCAATCGAACCGAGGTGCATTGATCGCCGTCCTATAATTCTCCGGCGATGCTCGATGCGGATCGGCATACAACTCAGCGTTCCCGACCGCCTCTGCCTTGTGCAAATTCTTACCATCCGCTGAGAACGACGTCTTCATGCTGTCTGCTACAAGTCTCTTATTCGACGAATCCCGTCCGTTGTCCGGCACATCCATGTGTATCGTCGTCCGCCCGTCGGCAGTCATTCGCTCGATCTGCCCCGCACCCTTAAACGCGATATCTGCAGACCCCGGCGTTGTCATCGTGATCTTTGAGTATTCCGACGCCGTCGCGGGAGTGAGAACAGCCCGTACCGCATTACTTGCACGGGCCTGCCGCATTACCTGATCCGTACCGAACTCGGCGTTGATCTCCGCCGCCCATATCTCCGTCGTCTGAGCCGCAGCCGCCTGTCGCACGTAAGCGTTGTCGCGAACAACGGCGCCTTTCAACTTCCGATCAGGGTGTAGAAATACGGTTACCGCCTCGCCCTTTACCACATCATTCCGCTGAGTCACCTCCACCCCGCCGGCAAGATCGATCCGCCCCGAACTCTGCCGATACACCGCCGACGATGATGTGATCTGAGTCGGCGACGAATCTTCGACCGTGATGATCTTCACACCCCGCCCAAGATCGAATTGCGCGGCCTGCGCGTTATACATTGCATAACCGGCCTCGATCTTCGTAGGCCGGTCGTCACCTTCTTTCGCGTCGATCTTTACGTTATCGAACATCTCCAGCGTCTTCAGCTTTCGCTGATCGCCGTCCGGCATGTGGAGCAACGCAACGGCCCGAGCCGCCACAACATCCGCGTTCCGAATACCCGAACCAGATGCCCCGTTCAGATTAGCGGTAAAGTTATTTTCAAGGTCGATTCGCTCATTCATCTGATCGTACGACGCAGACCCGGCACGCACGATCGCCGATCCAACGCCGGAACCTTCATCCCCCGCCACCTCGATGTTCACGTCACGAAGGAGTTGTACACGCTTCTGCGTTATATCGACCACAGCACCAAAGCTCTTGCCCTTAACATTCAGCCGATCAAACTCGACCTCTTCGTCAGCGGACGCGGTTTCGTTCTCTTTCTTATAGGTAAGTTGCTGCGTTCTGACGTTCAGGCTGTCCCGCGTCGCTATCGCCACATCACCGGCGAAATACACGGTAAACATCCGATTCTCGCCCGGCACATACACCGCCTTTGCGGCAGTTATCTTGTCGCTACCGGCTCCCGTCTCATCGAACACCTCTAGATAGACGTTCTTCATCTCCTGATGATTATCGGCAAAGGTCGTGGCCCGATCTGCCTTGATCAGATATCGCAGCGTATCGCCATCGGTCTCTCGGCGTTCATAGTTGTTGATGGTGGCGACAACGTCCTTCGAGAGCTCCGTCGGAAAGCCCTGCATCCGGAACTCAGCCCGATTCTTAGCCCGGTAAAAGCCAATTCCTATCGCCAAAAGCGAAACCGAAAACAGCACTACCGCCCCAACGCGAAAGATGTGCGGCATGCGCGCACGTCTTCGTAGCTGGTCGATGTTCTGATTTTGCTTTTTCGTCACTGGGTTAATTATCGGGTCTCAGATCCTTGACGACAAGCTGTAGCCGGGTGTTTCCCTGCCAGTTGTTAAGATCAAGGGCGTACGCCAGTTCGATGCCGTTTCCCTCATGCAAAGTTCGCCCTCTTGACCGTTCCACGCCGTCCCACCAAATAGCCTCAAACCGCCGCCCCTGGCTGTCACCGAGGTAAAGCTTCAGATGCTTTTCCTTGATCACTGAGGGTTCGAACCTTAAGTATAGCCCCTTTGTCGCAAATACCGGCTTCGGATTTCCCGCCCCGAAGGGTTCCAGTCGGTCAAGCTCGTTATAAAGCTCGATACCGAGCGTGCCGCTCGACACCGGTGCATCGATCGCCAGCGTCGGCACCAGATCGTCATCGCACAGCACGTCACAAGCGTGCCGGTCGAGCCTCGCAAGCAGTTCGCTGACCCTGGCGGACTCCATCGTCATCCCCGCGGCCGCGGCGTGCCCGCCATACTGAATAAAAAGTTCCGGGCAAGTGCCCATCGCATCGAGAAGGTGAAAACCCGGAATGCTGCGTGCGCTTCCATGAGCTGTGCCGTTTTCCAAAGAAAGAACGATCGTCGGCCGATTGAGCCGCTCGGCGATCCGCGAGGCCGCCAGCCCGATCACGCCTCGGTGCCAGCCGTCGCCGGCCACAACGACGAACTTTCGCTTACCAAGCTCTATCGACCGCAGCAAAGCCTCTTCCGTGATCTCGCGCTGCACCTTTTGCCGCTCCCGATTTCGACTGTCGAGCAGCTCCGCGATCCGCCGTGCCTCATTAAAATCTTCCGCCTCAAAAAGCTCCACAACGTGCTTTCCGACATCCATCCGCCCGGCCGCGTTTATCCGCGGAGCGATCCTAAAGCCAATATGATGGCTACGCATATCGCTGCGGCAGTCCGAAATCTCCATCAACGCCTTAAGGCCCAGGTTTCGAGTATTCTTCAGGTCTTGCAGACCCAGTGCGACTATCGCACGGTTCTCGCCCGTGAGCTGCATTATGTCCGCCACCGTCCCAATCGCTGTGACCTTCAGAAACGAGCGGATGAGGTCTTCCCGCCCATGCCGATTCAGCAAAACGCACGCAAGCTTGAACGCCACGCCCACACCTGCCAGGTTCTTGTCGGGATAAGTGCAGCCCGGTTGGTTCGGATTGATCACCGCAAACGCCGGCGGAACGCCCCGGATCTCATCAGCCAGATGATGATCAGTGATTATGATATCGACGCCGTTCTCGCGTCCCCACTCCACCGGCTCAAAGCTCCGTGTGCCGCAATCAACCGTGATCACCAGCGTACAGCCGCGCTCCTTAGCCGTCTGTAATGTCGGAATATTGACGCCGTAGCCCTCCGAAAAACGATTCGGGATGTGATATTCCGTCACGCCCCCGATGATCTTCAGCGCCTGCCGCAACAGCACCGTCCCCGTCGTTCCGTCCACATCATAATCGCCCCAGATCAAGATCTTTTCGCCATCTGTCACGGCGCGAAAAATGCGGTCCGCAGCAACGTCGATGTCTTTCAGCTGAGCGGGGTCATGCAGATCATCAAATGTAGGATTGAGAAATCGATGAGCGGAGTCGGGTGTCCCGTGCCCCCGGGCGGTGAGGATCGCGGCGGTCAGCGGATGGACACCCAACTGCGCCGCGAGCGCCTGTGCGGCCGCACGGTCATGTTTTTGGTAGATCCATCGAGTTTGGAGCATTCGCCCTAAACCTCAACCACGGGGCTGAGCACGCCGTACCAAAGAAGTGCGAGGATGACCGACCCGAGGATCAGCCTGTAAACGATGAAGATAAGCGTCGAATTCTTTCGAAGGAACGCCAACAGAAACGCAATAGCAAGATAGCCGACCACCCCGGAGACGATCGTGGACACGAGCAGCGGCATAAAGCTATCGTCGGGCAGGATCGCCCACGCCTCACGCAGTTGCAGCAGTCCCGCCAAAGTTATCGCCGGTATAGAAAGCAAAAACGAAAACCGCGCCGCGGTCTCGCGAGTTTGCCCGGCCAACAATCCGCCCATTATCGTCGAACCCGAACGGCTCGCTCCGGGGATCAGGGCCAGCGCCTGTGAAAATCCCACGATGATGGCGTCCCAAATGCCCAAATGTCTGATCTCTTTCCGCTGACTGCCGACCAACTCAGCCACACCCAACAGCAGAGCCACGCCGATCAGCATTATTGCAATGACCCACAGATTCTTCGTGCCAGGACCCTCGATCAGATCCTTGAACCATAGCCCTGCGACGCCGATAGGGATCGATCCAATGATGATCAGCCACCCGAGCCACGCTTCCTGCGACAGCCAGATGGGCCGAACACCGCCCGTTCCGGAATGCCGCACCGGCCGCTTTCGCGTGAGCACTCCCCAATGGTCGCGAATAAACGCCGTCGAAATGTTAAAGATGTCACCCGCAAAGTAAATGAGTACCGCCGCAACGGTTCCAAGTTGAATGACCGCCATCGTGGCCGTTATCTGCTGCGGATCGCCGTTGTAAATACCGGTCCAACGCCCTGCAAAAACAAGGTGAGCGGTTGAGCTGATCGGGATAAATTCGGTGAGGCCCTGGACGATTCCCAGGATGATAGCTTGAAGATAATTCATAAAGCCGTAAAGCGTGAGCGGTAAGAGGAAAGCTTATAAACGGATGAAATTATAACGTTTTATGCGGAGCGAATCTATTCGCGGTAACGGGCTCGGCGTGCGATGCGGTCATAGAGCCAGACTGGAAAGAAGCGAGCGGCCCGGACGGTGGTCGCCAGCTGCCATGGGAACGCCGCAAACGGCTTCCGGCGTTCGATCGCACGCATAAAATGCTTCACCGAGTCCTCGAGCTCCATAATGTACGGCATCTGAGCTTCGCGGCCCGATGTCAGCGGCGTTTTGATGAACCCGGGTTGAATGATCGTGACGTCCACTCCCCGCGGCTCGGCATCGAGCCGAACGCTCTCAAAAAACGCCGTCATTCCCGCCTTGCTCGCACAGTAAGCCGCCGATCTCGGCAGCCCCCGAAACCCGGCAAGGCTCGAGATCGCCACCAAATGCCCGCTGCCGCGTTCAAGCATTTCCGGCAGAACCGCGTGCACAGAGTTCACCGCCCCCATCAGGTTCGTATCGAGCACCAGCCGGACAGCTTCCGGCTCCAGATCTCGCGTCGCCGCAGTGTTCCCGCCGATCCCCGCATTCGCGATCAGCGTGTCGATGTGACCAAATTCACTGCGGAGTGCGTCGGCCGCAGCCCGAACATCCGCATATTCTCGAACGTCCGCCGCAAAAGCACGCGCACTCCCGCCCGCATCTTCGCATCGCACGGCAAGGTCGTCGATCTGCTCCTTCCGCCGAGCCAAAAGCCCCAGCACGGCCCCCTTCGAAGCCATCTCCAACGCCAGCGCCTCACCGATCCCGCTCGACGCCCCGGTGATCAGAACAACTTTGCCTTCCCAATCCGTCATAGCGACCAATTATAGCCGAAATGCAACTCCTGCGGCATAAAGTGAACGCTTTTGATACGAACATGGCAGGAATTCGCTCCAGATCACCGTGATCTGGGTTCCGATCACCACGATCTGGGTTCCGACCGCCGTGATCTGGGTTCCGATCACCACGATCTGGGTTCCGATCACCGCGATCTGGGTTCCGATCGCCGTGGTCTGGTTTCCGACCGCCGTGATCTGGTTTGCGACCGGCGTGATCTGGGTTCCGATCACCGTGATCTGGTTTGCGACCGGCGCGATCTGGTTTGCGACCGGCGTGATCTGGTTTGCGACGCGGTGTTTCTGGACTGCGAAGCGCTCGATCTGGGTCCCGATTTGGTCGATTTTAGTTGGGGGATCCTAGGATAGTAGCGGGCTAAACTTCTACGACTGTGGTAAGGATAACCGGTTTGGTGCCGATCTTTTTCTGTATGAAGCGTTTTAGGTGCACGCGGAGGTTCTCGCGGAAAACGGCTTTGTCTGCGATCTGCTCGCGTTTCATCTCGGAGATCGCCAAGCTGACAGCTTCGCGTGCGTCGGCACCAAACCCGTTCGTCGGATCGAGCCCCGCGACGCCGTTAAAGGTGATCTGCGGTTCGCCGGCAAGGGTGTGCAGATCCTTATCAATAGTTACTACCAGCGAGATCGTGCCGCCGGAAGCGAGCTTCTTGCGTTCGCGTATGACATCGTACTCGATCTCGCCCAGTGACTCTTCGTCAATAAACGTTCGATTCAGCTCACGTTTGCCCGAAATACGCGCTCCAAATTCGTCGATCTCAAGCACATCGCCGTTCTCGATCAGCACCACGTTCTCGTCGGTATAGCCGGGGACGTGGTTCTTCACAAATTCCTTGTGACGGAAAAGCATCCGGTACTCGCCATGAACCGGGATCAGATACTTCGGCCGTGCCGTCTCGACCATTATCCGGATATCTTCCTGAGAAGCATGGCCCGAGACATGGATCAGCCGCCTCCTCTCTTCGATGATGTTTGCACCCCGTTTGTAGAGATGCCCGATGAGCCGGCTGATGTTCTTTTCGTTGCCCGGGATGATGCGGGCGGAAAGCACAACCGTGTCGCCCTTTTCGATCTCCATCCCCTTGTAGGTCGATGTGGCAATGTTCCACAACGCGGCGCGGCTTTCGCCCTGCGAACCTGTGACGATGAAGCAGATCTCGTCATCATCAAGAGCACGAGCAGCTCCCAGCGAGACCATTGCGTCCGGTGCGATCTTTAATAAGCCGAAACCTTCCGCGATCTCGACATTCTTCTGCATTGAACGCCCAAGGACGCAGACCTTCCGGCCATATTCGTGGGCGACGTCGAACACGATCTGCAGCCGGTGCATCGACGACGAGAACGTCGCGACAAACAGCCGCCCCTCAGTTTCTTCAAATATCTCGCGAAACGCCGGGATCACCGCCTGCTCAGACGGCGTCCGCCCGGGAACCGTTGCGTTCGTGGAATCGCCCAAAAGCGCGAGTACGCCTTCGTCACCGTACCGCTTCAGCGTCTTAAGGTCGTAAGGCTTTCCGATGACCGGCGTGTCGTCGATCTTGTAATCGCCTGTGTGAATTATCGTTCCGATCGGCGTCTTTATCGCCAACGAGAAGCAATCGACCAGCGAATGCGACGCATGGATGAATTCGATCTTAAACGAGCCGATGTCCGCGACATCATTCGGCCTTACCGAATGCAGCAGCACATCGCCCATCATGTTAAATTCTTCGAGCCGCTTCTCGGCAAGAGCGTGCGTAAACCGCGAGGCGTAAACAGGAATGTTGAACTTTTTGAGAAGGTAGGAAAGGGCACCAATATGGTCTTCGTGCCCGTGGGTAAGTATCAAGGCGGTTAGGTCATCGCGATATTCTTCGAGGAAGTCGAAATTGGGAATCGAGATATCAACCCCGAACGGCGTCTCTTCGGGAAAGCCCATACCCGCATCAACGATGATCATCTCATCGCCGAAGCGGATCCCCATGCAATTCATCCCAAATTCGCCGATCCCGCCCAGCGGGATTATTTCGATCCTATTCACTTGATCCCCTTATAGTTACTGCCGTAATTGAATCAACAAGTATAACACAAACGAATTAGCCTGCTTTCAGGCATTCAAGCAGCAGCTCCCACTCGCCGAGCGTTAGCGTTTCGGCACGCCGCGCGGGATCGACACCCGCCGCGACCAGCGCCTGTGACGCATCGGCATAAACACCCTTCAGATTGTTGAGAATCGTCTTACGCTTCTGAACAAACGCCGAACTGATCAGCCGCCGAAATTCGTCATCGCTGCCTGCCGCCACCTCCCGCGGAACAAGCCTCGCAACCGAACTCGTCACCTTCGGCCGCGGCCGAAAGGCCGCCGGCGGAACGTCGAAAAGATGCTGAACATCAAGGTAACGCTCAACCAGCACCGTCAAGAATCCCCGCTCAGAGGTTCCCGGGACCGCCGTTATCCGCTCAACCACCTCGCGCTGAAACATCAGCACCATCTCCGTAAAGTGGCTCCGCTGCAGACACAACTGCTGCAAGATAGCGGTCGATACGTTGTACGGCAGGTTCGCGACAAGCTTTGCCGGCTGATCTCTCAGAACTTCCCCAAAATCCACTTTCGACGCATCAGCCTCGATCACGGTGACCTTCGAATTATCCTTAAACTCACGGCCGAGTTCCGCCGCAAACTCCCGATCAAGCTCAAGTAAAATAATCTGCGCTCCCGATTCAACCAGCGGCCGCGTAAGCGCACCACGCCCGGGCCCGATCTCTGTGATCGTGTCACCTTGCTGCGGCTTCACCGCACTAACGATTCGCTGAATGTAGGTTGGGTCGACAAGGAAGTTTTGCCCAAGCGAGCGTTTTGCATGCGGGCGTTTCATCTTACGCGATGTCTTGAGGGTAACCGGTTATCTCGATATCGGTGCCATGCTCCGTGCAGGTCACACCCTCCAGCCGAAGAATGTCGCCTAGAGCGGCCGCACCTTTTCCCCCAACCGCTACAGGTGCAGTCGGCCCTCCGATCAAAACCGGTGAGAGGATCATCGTCACCTTATCCACAAGTCGCGCGTCCAAAAACGCACCCGCGACCGCGGACCCGCCCTCCACCAGCACACTTTGAACTTCTCGGGCGCAAAGATCCGCCAGCACACCCCTCAGGTTCCGGGCCCCCCGCTCGATCGGCACCACCACGACACCAAGGTCACTAAGTCTGTCGACGCTTTCTAAGTCGAGGCAGTTAGAATATACAAGCGTCGGGATCTCGCGAGCCGTTGTCGCCAGTTTCGACTCGGCCGGCAATCGCAGCCTATTATCCAAAATGACGCGCGTCAGCGGCCGCAGCCGTTCCCGCCCGCTCCGATCAGTGAGCGAGGGATCATCAACCACTGCCGTATTTCCACCGATCAATATCGCGTCATGCTCATGCCGAAGTTCATGTACACGCTCGATCGCTTTCGGTCCGGACAGCAGAGTCGACACGCTCGCGTCGATCGCCAACCGCCCATCCATCGACGTCGCCAGCTTCAAATGCACAAACGGCCGGTGCCGCCGATGCCAGCATATAAACTTTTCGTTGATCTTTGCAGCTTCCTCTGCAAGGACCCCGGTCGTAACTTCGACGCCTCTTTCGCGAAGTTGTGCAAACCCCTTACCCGACACCAGCGGGTTCGGATCTTCAATCGGCGCGACGACACGCTTTATACCCGCGTTGACCAAAGCGTCAGTACAGGGCGGCGTCTTACCGTGATGCGCGTGAGGTTCGAGGGACACATATGCAGTAGCACCACGAGCCCGCTCTCCCGCTTTTTGCAGAGCAATGATCTCAGCGTGTGTGACACCCTCGCGTTCGTAAGTACCTTCGCCGACGACGTTTCCCCCGTCATCAACGATCACGCACCCGACCAGCGGGTTCGGCGACACAAGCCCTACCCCTTTTTGCGCTAGGTCAAGGGCAGCGCCGATGTACTTAATATCAGTTTGTTGTTGATCGTTGATCACAAAGGCTCTCGGTTCGGTCTATCAGCTGAAAAGTCCGTCGACGTAAGTCTCAGGGTCAAACACCATCAGATCATCCACCTGCTCGCCGATACCGACATATCTAATCGGCAGGTTCAACTCCTTCGCGATCGCCACCGCGATGCCGCCCTTGGCCGTACCATCAAGTTTCGTAAGCACAATGCCCGTCACATTTGCGACTTTGGTGAACTGCCGTGCCTGCTCAAGTCCGTTCTGACCGGTAACGGCATCGATCACCAAAAGCGTCTCATGCGGCGCATCCTGAACTTCACGCCCCGCTATCCGCTTCATTTTCTCGAGTTCCGCCATCAGATTGGCCTTGTTGTGCAGCCGACCGGCCGTATCAACGATAAGCACGTCCGAGTTTCGCGATTTCGCCGCCTGCAACGCATCAAACAACACCGCCGCCGGATCCGTTCCCTGCTTCTGCTGAACAATTGGTACCCCTGCGCGCTCGGCCCAAATCTCAAGCTGATCTGATGCCGCAGCCCTGAAAGTGTCCGCAGCACAGATCAACACCCCATTACCCTCATTCTTTATCCGCTGCGAAAGCTTGCCGATCGTCGTCGTTTTACCAACGCCGTTAACCCCCACGACCATCAGCACATAAGGCTTGATCGACAGATCGACAGCAGTCTCATCTGCAACCCCTTTGCGTTCGGAGGCATGGAGGATGTCGAGCAACTCCTTCCGCATCACAGCCTTCAACGCAGCAATGTCACTTATCTCCTGCCTCGACACGCCTTTCCGGATCGCCTCAAGAACCTGCATCGTCGTCGTAACGCCGATGTCGGTTGAGATCAGCATCTCTTCCAGCTCATCCAACAGCTGTTCGTCGATCTGCTTGCGGCCTTCAAATATGGTATCAAGGCGATTGTTGATCGAGTTCCGCGTCTTCTCGATCGCCTTCGAAAAACGAACCCCGATCTCCTTCTCAACCGCCTCTTCCTTAGCCTTCAGCTCTTCCATCGACTTATCCAAGCCGAGAACTGAAGTCGAAAACTTATCCTCTTTACCCCGCCGCCAAAAAAATGCCATATTGAAAAACTGACCCCACGATCCCTGTTGTTCGCAAACTAACGATTATAGAGAATTAGCCCAACGCAAACAAACGCGACGCCGAATTCACGACGTCGCGCCAAATATCCAAACATCCGTGATGTTCTACGTTCCAGAAAACGGTTTAGTCGCAGACGCGACCGGCGGTTGAGCAAGTCCGTCTCGAATCTTCATAACCTCTTCGGAATTCAGGGTAACGTTTTTTGCTATACCAACATTGACCGACTGTATATTAGAGTTCGCCATGAACTGCACAACGCCCCGCCCGATCTCGCCGGCATCGCACCCTCGTTCGAGTGCTTCAACAACGGATGAATCATATCGCGTACCAACCAGCTCCCTGATCTTTACAAGCGCCTCAGGCAGCATCATTCCTTTCGAATACGGTCGGTCTATCGTCATCGCGTCGAACGTGTCCGCCACTGATACGATCTTCGCCTGCAGCGGGATCTGGTCGCCCTTCAGTCCCTGCGGATACCCCTTACCGTCCACCATCTCATGATGCATATACATCCCCGGCAGAAAATCTTTCATCGCGGGGATCTGCGACATTATCTTATAGCCCTTAACCGGGTGGGTTTTCATTATCTCAAATTCTTCAGCGGTCAACGCCGACGGCTTCTTCAGGATGCTGTCGTCTATCGCGATCTTGCCGACGTCGTGCAGCAACGCACTGATACGGAGCGTCTCAAGCTCCTCCTCGCCCATTCCCATTTGCTTTCCGATCGCAACCGAGATCCGCGCAACACGCTCCGAATGGCCCCTCGTATACTTATCCTTACCGTCGATCGCGGCAGCCAATGCTTTGACCGTACCAACAAATAGCTCGCGATTCTCCTGTGCGGCCCGCGCCAGCTGTGCGATCTTCTCTTCGAGCTTATCACTCATCGTGTCAAACGTATTTCCGAGCACGCCGATCTCAGTGAAGTTGCGCGAATTAATTCGTGTCGAAAGATCGCCCCCCGCAATGCGGTCCGCTGCTGCCGAAAGTGTGATAATCGGTCTCGTCAGTGAACGTGCCGCGATCGCACCCACGATCAGCGCCATTAAGGCAAACGCAAGGCTGATCATCCAGGTCTGGTTTCGCATCTCGCCAACGGAAGCAAGAGCCTTCGCCTCGTCCTGCATCGTGATGACGCCAAAGTTCATCTTAGTGCCAAATGACGCGGTCGAATATGCCCCGATCATTTCATGTGTCGAACCGTCGACCTCATGCGCGAACGGCACCAATCCCGACTGGATCTGGAGGTTCGATTCACGCCATTCTTCAACGATCTTCAAGTTCGAAAGGTCCCGCCTCTCAAGCACCAACTCCGGATCCGGGTGAAATATCGCCCTGCCTTCCGTATCGATCACATAAATTATCGGCAAACCCGAGGCCCAGAGATCAGCCTCGCTCATCGCGTCCATGCCAACCACACTTCGCGCAATTCCTCTCAGCGAAACAATCGCGATGACCGACGCCGCGTTCGAGCCGTTCACCCGCACCGGCGATGCCAGCGTGATCACCGGCTCGTTCTCGCTCCCAACGAACTGGGGCTTGTCTATAAAAAGCTCATCGCTCAATCCGCTTTCCAAAACGCGTCCGGCTAAAACATCAACCTCGTCGCGCCCGATCCCCGAAGGCCGGTACAACGCGAGCGATTCCGCATTTACGGGCTTCACAAAGAGAGCAAGTACGTCCGGATTATCTCTCAACGTCTTACTGAGTCTCTCGTCCGTTTGCGGCAATTCAAAAACTGATGCATTTCCCGACAAAGCAAACGCATTAGCGAGGTTACGGACAAGGTCGCCATGTCGCTGACCAAACATCTCTATTTGCCGTGCCTTTTCCTGAACGAGCTGTATCTGATATCTATTCTCGACCGTTCTAAGCTCACGGCCACTACGCTCCGAAAGCGTCCAGCCCGTGAGCACAAGCGGAACTAACCCCACCAGGAGTAGGGTGAAAATAACAAAATAAACAAGACTGATCTTTTTGCGTCGCTGGGGCATTGCAGAATATGGCCGGAAGGCGTGGAAGGATGCCAATTAGAAGTCTATATGGGATCGACAGATGTGTCAACAAGTTTAAATAAGAATGCTCGACGTTTACCACCTATGTAATAATAATTTTTCGCATGCCGCACGAAATGGACTTGCCACGCGTCATTTTAGCTATAATATCTTCTGTCGTGACACCCGAAAAATGGTCCACAATCGAGAGGCTCTTCGAGGAGTCTGCCGCCCTACCGGCTGAACGGCGCGGCGCATTTCTTACTGCTGAAACTGACGATCCCGAGATTCGTGCACACGTCGAAAAGCTGCTAGCCGCAGATGAGAGTTCTGATGATTTCATCGAGGGCTCCATCTGGACTGACAAGTCGGTCATGAACACCGGAGCCCGGAAGGCGATCTCAAATTCCTTAGGCGACTCGGCCGAGTACGCCGTTCCCGACGAGCATATCGGTCGACAAATAGGTGCCTTCCGGCTTATCAAGGAGATCGGCCGCGGCGGCATGGGCTCGGTCTATTTAGCCGAACGCTCCGACGGCGAGTTCCGCCAAAAGGTCGCAGTCAAGATGATAAAACGCGGAATGGATTCCGATTTTATCATCCGCCGCTTCCGACACGAACGCCAGATCCTTGCGTCATTCGAGCACCCCAACATCGCACGGCTCCTCGACGGCGGCACGACGTCGGAAGGCGTTCCGTTCTTCGTAATGGAATATGTGGACGGCGAATCGCTCTACCGCTATTGCGACGCAAAGGGGATGACGGTTCGACAAAGGTTGGAGCTGTTCTTGCAGATCTGCTCGTCTCTCGAATACGCCCACGCGAAAAAGGTCATACACCGAGACATCAAACCCGGCAACATTTTGATCGACCGGCAAGGATCGCCAAAGCTTCTCGATTTCGGCATTGCGAAGATACTCGACCCAAATCTGATCCACGAATCGCTCAATCCTACGGTCTCAATGCTCCGTATGATGACCCCCGACTACGCAAGTCCGGAGCAGATGCAGGGCGTCGAGGTCACGCCCGCAAGCGACATCTTTTCGCTCGGTATCCTGCTTTACGAGCTTCTAACGGGGCATCGCCCCCACGTTTTCACCGGCCGTGCGCTGCACGAGGTCTCCCGCATCGTCTGCGAAGTGATGCCTGCCCCGCCCAGCGCGATCCTCGAGCGCGATGACCATCTGTTGACGATATATACCGAAACGCCAAGCGATGTCGCCAGGATGCGCTCAATCTCGCCTTCTCTGCTCGCTGAAACCCTTCGCGGTGGTATCGATAATATCGTGATGAAGGCGATCGCGAAAGATCCGCGAAAGCGCTATCGTAGCGTTGCCGATCTCGCCGGCGACATCGAACGCCACCTTGCAGGTGCACAGGTTCAGGCTCCGACATTCGCACCGTCAGAGAACGGCAGTGGCATTCTCCGTCGGCTCCCCGAGAACACAAAGGCCGTCGCTGTCCTCCCATTCCGGTATATCAACCTCGGTTCGGCCGATGACACCGACGACCGATTCTTGGGTCTCGGCCTCGCCGACGCACTAATCACGCGGCTCAGTAAGATCCGCCGCTTTGTAGTTCGTCCGACAAGTTCGATACGCAGTTTCGGTGAAGAACACTTGGATCCGATCGAGGCCGGCCGCGTACTCAAAGCAGATTACATTCTCGACGGCACGATCAAAAAAGCGAATAATCGCCTGCGTGTAACCGTTCAACTTCTGGATGTTTCCGCCAACGCCGCTATCTGGGCCACATCGATCGATGAAACGCTCTCCGACGTTCTCACTCTGGAAGACACGCTTTCGACAAAGATGATCGAAGTGCTCCTTCCGCAGCTGACAGGCGGCGAGCTCGAAGATTTCGTCAAGCGCGGCACCGACGTCCCCGAGGCTTTCGAGCACTACATTCGTGGCCGCTACCACTTCAACAGCTTTACCGAGGAAGGCCTAGCCCAAGCATTCGTCAGCTTTCACAAGGCTATCGCAGCCGACCCCAACTACGCCCTCGCCTACGCGGGCATCGCCGACTACTACAACTGGCTCGGCATCATCGGCGTTCTCCCGCCGCAGGAGTGCTACCAACCCGCGATCGAAGCCGCGTCCAAGGCGATCGAGCTTGACCCCGATCTTTCCGAAGGTCACTCCAGCATCGGATTCTCGCTTCACGCCGGCAATCACGACTGGGCTCGAGCCGAGGTTCATCTGCGAAAGGCACTCGAACTTAACCCAAACAACGCCGGCGCATACGTCTGGTATGCGATCGTCCTCTACACCGAGGGTCGTTTCGAAGAAGGACTAAATTTTGCCACCCGCAGTGTAGACATCGACCCACTCACACCGTTTAATCATCACAACATCGCGTGGGGACTGTACTACGCCCGCCGCTTTGACGAGTCCATAAGGCGCTATCGGCGCGTGGTTTCCGATTTTCCAAATTATCTCTTCGGTTACTACGGACTCAGCAAAGTCTATCGCATCACCGGAAATTCAGATGACGCAATGATCCAACACCGGCGGGCGGACGATCTCATGAGCGGCAGCATCTTTTCGCAGCTTTCCGAAGCCGAGTGCCTCGCCGTTGCCGGTCAAAAAGATGCCGCTAGAAACAAGCTAAAGGCGCTGGAGGAACTATCGAAAGAACGGTTCATCTCGCCATATCAAATGGCGTTGACTCACTGCTACCTCAACGAACCCGCAGAGGCCCTCACAAAACTTGAACAGTCGCTTGAGTATCGCGAAGCTTGGCTGAATTGGATGGGTGTCGAACCGGTGTTCGACGTCGTGCGGGCCGATCCTCGGTTCGCGGCCATCCAGGAAGCAATCGGCTACCGTGCACTGTTCGAAAAGTTCGCTGGGAGCGGTTTCGCCCACGATGTCAGCACATCCGAGATTCCCCACCTACACGAACGGACAACGATAGCTATTGACGAAAGTCCGCAAACGCTTGGCGCCAAAGGAAGATCGCGGCGTAAACGATATTTCGTTACTGGCGTCGCCGCAAGCGTCCTGCTCGCTGCACTTGCATTTGCCTTTCTCGATCTCGATTTCGACCTGCAACTCTCCGAAGGCAGGCCGATCGCTTCCGCTTCGTATCAGAATCCCTCGGTGATCGTGCTGCCATTCGAAGGGTCGCAATCCACGAATTTCAACCTCGGCGTCGGCCTTTCTGATGCCCTCACCATGAAGCTCGGCAATATCAAAACGCTCCGGGTCATCTCTCCGAACACCGCCCGTTCGGCCGCCTCGCTTGAGCCGGCCGCAATTTCGCAGGAACTCGGTGCGAGGTTCATTGTGAAAGGCTCAATCACCGGTGAACCCGGCAACGAAAGCGTCGACGCATCACTGATCGACGCGGCCAGCGGGAATACGCTCTGGCGTGAAACGTTTGCGCCGCAGCAGGATGAACTCTTCGGCATTCAGACGCGGATGGCCGAGCGAATTTGGACGTCCTTGGGCATCGACCCCCTTCCACTAGAAATACAACAAGTACGGCGAAGCTACACCGATGATACCGAGGCGTACGAGCTTTACTTGATCGGGCGTTACCAGTTAACCCGCCGCTCGCCAGGCGACTTGAAACAGGCGATTTCAACTTTCGCGAATGCGGTAAAAAAGGATCCGCAATTTGCCCCTGCTTACATCGGTCTCGCAGACGCCTATCTCCTGATCAAACTCTACGATACGGAGGCGCCAACGGATGCATACGCACTGGCAAAACAACACGCTGACCGAGCCCTGGCCATCGACGAGAATATCTCAGAGGCATACGCAACCCGTGCTTATCTGAAGTTCTACGCTGATCGCGACCGTCCCGGAGCCGAGCTTGATTTCAGACGCTCCGTCCAGCTAAACCCCTCAAATGCTCAGGCGCATCACTGGTTCGCGCTTTTCCTATCGGCCATCGGCAAGACAGACGAAGCCCGCGATGAGATCGAGAACGCCCGACGCTTAGACCCGAGGGCGCGGTCCGTTCTCTCCGCCGCCGCGATGATCAGCTTCTTCGCAAGCGACGCCGAGCGTGCGGTGACCGAAGCCGACCAGGTCTTGCGCGAGGACCCGTCGTTCGTTCCTGCCCTTAAGGTAAAGCGTTGGGCCTTTTCCGCCAGCGTCGACACCCGGTCAGCGGCCGCCACTTTTACTGAGGAGATATCGTTTAGCGGGGGCGATGCCGCACATCCCGGCTGGCAGGTCATCGCCGCCCAAGTCGGTGCACTCGGGGCGCAACGCGAAGCCGCACTCAAAACCCTCCGCTCCGCTGCCCGCGATCCACAAGTCAGGGATAATCCCTACGCATACGCTTTCGAAACTGGGCTCGCCTTCTTAGTTCTCGGCTCGATCGACGAGGCTTTCGCCGAATTCGCCCGCGCCGAAGCGGCAGGATCTCACGGATTCAATTTCTTCGAGGTCGATCCCCGGCTTCGTGAATTGCGTCGCGACGAGCGATTTTCACGTCTGGCCGCGATGCTCCGCTCGGAGCGTTGATCCTACTAATTGCGAGGAGCGTCGGCCCATACCGCAAATATCACCTCGGACTCGCGATCCGATAGATTTTCAAACACGAGCTTCCACGTTCCCGCCTTCACATCTTTATCTACGAAGATGGACCTAAACCATCCGCCCGCCTCAGGCGTATTTGCCGTACTCGCACCCGCTTTCGCCCCAGCCGGTGTGTACAGCGTCGCCGAAACATTCGGCACCGCCATCAGCGTGATCCCAAAATTCACGACCGCTTCGATCGGCACGTCCACCTCAAGTTTCTGCTTCGGGGCCAGGGTGTAGCTCTTCGCGAATGACATCGGCTCCACCTGCGACGCAACCGGGTCGCCCGTTCCGACGGCACCATATCGCCGCCCCGCAAACTCCGAAGCATTCGTCATCTCAAACATCTGCTGTCCGATCGAACCGGGGTACTGCGGCAACTCCGGTGGAGCCGGATTGTGATCCCCCTTCGGTCCGATCGCCAATCGCGGCTTCACGAAATCCGAAAAGTCCTTAGTGCCTGTAAGTTCAGTGTGAAGGCTCTTCGATTTCGCATGATCCTTGATCTTCCATATCGCAGATTCTACGGGCACAACGCCGTCGTTCCAAACATACGTTTTGCACATCACCGGCAACGGGTCGCCCGCTAGCACTGAAAACTTCACACCCTTGCGATTCGTCGTGACCTGATTAAACTGCGCGACGACGTCCTGCCTCAACTGCCGTACCGCCTCCACATTTTTACCGAGCAGTTCAAATGCCGAATTCATCACATCCCCGCACGGCGAGCCCATGTTCGGCGTCCCGAGCATCACTAAATGCGCCACCTGCGGCCGACCGTCCTCCACCGGCGGCATGAAATTATGGATGTAGTGCCGCGAAATTAAACCACCCATCGAGTGCGCCACAATGTCTACATGCCACGCGTTCCTGTCTTCCTGAGCATACCGGATGTACTTCCCAAGCTCCTGCGCGTTCTCAAAGATCGAGTTCGTTTTCGCAGCCGAAAGAAACTCGCCACCCGTATTCATAACGCCTTTCGCAGCATTTTCCCCCACCGCGAACGCCTTCCAGTCATAGCTGTGCGACGTTGTCAGAATGTTCTGCCATGTCTCCCAAGCCTTCCAATTGCTCCACAGTCCGTGAACCAATACGACCGGCTTCGGCGCTACCTTCAGGTTTTTGGTCATCTCATCGACCTTCTTGCCGTTTTCCTCAAGCTCAGCTTTTATCCGCTGCAGCAGCCGCGGCCTGCCGTCGTCGAACCATGAATATCCCGACGAATCCCACACCAACTCGACCTCACGCTCTTCGCCCGGCTCGACCCTTACAGACAGTTCCCCGTTCTCCAACAAACCGTCAGGCCTTGCCCCATCCCACTTGTCGCCCTTATAAGTGTCCTTGATCTTGATGTCCGCGTACTTCGTTTCACCCGAAGCATTGAGCACCTTGGCCTTGATCTTCACAAGATTGCCGTCGATGGTACCTTTCGTTTCACTTATCTCAGCCCAATCGTTCCAGTTCGGGAACTTCATGTCCTCAAATTTAAGATCCGTGATCCTCAGCGGAGCCCCGCACTTCTGCAGGTTCCATGTAATCGTCTCAGTTACATTCTCCCACCTCCGCGTATAACTTCCGCTGATCCGGTTAGGATCGTTTTCACTTATTCTGTGAGTCCCGTCCGAGGTTAACGAATTACCGTCGATAGTCGTCTCCGTCGGCGGCATGGTAAGGTTCGTTCCTTCTTTTGGTGTACATTGTCCGCTGTAAGTCGAGGTCTGTTTTCCCGTCGTCCTGCCTTTGATCGACGGGATGCCAACGCTCACCGAATACGTCCCATCCGAATTAACTCCGACATGAACATTTGCAGATTCAGTCCCGGTGCCCGACGTATGCGTCTCAGACGTGGACGTTCCTCGCATGTCCTGCCACGTCTTCCCGCGGTCACAGGAATTTTTTTCGACGGCTCGATTCGTCTCGTTAGCTGTGAAATTGTGCGATATCTGGGCGCGTCCGCTAGAACCTCCCGACGCATCTTCGATCACGGCCACCTGAGCCTGATAGTTATACTTCATCTCGAAGCTCTTCGTATCCTGCCCCCGCCCCGACACCCTATCGACGGTCTTATTGTCCGTCATGCTTTGAGTACGAATATATTTCACCGAGCCGGTCCAGGCTCCCGAACATTTCGCTCCACCGCCGCTCTTATTAGCGGCAACAGAACCCCCGCGAGGCTGTGCGTGCATCTGCACAAAAGGCGCGGCGAATGCGATAAGGGAAATTAATGCTAATGAGTTTCGAAGTGGTGTATATATACGCATAGATGAGTGACTCCGGATCGTGATGTCCGCCATTCTCAACGCGACAATAGCCGCCGAAAAGTATCAAAACAAAAACGGACCGCGTTGCCGCGATCCGTCATTTCACTTTCTCAGGGGACGTCAGGCTTTCGCCGCTTCGACAATGCTAACGACGCTCTTTGTATCAATAATATTGAGCATCTTAAAGCCGGATGCGTTCAGAAGCGCCTCAAACTGCGCCGCAGTTCGCTCCATTCCTCCCGGGGTAATAAGCATTTCAAGGTCCATCACCTTGCCAAAATGCGGGGCGTCGCCCTCCGGCAGCACGGCGTCAATTATCAGCACCTTCGCATCCTCCGGCATATGCTTTAGAATGTTGCCCAAGATCGTCCGGTTCTTGTCGTCATACCAGTCGTGAATAATGTGCTTCATGAAATAGACATCAGCGACCACCGGAATTTCTGAAGTAAAATCGCCCGCAACATACTCGACCCTGTCAGCGACGCCATAAGATGTGATCATCTCCGGCGCACCCTCAAGAACCTGCGGAAGCTCGAACAACACACCCTTAACACCCGGGTTGGCCTGCAAGACCGCACCAAGCAGATGCCCGTATCCACCGGCTATATCCGCAACAACTGAAGCCTTCGAGAAGTCGTACGCCTCAATGATCGCCGGGATCGTCTGACGCGAAAACGACGTCATCGCCCGGTTGAATGTGTCGCCCAACTCCTGGTCGGTTTCAAAAAGATATTTGAAGACCGGCTCGCCGACCACCCTGTCCCACGCCGGTTCCCCTGTCCGCACGCTGTACATCATCTCCGCATACACATTCCAATGTACCGGCTCATTAAGCCAGATCGTTATCTCCCGCGTGCTTTCCGGATGATCCTCTCGCAACGTCTCCGACATCGGCGAATTGGCAAACGTCCGCTCGCCGATCTCGGAAAAGATCCCGATACTTGCCAAAGCCCGCAAAACTCGATAGAGCGCCCCTTCGTTCGTCGAGGTCGCAACCGCCAAAAACTCCGCGCTCCGCGCGCCATCTTTCAAAAGGTCTGCGAACCCAAGTTTAGCCGCGATGTAAACTGCCTGTGTCGTAAATGCCCCGCCGGCGATCTGCATAAGCTGTGCTGCCGGCGGCATTTCGAGGGCCGGTGCCGGCCCCAGTGTAGATGTTGATCCTGTATTCATGATGTCTCCTTTCTACCCTAATTGTCTGCAACAATACACGCGTGTTCGGTGCTTATGAAATATCATCGAACTCAACACTCACGGCGAGTTGGCCTCACACACGGCCCCTCCGGATCGGCCGGCGGTCGGCTTCAAACGGCTCTCGCATATACGTGTTAAATTGCCAGGGGCGAAAACTACGAGCAAGGAGAAAAGAGCAATGAACGCATTGGAATTATTGATCGAAGACCACGAAAAGGTGGATAAGTTACTGAACGAGGCAGAAGATGCCGAAACGCAGCAGCAGGTAGAGCTGTTCAAGCAAATCAAAGAAGAACTCGACGCACACGCGCACATCGAGGAAACGATCTTCTATCCCTACATGAAAGAGCACGGCGATCAGGAACTCGTCGACATCATTCTTGAGGGAATCGAAGAGCATCGTCAGGTGAAGATGTTCCTTCGCGAGCTCGACGGACTTTCAGAGGATAGCGAGAAGTTCGAACCGAAACTAAAGGTGCTGAAAGAGGACGTCGAACATCACGTTGAAGAGGAAGAGAATGAAATGTTCCCTCTGATCCGAGATCAGATCGAAGAGGAATCCCTCGAAACGCTCGGAGTCGAAATGGAAGAAGAAAAACAGAAATTCATGAAGACGTCAGGCAAAGCAGCCGGACGTTAAACTTCGCAAATTCAACCAGAAAAGCCGCCTCGTCACTCGACGGGCGGCTTTTTTTTATCGGTGCCTTAAACTACTTCTTACCTACAGCGTCAACAATTGCCTGAGCAGCCTGTTCGACGACCTGTGAAATAATGTCGTCGCCGTCGGACTTAGCTTTCGCCTTGAATTGTTTGCCAAGCACAGCCGCTCCACCGGTCTTGTTTAGGGTAACATCGACCGTGATCTCGTCTTTATTCTTCATCTGTTCAGATACGCTCGCGGCAGAGATCGCTTGAGCCGCCACGTTCCCGGCTATGCTTCCCGCCACGCCGCCTGCCATGCCACCGACCTGAGCTACCGTCGATCCCAGAACCGATCCGAACCCGCCGAATCCGCCGCCGCCCTTCTTGTGCGAAACGTTGGCGTAGATAACGTAGTCACACGCTGCAGCTGCCGCCTCACTCTCGATAGCCGCGGGCAGACGCCCGTTCAATGTTACAACCTCGATATTTGGCACCTTCAGGTAGATTGCCAGGGTATTTTGAACGGCCTGTGCAAGATCCGCAGGCGGTATGCCTTTCGCGATCGCACCCGTTTTAACATATGAGAGGCCGATCCGAATGACACCAGCCTGTTTCGGCCCAAGCGTCGCACCGCCGTCGGTCGGAGTCGAAACTATAGCACCGCTATTCGGCAGAGACATCGTCGAAGAGCGGTCAGACGAGGCCGGGTTGCTATCTGATGTGTCCATAGGAGCCGATGCATAGAGTTGCGACATATCCTTGACTTCGCGATAGTCCGCAGGAACTTCGAAAAGACTCGCCTCAAGCGTCGCCTTCGAAAGCTCGACGACCTCACTGATCATCGTCATCGACTCCTTCCCGTTCTCGTCCAACATCGTCATCTTCTCGTAAAGAGGATAGCCGCGCTTGCCCGCTCCGATCTGCTTGAATTCATATTTATCCTGGCAGCCGCCCGCCTTCCCGCCCACGCTCCGCGGAACGTTGTACGCCTGATCGCAATCGAATCCGACCGCAAAATCGATGTACCAGCCGTCCATCTCCATCTTAGTGTTGGTCGTGCTGCACGCGTCCGGTGTCGACTGCGTATCCATCGTAATAATGAGGCGTCGAGCGTCATACCCGAACATCTTCTTACGCTCACCGGTGTCTTTGATATTGACTGTCGTCACCACGCGCCCGCCTTTCGTCACGGGCGCCGACACCGCTTTGACATCCTGCGTCGTCGGGGAAGGTTCGATGTCGCCAAACTCATTCACGATGAAAGTCTTTGCAGAAGGGTTCATCTGGATCGCCCGGCGCAGATCGCACTGCGTAAGGTTGACCATCATGCCGCTCATCGTCTCGGCACGCTGACGTTTCCCCTTTATATAGGTTGTGTTTTCATACGACTGCCCCGCCATCGTCTGCTTTGATTTGATCTTCAGATCTGCAAATGACGCCTGCGCGCCCGCCAATAGCACGATTACTAATCCCAGGAATGAAATATATCTTTTCATGATCGTTCTCCGATTATAAAGTTCCTCGCTCACAACCTCACGCGTAAAGTCTTCTAGCCCAGTATCACCCGTCGCAGAAAAATTGCAACTATCAAGCACATTGCTCTATAATTCCGCCGAATGAGCACAAACAACGGTGACATAACCCAGATGCTGGTCGAGCTAACGGACGGCAACCAAGACGTCGTTAACGAGATCCTGCCTCACATTTACAGTGAGTTGCGACGCCTCGCCGGCAGCTATCTGCGGCGTGAGCGATCTGACCACACGCTTCAACCGACGGCCCTTGTTCACGAAGCGTATATGAAGCTCATTGACCAGCGTAACGTAAAATGGCAAAATCGCGCACATTTTTTTGGTATCGCGGCGCAGGTAATGCGGCGGATCCTCATGGATCACGCCCGCAAGCACCTCGCGAATAAGCGCGGCGGCGACGCCGACATACTCCCGCTAGAAGAAGAGATCCTCGTCGTATCTCACGATAAATCTGCCGAACTCATCGCCCTTGATGAGGCCCTTGAACAGCTTGCGACCTTTGACCCGCAAAAGGCACGGATCGTCGAACTCAGATATTTCGGTGGGCTGTCGATCGAGGAAACTGCCGAGGTTCTGGGGGTAAGTGTGCCGACGATCAATCGACACTGGAAAACCGCAAAGGCGTGGCTCTATTCGGAACTTTCCAACAATTAAACTCGCTTTGCTATCACAAGCGTGATGTCGTCATTTGCAGGTGCAGTTTGCGTAAATGACGAAACGGCCGATTCCACCTTGTCGCGCATACCGGCGGCCGAGGCGTTCAGATTCTGCTTGATCACGTTAAGCAACCGGTCCATTCCAAATTCCTCATCCGCTAAATTCGTCGCTTCGGTCACGCCGTCTGAATAAACCACTAACGAGTCGCCCTGACCAAACTCGATCTCGCCCACCTCGTAATCCGCCATCGACATCAACCCAAGCGGCAGTCCACCGGCGTCAAGTTGCGTCAGAGTTCCATCTTTACGCGCCACGACCGGCGGATTGTGTCCGCCGTTGATAAAGTTAAACTTGCCTGTCGTCGTGTCCAGCTCACCGATGAAAAGCGTCACGAATCGATTCGCCGGCGTATTCTCCGACAGATACCTATTTACCGAACAAACGGTCTCATAAAGTGTGCTTTTCGCCGAGATCTGGGCGTGTATCGCGGCATGCAGGCTCGACATCAGCAGCGCCGCGGACGTGCCCTTACCCGAAACGTCGCCCAGGGCGATGATTATCTTGTCGTTCCCGCGCTCGATGAAATCGTAATAATCGCCGCCGATCTCATAGCAGGAAAACGAAATGCCCTGCAGCTCATATCCAGCTATCTGCGGCATCACCGATGGCTGAAAACGTTGCTGGATCTCGCTGGCGAGCTCCAGCTCACGCTCCATTCGTTCCCGTTCCAGCCTTTCTTCGGCAAGCGTCGCGTTCTCAACCCGTATCGACGCGACCGAAGCCAGCGTCGTCAAAATATTGAGATGCTCTTCCTTAAATGTGTTCTCGTAGGTCGGCGAATCGGCGTAGATTAATCCAAAAATGTTTCGTTCATCGACGCTCAGCGGGACCGCGATCACCGACCGCACGCCCTGAAGCATCATCGTCTGCGACGCCAGCCGCGGATCCTGAAGCGCATCGGCTGTCAGGATCGAGTTGCCGTTCTTCAGCACCTCATCCATGACGCTGTGGCTGACGCGAACAGTGTCTAGAGATTCCTGCTGTCCGCGGATCCTCGCGACCATGATCTTCATCCCGTCCGGGCTCGCATCGTCGCGCAGCATTATCACACAGCGTTCTGCCGGCACCGCCTCAAAAACAAGCGAAGCCACCTGGTTCAGCGTCTCGTCCAGATCATTCGCGGCCAGAAGGGCCACGCCCACCTTACTGATAAGCCCCAGCAACTCGGTACGCGAGGAAAACTGCCCCTTGAGCAGTTCTGTCGTGGGAATGCGCCGGCTCTGGAATGAGATCGTCTTGGAAGGGTCAAGTGCCTCAGTGCGGTCCGCGATCAACGTAAGAGCCGGATTGAACGCCGAGTCGTCGCTAAACTTGATCCGCGTCTCGCCGATCTGGATCTCGCCGTCGTTATCGATCGGCACGGACGCGTTGACGATCGCACCGTTGTATCGCGTGCCGTTCGCAGAACCGAGATCCTGCAGCCAGTACCCCTCGCCCTCTTTTCTGATCTCGGCGTGCAAACGCGACGCAAACGCGTCTGGGATGCAAACATCGCTGCGAGCGGATCTTCCGATCGTTGTTCGCAGCTTCGAAAGGGTGATCACTTCCTCAAAGCCGGCTGGGTTCGTGTAACTAATTTGGGCCATCGTCGTCCAACTCTAAACACTTGCTCGCTTAGAAGCAAATATAACCATTGTTCCTGAGAGAAAGTCGTGTAAAGCCCGACCGCGACGGCCGAAAGCCGCCAGTATCAGCCCGCCGCCCAGCGTCAGCACCGTGAGGAAATAGCCGACCGTCTGACGCAGTAATATCGCTCGCATCGACGGCGGCGTGCCGTCCTTACAGACGATCCGCGTGCCCGTGAGGAACTTGCCCAGTGTCCTGCCCGTAGCTAACGGCAAAATGATCAAGTTTGAAAACAAGATCACAAAAGCGATCAGCCATCCGATGTCATTCAACCCGCTCGAGAGCAGCTTTGCCCCCTCGCCGCCAAAAAACCGGCTTGCCAACAAAAAGATTACCGGGAAAACAACGACCGCAATATAGTCAACAAAAACGGCTCCGAACCTCAGCATCAACGGAGCAGCCAATGCTTCTGCATCAAATCCTACCACCCGCTCTCGTTGCACACGTTCCGGCGCTTTTCTGATTCGTTCCGCTTTTGCAGACATAAAACATACAACCGATCAGCTAACCACAAACTGCAGTGTTGTGTCGCCGATCCTTATCTTATCGCCGCTTGTAAGCGGATGCGGCTGATGAGGCGTAAGCCTTATCGCATTGTTAATGTTAGTATCCAGGATCGTCCCGTTCGATGATCCGAGATCCTCCACAAGGAAGTTACTGCCGTCACGCCAGATTCGCGCATGCCGCCGCGATATCTTCGTCTGTGGATCAAATTTCGATAGGTCAACTTCCGGAAAAATGTTGGACATCGGATCACGCCGCCCGACCAAATTCTCGTCCTTCTGCAGCGAAAACCCGGACGGGGCCAGATCGCTCGTGCCCTCGATAACCAGCTTCGCCGTGGGTACCGCTTTCGTATAAACTCCCGATTGCACCCCATGCTGCGCTATCGGCTGCTTCGATCCGCAAAATGCACAGAAAAGATCTGTCGCAACTATTCGCTGACCGCAAAATCCGCAGAAAACGTTCTGGTTCGCAAGGCTCACCGCCTCCGGTGCAGCCGAAACACCAAAGCTCACCTGACCGCCTCGCAATCCCTCAAGATGATCTTCAAGTGCAGCACGCATTTCAGCTGCAGTCGTAAAACGAGAATCTGCATTATACTCAACAGCCCGCATCAAGATCCGTTCGATCTGATCCGAAAGCCTCGGATTTATCTGGCGCGGCCGCGGATTCTTTTGAAAATCAAAGATCAGCAGTGGATTGCTCTGGGGGTCCGCACCTGTCAAAAGGTGAAACATCGTTGAGCCCAGGCTGTAGATATCCGACCGTGGCTCAACATTCCCGCTGAACAGCTCCGGCGGCGCATAACCCATCGTTCCAACCGCAGTCACACCCTTTTCTTCACGCTGGCTGATCGACCGGGCGATGCCGAAATCGATCAACATAACGCGACCCGAGTTCCCGTCGATCATAATATTCGACGGCTTCAAATCTCGATATACGATTGTCGACGGCTGGTTATGCAGATAATCAAGAACGTCAACTATCTGTATCGCCCATTCGGTAACGGTCTTCTCCTCGATCTTGCCCTCAGACGACGCACGCAGCCGCGACGAAAGATCGCCGCCGGAAATATACTTCATCACGAGGTAAAATCGGCTCTCTTCCTCGTCAAAAAAGTAATCGTATATCGTCGGGATCGAAGGATGATCCAAGGTTGAAAGGATCATCGACTCCCGCTTAAAGTCGTTGATCGCTTTTTCCTGCTGATCGTCTTCAATGTGCGTCTGGATCATCTCCTTGACCGCACGCAGGACGCCGCCAAGATTATTATCACTGGCAAGATAGACCGCCCCCATGCCGCCCCCGCCTATCTTCCGCACGATCTCGTACCGCGCATTCAAGATCGTTCCTTCGGGAAGCGGCTTTAGCTTCGCAGAACGTCGATTTCCCGTGTCACCTTCACCCATGTTGGGTGAAGTCGCGTCCGGGACCTTGCCCTTCTCAATGGAACGCTCATCGATCGCCGCTTCAACGGACTGCTCAATCCTGCCCGGCGCGAGAGATTTGATCCGAGTGGCGACGTCGTCCTGACGGAGCGGTTCGTCGGTGTCTATAATACGAACCGAATCAAACATCGAATTCGAAGCAAACGGGTCGTGCTCCGCCAAATTCTCCAAAGGCTTCGAGATGCGGATCTCCTCGTCAATTTCGTGTTCCGGTTCCTCCGCGGTCGGTGTCGGTTCGGCGGCATCTTCTACCGCCGCTTCGGGTGCGTCAGGAACATAACTTCCCTGATCCGCAGGCACGGAGTTCGAAACTGCCTCGACGGGGGCCGCATCATCCTCCCAGTCATCCGAGGCCTGCTGCAACTGGTCGAGCGGAATTCCGATCATCGTCGCGTCCTCGCTGAACGACGAACCCATGTCGGGCTCCGCCGGCTCTGCAACTCGGTCGACAATTTCTTCCGAAACGGTTTCTTCGACCGCATCACTCTCGACCTCGACATGCTCTACGGTGGTGCTCGCCTCTACTTTCGGGGCATCTCCGCCTTCCAACTGAACGCTCCCCGACGTCTTCTTCGCAAATACGTTATCGGAGGTATGCGGAGCGCCGCTCAATATCGCGGGCGGCGGAGGTTCCGGCTCCACCGCGTCGGTCGAATCCGCTTCACCTGCTTCGGGCTCCGGTTCGGGGACCGAAGTTCCCGCTGCAGCTGCGGCCATAGCGGCCGCATCTGCCGCAGGCATCATGATGGTACTTTCCAATGGGTCGTCGTCGGGCGCGGCCACCGACGCAGGCTCCGGCTCGGGGGTTACCGCAGGCGCCAGCGCGAGCCCGCAAAACGGGCAGAACACGTCTTGTTCTGCGACTTCGGAGCCGCATTCTTTGCAAGTATTCATTACTTTGTTACGGTGGCCTTCCCGACCTTACACGACCTGGAACCGGAGAAATGTCTTGCCAACTATGATCTCGTCGCCTGAGCTAAGCACGTGCGGGGTGCCGGGCAAAAGCCTTCGCCCTCGATTGACGAATGTGCCGTTCGTCGACCCGAGATCTTCAATTAGGAATACGGTTCCGCGCCGTATGATCCTCGCATGCCTGCGCGAAACCTTAGCGTCGGGGTCGTGTATATCAAGGTCTACGTCGGGAAAGATGCCGTTGTCCGCATCCCACCGCCCGATGTTCGATTCCTCGCCGTTCAACAGGAATTCCGTGTTCGCGTTCTCGCCGCGTTCAATGACCAGCCTCGCGCTCGTCGCACCTTCCGACCCATCGTCCGACGACGCAACAACTTCACCGTTCGGGCTTTCCTCTTCAAGATCGATCGGCAGTAGGCCGATAGATGTAATGTTGCCGGCCGATATTCCCGGATTGCTGCGGGATTGCGGTTCCATTCCGGAAACCACGGCCTCCCGTTCGGCTATTTGCGAAAGTTTCGTCCCGCACTCATCGCAAAAGCGTGAGCCCTCGAGATTATTCTTTCCGCAATTCTCGCACTTGATCATCAAATTTCCTGAAGCTTCTTATAAGGTGATTTACCGAAAGCGAGCCTTAGTGGTATCTTAACGCTTTCGGTGTGGTTCGTAAATCGTAAATCCAACCCGGCGAAACGTCAAACCATCAACATATATAGGGAAACGTCACCCGTCATCGCTCAACCACAGTTTTTTGAAACTTGCGGCAACGCGGTGTCGTAATAAGGGCTTGACGGTTTAACCCAGTGTTTTTGCATCGTTCACCACAGCAATATTACGCAAGTTATTTGGAGAGGAATAGAGAATTATGGCATTGAGCCGCAAAAAGAAGATCATTATCGGTTCCGTCGCAGGCGTGCTGCTTCTCGCAGTAGTCATCGGAAGCATTTTCGCGACACGCCAGGACACTCCCGAGGTCACGGTGGTCTCAGTGGACGTCCGGCCGGAACTGCGGTCGACAGTTACTTCGTCGGGTGAA
The DNA here is from genome assembly GCA_041751195.1 of Pyrinomonadaceae bacterium. Classification (GTDB taxonomy): domain Bacteria; phylum Acidobacteriota; class Blastocatellia; order Pyrinomonadales; family Pyrinomonadaceae; genus OLB17. Next base: position 44,177 of record JBGSXX010000007.1, on the reverse strand, counting down.
GTTCGTCCCATTCAGTTCATGAACCTTACAAGTGAGGTCCAGGGCCGCATCGAAGAGATTTTTGTACAGGAAGGGCAAAAGGTCGAAAAGGGAGCACCCCTTGTTCGTCTCGATCCAAACCAGCTCGAATCGAGCACGGATGCCCAGCTTGCGGCTTATCAAACGGCACAAGACGAGGTCCGCGTGCAGCAAACTCAGGTTTCCGCCGCTCAGAACAATCTCGCACAAGCCCAGCAAGCCCTGAACGTATCGCAGGTTGCAGTCGACAACGCTCGTCAGGGCGTGGTCACGTCGCAAACAGAAGTTGACCGTGCACAAGTCGAACTCAACGCCGCGAACCGCGAAATGCGTCGCAGCGAAGAGCTACTCGAAAACGGCGTCATTGCACGTCAGGAATTCGACGCCGCCCGCGACCGCGTAGAGAACGCACAAGTTTCACTGAAAACGGCACAGGCTCGGCTCGAATCGCAGCGTATCGCTGTCCGTGACGCCTCCGCCCGCCTCAATCAACAGCAGGTGTCCATCCGTGATGCCCGACGAGCGGTCGATACCGCTAATCTTAGTGTTAACTCGAGCCAGTCTCGGGCCAACCAGCAGGCAGCAGTTCTTCGCGGCCAGCGCAGCCAGCGAGACAAAACGCTTCAGGTCGCACCGATCAGCGGCGTTATCGCAGAGATTCCTTCGCGGGTAGGAACCTTTGCCGTCGCGGGTCTCTCGACGACCGCCCTGATGACCATAGCGGATATGTCCACCATCAACGTTGAGGTCAAGGTCGACGAGACCGAGATCGATAAGGTCGAGGTTGGACAGAAAGCCAAGATCAAAGTTGACGCTTTCGGCGAGCAGGAGATCGAAGGCGAAGTAACACAGAAAACTCCGCTAGCCGTCGGCAAATCGCAGACGAGCGGCGGACTTTCGACCAACATCAATGTGCAGGAAGCAAAAGAATTTCGCGTTGTGATTCAACTTGTTAATCTCAGCGAGGAACTTTTGAATTCTCTGCGACCGGGAATGAGCGCGACCGCTACGATCACGACGAAAACTGTCGAGAACGTTATCGCGGTCCCGTTGCAAGCTGTGATCGAAAAGAAACCCGAAGCGTCCCCCGAGCCGACCATCGCAGGAGACCAACCCGCCCCCGCTGACCGTCCCCGTACGATCAAGGGCGTTTACGTCCTCGACAATGGCCGCGTGAAATTCATCGAGGTCGAAACAGGCATCACCGGCGAATCGGACATCCAGATCATCTCAGGTCTGTCTGCCGGTCAGGAAGTGATCACCGGTCCGAGTCGAATCTTGAACACGCTTAAAGAAGACACGGTGGTGAAAAAACAGGCGAAACCAAACGGCGGTCCGACCGCGTCATAAGGTGAACGAAATGTACAAGTTCATGGAAGGCGAGGGCGACCAAGATTCGCCGCGGATAAAAGGCGACGCATCATCAAATGGGGCACTCATCTCGATGCACAACATCTGGAAGACCTACCAGATGGGCGTCGAACAATTGCATGCACTTCGCGACGTATCTTTCCGGGTCGAAGAGGGCGAATACCTCGCGATAATCGGCCCTTCGGGCTCCGGCAAATCGACGCTGATGAACCTTATCGGCTGCCTCGATTCGCCGTCCAAGGGCCAGTACTGGATCAACGGCCAGCTCGTCTCGGACATGAGCGACGACGAACTCGCCCGCATCCGCAACAAAGAGATCGGCTTCGTCTTTCAAACCTTTAACCTGCTCGCACGTGCCACAGCGCTTCACAACGTCGAGCTTCCGCTGATCTACGCCGGCATGCGTGCCGCCGAACGCAACGAAAAGGCTCAGGCCGCGCTCGCGTCCGTCGAACTTGGCGACCGCGTTACGCACAGGCCAAACGAACTTTCCGGCGGTCAACGCCAGCGTGTTGCGATCGCTCGGGCACTTGTAAATCATCCGTCGATCCTTTTAGCCGACGAACCAACCGGTGCTCTCGACTCAAAAACAAGCGTCGAGATCATGGCTCTCTTTGAAAAACTTCACGCCGAAGGCAACACGATCATCGTCGTCACCCACGAGCATGAGGTAGCAGAGCGAGCTCACCGCATTATCACAATTCGCGATGGCCAGATCGAGAAGGACGAACGGACCCGGTAGAGATTGGTTTTACGAACTTTCCGCCCGGAACACGGTCGTTCTTCAACGACCGTGTTTCTCTTTACAAACTGAGTTTGGGAACGGGCATCTAAACCTTTTACCCGCAATGCCGTATTATTTAATGCGAAGCTTTTCTCGATACAGATGAATCTTGCCGAAACCCTAAAACTTGCCCTCGCAGCCATCTGGTCGCACAAGCTCCGATCCTTTCTCACTTTGTTGGGGATGATCATCGGCATGACCGCCTTCATGGTAGTCCTCTCGCTTTTGCAGGGGTTTAACACCTACGTCGACGAAAAGATCGCTGGCATCGGCACCAACGCGTTCAACATTCAGCGATTCAGCTTCGAGGATTTCAAGGACACAGATACGATCGCCGCTGCCCAGCGTCGCAACAAAGAATTAACTTTCGACGAACTCGATTTCATCCGAGACCGGTCACAATTGATCGAGAAGATCGGAGCAAAAACCGGCAGCAATTCGCGCCCCATCCGATACGGAAGCGAAACGCTGATGGACATTTCCGTCCGTGGTGCCGAACCCGTTATCGCAGAGATCGAGAACATCGATATATACGACGGGCGCTATTTCACCGAATCTGAGAATAACAACTCCATGCGAGTCGCATTCATCGGAATGGACATCGCAAATAACCTATTTCCGCGCGGTGGTGCGATCGGCAGCGAGATCACCATCAATGGCATTCCCTACCGCATCATAGGGATCCAGGTAGCAAAAGGAACCGTGTTCGGCCAGCCGCAGGACAGTTTCGTTCAGCTTCCGATCCAGACGTTTGGAGCTAACTTTGGCGGCCTCCGCTGGAGCCGTGCACCTTTCTTCGTCGCGCAGCCTCGCGAGGGTGTGAAAATGATCGACGCGGTTGACGAAGCCAAGACGCTGATGCGGATCAAAAGAAGGATTCCATTTGGTGAAAAAGATAATTTTGGCGTCGTCACACCGGACGCCATCAGCGGGCTTCGCGACAGCCTTTTCGGCACTATCTCTATCGTGATACTCGTTGTGCCCACCATCGCTCTTGTGGTTGGTGCCATAGTGATCATGAACATAATGCTCGTCGCCGTAACAGAACGTACCAAAGAGATCGGGATCAGGAAGTCGCTTGGAGCAAAACAGGCCGACATCCTACGCCAGTTCTTGCTCGAATCCGCTCTGCTATCAGCCATCGGCGGGCTGATCGGCCTCTTTCTGGCTATAGTTCTCGGTTTTATTATCACCGCCTACGTTTTTCCGACGCGCATTCCCTGGTGGTCCGCTGTTCTCGCCATTGGGATCTCGTCAGGTGTAGGAATTCTCGCCGGCCTCTTCCCGGCATGGAAAGCTGCCCAACTCGACCCGATTGAAGCATTGCGCGCAGATTAAAGAATGAAGCTCGTCACCGCTAGATTCTACGAAAACCTCCGAATGGCGCTCGACACGCTGCGCGGCAACAAACTGCGTTCGTTTCTGACGATCATTGGCGTAGTAGTGGGCGTCATAACCGTGATGCTTATTTCGTCGATAATCAGCGGCATCCAGATGGCGGTCGAAGAGCAGGTAAAATCGTTCGGCACCCGGTCGATATTCGTCTACAAAATGGATATCGGCATCCGTTTCGGTCGACCGTCGCGCGAAGAGCGAACACGCCCGGACCTCACCATCGACGACGTCTATGCTCTGCGCGGGTTGTCCGAACTGGAAACTGCGATTCCCTTTCTTGATGTTTCTAGCGGCTTCTTTGGTAGCCGGACCGTTGTGTCCGCCGCGGGCAAGCAGACCTCTAATATCCAGATCAGCGGCACTCTACCTGAGATCGAACAAACCGATACGCAGGTACTGCTCGAGGGCCGCTGGTTTACTCAGACCGAAAGCGACTTCCGCAAAGACGTCGCGCTAATTGGCGACACCGTCAAAGAAACGTTTTTCCCGTACGAGAGCGCCATCGGCCAAACTCTCGAAATCAACGGCCGCGAATTCACCGTGATCGGCCAACTGCAGAAGAAGGAGCAGCTTTTCGGCGGAGGCGGCGGCAACAACGACGAGAGCAACACCATCATCATTCCCTTTTCATCGGCTCAGCGGATCAAACCCAACGCCGACGACCTGTTCATCCTCGCCATCGCCCGCGAAGGTCGGCTTCGCCAGGCGCAGGATCAAGTGCAGGACCTTCTTCGCGTTCGCCGAAACGTCTCGTTCGGCCAGCCGAACAACTTCTCGACCGCAACGGCGGACAGTATCATCGACCAGTTCCAATCGATCACCGCGGGCGTAGCCCTCGCAATGATCGTGATCTCCTCAATCGGCCTAATGATCGGTGGCATCGGCGTAATGAACATCATGCTCGTGTCAGTGACCGAGCGTACGCGCGAGATCGGCATAAGAAAAGCCGTAGGCGCAAAACAAAGCGATATCCTGCTTCAATTTCTCATCGAAGCGGCAACGCTTACAGGATTCGGTGGGTTAGTTGGGCTGGCTATCGGCTGGCTGCTGACACTCTTGATCTCTATGGTCTTCCCATCGTACGTGCCGTTATGGGCGCCGTTCGCCGGCTTCTTTGCCAGCGTCGGCATCGGTTTGATATTCGGGCTGTTCCCCGCATGGAAAGCAGCCCGTCTCGATCCTATCGAATCGCTCCGTTACGAATAAACTAAGCGATAAAGCCCGGGAACATGAACGCCATCGCCGCACTTAGTGCCACGATCATGAAAAAGACCGTTAGCGAAGCGGTCCAAGCCGTCGAACCCGAAACCTTTTCACCCGCATTCTTTAAACCGACCGCATTCAGCCAGACCCAGTAGAATGTCAGCAGACCCATCGCTGCTGCGACCGAAAACAGCACCGGACTCGTAGCCGGGTCAAAGAGAAAGCTGAAATTGTCCTGCACCAACTGCCCCTGTCCCAGGATCGGGTGGATGTCCACCGGATCTTTCAAGAACAAGATCACCGAACTCAGCGCATACCGCAGCACAGCCACGGGGAACGACGCGTACACCGCAACCGAAAACGCCTGCCAATAATTCAGCGTCCCGCCCATCGCCAAGGCGAACAGGAAAAAGATCAGCGCCAAAAACGCGAACCAGAACAAAAATCCGACAAATCCCGAAACCGCCTGAGCTGCCCTAATGACCGGGTTTTTAGCGTCCGCGATCGCATCCTTGCGCCCTGCCTCGATCTGAGCCCGTGCCTGATCGTTCATCATCGGCATTTCCATCGTCTTGTCGATGACGTGGTTCGTGACGCGTTCCGGCGTCAGGCGATACATAAATAGGTTCGTGTATGCCGTCGACATCAGCGCGATCAAGATCATGGCCACAAGCCACCGCGGATGCCGCTTCAGGTTCTGAAACACCTCTGCCGGCGAAAAGAAAGATGTTGCCCAGCGTCGATGTCGTGCTCATCGGCTCACCTTCGGTGATCGTCGGCTTATCAATGAAACTCAACCCAATGATAAGTCCGCCGCCCAGGATCATCACGATGCCGGTTTGCGTGAGCCCAGGGACGACACCCATGATGCTTAGGATTGCGACCAAAAGGCCAAGCGCGGCTAATGCGATTCCGGCTAGTCGATTCATAGATTTCTCTCCTTTCGTAAATGGTGTTGGATTGATCTACCAACTCGTTACGAATCCCTGATCCCTTAAGTTTCAATAACCGCAGAGGCACCCGTCGCCGAATCATACCCTTCCACACGGATGCACGCCGCGAAATGTCCCGGTTTGATCTCGCGCAGATCCGGATCAACCACGGCACACTCTTCAATCGCCAGCGGACAACGCGTTCGAAACCGGCAGCCCGACGGCGGATTTATTGGCGTCGGCACATCGCCGGTTAATATGATCCGCTCACGCTTCTGCCTCGGGTCGGGTATCGGGATCGCTGACAGCAGCGCCTGCGTATACGGATGCAGCGGGAGTTCATAGAGCTCAACCGAATCCGCGATCTCAACGATCTTGCCCAAATACATCACCGCTACACGGTTTGAGATATGCTCAACCACCGCCAACCCGTGCGAAATGAACAGATACGTCAGCCCAAACTCCTGCTGCAGGTCCTGCAAAAGGTTCACTACCTGCGCCTGCACCGAAACGTCGAGCGCCGAAACCGGCTCATCGCAAATTATAAGCTTTGGGTTCAATGCAAGCGCCCGGGCGATCCCTATCCGCTGCCGCTGCCCGCCAGAGAACTCGTGCGCATACCGCCGCATATACTTCGGATCAAGCCCAACCTTGGTCAAAAGGTCCGCGACCCTGTCCTGCCGCTCTGTCTTATTACCGATACCGTGAATAACCAGCGGCTCCGAAACGATCGAAAGAATGTTCAGACGCGGGTTGAGACTCGCATACGGATCCTGAAACACGATCTGCATCTCACGCCGCAACGCCTGCATACGCTTGTGCGGCAGCTTGACGATGTCTTCGTCCTCAAAGAATATCTCACCGCTCGTCGGTTCATGCAGTCTAATCAAACACCGCCCCACGGTCGATTTCCCACAGCCCGATTCCCCCACCAGCCCCAGCGTTTCGCCCTTAAAGATTGGAAACGATACCCCGTCGACCGCACGAACAACGTCGTCGCTGTCGTCAACGGGAAAATATTTAACAAGGTTGCGGACCTCAAGGAGAGGTCTCTCCACCCTTTTTGCTGTTGCTGATGTCATCAAAGCTTTCTGTCCCAGTTCTCCGTGATCAGTGCCCACCGTTCATGGTCGCGCCAACGCCCGTTGATCTTAAGGTATTTCGCCGAAAAGCCCTCCTTCGAGAACCCCAGCCGCTCTACAACCCTGATCGAAGCCGCATTGTCGGGCTGGATGTTCGCCTCGATCCTGTGCAGTTTCAGATGCGAAAACGCGAATCTAACAATTAAACGGATCGCATCGGTGGCGTAGCCTTGTCCGGTAAATCCCGCGAATAGTGCATACCCAAGATATGCACTTTTCAAAGGGCCGTAAAAGATCTGCGAAAGATTGATGACGCCCACCATCGCGTCGTCCCCGAAACGGCAAATGACGAACCCTTCCGTCGACGACGCCGCCTGATTTCGTTCTACATACGCAACGAACTCATCGTGCGTGCGGGCCAGTCGCATCACTCCTCGGTGAAATTGCCGACTTCGGCGCGAATTCGCAAGAAACTCGGTCTCATCTTCAACTGACGGTCGCCTCAGTCGAACCAACTTCCCGCGCAGCTCTGGATCTACTTTCGTCGTCATAAAGAACGCACCGCACCTGCACGCCGCCCTCAAGGTCGTAAAGCGGGATCTCAAACTCCGTGCAGCGCTCCATCCGATACTCGCATCGCGGTGCAAAATGGCACCCGCGCGGCAGGTCCGTCGGGCTCGGCACAACGCCGTCAATCGTCTGCAGCCGCAGGTCGCGAGCAATGTCCTTCGACGTCAGCTTCGGCACCGACCGCAGCAGCCCCTGTGTGTAAGGATGCTTTGGCTTGTCAAACAGCTCATCCACGCCCGACCGCTCAACGATCTTCCCCGTGTACATAACACAGATCCGATCCGCGACCTCCGCGACAACACCCAGGTCGTGCGTGATCAGCAAGATCGCCAGCTTCCGTGTCTCGCGCAGTTCGTTCAGCAGCTCCAATATCTGCGCCTGTATCGTCACATCGAGCGCCGTCGTGGGCTCATCGGCGACTAACAGTTCCGGGTCGCACGCGAGTGCCATGGCTATCATCACGCGCTGCCGCATACCGCCTGAAAGCTGATGCGGATAATCATTCACCCGCCGCTCCGGCGAAGGTATCGCCACCTCTTTCATCGCCGCGATCGACGCCTCCCACGCGGCCTTCTTATTCAGCTTCCGATGCAGCCGCAGCGCCTCCGCGATCTGCTCACCAACCGTAAACACGGGGTTCAACGACGTCATCGGATCCTGAAAGATCATCGCGATGTCATTGCCTCGCAACTGTCGCATCCGGTCCTCCGACGCAGTCGTAAGCTCTTCGCCCTTAAACTTGATCGAACCGCCCGCAATCCGCCCCGGTGCCGCAATCAAACGCATGATCGACAACGCCGTTATTGACTTCCCGCACCCTGACTCACCCACCAGCCCCAACAACTCGCCCTCATCAATGTGAAAGCTCACATCATTGACAGCCCGCACCAACCCCGCGCGCGTAGGAAAATGCGTCTCTAAATTGTTTACTTCCAACAGGTGGGACATTTATATATATCGATGAGCCATAACAGTTCTCGCCCTGCCGACCCTCAGCAGAGCGAGATCAATGACTAATACATCAAGCTTTTCAACGCCTTCGCGTTCGTCTTAGTTCCCCGTCCTCACAGGGTCCCTCGGCTTCGGCGGAAGCTTGACCGGCGACGTCAGTTTCTTCATCACTTCCTGCACCGAACGCTCGAGTTGTGGGTCGCGACCGGAGAGGACCGATCGCGGATCGTTCTCTATCTCAATATCCGGATCAACCCCGTAGCCCTCAATAATATATTCGCCTTTTGTGTTGGCGAGGGCAAATTCGGGCACGTTCACCACGCCGCCGTCTATCAGATTGCCGCGGTTCGTAATGCCCACAACGCCGCCCCAGCTCCGACGGCCCACCAGCGGCCCCAGCCCCGCCTGCTTGAACATATACGGAAAGATATCGCCGTCCGAAGCCGAGTTCTCGTTCAATATCGCAACCATCGGCCCAATGAACACTGCATCCGGATAAGTACCGCCGTCCGCATCGCCCCGCCGGTAGTTAACACCCAGCAACTGCCGCCGCAGCCTTTCGATCAACATCCGCGAAACGTTGCCGCCGCCATTTGCACGCACATCCACCACCAGCCCCTCTTTGTTGAGCTGGGGATAATACCACTTGATGAACTCGCGAATGCCCGCCGCACCCATGTCCGGGATGTGCAGATAGCCCACGCGCCCGTTCGACAGCCGGTCCACCATCCGCCGGTTGTTCTGTATCCAATCCAAATAGATCAGATCACTTTCGCTATTCACCGAGCGGAACGTCACCGTCCTCGCCCCCTGCGCCGTCGGCGTCGTGTTGAGCGTAAACGTCACAGGCCCGTTCGCCTTGCCGCGGAAGTACGCATATATGTCACGGTCCGTCCGGACCTCCTCGCCATTAACCGCGATCACATAATCGCCGACCCTTGCATCAACCCCGACCTCTGTCAGCGGCGAACGATAGATATCCTCCTCGTTCTGTCCCTCAAATATCTTTGAGATGCGATAACGCTTGGCTGCGGGGTCGGCCTCAAATCTCGCGCCCGGCAACGCCACCCGCACACGCGTCGGCAGATTCATATCACCGCCGTCAATGTACGCATGCTGAACCGTCAACTCCGAGCTCATCTCCGCTATCACATAATTGAGATCGGCACGATGCGCCACGTGCGGCAGCCACTGCTTATACTCATTGCGGATACGCTCCCAGTTGAATCCGTGCATGTTCTCAACATAGAACCAATCGCGATAGCGCCGCCACGATTCGTTAAATATCTGATTCCACTCCGCCACCGGATCAACCTCGGTCACAAGCCCCGCGGTCGAAATGTTCTTCCTATTCCGCTCGCCCCCCGGTGCCGCGTCAAGCATCGCATACGCACCCCCGCCTGCCGGTGCGATCAGCTTCGTCCCGTCCGCCGACAGCGAATAACCGAACGCCGGCTGCAGCAGCGTCGATTCGCGCCTGTCCCTCAACGAATATATCCGCAGCGAATTTTGCACGCCCGAACCGCGTCCGTAATAGAACGGCCCCGTGACAACATAGATCAGGTTCCCCCGGTTCGCGGACAGCCCCTGATAGTTGTCCGCCGGCAGCGGAACCTTGGTCGCACGCCCCTCTATCCCGTCAAAATCTATCGTCTCAGCACGCGCCGCACCCGTCGCAGGCGTTGCGATCGCCGTCGCAGTTCCGGGCGTCGGGCTCGCTGCAGGGGTCGGCGTCGGGTCCGCGCCCGGCGAAGGTGACGGCAAAGGCGCAGCCCCGGGCTCCGGCTTCTCGGGGGTGATCGTAACCGTGTCGTCCTGCTCCGGGAACGGATGCTTCACATCCTTTCGCAGCGCCAACGCGTATATCTGCCCCATCCGATTCGTCGCGTAGTTAAACTCCGACTGCGATATCTGCGGAGCAAACTCCCTCGCGCTTATAAAATAAAGATAGTCCCCCGACGGGTCCCACGCCGGGTTCCCCGCATTAAACATCAGCGGCGTCACGCGACGGGTGGTGTTGTCCGCCGCGCTCCATATATATACAGAGTTGATATTGTTCTCAGACTGCATCGTGAACGCAACGAAGTTCCCCCTCGGCGAGAACGCGTAGTTCGTGATCAGCCCGTTGCGAGCCGCGGCTATCTCCTGCACCTGCTTCGTCGCGACCGTCAGGACATAAATCCGTGCCGTGTTGTCCGAATACAAGAGTTTGCGCCCGTCCGCAGACCAATCCGGTGCGTACTTCTGTGCCCGCGAACCCGTCGTCAACTGCTGCGGCGGTGTCGCAGCGTCGTGCGCCGCCAACCATATCTCCTCTTCACCCGAGCGGTCCGACACGAACGCGATCGTCCGACCATCCGGCGACCACGTCGGGAACTTGTCGTGAGCACCCGAAGTGTTCGTCAGGTTAACAACGCCCCCGCGTTCGATCGGCGCGGTATATACGTCACCGCGTGCAGCGAACAGAGCACGTTCGCCCTTCGGGCTCAGCGAATAAGAACTTACAAGATTCGCAACCGACATCTGGCGCCGCCTGCGATTTACGCCGTCATCCGGAACCGTAATGCTCAGCTTCTGTGCACGTCCCGCACCAACGTCAAACACCTCTATCTCCCCGTCGCGTTCATAAACGATCTTGCCCTGGTTATCCGAACTCGGCCATCGGATGTCCCAGTCGCGGTTCTTCGTCACTTGCCGCGTCTGCTTTGTGGCCGTGTCATATGCGTAAAGGTTAAACTTGCCGTCCCTATCAGAGTTGTAATAGATCGTGTTCCCGATCCACATCGCGTCACGGCTCGCACGCGGCCCCTCAGATATCTTTTCGGCCGCAAACGACGTCGTGTTAAAGATGTAAAGCGTATTGGCCTGCCCGCCTTCGTACCGCTTCTCGGGCCTAAAGTCGCGCGACTGCGGGGAATAAACCATCCGCGCCCCGTCCGGTGCGAAATCGCCCGAGCCCGCCTCCGGCATCGGCAAAGCCTCGACCGGCCCGCCCTCCGGCGAAACCGCAAAGAGCCTCGCTATCGGCAGCGACCACGACTCGCGCAAGCCCCGAAAGAAGATCTTGCCGTCACGCGTCCAACCATAGACCTGATTGTCATAACCCCACCGCGGCGCCAGCGGCCCGCGCGAAGGGTAAAACGTCAACTGCCGCGGCTCGCCCCCGCCCGCCGGCATCACATAGACCTGCTCGTCGCCGTCGTATTGTCCCGTGAACGCGATCCAACGCCCGTCCGGCGAAAACTTAGGAAACGTCTCCACGCCCGGATGCGCCGTTAATCGCGTAGCCGTACCGCCCGTCGCCCCAACCGTCCAAAGATCGCCCCCATACGAAAAAACCACCCGGTCTCCGTGGATATCCGGAAACCGCAGCAGCTTAGTCTGCGCAAACACGCCCCCCGCCACAAACACAACGACAACCAACGCCGGCAACATCCGCTTCAACATTCGTTTATTTTCCTCCAAGGTCTATTAAGGCAAGCTCCCAAAAGTTTACCCCAATTCCCCCAAAAGTCAGAACCACCCGCGTCAGCGGCTGGGTTCCCAGAAGTCGAAACCCCGCATGTAAGTGTGATCCGAGCGGAGTCCCTGAAAGGGACGTAAGTGCCTAGCCCAGGGTGAAGGCTTTGCGGAACCCTGGGTAACCTGCACAAAAACGATCCCGTCCCTGTAGGGACGGACCGGCACCGCCCATTATTGGTCCCCTTCATTAAATCCGCCGAACGGGTTGAAAGACCGCACTAATTCCCCATCTGTGCTCCAACGCACACAACCAAATCACGCCCCGCCGGCCGCCCACATTACGCGACAAGTCGCAGCTCACTGAGCATATCGCGACGCGCGGCCCGTAGACTGGCCCTAAAAATAAACTTTGCCAGCGGTGCGACAAGGAACAGACGAGACGCTCGAGATTCGATAAGCTCTTAAGTGTACAGAGACTCCAGACGCTTGAGCGGCTCTTCGACACTTTTCGATACCTGGGGGGGCATCAAAAGCACAGTTTCGAAGATAACGCCTACACGAACGAACAAAGGGTGGTTAGGAGGTTGGTAGCAATACCACCTCCGTTTTTATTTTTACAGCCCGTCACCGGGCGAGGTCAACAGACTCGCGCACACCCACAGTTCCCCGCACGCAAAGACCCCACTTGGTAAACGCCGCAGGGACCTCACCATGGAACCTGCGGCGTTCTATTGCCGTTTGCATGCGCCAACGCAAAAAGAGACAGAGCATTCACCCTGTCTCCTTCGAAAAAGCGGCGGGGAGCCTCCACGACTCCCCGCCTATGGCACGTTCCCACACCGCGCCATTTCGCTCACCCAGAAGGGGAGCGAAACGAGAGCGTAACAGAGAAGGAGCGCCGCGTCAATTGCCATTGAAAAACCTAGACTTTCGACTCTCATTGCCAAGCGTTAATTTTAGGTCTACAGCTACCGGTAAGTACAATCGGGGGCGGAAGGGGCTTGCAAGCCGAATATTGATGGATGGAGACCACTTTTTTTGGGATATTTCACCTTTATTTGCATAAACTCGTTAACTTGTTGCAAACACACGACTTGCCCCACGGAACCATAACGCGACCCTGCGGAAAACATGACAAACCTGCGAGAAATGTATTCACTTCTCTCAGAAATGAACTGTTTTCTGTAAGAAGTGAATTGATTTCTGTAAGAAGTGCGTTGATTTTCATAAGAAATGAACTGCCGTCCGTAAGAAATGCGTTGTCTTCTGTGAAAAGTGCGTTGTTTTCCGCCAGAATCCTGTCGACTTCCGTGAGAAATCTATCGACTTCCCTGGGAAATCTGTTGCTTTCTGATAAATGTGTAAAGCCGGCCGGCGGGTGGTATGGCGAAAATTAGACAAAAAAGAGACAGAGCCGGATCCTCGGTCTCTTCTCAGAAACGCGGCGGATCGTCTCCCACGTGCAGTCAGATTCGGTGCCAGGCGTTGAAGGCCATGACGCGCTGCGATCAGGACTTTTAGGAAAAGAAGGATGGGCCGGGCGAGGCTGCGGGTTATGTCGGGCATAACACCCCGCATTTCTGGAAGTACTGGACTGCGTAACTGTATCAGAGATTTTTGCGGCGCTTTTTAATTGTGTCCGCGGCGATCTGGTTGATGGTGCGGGTGTCGGAATCTGACAGAGGGTCGGGTTCGAGCAGTATTACATCCAACCCGAGCGTTACCGTACGCGAGGGCAGCCCGGTCTCTTTTATAACGTGGTTGACGCGGTCGATTATAAAAAAGGTGCGCTTTATTTTGAGCGGGGCACGACGCAGGTCGCGTTCGGTCGGCATCAGGTTAAGCTCGATGGTGTCGCCCTCGTGGTAATGCGGATAAACCGTGCTCTGGGTCGTGCCTACCACCTTGCCGTTGCAATAGTAGTTGATCTCAAGCCGCGGCACCCGGTCATAATACTGCTCGTCCATGCCGGCTATCTTACACTGTATGACTTTTTTACCGCAACAGAGTTCACCGGCGGGCGGCCATTAGCTATCTGCACATAGTGCAACTATTTCCGTCGCATTTTCGTCTTAAGGGTGTTATCTTATTGCCTAGTCTTTCGGCGTTCCCGCAGTTTTTTAGCAAGGAGACCTTGAGTAGTGAAAATTCGTTCCGCACTTATAAGCTCGCTTCTTTTTACATTCATCTTCGCCGGCACGCTGTCGGCACAAACCACCGGCGTTGCACGCAACAACGGCGCGGCGGCACCGGCAACGGCTTCGGCCCCGGCCAAGGCTGTTAAGCTCGAAGACATCTCAAATGACGTCGCCGAGGCGCTTTCTGTTATAGAAAGCAATGCGGCCGTCGGCAAGATCGATTACAACAAGGTTGTCAAGACGTCGATCGAGGGGATGCTCAACGCGCTTGACCCGCATTCGAACTACTTCGATGCCAAAGAGTTTGAGGAGTTTCGCACCAGCCAGGCCTCGCGTTATTTCGGCATCGGCGCAACCATTGGCGACCTCAGCGACGCTGACGGCAAGGTTCTCGCTACATATATAAGGGCCACCTTCGACGGTGCCCCCGCCCACCGCGCAGGGCTCCGCTACGGCGACAAGATCGTAGAGGTTAACGGCACTTCGGTTGTCGGCAAATCTTTTCCTGAGGTGCGTGACCTGCTCCGCGGGCCCCGCGGCACGCCGGCAAAGCTTGTCGTCGAACGCCACGGAACGGGCGAACGCCGCAATGTTGAGATCGTCCGCGATGCGGTGGCACAGCCTTCGGTTCAAGAAGCGTATATGCTCCGCCCGGGCGTCGGTTACATCGCCATGACCGGCGGCTTTAATCAAACAACGTTCGCCGAATTTACAGAGGCGATGAAGAACCTCAAGGCGAAAGGGATGACCCAGCTCGTGCTTGACCTTAAGGGTAACGGCGGCGGACTCGTCAGCCAGGCGTACCGCGTCGCCGACACGTTCCTGCAATCAGGACAGAATATATTTACGCAAAAGGGACGGATCGCAGGCGCAACGCAGCCTTTCGCGGCCCAGAACCGGAATCCGGAAACGATGCCCGTAGTTGTGCTGGTCAACAACCAGTCAGCGTCGGCGTCTGAGATCGTCGCGGGTGCGCTGCAAGATCATGACCGTGCGTTGATCGTCGGCGAGACGACGTTCGGCAAAGGGTTGGTGCAAAGCCCCTTCCAGTTGGAATATGGTTCGATGCTGCTGCTGACGGTCGCCAAATACGAAACGCCTTCGGGCCGTCTGATCCAGCGTGATTACTCGGACGGCAATCTTTATAACTATTACACCGGCGGCGGCGTTGGCCGCGAGGACGAAGAAAACCCGCAGCCGCGTGGCGAAGAGATGCGAACGGACGCTGGCCGACCGGTTTACAGCGGCGGCGGCATTGACCCCGACGTTGAGGTCAAGCCGGACATGATCCCCATCGAACGTGCTCGATATCAGCAGCGGATGAACAATTCGATCTTTGCGTTCGCCATGGACGTCGCTTACGGCAAAGCCCCCGGGTTTGAGACGCTAAAGGTTGACCGGCCGATCAAGTTCAACTACGACATTACGGCGGGCGACTTCCCTATTACGGAAGATCTCTACAAGGCTTATAAGAAATACGCCGTCAAGAATTACAAGTACACCGACGCACAGCTCGACGCCGAGCGTGAGTTCATTGAACGCTCGCTGCGTGCAGAGCTTGTGACCGCCGCCTTTGGTACAACGTCGTCGTTCCAGGTGTAT
This sequence comes from Pyrinomonadaceae bacterium, assembly GCA_041751195.1. GTDB lineage: Bacteria > Acidobacteriota > Blastocatellia > Pyrinomonadales > Pyrinomonadaceae > OLB17. Next base: position 28,669 of record JBGSXX010000007.1, on the reverse strand, counting down.
AACGAACAGAACAATCAGCTCAAAAAGGCCATCGAACTGTTGCCCCAAGCCCGCCAGCTAGCGATAGAAGGCGCCCGTGCCCGAGCAAACGGCGCAGGTTCAAACCCGACCACTAATCGGTAGGATTGTTGTTGTTTATCTCTAGCAGCTAGGCTGCCACCCTTGCGGAAAAGCTCAGCTTTTCCGCATTGTTGTGTTTGGATTGAAATTAAAGTAAGGCGGTAACGAGATAATAGATGCCGTACCCGATAGCGCCGAGCACCAGTACGAGCAAGACCGAAAGGGCCGCGAGTATCAATTTGAATTTACGAAAACGGTTCTCGTCCGGCGGCGAAAGCTGATTCTGCGGAAAATATGGCGGCGGCCTGTTCATAGGTTTAGTTTATGCCTTGCCGCGGCAAGTGTCGAGGCACGCGGAGCAAGGCTCGCGGTTTGGAGGCACTTCGCCATACGTTTATCGCATCTTATCCCCTAACCGTAACGGGTTTACCCCATCTGTGAAATAATAGCCGAGTTCGTCTACACATTATGAAGATACGTTCACTGCCCGTCATCCTTTTCGTTATTGCTTCGTTCACGTCGGTGCTGGTCGCGCAGCGGCCCGACATGAATCGCGCCCGCACTTACGACGTGCAACACTACGTACTGCGTGTCAGCTTTGATCACGCAAAGCGTACCGTCTTCGGCGACACGACCGTTAGGCTTAAGCCGCTCGCCGCGAACTTTCGCGAGGCCGAACTAGACGCCGCCGCGCTTAAGTTCACCAGCATTACGCTCGACGGCAGCGACGCACCGCTCAAGTTTCGCACCGCCGGATCAAAGGTCATCGTCACGCTCGACCGCGCCTACGGCCCCGACGACGTCATCGCCCTCCGTTTCAAGTATTCCGCACAGCCGAAGAAAGGCGTCTACTTCGTTAACTCGCGCACAGAGGACGGCCGCAAGTTTCACTCCGATCAGATCTGGACACAGGGCGAACCCGAGGAAGCGCATCACTGGTTCCCGGCGTTCGACTTCCCCTCCGACAAAGCCACGACCGAGCAGATAATAACCGTGCCCGCCAAGATGACCGTCATCGGCAACGGCCACCTCGTCTCAAAGAAAGAGAACGAGGCCGACGGCACCGCCACCTGGCATTACCGGATGGACATCCCGCACCCGACCTATCTCGTGTCGTTCGTGGTCGGTGAATACGTGAAGCTCGAGGACAAATATCGCGACATCCCGCTCGGTTACTATATGTATCCCGGCACAGAGTTCGTCGCCCCACGCGCATACGGCAAGTCAAAGCATATGCTCGAGGTGATGGAAAAGCTCACGGCGGTCGATTACCCCTTTAACAAATACGATCAGACCATCGTTGCGAACTTCCAGTTCGGCGGGATGGAGAATATCACTGCAACGACGATGGCCGACAGCGAGATCTTCTTCGCCAACATCGATTTTCTGCGCGGGAACGTCGAGGACCTGGTCGCACATGAGATCGCGCACTCATGGTTCGGCAACAACGTGACGATGAAGAACTGGGCCGAACTTTGGTTGAACGAAGGCTTCGCGACGTTCCTCGAGGCCGCCATCCGCGAGCGTCTCAACAGCCGCGAAGACTACCTGCGAAAGATCAACAACGATGTGGAGACGTACCTCGCCGATCATGCAACGAACCGGCGTCAATTCGGCTTGTTCAACGAGACCGCCGGCGACATCGATAAATTGTTCGACCGCCCCGCTATCACCTACAGCAAAGGCGGCGTCGTTATTCACCAGCTCCGCGAGCAGATCGGCGAAGAGGCATTCTGGAAGGCGATGAACCTTTACCTTACACGCCATCGCTTCGACGTTGTCGAGACCACCGACCTCATCAAGGCGATAAAAGATTCCTCCGGCCAGGACCTGCAGTGGTTCTTTGACCAGTGGGTTTACGGCACGGGCCACCCCGTCCTCACTGTTAGCCACCGTTACAACACCTCGGCAAAGGCGATAGAGATCACCGTGAACCAAACGCAGCGGTCCGACCGCCTCACGCCCGCCGCGTTCCGCCTTCCGATGGAAGTCGCGATTCAATCCGGCGACGTGACCCGTATCGAAAAGATCGAGATCACCAAGCGCACAGAAACGTTCCGCATCCCCGCAGACGCCGCGCCCACCGCGATCACGCTCGACCCAAATCAGAAGATCGGATTAAAGGAAGTGAAGATGGCCCGCGGATCCCGCTGAACGCAAAAAACAGCCGCAACGGCCGCGGCGGTTTCACTTAAGGTTGATTCTGCTCGTTACTTCTTTAGAAACTTTCCATATTCATACGCGATCGGCTCACCCGGCCGCGTATATTTGTACGCCATCTCTTCATGCGACAGGTCAACTATCTCGCTCGTTGATAGATCTCCGTAACGTTCCAGCACCGCATCAAGCTCTCGCCGCTCCTCTTCGCTCAGCTCGTTGAAATCTGCCGCATCCGGATCCGCAACAAAGCGCCCCGCACCGTCCTTCACCTCAACAAACTCAACATCGCCAGCCGCGATAAGCTCATCAACAACCCGCGTCACCCCGTCCGCCACGGGCCCGTAGGGAAGGTTAACGTATGTAGCACCCGAGATGCCGATCCCGTTGCGAGCATAGAACCGCAGATCCGCGTAAAACAAAAGCTTGTTGAGCTTCGTGCGGAACACATCCTTTCCATGCGCCGCAAAATACCTGATCATCGCACCCAAACGCTCCGGCGAATACGTCCGCCGTCCGCTAAATACATTCGTCGCCGGCGATGACGCCGCAGCCGCCACACCGACCGCTGCCTGCTCCGCCTCAGCGGCCGCGGGTGCCGTCGCCGTTTCCTCTGCAAGTATCCGGTTGAACTCGCGAAACTCGGCCAAATTAGGCGTGGTCAAAACGTCATCAAGGTCCTCGACTATTCGATCCACCCGCAACTCGAGGTATTTTCTGATCGCATCTTCGATGTTCTCTTGGCAATAGACCATGCCGTTTTCATCCATGTGATAAGTGCGCACAACTTCAGCCGTGCAATCGATATCATCGTCGGATATTCTTATCGTTAGATCCTCATCTTTCATAATGTGTGCGAAGCGCGGACACGCCCCTATGCCAAAGATAATGGCTTTAGGGAGATATGTCCACAATTTTTATGAATGTGAGGGACGTTTAGCAGGTGCGGGTCAGCGGTTCGCCGAGTTTCGCGATCCGCGTCGACGACGAGTTTCGCTTGGCGACTCAGCCTTCTGCCGAGGCTTGCGCGGCGGAAGTACGCCTGATACCTGAAGCCTGTATCGGATCGCTTGCGGCGTCAGCCCAAGCTCCTTGCCAAGCTCATCGAGAGTCGCACCCTTGCGGAAGCGTTTTTTGATCAGCTCCATCTCCGCGGGAGTGTTGCGGTGAAAGGGCACCTTTCCAGCCTGAAGCTGTTCGCGATAGAGTCGCAGCCGATAAGACACGGCCTGACGCGTTATACCATAACGCCGGCCGATCTCCTGCTGGGTGATCCTTTCTTCTGTATATAGCCGATAAAGTTCGGCACTGTCTATATTCACTACTAAGCGCATAATACCGGTTCTCCAAGAGGGCGTTCTCGTACGGTTATGTAATGCTCACGGGTAAAAACAGTGTGCTGAACCTCTGATGAAGGGGAAAAAAAGAGGATAGCGAAATTTAATGATAACAAAACTTGCGGAGAGACTCAATATACACAACGTCCGCTTATACAAAAAATCCCGCCGCCCCTTGCCGGACGACGGGATTCTCTCTTTGAGAAGACCGGATGTCTGCTATTTTGTTGAAAATTTGAGCGCGAAGCACACACAATATCGCGACTTAGCTCGGATTCAATGCAGTAACTTCTTTGCGACACCTACGAGGTTAGCTGACGGGCTAGGAACGAAAGATTATCCCTGCGTCTTATCCGACGACGCTTCGCCCCTGTCTGACGCCTGCAGCGCCTTACTATGGTTCCCCCGCGGCCAGCCATTGCTGAACTCGCCCTCGGTGATCAGCTTTTCAACGTTCCGATTTTAGCACAGGAGTTGCCCCCTTTCAAGGAATTTTCGATCGGGGTCTGGGAAACTTAGTTGGCCGCCGACGGAGGGTAAAGTTGGTACAAGATCAGATAAACAACAACGCCCGTGATCGACACGTAGAGCCAGATCGGATAGACAAGCCTTGCAATACGCCGGTGTTTGTCGAACTGCTCCTTGAGCCCGCGGTACAGCGTCAGCAAAATGAACGGTGCCACCGCCGCCGCCAATATCGTGTGCGAAGCAAGGATAGTGAAATAAACCGGCCTGATCAGCCCTGTATGGGTGAACCGCGTCGGTCCGATGCCAAAATAGTAAGATCGCAACGCATGATGCGCCAGATACGACGCCAGAAATATGGCTGAGACCGCCGATGCCGTAAGCATACACGCCCGATGCCGCTCTATACGCCCTCGCATTATGAAGTAGAACCCCGCGATCAGAAATACACACGCAGTTGCGTTGAGCGCGGCGTTCAGATGAGGAAAGATGTGAAGAAGGTCCATCGGCAGTGAACAATAACCGCTCTATTTCCAAAAACCAAGCAGCACGAAAAGCACGACCCAAAGCAGTCCCATGAAGTGCCAGTACCACCCAATCGACCGTGTCAGATCGCGGCGGTATTGAAGCTCGTCCTCGTTCGCGGTCGGGTACCAACCCCGCAACAGCACCACGCCGAGGGCAACAATTCCCCCCAACACGTGTGCCGCGTGCACCGCCGTCAATGTATAAAAGAACCCGGTGTAAGGGTTCCCGGCGATGTAGGCCCCCGCCCGCACAAGCGACAACCAAACGACAAGTTGCGACGAAATAAAGATCCCGCCCCACACCGTCGTCCACACAAACCACTTTCGTGCCGACTCTTGCTTACCGGCAAACAGCGCCTGCTTTCCCCGGTGATACGTATAGCTACTAATGAAAATGATCGCAGTACTGACATACACAGCCAGCGGCAGCTCAAACGGCCTCCATTCCAAGACATTGTTAGTCGAAATGACAATATACGCGCCGATCAGCCCGCCGAACGTCATCATCACGACCAGCAGCAGAAACCAGGTGACTACCTTCGATTTGTCCGGTATACCGCCCGGCTGCTCTTCAGACTCGTCGGCAAAATCGTTTCGGTTCTGATAATCGTCCTTATCGCCGCCGCCGCCGCCGCCGCTAGGCCCGTTTCCCCCGCTGCCGCCCGAAATAAGCGAGTGCTTCTTACCGCGAACGACCGGTTCCCTCTCGATGGTCGGGTCAATTGAGCCGGTTTTCATCTCAATACCCCAGCACCATCAAACCGAATAGAAGCGGCAGATAGATCACCGAAACCAGCATCAGGCGCCGCGCGCTCTCCTTGGTCCTAGCCCGTGCCATAGCGATGCTTTCCGCCAGGAACCAAACACTCAAAACCGCTGCCCCTGCGAGGAAAACGACCCCCGCCATTCCAAAAAAGTACGGGGCAAGGCTCGCCGGCACCAGCATAAATGCAAATGTCACGATCTGCCTCGCCGTCAGCCTTCCGTCCTTATCCACCACCGGCAGCATCCAGATCCCAGCCTTCTCATAATCCTCTTTATACATCCACGCGATCGCCAGAAAATGCGGGAACTGCCATAAGAATAAGATCACGAAAAGCGACCACGCCCCCAGCGTCACCTCGTTTGCCGCAGCTGTATAGCCAATAAGCGGAGGGATCGCACCGGGTACCGCGCCGATCGCTGTCGACGCCGATGTCCGCGTCTTCAGCGGCGTGTAAACCAGCACATAACCGATGAAAACCACGATCGCCAGCCCCGCCGTGAGCGCATTCACCAGTACAAAGAGATACGTCACCGACACCGCGACCTGAGCAAACCCGAACACCAAGGCCTCGTTAGCACTCACACGACCAGTCGGTATCGGCCGTTCGGCCGTGCGCTCCATCAGAACATCTGTCCGCCGCTCCAACCACTGGTTCAGCGTCGCCACGCCAAATGCAAGCAAAGCGATGCCGATCATCGCGTTCGCAAACAGCATCCAGTCGAACGGCGCCCAGCTGCCAAGATAGAACCCCGCCGCCGACGTAAGCAGCAGCATGAACGCTATCCGAGGCTTGGTGAGCTCCACATACGCAGCGAGCTTTTCACGCAACCCGAGGGTTCGTTCTTCGTTCAAATTTGCGACAGCCGTTTCCATCATGGTCTAAGGTCTTCGAGATCAAGAGAGGTACGAACTTACAAGAATATAGTTTATGAAGGGCGAATTCAAAGCCCGACCCTCTGCGTTTCGCTCATCAACATCGACAGTCAGGCTAATCTTTTACGGGATGACATTCCGATATCGCTGAGATATTATCTGAATACAGTAGTACCAATGTCCGCAGCACAAGAAACAATCAGATCCGGCAGGGTCGAACCTGCAGGCCTCAAGCATTATTCCGAAAGGGTCGTAAAATTCCTTAGTTCGGTTAGATTTGGTGTCGGAATGCTCATTCTGCTCGTCGTCCTTTCGATGATCGGAATGCTCATCATTCAGCAGAACGTTAACGGATTTGATGCCTATTACGCTTCGCTGACGCCTGCCGAACGCACCGTATATTCGGCACTCGGGTTCTTCGACATTTACAACAGCTGGTACTACAACGTTCTTCTTCTCATACTCTCGCTGAACATCGTGCTTGCCTCGATGGATCATTTTCCCGCTGCATGGGCGTATATCCGCAATCCCAAGAAGACAGCGACTAAAGATTGGTTAAAAGCCCAGAAGGATAATGCCGTCGTTCATATCTATGCAGATTCGCATGACGAAGCCGCTGACAAGGTAAAGCGGGCGTTTGCCGCCAACGGGATGAAACCGACCGTCAGCGAGACCGAGATGCGCACCTATGGCGTCGATGCCGCTGGCCAAAAAGACTTTTCAAAGATCGAAACGGTCCGCCAAGTGACAGTGTTCGGCCAACGCGGCAAATGGAATCGCATCGGAGCATACATCGTCCACGTCTCGCTGCTCACGCTGTTCCTCGGGCACTTCGTAGCTAACCAGACGGGCTTCGATGCCGACGTCCGCATGATCCCCGGCGACGCGACCGACAAGATCCAAATGATCCAGTTCGATCTCGACCGCAAGGAAAAGTTCGACGTCCAACTCCCTTTCACGATGACCTGCACCGACATCGAGCAGCGTCTGATCGACCAGCGCCGTAGCATCGATGTCACGAACACACTCGACTGGCGCACCCAGATGCGTGTCGATGACCCTGAATACGGATCAGTCCTCGCTGACATCAGCATGAACAAACCGTTCAATTACCGTGGCTATCGGTTCTTCCAGGCCCAAACCATCCCGATGGGCAGCGCACGGTCCATGACCCTGCGTGCAGTCCCAGAAGACGGCGGCGAGTCGATCCCATTCGAACTCCCCCGGCTCGGTACCCATACCCTCGCGGACGGCACGATTGTTGAATACGAAGAGTTCCTCCCGGATTTCGCATTTAACGCCCAAGGTAATCCCGACACGCGTACCGGCGATTACAATAACCCCGTCGCAGTGCTCGGCGTCACGCCTCCCGGAGGCGAACGCGAACGCGTATTCGCCTTCACCGGGACCGTCGCTGACGGCCTGCCGGTTGGCAACGCAAAGGCTGGCTATCGCTGGCGAATGGACGCTTTTGAAAAAGCCCCGTTCGCCCACGTTCTATCCATTAAATACGACCCTTACAACGGTGCGTTCATCGCATGGTACTTCGGCGGATTTGGCTTGATGGGTGCACTTGCATTCGTTTTCTTCTTTTCACACCGGCGGGCGTGGGCCGTCGTCGAGCAAGGGCCCGACGGCAGGTATGAGATCACCATGGGCGGCCACGCTAACCGCAACCAGCTCGGATTTTCAGACAAGTTCAAAAGGATGGTCGCAAACGTCGAAGGCCGCGAGGTCTCCGATGAAAACGAGACGTAATTGATCGGAACGCCCGCTCGGGGTTCCAAGTGAGATGTTATGGCACGAGAGATTTACGACGCTGAAATTCATTCCCCTTGGAAAGGCTACATCCCTGCGGTGATCGCCACCCTCGGAGCATTTGTAATGCTCGGAGGCAAGCTGCAGATGGGCGACGGCTTCATGACCGACACCGCGCTGATGATGATCGCGCTCGCCTGCTACATTCTCGCAAGCCTTTTCCAGATCACCAATCTTTACGCACCCTCGGAAATGGCGCGAAAGCTCGGCCTTTGGGGCGCAACCATCGGGGTATTCTTCAATCTCTCCGCATGGCTCGTCCGGTGGGTCGCCGGCTATGAACGCGAGATCGCGCTGCTTCGCGACGGCGGCAGTATGGAAACGCCCTGGATCTGGCGTTACATACCGCTCGCAAACCTCTATGACTTCAGCCTCCTTTTCGCATTTGGGGCAGGCATCGCCACGCTCCTGCTTGCTCGCAAAAAAGGCTTCCAGATCCTCGCAGCGTTCACACTTCCGCTGGCCGCGCTCATATTGACGCTCGCGCGCTTCATCGGCTCCGAGTTCATCGACCTGCCGCCCGTGCTCGATTCCTACTGGCGCCCGATACACGTCGGCGTAGCAGCCCTAAGCTACGGCGTCGCAATGGTCTGTTTTGCCATCGCGGTCATCTATCTGCTCAAAGATAAAGCGAAGGTCGAAGCAATGGCGATCTGGTCAAGCATCTTCGGGATCGGTGTCATCGCCGCTGTCAGCAAGTTCTCCGTATTTTCCGAGTTCACCTATCGTGCCGGCATCTTGCTCCAAAACCCGTCCGGCGGAAAGCCGTTTTCGGCTCCTTACCGGCTCGATCTGCCATACGTCGGCGAGGCTCTAGCCGTCACCGGCATCCTCCTGCTCATCGTCGTCGTCGCATTCGCGATCTATCTGTCGAACAAGAATGAGATGGCACGAAAGGTCGGCCACGGTGTCCTCAAGGTGGCATTCGTAGCCCAGATCATCTCACTTGCGATCCTCGTCTCAGGTGTTCGAAACATCGGCGAGCCGCTTCCGAAATTGGAACAGCAGCTTGCCGCGAACCCTGTCCAATACGTGATCTCAGGCCGAGCAATTGCCGAGCGTCAAAACCTGTCCGCTCGCGAGTACGCTGCCTTAACGCCGATCCAACTCGAACAGCTGTCGCGCTCATATCTGCAGGCGAACGGCACGCGGTTGTATGCCTCGATGAACGCCAATCCGGTGGAGCTTTCCGGTCTTATCACGGCACTCGCTGGCACCTTCTTTATCCTTCTTTTCGCATTTCGAACGGAGAAGCTCCGCGAGCGTCTCCCAACTCTCGATGCCCTCGACAACCTGATGTACAAAACGGCGTGTCTCGCCTTCGCGGGTCTCGCTATGCTTTTGATAACCGGGGCGATCTGGGCAAATGAATCCTGGGGCCGCCCGTGGGCCTTCGACTCAAAAGAAACCGGTGCGCTCATCGCCTGGCTGACATACGCAGGTTTCCTGCACACCCGCATTTCTAAAGGATGGCGTGGTCGCAGCTCGGCGTATTTCGCCATTGTGGGCTTCCTATTGGTGATATTTACCTATCTCGGCGTGAGCTATCTGCTTCCGGGATTACACAGTTACGCGTAACACTGAATGATGCCAAAGACACTTCTCATCGGTGCTGTTTGTCTCGTGGTCGGATTGCTGATCGGCTTCTTCGGTGCGAATTCGCTTAATCGCGATTACGCTATCGCCAACCCGGCGCTGGCAGGCGATCCCGCAACCCTTCCCGGCATCGTAGGTGGTCAAGCTGTTCAGCCCGGCGGCATGATGCCCGACATCGCCGAAGTCCTAGAACGAGCCGAACGTGAACCCGAAAACTTCGCCGCGCAGATGCGCACGGGAGACCTGTACGCGCAGATCGGCCGCTTTGACCGCGCGATCGAGTTCTACAAACGCGGGATATCCCTCAACCCGGATGACAATCGCGCCAACCTCGTTATCGCGAACGCATATTTTGACAGCGGACAGTGGGACATGGCGGCAAGCCATTATGAAAGAGTCTTAGCAGAAACGCCCGACGATCTGAACGCACGTACCGACCTCGGCACCACCTTCGTCGAAAGGCAAGAGCCCGATTTCGATCGAGCCATAGCGGAATTCAATAAGGTACTCGAAAAAGACACGGGTCATGAACCTTCGCTCTACTATCTCGGCATCACCTATCACCGAAAAGGCGAGGCAGATAAGGCAAATGAGGCACTCGAACGCCTGATCGCGGTCAATCCCGCAAGCGAATTGGTCGGTCGCCTGCGTCAGCACATCGCGGCGAAGCAATAACTATTCGATAGTTACCTTTAGAACCTCGGCCATCGGATAGCGGCCCGTCTTTCCGTCCTGTGAAATTATCGTCAGCACGCCGCGATCCACCAGAAACCGCGACACCTCCGGCATCGGCCTGCGTATCACTCCACCATTCCTAAAGACCACCACTAGAGACAGACTCGCAGCCGGATCCGCGCCAGACGCTTCGATCGCACGCCTGCGCGTCGTCGGCGGTTCCGGCGTCACCGGTTCGTCCGGCGCTTCGACAGCCGCTACTTCCGGATCGGCCGCAGGCTCAGGCTTGACCGGCTCCACCACAGGCGGCAGAGTCGCGCGCTGGGTGATTACGACCTCAGGCACCCGACGTGCCCTTTCGGCCTCTTCTTCCCGCTCCTTTTCTATTGCTGCCCGGCGTTCGACTTCACGCTCAGATTCGATCCGTTCGGCTTCCACGCGCTCAGCCGCAACCCGCTCAGCTTCGGTGCGTTCCCGCTCCGCCTCGGCTTCCCGTTCCGCCGCAAGCTCCGCAGCCCGGACCTCTTCCGGATTGGGAGTCGGTTTCGGTATGAGCGTACCCGCCGAGGTCGCGGCCTGTGCATCCGTCTGACGCAGCCTCACCGTCGGGAGTTCTGGCGCCTCTGGAAAGTCTTCCGCGTTCACCGCCGCGAACGAACCCGCGAACTTGATCGTAAACTTTGCCGGATCATCATTCGGCGTCCGCCCCTGAACCCGCAGCAGCAACCGCTCCGTCCGCCTGAAATAAACCGCACGCCCCGTCTCATTCACCGGTGCATCAGCATACAAAACGATCTTCGATATCGGCCGCAGCCCGTTCAGGAAAAACAGGTCGATGTCACCCGCAAAATTCTCCGTCACCACATTGACGAACATATCACCCTGCGTCGCGTCGAAAACGTAGTAGTAGCTCGTCAAACGCGAATCACCGATCACCCGCGCCTCTATGGTGCCCTCGATCAGATTCGCCTCGACCGGCGTCGGAAACTCCTGCAGCGTCGACTGCGCAGATGCGGCCCCCGCACCTGCGGCAACAAGCATGACAAACAGTGCCTGCCGCAACAGCGTATGGTTCCACGTTGGCGAAAAAAGCTTACCAACCCGCATCTTTATAATTCCTTTCGTAAATGGACCAACCGAGATGTTTCTTCGTAACCGCTTTTTAGATGTGCAGAAAGGCTCGTTTCGTTTCCTATCTCCGCGTCCGACGCCATCTCAGTGCATCCGTGTTCGCGTGCCCAATCCTCCGCGATCGCGACTAGCCCGCTCCCAATCCCACGCCGCCGAGCACATTCATCAACATACCAGCCCTCAAGATAACCCACGTTATCTGTCTCACAATCTTCCACGAACGGCCGAATGCTGACCTCCACAAACCCCACCAGCTTCCCGCTACCGGCGTCTTCGGCGACAAACACAGCTTGCGAATCAGAGTGCTCAATTATGTCGAGCATCTCCGTCTTGTGGTCGTCCTCAGGCGTCTCGTCCCAGAGCTTGTTCCTTAGACGAAACCACTCATTCAGATCGGTTTCAACCAGCGGCCGTACAATCGTTTCGGGTTGTGTCATCGGTGTATGATTTTAGCAGTCTTCAATGTCAACAACAACGGAAAAGGCCGGACTCCACATCCGGCCTTTCCAATGCTTTCGCTACCCGACAACGCTTTAGGCGTTCCCCTGCAGCACTTCCAATGCCTTTTTGAGCTGTATGTCCTCAGCCGCAGGCTTTGCAGGCTCCGGCTTCGGTGCAGGCGTAGCCGCAGGCTGCGGGTTCTGATTCTCTTCGTCCTGCTGTTCGATCATCTCTTCGACCTCAACAGGTGCCGGCGTGTCCGGCCGTTTGACCTCGATTGACGGCTTCACGCCCATCGTCTCACGGCTATCGCCAAGGAACGGCGTGCCCGATGCCGATGCCCACTTCGTCGTCGTCAACAACAGCCCGTCGCCTCTGTTCAGCGGAAAGAACTCTTGCTGCGTCCCCGCACCAAAACTTCGTTCGCCTATAACCTCGCCTCGCTTTCGTTCTAGAAATGCCGCCGCAACGACTTCAGCGGCTCCGGCTGTCCCGAGGTCGATAAGCACCGCCGTATCACCCGCAAAAACCGCCTTACCCGGCTCAGCCGCAAACGTCCGCGTAACCTGATTGTTACGCCCGATCACCTTCGCAAGCTCACCGTCTTTGATAAACAAATTCGCAACCGCCACACCCTCTTCCAGCGTACCCGTTGCCACACCGCGAAGGTCAAGCACGATCTTCTCTACGCCCTGCGACGTCAGCTTCTGTACCTGTCCGCGAATGTCTGCCGCTTCGCCGGCCTCAAGGCTGTGCACCTTGATCACACCGATCTTCCCCGCCGCAAAACTCGATTCCGCCTGCGGCGTCTTGTAAGCACCACGCGTCACCTTCAACAACTGCGGCCTTTCACCCGAACGCAGCACCCGCAGGTTCACCACAGTTCCGGGCTCGCCCATAATCATCTGCTTCGCGTCATAAAGCGAGATGTCGCGCGTCGCTCTGCTTTCGATGTACTCAATGACGTCGCCGGCCTTCAAGCCTGCCGCTTCAGCGTTAGAGCCCTTCACCACCGAGATCACGTAAAGGTACTGCGAGACCGACGAAAACTCCGCTCCGATGCCAACGCCGGGGTTCGAACCGTTCGAACGGTACGACTTAACCTGCTCCGGCGTCAGATACGACGAGTAAGGATCGAGCCCGCCAACAAGCCCACGCAGGGCACCGTTGCGAACCTTCTCCAGATCGGGCACGTCAACATAATCATTTTGTATATGCTGCAGCACCGACTCAAATATACGGATCTGTGCACCTGCATCGTTTATCGGCTGCTGCGCCTGCGTGGCCAGCATCGAGCCAACGAACGGCAGCCCGCCAACCAGCACATATCCGGCGATAACGGCCGAAACCAGCAGTGTCCACATTTTTCCGCGAAATGACATAAAGAACCTCGTATGATAAAAAGCTAACTATTACTACGCACCGCTCACCGCAAAGGTTTACGCGGCAAACGAATGACTAATTATCCGACATCGCCTCCGACGGTGCAAGAAAAACATACACCTAATCCGCCGCTTCTCGCAGATGTTCCTGCACGCGGCCGAATCATCGCGCTCGATCTGGGCACTAAACGCATCGGCGTCGCCGTGACCGACGAGACGCAAACGGTCGCGCGTCCGCTTGATCGCATCGAGCGTAGATCATGGAAAGATCTGCTGAAAAAGGTGAAAGGCATCGTCGCCGAATTGGATGCCGCAGCCCTCATTATTGGTTTGCCGTATAACACTGACGGGACCGAGAGCGAGATGTCCGCCGACGCCCGCCGGCTGGCCCGAAACTTCTCGCTTTCGCTCGATATTGGTGTATTTCTGCAGGATGAACGCAACACCAGCTATGAGGCCAAAGCCCGCCTCTGGGAAAGCGGCGCGACACTCGAAGAGACCCGAGCCCGCGTCGACAGCGAAGCCGCCGTAATCATCCTCGACGATTTCCTCGCAACCCTCGCCCGCGAACGCCCTAGCAAGAACTAATTCCCCGCGGCCTTCGCCGCAGCCGGGACGATCGTCATTGACGACACCGCTGCCTTGTTCACTGCTTCCTTTGTATAAGGAAAGACCGCCGGCTCCCCGCTGCTCCACATCGGAAACTGATCAACATAATGTGCCGACCCCGCGATGCCGCTCTGCCCCAGAGGGATCACCAACCGCGTAGCATCCCAGTTGCCCGGCGACGCGACGAACCGCATCGAAACGCTCGAACCAACATTTGGCGTCTGCCCGCTACCGGCGATCGGTGTATTTGGCGTCGCAAACTGTGCTCCGATCAATGGGATCGCCGCGAGCGGATGCGGGAACCGGGCCGCCGAAAGCCGGCCCCAGTTCCACTTAGCCTTGTCCTCACCATAACGTTCCGTCAGAGCCTTTGCCGTACCCGCATCGCACTCGCGCAAAACTTGATCAAAGCTCTCATACCCCTTCGGCAGCCACCGCGTCAGGTTCTCATCCATCGCACGTTGCAGCACCCTCTCCCGTATCATCGTCATCGGCACGGGTTCATTCGATTCCGCGATCTTCGTGGCCGCACAATTCCTTATCTCGTTCACCAGCAGCGAGGCAAACTGCTCCGGCATCATCTGCCCGCCCCAGCCCCGCATCACCACAAGCGATTCTTCCGAAGCCGCCTTTCGCGACACAATATGCTTCGCCAACCTCGAGAACGGCAGGTTCAGCACATCCATCTGGGCCGCCGTAGTCGAATCCATCGTCGCCTTCGTATCCTTCGACAAAATATCCTGCAGCCGCCGAGCTCGCCACGGAGTCGCAAAATCGCGCAGCAGCTGCGAATGCTTATACCTGGTGCCAACTATCCGCTGGTTCGCCGTCATTATAAAGCCCTGCGGCGGATTATAAAGATGCGGCAGTTCCTCAAAAGGGATCACCCCCACCCAATCACCTTCGTTCGTCGCCGCGTCATACGGCACATCGCCCTCACCCTTTCGCCTGATCGGAATCTTCCCCGCCGCGTACCAGCCGATGTTACCCTTCTCATCCGCATAGATGAAGTTCTGCATCGCACCGCCATACGTGCTCAGCGCCGTCTTGAACTCTTCCCAATCCCCCGCGCGGTTCAGCCTGAAAAACGATTCAAACTCCGCATTCGCCGGGTCGAACGCCGTCCATCTCATCGCATATCGCTTCTCGCCCGATTCAATTATCACCGGGCCATTGTTCGTGACCATCACGTCAACCACCTCGACCTGCGTAGCCGTGTTCAGCGGATTTGCCCGATACCTGATCTCCTCTTTCCGGATCACCGGCTCCGCCCATCCCGCGGGCGTCCTGTATTTGCCCTCGTCATTGAACGTCAGCAGATAAAGGTCCTGCACATCCGGCCCGACGTTCGTCGCTCCCCACGCGATCTTCCCGTTGTGCCCGATCACGACCCCCGGCACACCCGGAAGGGTGACCCCGGCTACCCGCATCGAAGGCGATCTTAGATGCGCCATATACCAAATGCCCGGAGCCCCCGGCCGCAGATGCGGATCGTTCGCAAGGATCGGCCTGCCGTCCGCCGTCCGCTTGCCAGATATCACCCAGTTGTTGCTCGCCGCCAGATCCTCCGCAAACAACCCCACACGCGACAACGAAGCCTCCCGCGCCGCCATATCCTTCTGCAGCGCGTAAACGATATCGGCATCAAACCCGCCTGTGCGACTCTGCGTCTTTGCGGGAGTACTCGCCGCATCCTTCCCGAACAAGATCACATCATACGGCGTCACGCGCTCATATAGGTCCGACAACTTCTCCGGGGCGATACCCTTGACCGACTCCCGAACGAGGTCCTGCTGATACGTCGTGCTCAACGCCTCCGCCAAAATCTTCCCGATTACCAGCGAATCAGCCGGCCGCCAATCCCTCGGCCTCGATTGCAGTATCCGAAACTCCAACGGCAGCGTCTTCTCATCCAGCGTTGCGATATACGCGTTCACCCCGCGCGAATACGCCTCCAGTGCCGCTATCAGTTCGGGCGAAAGATGCTTTAACCCCTCTTCCGCCACCGCCGCAAAACCGTACCGCCGCCATCGCTTATCCTCTTCTAACGCCTGCTTGCCAAACAACTCCGCCGTCTCGCCCCGAGCCACCCGCCGGTAAAGATCCATCTGCCAAAGCCGGTCGCTCGCCATCACATAACCCTGCGCAAAATAGAGGTCCGCATCATTCGCCGCCTCTAAATAAGGAACCCCCCGCGCATCCCGGTCGACCGTAACCTCAGCCAACAACCCCGCCAACGCCAACCGCTCCCGCACGTCAGCAGCCGGAGCCACCGGGACGGGCGATATCGCCCTACCAACCGCCAGCCCCCTTCCCGGCGCGAACCCCACCGCCACCAACACCAACAACACCGCCCCGCATCTCACTAATTTCATACCCCCCAACATACCCGAAAACCCCAAAATAACAAATCCCCGACCCGCTTCACGCGATTGTTGCGCGAGTAGCAGCGAAGCTACCAGATCACATCGCGAGAGAATTTCCTCGCTCCGCTAGGAGCAACCTGTCTGTAGAAACACCTCCAACAACGACACCAAGCCCCATAGGGGCGACCTAGGCCGCTCCTACGGAACTCATAAAATTCCCTGAACCGTTGACTACAGACAGTCCGCTCCTCCGGAGCTCGATCCAAACTCCTAACATGTCTCACTAAACCGCAAACTTCCGAAGACCACGGGCGGTACCGCTCTTCCGCATCTCCCCGGGCTACGCCCTCCGATGTGCGAAATGGCTAAGCCTAATAAAGACGCAGCTCCGCTGCCGCAACCAGTTCGAGGGCGTAGCCCAACCAACCGGGGACGACCGAGCGGCGCAGGCAGTCGGCGAAGAGGCGGGTAACTCACTTCCCACCCTTCAACCTCGCCACCGACCGCCGCGCAAACCCGTTATCCGTATTCAGCTCCAGCGATCGTTCAAAGCTCTTTATCGCCAGAGCTTTTTCGTCCGCTTTATCGTACGCCTCGCCTAAACCTTCCCACGCCCACCACGAACGCGGGAACACCGACGTTGAAAGCTTTAACAACTCAACCGAAGCGACCTTTTCCCCGCCATTCATCAGCTCGAACCCCTTGTCGTTGACGAACCGCTCGATCAGATCGACGCCCTTCGCCCTCTTCTTATAAGCCGCTAACGCCGTTGCGTGCCCCTTCTCTATTGTCAGGTTGATCAAGCTCGTCGTAAATTCGCGGTTCGCCGCCGTCTCTGCGGTGGGTATCAGCGGCTGATACTTCGGCTCAAAGATCAGCCGGCCGATCTCGTTGTTGATCGAACCAAGCGCCGGATGCCGTTTGTTCGTCAGGTGGATGATCACGACGTTCTCATCAAGGTACCGGTGCATATCCGCAAAAAAGATGCCGTTGGTGCCGTTATGCCTCGCGATCATCGTCCCACGCGGCGTCTTAAACATATCCCATCCGTAAGCATAATACGGATTCTCGTCCTCACCCTTTCGCCGCTTTGGGTTGTGCAGCTTTTCGATGGCCTCCGCCGACAGCACCTTGGCGCCCCGCAGCGCCGCGTCCCATTTCAGCAGATCTTCGACGGTCGAAAGCACCCCGCCGTTCCCTTTCAAATGCCAAAACGGAGCATCCGCCCCCCACGCGTGGTCCGTCGGCCTGCCCCAACGCGTGCCGTCGTGCCGATACCCGACCGCGATCACATCCGCCGCAAACCTTGGCCGCGTGTAACCCGTGCTCTCCATCCCCGCCGGCTTCAACAAATTCTCGTAAAGGTACGCTTCGTACGTTTTGCCCGACACCGTTTCAACGATCATCGCCAACAGCGAATACCCCGGGTTCGAATAGCCAAACCGCTCGCCCGGTGCAAACCGAAGCTTCGCGGCATAGACCTTTTCCAAAAACTCCGCATCCGTTACCGCCTCATAATCTTTCCCCACCACGTTCGGCAGCCCCGAAGAATGCCGCAGCAGGTCATGGATCGTCGTCGCCGCCAATCCCTCCGGCACACCGTCAAAGTATTTCGTGATCAAATCGTCCGTGCTCAGCTTCCCTTCCGTCTCAAGCTTAAGGATCGCCGCCGCCGTAAACTGCTTCGTTATCGACCCCGTACCAAACACCGTGTCCGGCGTGTTCTTCACACCCGTCTCAAGATCACGAACGCCGTACCCCGACGCCACAACCGTCCGCCCCCCGATCGCAACCAGGACCGTACCATTGAAACCGACCGCCTCGAGCCGGTTCAAATACTCCGCCACCCGCTTCCCAGCCCGTCCCGCATCAACCTGCCCCAACATCGGAACTGAAAGAATGATCAAAAAAACAATGCAGTCGATAATACGCTTCATAACTCTATCTCTGTCCGCCGATCAGTGGGTCGGCTTCTGTTCATTCCTAAGCTTTCGAAAGCGAGGGCTGTCAAAACACGTTTTGAGTAGCCTGCGAGCGTCAGACACAGAGTCTCTTGCGCTTCCGCAGCACGTGTCCGAACCGTTGTGGTTTACCGGAGGAAGCGAAGCAAGGTAACGCGGATAGTGTTCATCAAAGAGCTTCCATCCCGCCTCTTCTCTGCCAACGAGAGCGAAACTCACGACAATACTCATAAGTCTTTGAAACTCCGGCGGCTTACCTTCCGCAGCCAAACCATCAAAATACTCGCGCGATCGCAGGTCAAGTTTTTCGATGCCCTTGTGATTCACCGGAACCAACTCGCCAATACCTCGATCAAAACCAAAGTCGATACCCGCCGTTGGCACATAGATCCTAGCGATGTTCTCAAACCCGCATTCAAAACTTGTGGTAAGCGAAACTTCTAGAAGCCCGTCGTCATCCAGATCTTCATAGATGATCCACTCACTAAATCCACCGTAATCTCCGCTATCGAACAGCACACGTAACTCATCTCCGATACTGACAACCCAAAGTGCACCCAGTCGATACGTCTCTAACTCGACCACGAACTGCCACCCGCCGGGTGCTAGTCGATCCGTTACACCAAGACGCAACTCGTTGCCCCACGGATTGTACGGGCTCTCAAACCTGAGCAATTCTTTCCCGTTGCGTTCAATTACAGCGTCATAGATTTCGGTGTCAGGCCCATCCTCTGCTTTCTTCTTCACCAATTCCCGTCTCAGGACGTAGCCCTTGTGTTCTAACTTGTCCACATCAGCGGCGAGTTTGATCTCTTCATCCTCTTCAACCGGGGTTGCCGTAGCAATCGGTAGTCCGTCGACCTGCGTGGACGATTCGACAACCTCGCTGCTGCATCCCAATAGTAAGAATGACAACAAAACCGCAGAAATGAATGCATTTTTCATAGTCAACATTATGACATTACAACCAACTTCGGCTCCGTCATTTCTTCCATCGCGTACCGCACGCCTTCGCGGCCAAAGCCCGAATCCTTTACACCGCCGTACGGCATATTATCTACGCGAAACGTCGGCACGTCGTTAACTATTACGCCGCCATATTCCAAATGTTCCGCCGCATAATTCGCCGCCGCAAGATCCGCAGTGAACACGCCAGCCTGCAGGCCGTATTTCCCAAGGTTCGCCAACTCGACCGCTTGCTCCAGCGTGTCAAACCGTTCGACCACCACCACCGGAGCAAAAACCTCTTCCGCAACCACCTTCATCTCCGGCGTCGTATCCGTCAGCACCGTCGCCTCCAACATCGACCCGTCGCGTGCCCCGCCGCAAACGACCCGAGCCCCGTGGTCCACGGCTTCCAACACCCACGCTTCAGCACGCTTCGCCGCGTCCTCGTCTATCATCACGCCCAGCTCGGTTGCAGCCTCCGCCGGGTCGCCCTGCGTCAACGCCTTAGCGCGTGTCGCAAACCCATCAATCCATCGATCAAAACTCCGTTCGTGCACAAACACTCGCTGCACCGATATACACACCTGCCCCGAATACGCGAACGCCCCAACCACCGTCTTGTCCACCGACTTCTCAACATCCGCCGACTCATCCACAATGACCGAAGCGTTCCCGCCCAGCTCAAGCGTCACAAACTTCTTCGCCGCCTTCGCCTTTATTCCCCAACCCACAGGCGCACTCCCCGTGAATGAGATCATCCTTATCCGCTCGTCGTCATATGCCGCGTCAATGTGCTTCACGTCCATCGGCACCACCTGCAGCGCCGCCGCGGGCAAGCCGCTCTCCGCAAACACCTCCGCCAGCAGCAGTGAGGTCAGCGGCGTGCGATCGCTCGGCTTTATAATGATCGCGTTCCCCGAAGCCAACGCCGGCGCGACCTTATGCGCCACCAGGTTCAGCGGAAAGTTGAACGGCGTAATTCCATAGATCACACCCCGCGGAACCCGCTGCGTCCACGCCGTCTTACCACGCCCCGACGGCTGCGTATCCACCGGCACAACCTCGCCCGCAAACCGCTCGGCCTCCCCCGCCGCCCATTGAAAGGTCGCTATCGCCCGTTCTACCTCGCCCCGCGCATACCTGATCGGCTTTGCACACTCCGCAACTATCGAATCCGCAAACTCACCCTTCCGAGCCTCTATCGCCGCCGACATCCGCCGCAGCCCTTCCGCCACCTGATACCGCGCCAGCCGCCGCATCTCCTTCGCCGCCTGCTCCGCATACCCGACCGCATCCCCCAGTTCACCCGCATCCGCCGAATGCACCTCCGCGATCACCTCACCGCTATGCGGCGACCGCACCTCTATCCGCTCCGCCGCCCCGCGCCACTCGCCGCCGATGAATATCTTCCTAGCTTCCGTCACAACCTTTCGCCCCCCGTCAACGCATTCCCCATATCAAACACACATCCCACACCAATATTTGCAAAACCGCCCCCCGCCATCTAAAATCAATCCTGCGTGCACCCGTAGCTCAGCTGGATAGAGTATCTGACTTCGAATCAGAGGGTCGCAAGTTCGAATCTTGCCGGGTGTACCAATAATATCAATAAGTTACGGGCGTTTAAGTGACGCCCGTTTTTATTTCCCACCATTTTCCCCACAGCTCCGAGTCCGAAAAAAGCAGAAAACGAATATATCTATAAAATGCTCCTTTTTATCGATGACCGCATTAAAAACATCAATTGCATCTGACACTCAAGCTAGACTCTCTGCCGGGCGTTGAACATCATGACGGCGGTGGCGATGAGTTCGATCCGGAAAAGAAGGATGGACCGGGCGAGTTTGCGGGGTTTGTGGGGCATAACGCCCCCCACTTTTTTGGCAGTATTGACTGCGTAATTGTGTTTGTACAAACATAGTGGGCAATCCAGCAGGTGCTTCCGTCCCTGGCTCATTGGCTATCGTAACACTGCGAAGCCTGAAAACTGATGTTGGAGGATACCGACATTAACGCCGGTTGTAAAACCTTTTTCCCCGAACGATAGTTATGATATGGTGGCGAAACAATCTCAGCTAATTTTGTAGTTCCCTACTTTGAAAACCAGAGTTTCTCCATGTCACGTCTTTACGCCATGAGGCGACGTTCGCCAGCACTGAGAAACTCAATGAAACAATTGCGTTAGTCAGCTGACGAATATCCGGAGGACGACATGCTCCAATCTAGTGGACTTCGCTCCTGGATGCAGCGGCATCCGGTTCTTTCCTTCGTACTCCTCGCCTATGGTTTCACCTGGCTCTTCTGGACGCCCGTAGGGTTTCTCGCCGGAAGTGACCGGACCACCCAGCTGATGCTGATGCTGGTCGGCGGTTGGGGACCTGTACTGGCGGCGATCGTCCTTTCGCGCACCGGCGAGTCGGTCGTCGACTCCAGGCCCGATCGCCGGCTCCGGCTGGCTCTCTTTCTCGGGGCCGCCTTCCTCGGTCTGCTCCTGCTCGTTTGGAGGTTCACCACTGGGGGCAAGGACGCCCTCACCGAGGGTCCAGGGGCAGGGCAAGGGAGCTTTTCCGGCCTCCCGCTCCTGTCCGTGCTCATCGCCACCGTTGTCTTCGCCTTCGTGATCTCGCGGGTGCGTGCGCCGGACCCTGGCGTGCGCTCGCTGATGGCGAAGCTGGTCCGCTGGCGTGTCGCTCCCGTGTATTACGCGTTCGCCCTGCTAATCCTGCCGATCGTGGCCCTCGCTGGATTACTTCTCGCGTTTCTGCTAGGGCAGTCGTTTCCCGAACCAGCGGTCGCGGGGCATTCATGGGGCGTCTGGGTTCCTGCACTGCTGAGCTCGTTCCTGCTAACGGTCCTCTTCACCGGCGGCATCTGTGAGGAGGTGGGCTGGCGCGGATTCCTGCTGCCGGAGTTGCAAGAACGCTTCAGCCCTCTGACCGCCTCGCTGATCATCGCGCCGATCTGGTCGTTCTGGCATCTACCGATCTACCTCAATGGGATCCGTCCGCTGGCGAGCCTCGCTCCCTTCTTCGCCATGTTGATCATCCTCTCGATCATCTTCACCTGGTTGTACAACCGCACCGGTGGCAGCGTGCTGCTGGTCGTCTTGCTGCACGCCGCCGTGAACAATCACACCGTGCTCGTTCCACGAACCTGGTACGCCATGGCGCCAGCCATTTTGCTCGTCGGAATTCTGGTGATCATGGACCGGATGTACCGACGACCTGACACCGCGAAACACGGCTCATCTCAGCAGAAGTACACTCGTTGACTATGACGCTCCAACTACCTTGCTGTCGTGCTTGCACTCGGCCCCCCGCTCCGAAAGGGTAGCTGAAATGATCTTTTCGACTGGCTTCGTATGTCGATTCAAGGTCTTATTGAAACAGCCCCGGCCCACCCTAAGACAAGCCAAAACTCTTGCCTCTTTATGTGCGCTGTGTTACAAACAGGGTACTTAACCGCTGTCAGACTGTACTCGCAGCTATAACCATTGCCGCAGGCAGGGCGTTGCTTATGTCGAAGAGCCACCTCGATAAATACTTTCTCGCCGCCATCGTCGAATCGTCAGAGGATTCGATCGTATCCGTAGACTTTGATCTGAACATCACCAGTTGGAACAATGCTGCCGAGCGGCTTTATGGTTACCCGGCGGACGAAGTGATCGGCAAACCATTGACCACGCTGACCCTGGACCGAGCTCTTGCCGGGCTGATAGACAAGGTAGAACAAATAAGGGCCCTCGGAACAGTCGAACGCTTTAAGACCGAGCGGGTCAAGAAAAATGGCGAGCGGATGTTTCTGGAAATAGTGATGTCGCCGGTAAAAGACGACGATGGACAGGTTATCGGCGTTTCGACCATCGCGCGCGACATAACCGTGCGTCAGATCGCCGCCGACGTCCTTAAAGAAAAGGAGAGACTCCGCAGTCTGGTTGCGGCTCAGGAGCGAACACGGGCGCGGATAGCGCTCGATCTTCATGACGAACTCGGGCAGCATGTGACCGCCATCAGGCTAAAGCTGCAGGGTGCTGAGTATGCATGTAACGAGCCGGCCCTTTTGGAAATACTTAAGGAAATCGAGGAATTAGCTAAAGGGCTTGATGATAGCGTGTCGCTGCTTTCCCGCGAGCTGCGGCCGCACGAGCTAAACGGTAAAGGGATCGCCGGGGCGATCACGGATTATGTAATGCAGTCGGCTTCAAGATTCGGCCTTCGGGCTGCGGTTTCCGCCGACGGGGTGCACGACGCTCGGTTCGACCCTGACGCCGAGGCAAATATATATTGTGTCGTTCAAGAGGCGTTCAATAACACGCTAAAACACGCCCAAGCGACAAAGGTCGAGGTCATCTTCAAAAAGCGCGACGGCGAGTTTGTGCTGATATATTCGGACGACGGTACCGGCTTTGACGCGAACAATGGGCCTGAACACCCAGACGGACTCGGCCTGATCGGCATGAACGAGCGAGCCCAGCTCATCGGCGCCGAACTCGAGATCGAATCGGCCCCCGGCCAGGGCACCTCCGTGTTCCTACGCTTCCCCGCATCCCTCCAACAATAACCGACTTCGGGCGATGCCCGATTCCTTGCAGAAAAGTGCTCTTCTACATTGCAGCGCCCTTCTTCTCTTCGGGCTATGCCCCCAGCCTTGCGGAAAAGCTGCGCTTTTACGAATGCAGCGAAAGAGGTCGCAGCTGTGCTATTTCGATCGTTGTCTTTTCAATGCTGGCCTCGTGCCTTGGATCGGGGTGAAGCCGCTTACGCCGGCCTTCGCCGAAATACAAGCCCTGATACGCGATCGACCAGCTACGCGGCGATCCATCCCCCGTCAATCATGTGTATCCCGCCGGTGCAGTATGTTGATTCGTCGCTGCCAAGAAACAGCGCCAGATTGGCCACTTCTTCGTTAGTCCCGTATCGTCCCATCGGAATTTTCGACAAAATAAACTCGTGCGCCGCCGCTGTATCTTCGGGATTGAACTGCGATTCGAGCGAGCGTATCATCCGATTATCTATCGGGCCGGGACCTATAGCGTTGACGCGGATCTTGGATCCGGCTAGTTCGAGAGCCGCGGTTTTGACCAGACCGAAAACGGCGTGTTTGCTTGCGATGTAAGGGGCCATCGTCGGCGAACCGATCATTCCGGCAATGGATGAAAGGGCGATGATGGAACCGCCGCCCCGCCGCTTCATCGGCGCGACGGCATATTTCATCGAGAGCCAAACGCCAATGACATTGGTGCGAAGAACGCTTTCAAATTCGTCGATCGTTAGATCTTCGATCGGCGCGAAATGGCCCTCCGTTCCGGCGTTTGCAAGCAGAATATCCACTCCGCCGAATGCTTCGGCCGCCGCGGCGACCGCCGCCGCTGTCGCTTCTTCATCGGCCGCATCGGCGACAAAGCATTCGAGTTTTCCGTTAGCGCCCAGGCGCTCGCACGTTTCGTCAAGTTTGTCGACAGAACGCCCGACGAGCATTACGCTCGCTCCTTCCTCAAGAAAGCGCTTCGCCGTCGCTTCGCCGATGCCGCCCGTCGCTCCCGTAATGAGGGCAACTTTGCCAGATAATCTTTTCCCATTTTCAGTCATAAAGTTTTCCTTGCTTTTCATTTTTCATAACAGCCGACTCTGCCCAATCATTCGAATTTTAGGACGGCGTTTCCGAGACCCGTCACATACAATGTTTTATGATCCCGTGACCAGAACATTCCGGTCACTGCGCCTGGAAGCGGTTTCCACAGATCGGGCGAGAAGAGTTCGAGCAGTGGTTTGCCGAGATGACTGTGTTCGGTCCATTCGTCTTGAATTTTGGCGTTGCTGCTCGACGGAGCGGAAAATACTGTGTGGAGGCTTCGGCATTTTTTGTCAACGGCAAAGACTTTATTGCTGATCGGCGAAGCGATCCAGAGATTTCCGTCTTTATCAAACTCGATGTTATCGGGAGTCATGACGTATTGATACGTCTCCAGATTTGTCAAAACACCTTTGCCCGCGTTCATTTCATAGCGCAGCACGCGATTCATCATCGTTTCGGCGACGTATAAATATTTTTCCGCTTTGTCGAGAGCGATTCCGTTGGCGAAAAAAATGTTTCCAGCCGCTTCGATTGCCGGAGATTTGATCTCGTTTCCCGAGCCCCGCAAATAAAGAACCGCCCCCGAATCAACGGGGCGATCAACCGCGCTCCACATTTCTCCGGGACCGCCCTCTTCCGTGTTTCTCGCCGACTGCGTAAACCAGATCGTCCCCTTGCTGTCACGAACGACGCTGTTGACGCCGAACGGATGATCGTAGATCATCTTAGTTTCTTCGGATTTCGTGTCAACCCTGTAAATTTTGCCGGTATAAATGTCGGCTAAAAGTAAATGGCGCGCGTCGCTTTCGAGAAACATACCGTTCGGGCCGGCGGGCCGCTCGGGCGGATCGTGAATCCATCCGGCTTCCTTGAATTTTCCGAACGGACGGCTTTTCCCGTCTTTTTCAATAATTCTCAAACCGAATTCCTCATCGCCGACGATGATGCGCCCGTCGGCAAGCGCTTTACCGTCTTCCGGTCGGCGAAGCGGCTTATCACGCGGAAAAATATTCGATTCGCTAAATGTGAAACTCGGAAAATCGGCTGACCGGCAGTTTGCTTTTGAGCCTGCGCCGTTTTGCACGAATGATTTTGAAAATACCGCATGAGCGAAAGATGTCAACGATATGATCAGAATCAATGACAGAAGAAAAGGCATATGGTTCACCTCGCAATTGTTTTCAACAGAACGAAAGCGTGGGAGCAAAACACGCCGTCAGATTTCCTCATCCTATGACAAAATACATATCCGGCTTACCGACGACTCCCGCTCGCTGCATAGCTTCACGCAAGTCATCGGAGTTGGAAAACTCCTCTGCCCGCTTCAGGTCTTCCGCTTCGAACATAAACGTCACCATATTTGCGTCGTCCGCATCTTGAAGCAGGTGCTTTTCCGTCAGCCCCGCCGCCGCACGCATCGGTTCGTGCTCATCGTAAACCGTTTTGAACTCCGAGAAATCCTGAACCCCGTGTCGACAGATCATATAATTTGCCATAATTGTTCTCCTTCCTTTTTTTTTCTCCTTAATAACGAACAGGCACGAAGCAAGCGCTCGCATTACGCGCTTGCTTCGTGCGCATTCCTCATCAGCCTAACGCCTCGGCTCCAAAACGATCTCGCGTCCGGTTCGCCCTTCTAAAACATCTCGGATCTGCAGACGGTCTGCATCAGATTTTGTTCTTTTGCTTGATTGGCCTCCATCGTCGACATGTCCTTGTATTCGGTCATCAGCATAATGTTCCAATCATCCAGCCGTGGGCTTCGGTGATGACTTTATACGACATTTGAGGCGGACTAACCCGTTTACACAGCGAGAGCATTTGGTTTCTGTTCATTTATTGAGAGTGTCCGTACGATATACCTCCTTTCCGGCCGAGTCAACACCTTTTTTCGCAGAAGATCAGAACGGATCGATACGTCAATACCGGACAAGAGTGTCCGCTATATTGGATTCTCTGTTTCTTCTAGAAAAAGCGGCGGGGAGCCTCCACGACTACCCCGCCTTGTGGCACGTTCCCACACCGCGCCACGTGCCCGCCCGAGGGCGAGCGACAGGAGATTAACAAACAACACCCGCCCCGTCGATCGCGCTCTCTCCGGTATAGATAGCACATTTGCAGACTGTCAGGCTCCTCGTAGGCGGATGTATGCCGCACCTACGGAGTTCGGTGAAGAACTGCAAGATTATCTCAACCGCTGCAAGTCTGATATTATTTGCAAACTCCACAATAGCTTTGATCGCCCCAGGTTAAACTCATGATGAATAACACTGCCATCCAGAACTTTTCCGAATCTTTAAATCGGCCCTTGATAATGCC
This sequence comes from Pyrinomonadaceae bacterium, assembly GCA_041751195.1. Lineage (GTDB taxonomy): Bacteria > Acidobacteriota > Blastocatellia > Pyrinomonadales > Pyrinomonadaceae > OLB17. The sequence goes on along the minus strand of JBGSXX010000007.1, from coordinate 1,664 downwards.
CGGTGATCCCGCATATGACGAAGCACGCTCCGTTTGGAACGGGATGATCGACAAACACCCTGCGATGATCGCTAGGTGCGACGATGTCCGCGATGTGGTCAATTCCATACATTTTGCTCGCGAGCATTCTCTTCCCGTATCCGTCAAAGGAGGCGGTCATAATGTCGCCGGAAGAGCTGTCTGCGATGACGGTTTGATGATAGATCTTTCGCCGATGAACAAGGTGGAAGTTAACCCGGAAAATGAAACCGCAATTGCGGAAGGCGGTGCGACGCTCGGCGATCTCGATCAGGCAACTCAAAAATTCGGTTTGTCAGTCCCTCTTGGAGTAGTTTCAAAAACCGGAATCGCCGGATTAACTTTAGGCGGGGGAATCGGTTATCTCGGGCGTAAATACGGCCTGACGATCGATAATCTGCTCTCCGTCAAGGTCATTACCGCCGACGGAAGAGTTTTGACCGCAAGCGAAAATGAGAATCCCGATCTGTTCTGGGCAGTTCGCGGAGGCGGCGGAAATTTCGGCGTCGTTACATCCTTTAAGTACAAACTTCATAAAGTGGGTCCTGAGGTTATGACGGCCCAGGCTTTTTACAGTATAGAAGACACCAAGGAAGTTCTGCGTTTTTATAAAGTGTTTACGGAAAATGCATCCGAGGAGCTGTCGGCTTATTGCATGGTCTTGAATGTTCCTCCGGTCGAGCCTTTCCCTGAAAACTTTCACGGCAAACCGGCGATCATTATTTCCGGCTGCTATATAGGCGAACTTGAAGATGGAAAAGCGGAGTTCGCTCCGCTCGAGGCATTCGGCGAGCCGATCCTGCGTCTGATCGCACCGATGCCGTTTGTGGAAGTTCAAAAAAGTACGGATGCCGCGACACCTGACGGAATGAGATATTACTGGAAAGCTCATTATCTGACCGCTCTGACTGATGAAGCAATCGAGGAATTTGCCGCTCAAGTCCGGGATCTGCACGGAGAATTATCCATCATCGGTTTTGAACCGCTCGGGGGCGCGATCTCGCGCGTAGATGAAAATGCCACCGCATTTCCACAGCGAAATGCGTTTTATTCATTGGGGATCTGGTCGGGCTGGGTAAATCCGAAAGACGATGAAAAGAACATCAAATGGACACGCGATCTTCACGATAAAATGATCCCATACACGACAGGCGGACTTTACAGCAATTATCTGGATCGCGACGATCAGCAAAAAGTTTCAAACGTTTACGGCTCAAATTACGAAAAATTACGCGAGATCAAAAGCAAATACGACCCGGATAATTTTTTCGGCCGCATTTAAGTCCGCACTAGAGCATGGCTCCCGCCGGCGCCGCAGGTCACTCAAATTCCACACCGTTCTGCAGCGCAAAAAAGGACGCCGAAGCGTCCTTTAGGGGGTTACCGGATCCTTAATGAGGTCGGCCTTGGGCGATTTTTGCTCTCCGCCTTGGGTTACATTATTAAAACGACGAACGCCGTAGGAACCCCCGCCAGGTACCTGCGGCGTTCGATTTTACGATGGGCGAAATTGGGGAGAAACCGTATAAAAGCCCCAAAGACTCCACCGTAAATGTCTTACCCTGTCGTGACTATCGTCATTATCGGAGAGTATTTCGAAACGGCTGCATTGCGTTTGATCATGATGCCGCGGTACTGGCGTACCT
>JBGSXX010000006.1:0-73950 GCA_041751195.1 Pyrinomonadaceae bacterium | reverse complement strand
AAAAAAACGATAAGTGCGATCATTCGTTCAGGCTTTTCCATTCTTGTTACTCCTGATTTGCTGGTCAACGGTTCTTACGCTTCCGTCCGAGTTACCTATGTCGGCCCAACCCGTTACGAACGGCCTACGATAGACCGGTGTCACGTCTGCGATTCGTGGGCGTTTCTGGGTCTGTGATGCGGGGGGGGCTGGTTGTGGTAGCACCGCCCGGCATCGCGGCAACCCCGCCCTCGGCAGCCGAACCCAACGCGACCACGAAGAACCCCGCCTCTTCGCCGACCGCCTCCGCATCACTTTTCGTCTAATACTACTCCCGACGACGCCTCACTGCGTCTCATCGCCATTGTCTTCACTAGTAAAACCGCCTCGATCGCGAGTAAGGTGCTTACGATGACTATGCCCATCCAGTCATAGAACACGGATTCTCGAACCAGCGTATTGAAAGGAGCATCCAAATGTACGTTCATTGCAGGATCTTTCAAGCCAAAAAGAAACCGTAGTCGCGTCCACATCACGAGAAGGAGAAATATGTTTAGGACGGAACCGAATATATTAAACGTATTAGTGACGTCAAGAAGCCGCCTAGTCGCGCATACACCCAAAACACCGGCCACTATCCATACCAAGAAATAATATTCGTCGGCCAGATCCGCATAGCTATTAAGGCCCCCGCTGAAGGCGAGAGTTGCCGGCTGAGACCGGTACTCTCGTTCGGCAATACTATGCCCGGTATAAAATCCGTAGCTGGCCCAAGACCAAGCCACGAAGCTAACCAGCAACACCGCGCAGCCCAGAAGTGCTGCCAGATTCCCTGTCCTCAAAATCGCTATTTGATCGAATTGCTTTGTTACTGCCATTTTATCGTCAGTCCGCGGGGGGTTGGTTGTGGTAGCATCGCCCGGGATCGCAGCAACCTCACCCTCGGCAGCCAAACCCAACGCGACCACGAAGAAGCCCGCCTCTTCGCCGACCGCCTCCGCCGCTCCGTCCTCCCAACCATCGAAGACAAACTCAGCGACCTTTAACCTTCGCCCCCATTGATTTTAAGGCAAGGCACCCCCGTTCGAGAACCCATTCGCAGCACCTTCAATTTCCTGATCGAGTTCTAGCTCGCCAACGACAACTGGGTTGCTGTGGAACTTTTTGACCGCTCTCCCTTCTATGAAGTCAGCGTGATCAAGCCTTGCTCTCCACTCCTCGCGGTCATCGTCCCTCAGTTTCTCCATAGCTCTGAGCATGTCTGCGACCCGCGAATCGACGAAATACTCTGTCAGTACCCGGTACGTCGCCTTGGGTTCGACCACTACCGTCCAGCGAAAAGTAGCTCCAGGTGCAAGCGGGTGCCAGCCCGTGCCAAACGTTCCGCCGCCTGTGCTTTCAAACTCGCCCGTACTGATGTTCAGTCTTTCAATCTCAAGCATCGTATACCAAGCATTCTCGCTGTTGATTCCGGGCAGGTACGGGAGGTATACATCGGTCGAAGATCGATTCGTTACTACGACGACCAACCTCTCATCCCCTTCCGCAAAAGCTTCTACCGCTATTTCGTTGCCATTCGGCCTCCTGACATTATCTATGGTCAGACAAGACTCGGCTTGACACTCGTCCAACTGCGGCTCGGGTACCGGTAGGCCGGTGCAGCCAGAAAAAAGTAAGAGACTTAGAAAAAGGCAGTGTACAGTCGTGCGATCGTGCATTTCACTCAAAAGGGATATTTCTGAGAAGACGTTCCGTTTTCATCATTGCAGAAAAATCCTCGCCCAAGATGACAATCAAGTACGTACCTCGACGAAGCAAGGTAAAGTGACTAGGAACGGCACCATTCCGGTAACTAACTGCCTTATCCCAAAAACCGTTATGGTCGAGTTTCTGGTATCGATGCCTCGTTCTATTGTCTTCGTATTCCAAAGCATCACGCCTTATGAGACTCTCCTTCAACGACTCTAGCTCGATCGCAACCTCCTCACGCGATTTGTACCTGTCAAGGTCGATCGTTATTCCTGTCGATTTCTCATCTGAGAATTGAAATGAGCAAGAATCTGAAAACACCAGTGAATGAAAGACTTTCGACGGGTTTTGGGCTTTCATCACTTTCACGTCGATCGCTTCGCACAGTGTTTCCAAATTCGCATTCTGGGCAACGGCGGCTCCGCTATAAATACAACACAATATTCCCAGAGCAAAAATGATTCTCATTAGTTCCCCTCTTCAGAAGTACCCAGAATTGCTTTGCAACACGCCTTTACGACTCGCCGTTGATCCCTAACGCTTGATCCGCTCCGATGGTATGCGGTTTGAAAACCTCTGCAAGATTCCTGTTGATTGTCCCAATACGTGTGATGCGCGGGAGGGTTGTTTTCGGTAGCACCGCCCGGCATCGCAACAACCCCGCCCTCGGCGGCCAAACCCAACCGACCACGAAGAAGCCCGCCCTTTCGCCGACCGCCTCCGCCGCTCCGTCGTCCGAACCAATATCGCGGAATCGCAGACCTGACACTGGACTTTTCAATCACTCCCGCCGATCAACGACGTCTGGAATCTTCCAGTCGTTGTATGTCGATCCAACGAGAGGGCGCCGCCCATCTTGCCACCTGATCCACCCGCGATAAACTCTCTTTAAATCCGAATAGAACTCTAACAGCATCCAGTCGCCATTCAGTCTGACGTATCTTGCATCGAGGTGGTCGGCCGCACGCTCTTCGATCAACGTGCCATCGGGAGCATCAAAGATCTTCGTGCCCCCTCCTACATTGACAGTTCTACCTTCAAACAACGTGTGGAAGGTCGTCATTGCCCAGTAGCCGTCGACTTTGGATATGTACTTCGTCTCGCGGGTGTCCTCGTGAACCTCAACTTCGTACCAATGCTCGGATTCAGCTGTCAAACGCATAACGAGAGTCCCCGGCACTTCCGAATAGGGCTTGAAATCTTTCACCTTTCCAGGATAGTGTCCGTCACTTTGACCGAATACGACCTTCAGGCTAAACCAAACGTGGCCATCAGCGTGATAGATCGGCAGCCAGTTAAACACTAGTCGCTCCTCTGGTGGATTTTTTCGTTCACAATCCGGTCTCCGGTAAATTGATTCGGTTGGCGGTAAGCAGTAGAGATTTCTACGCGGAATTATGATCCCAGCAGCAGCGGAGAATTCCTCCGCTTCCGGTGCGAGAATCGACCCTGCATCATCCTGACCCAACCCGCTAACCGCGAACGAGGTAAACAAAGCCACGTAGACGATCATTATCGTCCATCGCCTAATCTCAAAAGCGTTTAAAATCATATTCTCCGGGAAACCAGAGGATCGCAAAAGTGTCACAAAATCACACATCTCCTTTATTCGCGTTGATCGACTCTATCGGGAATCTTCCAACGATTGTATATCGACCCGATAACAGTCTGCCGTCCATCTTGCCATTTGACCCACCCAGACGATGGTCTATGAGACGGGAAGGCTAGCAACATCCAGTCTCCATTCAACTCCCTAAATCTTCCGGAGCGATAGTCGAACGCGACCTCTTCTATCAATTTTCCATGAGGGGCATCAAAGATCTTTGCTCCCCGTCCAATATATATAAGTTGACCGTCGAACAATGTAGGGAACGTTGTCCTCACCCAGTGACCCTCGACTTTGGATACGTACCTTGTATCGCGGGTGTCTTCATGGACCTCAACTTCGTACCAATGCTCGGATTCCGCAGTTAACCGCATCAAAAGATTGCCCGGGGCTTCGGAATATGGTTTGAAAGCTTTCACCTTTCCCGGATAATGCCCGTCACTATCACCCATCACGACCCTCACGGCAAACCAGACCTCGCCATCAGCGAGATAGATCGGCAACAAGTTAAACACTCGCCGCTCCTCCACCGGATTTTCTCGTTCACAATCCGGTCTCCGGTAAAGGGATTCGTTCGGGGGTAAGCAATAGAGATTTCGTCGCGGAATTATTATCCCAGAAGCAGCCGAGAATTCCTCCGCTTCCGGGGCGGGAAAGGATGCATCCTGTCCTACCCCGCTCACAGCCATAGTGCCAAACAAAGTCGCGTAGACGACCAGCATCGTCCATCGCCGACTCACAAAAGAGCTCATCATATTCTCCGGAAAAAGTCGGGATCGAATCATTGCCGCAATCACTCCTAATGATCAACGTCAGGGATCTTCCAGCTATTATATGTCCATCCGATGAGAGGGCGTCGCCCATCTTGCCACCTGATCCACCCTCGATACTCTTTTTCATTCAAAAAGAAATCTAACAGTATCCAGTCGCCATCGAGTCTCACGTATCTCGCACTAAGTTGATCAGCCGCAAGTTCTTTCAGCAACGTGCCACCCGGAGCATCGAAGATCTTCGTGCCCCTCTCCACATGGACAGTTCGACCTTCGAACAACGTGGCGAAGGTCGTCCTTACCCAGTGACCGTCGACTTTGGATATGTACTTTGTCTCGCGGGTGTCCTCGCGGATCTCAACCTCGTACCAGTGCTCCGATTCCGCAGTTATCCGCATCAAGATATTGCCGGGCGCTTCGGAGTATGGCTTGAAACCTTTCACCGAGCCGGGACGATACCCGTCACTAACGCCCACCGCGACCTTTAGTGTGAACCAAACCTCGCCATCAGCGTGATAGATCGGCAACCAGTTAAACACTCGCCGCTCCTCTGGTGGATTTTTTCGCTCGCAGTCCGATCTCACAATGATCGATTCGTTCGGCGGTAAGCAATAGAGATTTCTACGCGGAATTATAATCCCAGAGGCAGAGGAGAATTCCTCCGCTTCCGGTGCGGGAATGGACGGTGCTTCATCCTGACCCACTCCGCTCACCGCCAATGTGCCAAACATAATCAAGTAGACGATCGCCATCGTCCATCGCCGACTCACAAAAGAGCTCATCATCATATTCTCTGGAAAAAGTCGGGATCGAATCATTGCCGAAATCGCTCTCGCCGATCAACGACGTCAGGGATCTTCCAGTGATTGTAAGCCGATCCAATGAGAACGCGTCGCCCATCTTGCCACCTGATCCACCCTTGATAAACTTTCTTTAGGTCCGAATAGAACTCTAACAGCATCCAGTCGCCATTCAGTCTGAGGTATCTTGCATCGAGGTGGTCGGCCGCACGCTCTTCGATCAACGTGCCATCAGGAGCATCGAAGATCTTCGTGCCCCTTCCTACATGGACAAATCGACCTTCGAACAACGTGTGGAAGGTTGTCCTCATCCAGTGGCCGTCGACCTTGGATACGTACTTTGTCTCGCGGGTGTCTTCGTCAACCTCAACTTCGTACCAATGCTCGGATTCAGCTGACAATCGCATAACGAGAGCCCCCGGCACTTCCGAAAACGGCTTGAAATCTTTCACCTTTCCTGGATAATGGCCATCAGTGCGTCCTAATACGACCTTCAGGGTAAACCAAACTTCGCCATCAGCATGGTAGATCGGCAGCCAGTTAAACACTCGTCGCTCCTCTGGTGGATTTTTTCGCTCACAGTCCGATCTCACAATGATCGATTCGTTTGGCGGTAAGCAATAGAGAAATCTCCGCGGAATTACGATGCCCGAAGCAGCGGAGAATTCCTCGGCCGCGGGCGCAGGAATCGACAGCGCTTCATCCTGACCTACTCCGCTCACCGCGAACGAGCCAAACAAAATCAAGTAGACGATCGCCATCGTCCATCGCCGACTCACAAAAGAGCTCATCATCATGGTCGCCGGAAAAGACGGGATAAAAAAGTGTCAGAAAATGCAATCATTGCCGCAATCACCTAACGATCAACGTCAGGGATCTTCCAGCTATTATATGTCCATCCGATGAGAGGGCGTCGCCCATCTTGCCACCTGATCCACCCTCGATACTCTTTATCATCCAAATAGAAATCTAACAGTATCCAGTCGCCATCGAGTCTCACGTATCTCGCATTGAGGTGGTCGGTCGCAAGCTCTTTTATCAACTTGCCATCGGGAGCATCAAAGACACTCGTACCCCTTCCTACATCGACAGTTCCACCTTCGAAAAACGTGAGGAAGCTTGTCCTAACCCAGTGGCCGTCGACCTTGGATACGTACTTCGTCTCGCGGGTGTCTTCGTCAACCTCAACTTCGTACCAGTGCTCCGATTCCGCAGCCAACCGCATCAGGATATTGCCGGGCGCTTCGGAGTATGGCTTGAAACCTTTCACCGAGCCGGGACGATATCCGTCGCTTTGACCAAATACGACCTTCAGGTTAAACCAAACTTCGCCATCAGCATGGTAGATCGGCAGCCAGTTAAACACTCGCCGCTCCTCCGGTGGATTTTTTCGCTCACAGTCCGATCTCACAATGATTGATTCGTTCGGCGGTAAGCAATAGAGAAATCTCCGCGGAATTATGATGCCCGAAGCAGCGGAGAATTCCTCGGCATTAGGTGCGGGAATCGACCGTGCATCATCCTGTCCCAACCCGCTCACGGCGAAGGTGCCAAACAAAGTCGCGTAAACGAACATTTTCGTCCATCGCCGAATCTCAAAAATGTTTAGCATCATACCCGGCCCCTCACTCAGGCCTCTTCGCCGACCGCCGCCGCCGTGACACCGTGATCAGTTCACGACTTCAAATTTGTAAATATGCGTGGATCCCTTCAAAAGGCCATAGGATTTAGTCACCAGAACCTCGTAGAAATCATCCGTTACATTCAATTCTCGCTTTTCCCACGTATTACCTCCATCTCGGGTTGTCGCAAATGCCCCCTTCTCACCTACAAGGTAACCGCGGTTCTTGTCGACGAACGCAACTGACAACCAATCTATCTGTTCGTTCTCAACCGGGACGACCATCGGACCATCCCAGTGGAGCCCATTGTCGGTTGAAAATAGCAATGTTCCCTCGGGACCGACGGCCCATAGTTGCCCTCTGCTATCAAGCTTTAACGTATTTGTTCTTTTAGAATACGATTTCACGTGCTCCCACGTGTTTCCAGCATTCAGGGTCCGAACCAGCTGATTCTCGTTGAAGATCGCCACTGCGATGCTCTCTGTAATTGCCTCGACTGAAAACGGATTGTGCCATTCACGGCTGAGATATCCCCTCGTCCAGGACTGCCCACCGTCCCTTGTAGTCCAAAGCTCACCTGCAACTGCGCCTTCGATGTTATTTTTTCCCGCGAGGTACCCGACCTGTAAACCATAAAAACTCAGTTTGGTATTTCTTAGATATCGGTCGAGACCCGACTTCTTCCAAGTGCCGCCTCCGTCGGTAGTACGAAAAACACCCATGGCTCCGCCAATCCATCCATGCTGATTGTCGGCAAAATATATCGAATCGGGAAATGTGTCTGTGTCCTTGGTGAAAGGATGAATTTCCCATGTTTGCCCCCCATCGGTGGAAATCCTTATATTCCAGATATTTTCACCATCATATCCGACGGCAAGTATCTTTCCATTTTCCAGTAATGCGGTTCCAGAGAATGAAAACTTTCCTGTTTCATGCGCGGGGGCAATTCGCGTGAGTTGAATCTGCCCCATAACTCGGGTCTGATCTGCTTGATGAACCGATGCCGCTACACCATCGCCCTCTATGGATCCTCCAAATGAACAGCTCAATGAGACGACAGTTCCTACAATTATGATCAACCGACACAACATTACACTTTCCCTCATCGACACGGTGCCCCCACGCGTAGCGTCCTGACTGCTGGCGAGCGGGGTGTCCCAATCTGATGCGCGGGGGGTTGGTTGCGGTAGCACCGCCCGGCATCGCGGCAACCCCGCCCTCGGCGGTATTGCCTTACATGAAGGATTTTACATCAGGTTCGGGGAAACGGTGCATAAAATCGGGATCGAAGTTGGCTAGTTGCCCTTCGGGTGGTGACTTCCACCGACCGAGGGCATTAGGGCGGTTGGGATCGAGGGCAGCGGGTTTGCAATGCGTTTTGCGGGGCGCTCTCGTGCCCTGCGGGCTCCCTTTTTCACGCGGCTGGTCACACGTGTCAAGGCCAAGCGCACACACAGGGCGAGAACGTTCTCCGCGTTCGCGTGAAGGTTCACGGTGTTCGCGTGAAGGTTCACGGCGTTTGCGTGAAGGTTCACGGTGTTCGCGTGAAGGTTCACGGCGTTCGCGTGAAGGTTCACGGCGTTCGCGTGAAGGTTCACGGCGTTCGCGTGAAGGTTCACGGCGTTTGCGTGAAGGTTCACGGCGTTTGCGTGAAGGTTCACGGTGTTTGCGTGAAGGTTCACGGCGTTTGCGTGAAGGTTCACGGCGTTCGCGTGAAAGTGCACGCGTGCATTGTTCCCGTACACGCGGGGCGCGAGCGGGATCATTATTCGGGAGCTAACCCCGGGTACCGCAGAGCCTTCACCCGAGGCTAAGTACGTGCGTCCCTTTCAGGGACTCGCCCCTCGTCACTTCCTATTCAATAGTTACGATGCGAAACGTTGATTCGTCGCGGAGGACTAGGGCCATTGGGCCGGTGGAGTGTTGGAATGTGGGGTTGGTGGCGGGTTTGCGGCCGCCGATGGATTCGATGAGGTCGCCGGATTTGAGGCCTGCGGTGGCTGCGGGGCTGCCGGCGGCGACGGACGCTACACGCCAGACCTCACCCTCAACGGCCGCGTCGATGCCGTATTTTTTAAGATAATCAACGGGTGCCAGCGGCAGGTTGACCTCTATCGCCGGGCTTAGGGCACGATCGACCGAACCGCCTGCGGGTTCCGCCGCAGCGGTGACAGGCGTTTCAACCAGGGGCCGAATGATGCGCTCGGCCGGGCCGGTCGCGACGAACGCCGGCAGCGGCGTAAAGCTCTCTCTAAACGGCAAGGTTTCAGGACCCGACGATGCAGGCTCCTCTGTTGCAGCCGCGACCGACGCTTCATCCCTAACCGGCTCCGGCAACGTCTCTTCGACCGCTACGGGGTTCACGCGCTGCTCGGCGATCGCGGGCACATCCGAATCGCCCGCCAATCCACCAAAGAACATCGCCCCGCCAAGAGCCGCCAGCAAAAACGCAGGCACGACAAACTTCATATACCCCAGCCACACACCGCTCGCGGCGGCAGCAGTAGCGGGCTTCCCGGCAGCTATCCGTGCCTTAACACCAAATTCAAAATTCGCAGGCGCATCAACACGCTTCAGCTCTCCCAAAAGGCGGCTGACCTCGCGTTCGTCCGGCGTCATGTCTGTATCTATTTCTCGTTGCGTGTTCATTTGGTGTTAAAAGTAATGCTTCAACTTCTCTTTCAATAACCCGCGTGCCCGGCTGATCCGCGACTTTGTCGTCCCAAGCCCGAGTTCCATTATCGTCGCGATCTCTTCGTAAGTGCGGCCCTCGATATCCCGCAGGATTATCGGCACCCGATACTTCGGCGGCAGCGTCGCGATAGCACGTGCTATCACTGTGTCGCGTTCGCCGTCTATCAGATCCGCATCCGGCAGCGACCGGGTGTCCGGCGGCTGATATTCGGTATTATCGTCCGCGTCGTTCTGGAACAATCCGGTCAGCGACATCAGCGTCCGCCGCTTGCGTTTTCTTATCTCGCTTATCGCAAGGTTCGTCGCTATGCGATAAATGTACGTCGAAAACGCGTAGTTCGTGTGATAACGGTCGATGGCGAAGTAGACCCGTACAAAAGTTTCCTGTGCAAGGTCTACCGCCTCTTCGTAATCGTTCAAAAATCGATAAAGGTAGTTCGTGATCGGGTTGCGATAGCGGTTGACGATCTCTGCAAACGCAGTTTCGTCACCTTCCTTTGTGGCGGCTATGAGCTCGTGGTCCGACAAATTCTTTTCAGGCACAGGGGTTTCGTAAACCTCCGCGCTGCTGCGATGAATTTTGTCGAATGCCATACACTCATACTCTTTTACAACACAAAGTCGGTCCTAACCAAAGACCACCTTTATCAAGGCTCACGCCGCGCGTGGCGAAATGTTGCAAAATTCGCTAGGACGCTAGTTGATCTGGCGTACCGTAAGCACGACGAAAAGCGTGCCGCCCCCGCCCGGCAGCGACAGCGTTCCAAGTACGGTCGGCGTGTTCTCCTGCACACTTGTGCTATTAAGCGCGACGCTGACCAATTCATAATTCGTCGTCGGGGTGCCGGCAAGCCTCACCGGCACACGTGCTCCGAACTGAAACGCACGTATCTCGATCGGGGCGTCGCCCGCGCCCTGACGGCGGATCTGATCCACGCGCCAATCGATGAACCCGTGCTCCGCAGCATCTGAACCGGCGCCGGCAAGATTGATGATGCTCTTATAAACGACCGAGCCGTTCCCTGCAACCCGGCCAAGGTACGTCGCAACAAGCTGCTGATTAGTATGTGCAAAGTCGCTGCTGAGCGTCTTTACGAGCGACTGGATATTGGTGGGGATGCGCTGAGCCGCAGTGCCCGGCCGGTCAGATCCATGAACGACATGAAGGACAGTCTCAAACCCGCCCGGCCCGGGTTCAGACGCGTCTGTTTGTGATATCGCGGCAGTTGAAAGAAGCGAGAAAAGGAGAGCGAGGTAAATTGTTTGGAAAATAGATCTCATTGGCGTAACTCCTATTTGAAAAGATAGGGGAGCGGAGTGTATCCACCAACGAACGATGATTTAGTTGCAAATGTTGAGTTTAGCCTTCGACGAAAAGCGAGTCTTCGACCCTCTGTCCGAAGGTGATGGTGCCGACGCGTGTCTCTTCTATCACGCGGTCATCTGCCAGTAGGACCGTGCGGAACGGAACCAGAGTTCCCTGTGCATAGCGGTGATCGTAGAAGCGCCGCGTGTACTTCACGCCCGCTTCTTCATATTCAAGAAACATGACGCGGAACGTTTTGGCGCTCACATAATAACGCGTCTTTCGCCCGGCCTTGTCGGTGAGATCGACAACGTTGTAATCGACCCCCATGTGCTTTTCTTTCCCGATCAGCTCAAGCGTGGAGCCGCTTTCCTTGTATCGAAGAAACGCTTCGACGCTGCGCATCACCTGATTTTCGAAATTCTTGGCAGCGTCCTCACGCGGCACGAACACATCGTTGTTGAATATGCCGTAGATCTTTGAGTTGTTGTGGAGCATGGCGTAGCGGGCGTTCGGAAAGTCCTGATCAAGACGCACCTTTTCGGTCGCCATGTCCTCGCCCCGCAGGATCCAGCGACGATAATCAATCGTCACATTCTGCCCCTCGCCATTCGCGACGGTCGCCTTGCCGCGTTCAAATGTCGTTTTGCGGATCTGGTTCAGCGTGTTGCGTCCGCCCGGAAAGCCATAGATCACGATCGCGGACTCAGCCACCTGCTCCGCTGTCAGTTCACCCGAACGGTTGGCGGGTACTGCGGCTGCACGCTGCTGTTCAGTGGTCGGCCCGGTCGTAGGTGTCGGTTCGGGGGTTGGTGTCGGGGTCGCATCCTGCGCTATCGCACCTGCTGCAAACAGTCCTACCGCCAACATCGCTGCTAAAATATTCTTAGATCGCAAAATCACTAAAGCTTTTCTCCAGGGTGTGAGATTTGAAATTACAAACGGGGATTTTAACATAATCTTGGGTCAAGCAACATTCTGCCGTTTAGGAACTAGAAATGTTGATGAACACGCGGCCCGAAAAGATGTATATGCTTTACTTTAGATGGAGCCGAAATATGGTGCATATCGCCCTCTACGAACCTGAGATCCCGCCCAACACGGGCAATATCGCCCGACTTTGTGCCGCAACGCACACGCCGCTGCACATCGTAGGCGTGACGGGTTTTCGCATGGACGACCGCACGCTTAAACGCTCCGGGCTCGATTACTGGGAGTATGTTGAGCTGCATCGCCACGTTGATCTGGACGCATTGCGGTCAGCGTTGCCGGCGTCCCGCTTTCTGTATCTTTCAACCAAGTGCGACCGCCCCTATTACGAGCACACATTCACCGCCGATGAGTGCCTCGTATTTGGCCCCGAGACCCGCGGACTGCCCGAACATCTGCTCTCTGACAATACCGAGAACTGCCTGACAATTCCGATGCCGAACCCCCACGTTCGCAGCCTCAATCTCGCGACGAGCGTTGGGATCGTCCTCTACGAAGCATTGCGGCAAATCGGCAACCCGCAGTCTTAATTTTGCGTCCAATTATCGCCTCCCCATAACCCCGCAGTCTCCCGCGGATGCCTATTTTACATACAACGTTTTGAGGGTAAATTTCCTCAAATTAGTGATGCCCACAATGGGCAGAATATTTCAGAAAGGAGGGACTTGAGTAATGAAAAAGTTAAGCAAATTTATCGTCTTTACTATCGCTATCATGGCGGTCTCATTCATGTCCGTAAATGCTCAAAGTTTTTCCAATGACGCATCAGCAACTGCCATTGGACAGGAAGTACACAAGAGAATCTTGCGACTTCCGCGCTACGAGCTATACGATCATATTGGATTTGAGGTAAATGGCGACACTGTAACGTTGAACGGAAAGGTTCGTAACGCGATCAACAAGAACGATGCCGAAGGCAGCGTGAAACGCATTTCGGGTGTCAACAGGGTTATCAATAATATTGAGGTCCTGCCGTTGTCAGGGTTTGACGATCAGATCAGACGCAACTTGACACAGAGGCTCGCGAACACGGCCGGCCTTTCGGGTTATCTGTGGCCGGTTAATCCGCCTGTAAGACTTGTGGTTGATCGCGGTCACATCACACTCGAAGGCAAGGTTCGCAGCCGTGGTGACTACAATATGATGAATATTGCAGCGAACACCGTTCCCGGTTCGTTTACCGTGACCAACAATCTCGTTATCGAGAATGACGTAGCCCGTTAAGGGTTATTTAACTAAACATCAGCCGGCCGACGAAAGTTGGTCGGCTTTTTCATTTGTACCGTCGTTGCAAATACGCGCTAAATCCGTCATTATTGCCGATTGCCCACTAAGGCGAGATCACTACTATGACCAGCAAAGAGAATATACGCAATATCGCCATCATCGCCCACGTTGACCACGGCAAGACGACGCTTGTCGATGCCATGCTTCAGCAATCCGGCACTTATCGAGACAACGAAGCCGTCGTTGAGCGTGTGATGGATTCGATGGACCTCGAAAAAGAACGCGGCATCACCATCATGGCCAAGAACACGTCGGTGCGTTATGGGGACTACAAGATCAACATCGTCGACACACCGGGCCACGCCGATTTTGGCGGTGAGGTCGAACGCGTGCTCAAGATGGTCGATGGCATCGTCATCCTGGTCGATGCCGCCGAGGGATGTTTACCGCAGACCCGTTTCGTGCTTAGGAAAGCTCTCGAGCTCAAGCTCCCGGCCATTGCCCTAGTTAACAAGATGGACCGCCAGGACGCGCGGCCCGAAGAGGTCGTCAACGAGATCTATGATCTGTTTATCGATCTCGGAGCGTCCGATGACCAGATCGAATTCCCCATCCTCTACGCGATCGCCCGCGACGGCATTGCGAAAAAGACCATTGAAGAAGAATCGCAGACCCTCAAACCGCTCTTCGATCAGATAATAGAGACCATCCCGGCACCTCATGCTATCCGCGAAGACAGCCTCCAGCTGCTCGTCGCCAACATAGACTACAACGCATTTGTCGGACGCCTGGCTATTGGGCGAATGTTCTCGGGCGAGATCAGCAAGAACCAGGAAGTGGTCGTCGCAAAACGCGACGGCTCGACACAAAAGACTCGCGTCAAAGAACTCTTCGTGTTCGAGGGCCTCGACCGCAAGAGCGTTGATAGAGCCGGCGTCGGCGAGATCGTCGCCCTGGCAGGTTTCGACGACATCAACATTGGCGAGACAATCACGTCGCCTGAGAATCCGGCGCCGCTGCCCATCATCGCGGTCGACGAGCCTACGATCTCGATGATCTTTGGCGTCAACACATCTCCGTTTTCCGGCATCGACGGCAAATTCGTCACATCCCGTCAGATCAAAGATCGCCTCGAACGCGAACTGCTGGGCAACGTCGCTCTCCGCGTCACCGAGACCGAAGCGGCCGAGCAGTTCAAAGTTTCGGGACGCGGTGAACTGCAGCTTGCGATCCTCATCGAAATGATGCGCCGCGAGGGCTACGAGGTCCAAGTCTCAAAACCCGAAGTCATTACCCAAAAAGACGAGAAAACCGGCGAAACTCTCGAACCGTTCGAGCAAGTGGTCGTCGACGTGCCTGACGAATTCATCGGCGTCGTCACCGAAGCGCTCGGCCGCCGCAAGGGCCAGATGACCAAGATGATCAACAACGGCTCCGGTCGTGTGCGTTTAGAGTACGAGATCCCTTCACGCGGGCTCATCGGCTTTCGCGGTGAGTTCTTGACGGAAACAAAGGGCACCGGCCTTCTGAACACCATCTTCCTGCGATTCGACAGGTGGCAGGGCGAAATGAAGAACCGCAGCACCGGCTCACTCGTTTCCGATCGCATGGGCGAATCCACCACCTACGCGCTTTATAACCTTCAGGAACGCGGCACGCTTTTCATCAAACCCGGCATCAAGGTTTATGAGGGGATGATCGTCGGCGAGAACGCCCGCGCCGTCGATCTTGACGTGAACGCTATCAAGGAAAAGAAGCTCTCAAATATGCGCACCACATCGGCGGACGAAGCTATGCGTCTTGTGCCGATCCGCGAGATGTCGCTTGAGCGTGCACTTGAGTTCATCGCCGACGACGAACTCATCGAGGTTACGCCGAAGTCCATCCGGCTCCGGAAACGCGTGCTCAAGGCGAACGAGCGGCCGAAGAAATAACGCCTCATCACCCGATTTCAATTAAGCGGCTTCGGCCGCTCTTTTGCGCTTGACGTCGAGAAGCCGCGCATGTTACTTTACCGTTTAGTTAATTAACGCATTAGTTAAATACTAGGGAGAAAACAATGTCACAGATCAATCCGTATTTAAACTTCAACGGCAACACCGAAGAAGCGTTCAACTTTTACAAATCCGTCTTCGGCGGCGAATTTTCTGCATTGATGCGGTTCGGTGAAACTCCCGGCTGCGATCCCGAAGGCAAACTTACTGAGGACGAAAAGCAGAAAGTAATGCACGTCAGCTTGCCTATCGGAAACAACGTGTTAATGGGCACGGACGCTATCGAATCGATGAGCCAACGCGTCGAACCCGGCACGAATTTTTCGATCGCCGTGACGCCCGACAGCCGCGAAGAGGCCGACCGTCTCTTCAATGAACTCGGCGACGGCGGAAATGTGGTAGTTCCGCTTCAGGACATGTTCTGGGGCGACTATTTTGGTTTGATCACCGATAAATTGGGTATCGCATGGATGGTAAATTTCGACCCGAAGAGGGCCTAAGGAGAAAAAATGACAGATAAGAAACAGATTGTAGAAGCTATCAACAAAGCATTTGAGACCAACGACATTGAAGGCGTCCTTGCTCATTGCACAGACGATTTCACCTTCGCGATGGTTGGCCACAAGGCAGCCCGAGGCAAGGAGGAAGCTCGCGCGTTCATGAGCGGCATGGGCGATTCGGAACCGCCGCAGTTCACCGCCGACCGCATCATTGTCGCCGAAGACGCGGCCGTCTGCTATGGCGATATGAAAATGAAGGAAGAGGGCGGCCAAGCAGACTATTCCTATTGCGACGTTTACACATTCCAGGGTGACAAGGTCAGCGAACTGCGTGCATTTGTTGTAAGGCACCAGAACGCGGACGCAGGAGCGGAAAAGGCAGCAGCGTAACCTGATGCAAACACAAACCGACAGACTAAGTTCGACATTTGCGGCACTTGCCGACCCGACGCGTCGCGCGATCCTTTCGCGTCTCGCGTCGGGCGAGGCCTCTGTGACGGAACTGGCGGAGCCGATGAACATCACGATGCCCGCCGTGACAAAGCATCTCAAAGTGCTAGAGAAAGCAAAGCTCATACGCCGCGGCCGCCGGGCCCAATGGCGCCCGTGCTATCTTGACGCCGCACCGCTGAAAGAGGCCTCCGACTGGGTCGATCAATATCGAAAGTTCTGGGAAGACAGCCTCGACCGGCTAGATGCCTATCTCAAAGTGCTCCAAGCACAAGAAAAACAGCCTGAGGCGAAAGTGACGCCAAAGAAGAAAAAGAAAAAGGAAATAAAGCAATGAGCACCGCAGCAGCCGAGCCCCAACGCGAGATCTCACTCACCCGCGTCTTTGATGCACCCCGTGAGCTTGTATGGCATGCGTTCACGGATGCCGATGCGATATCAAATTGGTGGGGCCCTGTTGGATTCACCACCACGACCGAAACCCGCGACTTCCGCCCCGGCGGCGTATGGAAGCACGTTATGCACGGGCCTGACGGGACCGATTACCCCAACTACACTGTCTTCAAAGAGATCGTCGCACCCGAGAAACTCGTATATACAAACTCCGGCGATGAGCATCACCTAACGGGTCATACCTTCACCACCACGGTCCTTTTCCGCGACCTTGGCGACCAGACGGAGCTTAGTTTTACGATGGTGTTTGCGACGCAAGATGCACGCGATGAGGCCGCCAAGTTCGGCGCCGTCGAAGGCCTGAATGATACGCTCGAACGCTTCCGCGCTCATCTCGAGAAATTCAAAGGAGAATATAAATGATGGATCAAACTGCGAGGGCAGCAGCGCCCAACGAGAATTCAATTGTGATCACACGCGAGTTCGATGCTCCGCGGGATCTGGTTTGGAAAGTTTGGACGGAAAAGCAGCACATTGAGCAATGGTTCGGACCCAAGAGATTTGACACCCGCGTCGATCATCTTGAATTCACTAAGGGCGGCGAGATCCGCCATACGATGATAGGTCCGGACGGCACCGAATACCCGTCTAAAGGCGTGTTTCTTGAGATCGATGCTCCGAAAAAACTGGTCTCTACCGATGAATTTGGCGAAGGCATCGATCAGATCGAAGCATTCAAAAACGTAAAACTGCCGGAGGGAATGGTCACCAGCGTTGAACTTGAGGACCTGGGCGAGCGTTGCCGGTTAACTCTGACCATCTCGCATGCGACCGAAGCAGACCGCAAACGGCACGAGGAAATGGGGGTCCTAGAAGGCTGGAACTCAACCCTTGATTGCCTGGCTGAATATTTACCAACCGTCGACAAAGGAGGCGAGAACTAATGCAAAAGATAACACCATTCCTTTGGTTCGACGACAAAGCCGAAGAAGCCGCGAACTTTTACACCGGGATCTTTCCCAACTCGTCGATCGGCAATATCAGTCGGTATGACGAGGCGACGGCCAAGCAAGCCGGCCGCCCCGCGGGTTCGGCTCTGACGGTCGAGTTCACCATCGACGGCCAAACCTTCGTCGGTCTAAACGGCGGCCCGATGTTCAAATTCACCGAAGCCGTCTCGTTCGCCATCAGCTGCGACACGCAAAAGGAGATCGACCATTACTGGTACGCATTGACCGCCGACGGCGGCGAAGAATCAATGTGCGGTTGGCTCAAGGACAAATACGGCCTGTCATGGCAGGTCGTAGCAACCGACCTCATCGACATCCTGAAAGCGGGGGGCGAACGCTCGCAAAAGGCGATGAAGGCCGTTATGACAATGCGAAAGATCGACATCGAAGCGTGTCTGGCTGCGGCAGACACTTAAGTATGAACGAGAAAGTCTCAGAGCACATCGAGAACCTCGATCACCCTTTCAAGGCCGCGATCGCAGAGCTTCGTTCCGCCTTGCTCGTGTCGGACGTCCGCGTGACGGACAAGATCAAGTGGAACGCACCGAGCTTTGGTTTCAACGGCGACGACCGCGTCACGTTCAAACTCCAGCCGCGCGATTGTTTTCAGATCGTGCTGCACCGCGGAACGAAGAAACACGACCGGGGCGTCAACTTCAATGACCCATCAGGCTTGATCATATGGGCCGCCGCCGATCGCGGCGTTATTACAGTGAAAGACAACGCGGACTTCAACAAGAACAAAGACACCATCACTGAGCTAGCAGCCCGGTGGATGACGGAGACAAGTTAATGAGTGCAACAGCAGCGGCAGAGATGCAGGGCGACCGCGAGATCGTGATCTCGCGGAACTTCGACGCCCCCCGGCGGATCGTCTGGGCGGCGTGGACCGACCCGAAACACATCGCGCAATGGTGGGGTCCTGACGGTTTTAACGCGCCCCCATGCGAGATCGACCTTCGCGAAGGCGGCAGCTTTCTCGTAGAGTTGACCGGCCCCGACGGAAACGTTTACCCGTGCAGAGGTGTATTCCGCGAAGTCGTCGAACCCGAACGCATCGTCTATGACGGGCCGCCAAACGAACCCGCGGGCTGCGGCGCCGGTATTCCGCCCAACGCCACAGTTACCGTAACCTTCGCCGAGGCGGGCAGCGGAACAAGGCTGACCATTCACACGCTGCTAGCCTCCGCGTCGGACCGGGCCGCTGCCGCAGCCGAAGGCTTCATCCCCGGCTGGCAGCAGAGCCTCGAACGCCTCGCAGACAGATTGGAGGCAGACTTAATAGCATGAGTTTCGAATCAATGACAATGACAGCATCGACTGGCCCTGCGTCGGTGCAGAATATCGACCTTCGCCTAACGCGCACCTTAGACGCACCACGCGACCTCGTTTTTGAGGTGTGGACCGAGCCAAAACACCTGATCAACTGGTGGGGGCCTCACGATTTCACGCTTCCCTTCTGCGAGGTCGACCTTCGCGTTGGCGGAGCGTACCGCTTTTGCATGCTTGCACCCGACGGCTCGGAGCATTGGGTCACCGGCGAGTATCGCACGATCGCGGCACCCGACCGGCTCACCTTCACCTGGCTCCGCGAAACATCAAAGTTCGGCGAGGTTTGGTGTGACACCGTCGTGAACGTAACGTTTGAAGAAGATACAAAGGGCCGCACCACAATGACGCTCATCCAGACCGGCTTCACCCTCCCCGAACACTGCAGCGAACACCGCAGCGGATGGAGCGAATGCCTCGACCGATTAGCAGATTACGTATCGGTACCCACCGCAAGGGAGAATATATAAATGAAGATCGCAATGCTCATCATCCGCTCGCTTCTTGGACTCCTTTTCGTCCTATCGTCGGGCGTGTATTTCTTGAATCTGGTGCCCACGCCCGAGCTCACCGGACCGATGAAAACGTTCAACGAAGGGATCGCGGCATCCATATACTTTCTCCCGCTACTCAAAGGAACGGAGATGGTATGCGGCATCCTCCTTCTCGTCGGCCGATTCGTTCCCCTCGCGTTGGTGATACTTGCGCCGATCGTCATTCACATACTGATGGTCCACCTCTTCCTCGCACCTGAAGGTTTGCCGATCGCTATATTTCTCGTACACGCACTCGCATTTCTGGCGTACTATTATCGCCGAAACTTTGCGTGCCTATTTGAAAACAACTAAGGAGAATTCCATGTCCAAATACGTTGATGTTTACCTGCTGCCCATTGCCGAAGAAAATGTGGCGGCTTACAAAAAACTCGCCACTGCTGCCGGAAAGGTTTTCGTAAAGCACGGCGCCCTCAGCTATCGCGAGTACGTCGCGTCGGACCTGAATGTCGAAGGCGGCATTCTGCCCTTCACAAAACCGATCAAGCTCAAGCCCGGTGAAACCATCATCTACGCTGCCGTCGAATTCAAATCAGAATCGCACCGGAACAAAGCGATGAAGGCCATAATATCCGACCCTGAGCTGGATGGAATGTGCGCAACCGCTCCGCTCTTCAACTTCAAGCGGATGGTCTACGGCGGCTTTAAGATCCTCGTGGACCTTTAACGCTTTCGCTGCGGGTGGGGTATAGTTTACGTTCGTTCGCATTTGACGAGGATGCCAGATCAAAGCCCCGAAACCGCGGAAGAGACAGAACCCGAAACTCCGCCCAAAGCATCGCGCTACGACCGTTCGATCGTCGAGGGGCCGCTTCACCGTGCCGTCTGGAAGCTCGCGTGGCCGACCATGCTGACCAACATTCTCGGGGGACTGCAGGGCATCGTCGACCATATCTTCGTCGGTAACCTCGTCGGCTTTAAAGCAAACGCAGCGATCGGCGTCAGCTGGCAGATCTTCCTAGTCGTCATCGTTTTCATATCATCGCTTTTCACGGGAATGAGCGTGCTCGTAGCACGTTTCGCAGGTGCGGGCGATGAGGACCGCGTCAACCGCACCGTTTATCAGGCGTTCCTCACGGCAGTCATCCTCTCGGTCGGCATCATGGCGCCGATCGGCTATTTCGCGTCGCCGTGGCTGCTCGACCTCGTCAATGCGGAAGCCGGCGTACAGGCCGAAGCTCTTCCCTACCTTCGCATCACGTTCCTTTTCAGCCTCGGCCTGATGATCTTTTTCATGCTGGGCGGAGCTCTCCGCTCCGCGGGCGATGCGCGCACCCCCATGGTGCTCGGCATCGTAATGACCGTGCTCAATCTCATCTTTAATATGGTGCTCATCCGCGGCCTCGGCCCGATCCCCTCGTTCGGCACGGCCGGCGCGGCGATGGGAACGTGCCTCGCAGCCGGCATCGTCGGCGCCTATGCGATCTGGAAGCTTTGGTCGGGAACGTGGGTCGTTTCGCTGCAGAACAAAGCCGGCTACGCGCCTGATTGGAAGATCATTCGCTCGCTATTCAAATTCGGCCTGCCCGCAGGGTTCCAAGGCATCGCGATGAACATCGGCGGCGTGCTTCTGCTCGCATTTATCGGCTCGCTCGCCGAAAGTGCCGCAGCCCAGGCGGCCTTCGCAGTTTCATACGGCCAACTGTTTTCGCTTGTTACTTGGACATCGGTCGGGTTGATGGGAGCGGCAGCCGCAGTCGCAGGCCAAAACCTCGGGGCCGGGCAGCCCGAGCGTTCAACCACCGGAGTTCACACCGCTGCAAAGTTCGGGTTCGCCGGCGCCCTTTTTGCCGGGATCTTCTTTTTCTTCTTCCCGCAGCCGCTGCTCGCCATTTTCGGCATGACAGAGCCGACCGCAGTCGAGATCGGCGTTCAGCTGCTCCGCGTGCTCAGCATCTCGGGCCTTTTCGTCGCCGTCGCACTCACCTACACCGGCGGCCTCCAGGGCACTGGCGACACCAAGAGCCCGCTATACATCTCGATCATCTCGCAGGTCATCATCCCGCTCAGCATCTGCTTCGTCATCCAGCAAACCGGCACGCTCCGGCCGATCCACATCTGGCTCGCCATCCTCGCCGGTCACATCTCCCGTGCCGTGCTCAGCCTGATCCGCTTCCACCAGGGCAAATGGCGAGGCATCTCCGTCGACATCGAACGCACCGTCGGCTGATTCCTCTTCATAAACCTCATACCCGTGTGCATCGTCGTAATAATAGCTGCGCCGCTTCTGATCGCCTTCTTTTTCGTCCTTCTTCTCGTCCTGCATAGCACGCACCCCGTCGTTGCCCTTAATTTTAATAATTGGTAATTAATTAACCCCGATCACTGACCTATTCACTTTTACTAAAGCGATTTACCCTACATTTCCTCACGTAAAACCTTCATTTTCGACCGACAGAAACTTTTTGACGGTGTTTCATCTATGAGATAAGATTGCACATGCGCACTAAGCGGAGGGTTCATGGCACATCTGAGTGTAGTTAAAAAATTATCATATCTACACGAAGAGCAGAAGGTCGGGCGGACCTATGTTGAAGCGGGCGACCTGCGGCTGATGCGCGGCGGAGTGACCGAATTTACAGGGGAACACACCGCCGGCAAATCGAGCCTGACCCTCAATATCCTGTCACACCTGACGCGTAACGGGGAGATCTGTGCGGCCGTCGATCTTAACAATGCGCTCGACCCGCACTCGGCAGAAGCAAGCGGGGTAGCGCTCGAAAATCTGCTGTGGGTCCGCTGCGGCGGTAAGGTAGAAAATGCTTTAACCGCCGCCGATTATGTGCTGCAGGCAAAGGGGTTCGGGATGGTCTGGCTCGATCTCGGCGGCGTTCCGCACAAGGAATTGAACCTGATCCCCAAGACCTATTGGTACCGCTTTCGCACGAAGATCCGCGACAGCCAGACGCTGCTGATCGTAACGGGAAATCGCTCGCTGGTGAGCTCTGCGGCGGACCAGGCGTTCTATTTCGACCTTTATCGTGCCGTGTGGCAGGGGGCGGGCCGCTTCAAACTTTTGCGCGAGCTTCAGATAAATATGAACACCCGCAAGCCCTTTATCGTGCGGCCGGAGTTCAGAAAGATCGAGACGGAATATCGGGATGAGTAAGTTATATGCATGCATAGTTTCAGAAGGGGGAGAGCTGGCCGTTCTCGCCGAGCAGTTCGCCTATCGCATCGAGGCGATCGACGGCGGCATTTTGTTTGACGTCAGCGGGCTCGAGAACCGCATTGGCACGCCCACGCAGATCGCCCGCAGCATCAAGCTCGAGATGGACGCCCGCGGCATCGACGGAGCCTTAGTCGTAGCCGCCAACGCACGGACCGCCGAGCTGTACGCCCGCAGCCGCGAGGGCGTGACCGTAGTGGCAGAGGACGAGCATCTCCCTCTGCCGCTTGAGGCATTGGGGATGGACGGCGACACGCTCAAGGTCTTTCACGCGCTCGGGCTTGAAAGCACGGCGGACCTCAAGGCGATACCCGAGAACGAACTTATCGCACGCTATGGCAGCGAGTTTCGCGCGACGCTCGACCTTATCGATCAGAACGGCCTTCACATCCTCACGCCAAACTTAAAGGAGCACCGCATCACGTGGGATCACGGCCTCGACAACGCTGTCGAAGATTTCGAACAGCTCATCTTCATCCTCAGCCATGGCCTTGGAAAGGTGCTTGAGGAAACTCAGCATTTCGGGTTCAGCTCAGAACAGCTCGACATCAGCCTTTCCCTTGACGACAAAACGATGGCGAACTACAGCATAAAACTCTCGTTCCCCACCTGTGACCGAAACTTCTGGCTAAAGCTGATCAACCTGCGCATCGGCAATAATCCGCCGCCGGCCGCGATATCGGCGATCAGGCTTGTATGCCATTTTGCACGCCCGCGTGCCATCGAACGCGGCCTCTTTGCAGCGACCCGGCCCGAGCCCGAGAGCCTTTTGCTGACCGTGGACAAGATCAAGAAGATCGTGGGCAATGAGAATGTCGGCGTGCCCGTCCTCGTCGATCAGCGTCTGCCCGAATCTTTCGACCTCGACGCGTCACAGCTTCCGCTCGGGCGTGAACGGACCGATGAGCGTAACATCCGCCCGGTTGTCGCTCTGACGCATTTCAACCCGCCGCTGCTTGCCACCATCACGATCAAAGATGGGCGGCTGACATATCTCCGCACGCAGCATTTCGGTGGCCCCGTCACCGAATACGGCGGTGCGTGGATGCAGTCTTCGCAATGGTGGACGCGCGGGTTTTGGCAGCAGATGGAGTGGGACGTCGAGGTGGACGGCAAGCGGATCTACCGCCTTGCCCGGACGGCTGACGGATGGTTCGTGACAGGGGGCTACGACTAAATGTTTTATGAAATTCACACACGTTCGGCGTTCAGCTTTCTCGCATCGGGGTCGATGCCCGAGACGATAATTGAACGTGCGTCCGAGCTCGGCATGCCCGGTATCGCACTGCTCGACCGCGACACGGTCTCGGGGGCAGTGCGTTTTCACTGCGAAGCGAAAGATGCGGGGCTTAAGGCGATGATCGGGGCTGAGATCACGATGGACGACGGCTCGGTGCTGCCGCTTCTCCCGATAGATCTCGCCGGCTATCAGAACCTCTGCAAGATGATCACGAACATAAAACTCAACCACCCTAAAGGCGAGCATTTCGCCACGCGAAAAGACATCGAGGAACACTCCGACGGCCTTATCTGCCTGACGGGCGGGGCAGACGGCCTCATGCACCGCAGCATCCGCAGCGGCAACGGCCAGCGCGACCTTGCGTGGCTCAATTACGTATTTGAAAAGCGTCTTTACGTAGAGCTTCAGCGGCATTACCTTCGGAGCGAAGAGGACGTAAACCAGCAGCTTGTCGGGCTCGCGCACAAGCTTCACCTGCCCGTATTTGCCAGCAACGGGGCCTACTACGCGCACAAGGACGACCGCGAACTGTTCGACGTTTTTACCTGCATAAAAAATCACTGCACCATCTACGAAGCCGGCAAGATCCTGTCACAGAACGCCGAGCGCCATCTAAAATCCGCAAAGCAGATGATGCGTCTTTTTGAAGAATTCCCCGAGGCCGTCGCCCGCACAGAGGAGATCGCCGCCCGCATCGAGTTTTCGATGGACGACGTCGGCTACACCTTCCCCGACTTCCCCGTACCGCCGGGCGAGACGATGGATTCGCTCTTACGCACGCTCGCCGACAAAGGTGCGCGCAACCGTTACGGCACGATAACGCCGCAGGTCAGGACCAAGCTCGATCATGAACTCAACCTCATCGCAAAGCTCAAACTCGCGGGTTATTTCCTGCTGGTATGGGACATCTCGGATTTCTGCCGCTCGCGCCGGATCCTGTCACAGGGGCGCGGTTCCGCCGCCAACTCCGTCGTGTGCTATTCGCTGGGCATTACCGCCGTCGACCCCATCGCGGGCGAGCTTTTGTTCGAACGCTTTCTTTCGGAGGAACGCGGCGAGTTTCCGGATATCGACATCGACCTGCCCTCCGGCGACGACCGCGAGCTTGTTATCCAGCACGTTTATGAGAAATACGGACGCCGGGGTGCGGCGATGACGGCGAATGTCATCACCTACCGCGGGCGTTCGGCGGTTCGCGAGGTGGGCAAGGTTTTTGGCTTTCCCGAAGAGCAGATCGGGCATCTTTCAAAATCGATCTCGCATTACGGAGTGATGGAATTTGGCGAGATGGTCGAACGCTTCAAAGAGAGCGGCTTTGACCTGAAAGAAGATTTCCGCACGCGAAAATTTGTCGAGCTTTACACGCGCATCCTCGATTTTCCACGGCACCTCGGCCAGCATTCCGGCGGCATGGTCATCTCGCTCGGGAGGCTTGACGGCGTCGTTCCCATCGAACCGGCGTCGATGGAGGGCCGCAGCATCATCCAGTGGGACAAGGACGATTGCGAGCGGCTCGGCATCGTAAAGGTCGACCTTCTCGGCCTCGGGATGATGGCAGTGCTGCGCGATTCGCTCAAGCTTATAAAAGATCACCGCGACGAAACGGTCGATCTTGCAAAGATCCCCATCGACGACAAGGGCGTTTACGAAACGGTACAAAAGGGCGACACCATCGGCATGTTTCAGATAGAGAGCCGTGCGCAGATCAACTTTCTGCCGCGGTCGCGGCCCGAGACGTTCTATGACCTTGTGGTGCAGGTGGCGATCATCCGACCGGGGCCGATCGTCGGCAAAATGCTCAGTGCATACATCCGCCGGCGGCAGGGGCAGGAAGAGGTCGACCACATTCACCCGTGGCTCGAATCTACGCTTAAACGAACGCTCGGCGTCCCGCTCTTTCAAGAGCAGCTGCTGAGGATGTCGATGATAATGGCGGGCTTTTCCGGCGGCCAGGCCGAAGAGCTGCGGCGTGCGATGGGCTTTAAGCGTGCCGACAAACGCCTTGCAAAGATCGAGCAGAACCTGCGCGACGGCATGACCCGCAACAACATCGACGAAGAAACCCAGGACCGCATCGTCCACAACATAACGGCGTTTGCCAACTACGGCTTTCCCGAATCGCACGCCGCGAGCTTTGCCCTGCTCACCTATGCGTCGGCGTACCTAAAGGTCTATTACCTTGCCGAATTCACGACCGCTCTGCTCAACAACTACCCGCTCGGGTTCTACGTTCCGGCGACGCTGATAAAAGACGCACAGCGGCACGGGCTGCGGTTTCGGCATGTGGACGTCAACCGCTCTGACTACCTCTTCAAGATCGAGGAGGCCCCCGGCCCGGGCAGCGAGGGCGTGGTCCGCATCGGCCTCAAGTACGTAAAAGGCTTGCGTGAGGATACTGCACAGGCGATAGCCGCCGAACGCGGTGCGTATTCCCCCGAAACAGGGACCGAGCGCCCTTATACATCGGTCGAAGATCTCGTCCGCCGCGTGCCGCTCATAAACAAAAAAGAGATAAGGGCTCTGAGCCTTGCCGGGGCGCTCAATTTTGACAACGCCGTCCACCGCCGCGAGGCCCTGTGGCAATCGGAACTTGCCGCCCGCCCCAACGGCGAGCTGTTCCAACCCGAAACGCCGCCCGCCGCCCACGCTTTCCTGCAGAAGATGACCGAGTGGCAGGCGATGGAGGCCGATCTGCAGGCAATGAGCATCACCATCGGAAAGCACCCGATGGCGTTCCTCCGCAACGACCTGAAAAACAACGGCGTGATCTCCGCGATAGAAACTCATGGCCTGCCCAAACGCGAGATAGTGACGGTGGCGGGTGCGGTGATCGTCCGTCAACGGCCGGGCACGGCGAACAGCGTTGTGTTTATAACGATGGAAGACGAGACGGGCCACTCAAACTTTATCGTGATGCCCGACATCTTTGAGCGGTTTCGCCGGGTCATCACTCATCATTCCTATTTACTGATCAAAGGGATCTCAGAGGAAGGCAATCTCATCAAGGCGCTCTATTTCGAACCGATCACCGCGTTTATGGCAGAGATCGGGTCCCACGACTTTCACTAAACAAAAAATGACCCCGTCTGTATCGCGATGATCGCGACAAAGACGGGGCCCGGTAAAAACTGTTACCGGATGGAAGAGCCGTTAGGCCGATGCCCGTT
Organism: Pyrinomonadaceae bacterium; assembly: GCA_041751195.1. GTDB lineage: Bacteria > Acidobacteriota > Blastocatellia > Pyrinomonadales > Pyrinomonadaceae > OLB17. The sequence continues at coordinate 47,401 of JBGSXX010000006.1, read as the reverse complement.
TGGACGAACCTTCTGAGCCGGACTTATCTCCGGATTCCGACTGGTCACTCGACGAACGCGAGCTCTTAACGCGGATGTTGTTCTGAACGTTGTGCACGCCCGAGCATTCTTCCGCGAGGTCCTCGGCACGCCGCTTGGAATAGCGGTTATGCACCTCTCCGGTGAGCGTTACCTCGCCGCCCGAAACCTCGATGTCGATGTCCGAAGCGTCAAGATAGTGGTCATCGGCAAGCTTTTCGCAAACGTCTTCTCTTATGCGGTCATCCGAACGCTTGTAGCCCTTAGGGCCGCGTCCGCGATGGCTTTCGCCGCTTTCGCCGCCGAAGCCGCCTTCACGGCCATAGCTCTGTCCGCCCCATCCTTGCGAACCGTAGCCCTCGGAACCGCGGCCTTCGCCGCCGCCGTGACCTTGCGAGCCATAACCCTGCGAACCGTACCCCTGCGAACCCTGCTGGCCGCCGCCATAGCCCTGCGAGCCGTAGCCGCCCTGCTGGCCGCCGCGTCGTTCGCTGCCGCCTTCGTCCCAGTTGCCGTAACGTTCGCGACCGGTGTCCTGTCCGCTAAACCCGCGCGAACCGCGTCCGCCTCGTTCCTGTCCGCGGCCGTATTCATCTTCGCGATCTCGTCCGAAGCCGCCGGAGCTACCCGACCGCCAACTGCTTTGTGGTTCCCAGCCGCCGCCTGAACCGCCTATCTTCGTACCAAAGCCGCCTGAACCGCCAAAGCCTTCGGTCCTCGAACCTTCGCCGCTGCCGAATCCGCCGCCGCCGTAACTTTCGCGGTCCCGACCGCCGCTGCGGTCGCCGTAGCCCTGCGAATGCCCAAAGTCGCGGTTCTCGCCAAAACGGCCTTCGCCGCCGAAATCTCTGAATCCGCCTTCATCCGGCCGCCATGATTGGTTTCGTTCATCCCGTTCGCGTTCAAAATCGTTTCCCCAATCACCGCCGCGTCCGCCCGACGAGCCGTAGCCGCCGCGTCCGCCGCGATGTTCACGATCAAAATCACGTCTTCTTCCGTTTCCCATGTTCGTTGCCTCCTTGTCTTAAATCCTTACTACTCCTGCCGATAAACCCGTGCAGCGAGGATCAATGAAGCTTGTCTGAACCGCCGATCTTCACCAACTTGTTATAGACGCCCAACAGAAGGAATGGTGCGACCCACTGTCCGAGGAAGTGAGCTTTCTCTTCCTTGCCGCTGAGCTCGAGCACCAACGAAGTGCCGATAGCGCCGACGGCCGCCCATAGAAATAGATCTGATGGGAGCTTTGCCGTCTGTTTTTCGATCGTCCGTGCGATCGAACCTTCTGTATGCTCGCGGGCCATATCGCCGCCGCCCTGCTGGCCGCCGCTGAACTGCTTGTCAAATGAATTATCGGTCCGTTGTGTCTGTGTTCCTGTTCCTGTACCTGTACCTGTCTGTGCCATGGTTATTACCTCCAAAGTTTGTTGATCACCTAAATTGTGCGCACCCTAACAGTGCTGCCTTCTGCCGGCCACCGGCCCGCTTGCTGCAACATCCCCTCGCGAATTATTGTTCAGGAAAAGTGGGATGTCCTAGAAGCGTTCCTTATCGGCCGGCGCTGTATAAGAGCAAATGAGAATGGCCGGATCTGGCTCGGCCATCCAAGTTATCAGGTATCAAACGACATCTGAATGCCTGCTCACGCATCGCGCCTCTGCGGCGACAGTTTCAAAAATTAAAAGATCTCGCCGCAAGTACGTGAGCAGGCAGTTCCAGATTATATGGATCGGGCCGGCAAACTTTTGTGTTCCAGCCTACACTCAAGTTCGAAAACGAGCAGGCCCGTGAGCAGAAGCGAAATTGTTAGGCATATGTATGCGAAAAAACAAGCGCATTCCGTGATGTGGTGAACTTATCTCGGCATCGACACTTTCGGTGCCCAACACAAACGCAGAACGAACAAGGAGGCTAGTTATTATGGCTGAACAAAAACAAGACCAGGGAAACAAAGGAAACCGCGGTGCAGACAGCACCAAGGAAAAGGGCAGCACATCGGACAGCGGCTCCGGTAAAAAGTCCGGCTCCAAGAGCAGCCGCGGCCCCGCCTCCCGACAAGGCGGCCAAACCGGCGGACCACAAAGCCGCTAACCGAACTCATCACAACCCCGGAAGCTATCATAAGCACTGCCGGGCATATAAAGGGATGCACGTCACGGTGCATCCCTTTTCATCCACTATACGGGCGATTGCTGGCGTTCGGCGTGTTGGGTCTGTGATGCGTGGAAGGTTGGTTGTGGTGGCACCGCCCGGCATCGCAGCAACCCCGCCCTCGCAGCCGACGCGCTCATGGAGACTATAACTCAGTCGACGATAGTAGGTCATGGGCATTCGCCAAGCTTCTGCAATGTGGAATTGAGTTTGACCTCAACCATCGCTGGGTCTGTCTTGCTTGGACTGTAATAGTATCGGGTGCTTTCACGGTTCTTCATATACCTAGCTTGATAGTATCCAGAGACGTCGGGAATATACTCAGGATAGTTCTCCTCGGCGAATTTTTCCCCTTCTTCCGATCGCATAAGCGTAAGCAAAAGCGGATGTTTCGCAAAGCGGATCGTCCTTTCCAAGTTCTCTTTGTCAGACAACACGATTATGCCTATAAGCGGCGCCGACTCTTCACTAGTGAGCCGGTTGAATAACCTTTCCAGGTTTGTTCGTGAAAAATGAGCCTCCCCAAGATGAACATAAATTTTTACGCGGGGCGTTCCGGCAAGCATTACTGTGTGACGCTCGATAACCGTAAAAGGTAATTCCGCCTCACAGCCCTCTTGGACCTGCGCAGTCGCCGAATCACCGATGCACAAAAGGGTGAAAGCGAGGTATAGCACTGCCCTTTTCCTAAATTTCATATTAACTTCCTCCGGTGCCCTGGAAATGTGAACCCGCTCGGCCCTGTGTGTGAGTAACGCCGTAGTTTTGGCTCTGCGTGTCGAATCTGTGATGCGCGGGGGGTTGGTTGCGGTAGCACCGCCCGGCATCGCGGCAACCCCGCCCTTGGCGGCCAAACCCGACGCGACCACGAAGAAGCCCGCCTCTTCGCCGACCCCCCCGCCGCTCCGTCCTCCCCAGCATCGAAGCCGAATAAGCGGCCTTTGATCTTCGCCTCCGTTCATATCATAGGTCGGAGCATACGCTAATCGCGGGACGGTCGCGCGTAGACCCATTCAAACAACTCTAAATGTTTCTCCATCGCGTGAAACAGCGGCTCTGCGGTGTATCGAGTGCCATCAGCAAAGTCCACCTCAACGATTAGAATGAATACGAAGAACTTGATTTCTTTTTTTGAGGTTTCTTGCAACTGTCTTGAGGAAATAGTCGGCTCGGTTCGCGACCTACCGGCAACCTCTCCGGGACGGAGAAATTTAGCCTTATCAGGTAATGTTCCGGGACCGACGAATCCACTGTTGTTGCTGAACCATCGAGCTACTCTATAAGCTGCAACTGGCTTGTCGCTAACGTTCCGCACCGAATAATAAGTTTGAATCTCCCCGTAATCACCATATTCAACTCCGAACGATTCGACCTTCAATGGCGAATCATTCTGCACAATGATTGTTGGAAGAATCGACTCTGCAACAGGGGGATAAATTGATTCCGATTTATCCTGAGCGAACCCTACCAAAGTGGACAAACAAACCAGTATCACTAGTACGAAGAATCTAAAAAAACTCATACTTCAGCCTCCCACTATTTATCAAACTTCGAGACTTTTTTGCCAATCAGTCTGTTAGCAGCGCTGCAGTTTCCGGCATCGCAGCAACCCCGCCCTCGGCAGCCAAACCCAACCCGACCACGAAGACGCCAGCCTCTTCGCCGACCGCCTCCGCCGCTCCGTCCTCACAAGCATCAAAGACCGACTTTCTTGCGGTCCCAGTTCTTTCGCAGGGCAGGCACCGGAACTCCACGAAATGATATTGCATCAAGCACTCGCACCTCAATGCGACTGCTAGAGATCCAAGCTAGGTGGGCGCACATCTAACTTACTGATACGCGATGAAAACTGCCCACATGGACGATACGAGCGATATTGCCGAGATGGCCACCGATATCGCGGTAAATGCCATCGTCCACCAATATCTCCCGTATTCCCTACGCAGCTCGGAAACTATTGATGTGAGGTAGAGCATATTCACGCAATGCGGTCTGCCGCCTACCTTCAAGGCGAATAGACTCAGATGCTCATCCTTATTCCCGTATTTCTTTTCAAGATAGTAGTACAGGCGCCCGAAGACTATGTTTGGGTCGGCATCGAGTTGATTGGCTATCTCGGCTACGTCGATCTGCATAAACGCTCCCGCAACGCGATCATCGTCGTCTGAGAATTTGTTGTTGCTCTCAACGAACTTTGGGAAATAGTGTTCGTAAATCGCATTCAGGATATCAAGGTCACTTGGTAGCGTGTTCATAATCTTATTCGAAAATACATCACCTGCTCGTCCGCGTCCTAAGCGGCCGCGTTTCGCATCTCCGATCGATTAACGAGTAGTAAAAGTTTTCTGAATCTCGAATATCCTATCCTGCAGTTCGCTATAAACCTTGCTATTGTGCTGCGGAGTGCTTACTACAAAACTAGTATATTGAATCGTTCGGGAAGGAGATCTGAAGCTCCCGAAACCTCCTGCATTCATGACAAAAAGTGTATTGTCATGATCATCCTGGGTAATGTCGCCGAATTTACTCTGAGGTAATCCTTGTGGGGATGTCTCGCCAGTTACTTGCAGATATCGAATTCTCTTCCTATCACCCCTCTTGGAAACGAAATAATACTCCTTACTCACGAGGCCTGTTCTCGGTGGACCCTGTACTTTCAAAATACCCTCGTCGGGTATCGCATAGACGAGCCTCCCGTCTTCAACACTTCGTACTATTCCGTCAGGTTGGTCAAACAATATAACGACCCCACCAGTAAACCCCTCCGGGAGGAGATAAATGCCATCTCTCGTGGACAAGGCGCACGAAACATTTGTAATCACCACAGCAGTCAGAAATAAAACAATCATTCTTGGTCTCAAGATTGTAGTCATGTATGTGTTCATACGCATTCTTTTAGGTTTTTCTATTCGACCAGACGATTCGCTTAGGCTTATTGCTAGCGGGGCTTATGCTGGCGTTCGGCGTGGCTGGGTATGTGATGCGCGGAGGGTTGGTTGCGGTAGCACCGCCCGGCATTGCAGCAACCCCGCCCTCGGCGATCCTTGCCTTACACTAGAGATTTTACATCAGGTGCATGAAAATACGCAGCATTATTGCCGACGGGGGGCGTTGCTCTGTTGTGGTTAAGTGTACTTCGAGCGTGGGCGGCAGCGTCCGGGGCGGGAACGATCGTATCCACCTCGAAAGCGATCGAACGTGGTGCGTAAACAACCCGTTACGGCCAAAATCGGACCCGTTACGACCAGAAAACAATCCGTTATGACTCGTGACGGACGGATTACGGCTCGTAAACAATCCGTTCTGGCCCAAAAAGAGTTCCTTTTTGCTCACACTGGGTTCCTTTTGGCGCAAACTGGGTTCCTTTTTGTCCAAACTGGGTTCCTTTTCGCGCAAACTGAGTTCCTTTTCGTCCAAACTGGGTTCCTTTTCGTCCAAACTGGGTTCCTTTTGGCGCAAACTGGGTTCCTTTTTGTCCAAACTGAGTTCCTTTTCGCGCAAACTGGGTTCCTTTTGGCGCAAACTGAGTTCCTTTTCGCGCAAACTGAGTTCCTTTTCGTCCGAACTGGGTTCCTTTTGGCGCAAACTGGGTTCCTTTTCGTACAAACTGGGTTCCTTTTTGAGCGCATGGAAACGGGCGAACGGGTCACGAAGCGAAAGATCGTGACCGTGGGGACCCCGTTCGGAACCGCCGTAAAATAGAACGCCGCAGTCACCCGGCGGGGGGTGCCTGCGGCGTTTGTATTTTAAATAGCCGCACATCGGCGGGCGTAGCCCCCGAAGAGGTTTGGAAGGGCGGGCGGCGTTCGTTCCCTCAGGGATGGGGTTGGAGCGCTGGCTGTTCCTCAGGTTCCACTAAGTAAGTCGTTTGCGGCCGAGGATGGCTAGGGCAATTCCGCCGAGGATGAGGGAGCCGGCGAGGAGCAGGCGGAGTTCGGCGAGTTCGGAGAGGAGAAAGACGCCGCCGGTGGCGGTGATGAGGGGGACGGCGAGTTGGAGTATGGCGGCGCGGGTGGCGGTGTGGTGTTTGAGGGCTGAGTACCATACGGCGTAGCCCATGCCGGAGGCGACGGCGCCCGACAGGACTGCGAGCAAGATCCCCCGCCCGCTCATGGATATCTGGGACAAGAACGGTACGGCCGCGAGCAGGACCATCGGCACCGAGCGGACAAAGTTCCCCGCCGTATCGCCGAGCGGGTCGCCGCTTCCCTTTCCCGCCAGCGTGTAGAACGCCCACGCGGCTCCCGCGGCCGCCATCAGCAGCGAGTTGACCAGCGGCGGCGCCGACAGGCCGGGCATCACCAAATAAACAAGTCCGGCGAAAGCTACCGCGAGCCCTGTCCATTCGAGGAGGGTCGGGCGTTCGCCGCGGATGATGCCGACGCCGATCATCGTCATCTGCACGCATCCGAAAAGTATGAGTGCACCAGTTGCCGCCGTCAGCCCGAGGTACGCGAACGAGAACGCGATCGCATATCCAAAAAGAAAAAACGCGGAACTCCAGCTCCCGCGTATCTGCTTTTTATCTTTCTGCCCGAAAACGTAATATAGGGCGGCAAGCGTTGCCGCCCCTGAAACAAGCCGGACGACGGTGAACCCCGCTGCGTCGGCCTCGCCCTGGCCGAGGGCCATTCGGCACAATATCGAATTAAAGGCGAACGCCGTAAGCGCCGCCCCGGTGTAAACGATCGCCCTAATCACTTATATCGGCCACCGACGAACCTCGGTCCGCGTCGTTCTGCACTCCGCCGACGCCGCCGTCGGGCATCCTATCGCTGTCAGGATCTGCCGAGTGGTCCTGCCCCGTAGGTTTGCCCTCGCGGTCCTTGCGAAGAGCCGCGTCGCCGTCCGAAACCTGCCCGTCTGCGTTCGGCAGATCAATGCCGGTAATGTTGTCTCGCTGTCTTCGTTCGTCATCTAATTCTGTTCGTTCCTGTCCCATGTTCGTGTCCTCCTTGTAAGTAAAGTTGCGCGGCCGTTGCCGCATTTCCGATGTGTTTTCGTCTCTATTATTGCATACAGCGCCGCGGGGCGTCGTGCAACTCTTTTTATCTGTACAGGAGCAATTATGTTAGACAGCAACTTTGATCAACAAAAGGCGGAGGCATTTTCAGCAAGCCTCCTCGAAACACTAAACCGCAGTGCGATAGCGTTGGCCCTCAGCATCGGCAACCGCGTCGGACTGTTAAATACAATGGCGAAACTTCCCGCCTCGACCTCGCAGCAGATCGCCGATGCCGCGGGTTTGAACGAGCGATACGTCCGCGAATGGCTTGGAACGATGGTGACGGGCCGGGTCGTTACCTATTCACCCGAGTACAAGACATATCAACTGCCCGCCGAGCACGCGGCATTCCTCACCGATGAGGGGGACTTTAACTTCGCATCTACCATGGAATTTGTGCCGGTGCTGGCGAATGTCGAGGAAAAGATAATCGAATGTTTCCGCAACGGCGGCGGCGTTCCTTACACCGAGTATCCGCGGTTCCACGAGGTGATGGCGGCCGAAAGCGCTCAGACGGTCGTTGCAGGGCTCGAGCCGTTCATCCTGCCGCTCGTTCCCGGATTGATCGAAAAGCTTGAGGCGGGCATCGACGTACTCGACGTCGGCTGCGGCAGCGGACGGGCGATGATCGAACTCGCGCGAAAATTTCCCAACAGCCGCTTCGCCGGTTACGATATGTCCGAAGAGGGCATCGAACGGGCTCATCGCGAGGCTCGCTCGCACGGGCTTTCGAACATTCGCTTCGAGGTGCGTGACGCCGCGGCCATCGGCGAGAAAGAGAGCTACGACCTGATCACCTCGTTCGACGCGATCCATGACCAGGCAAAGCCCGCCGCGATGCTTTCGTCAATCGCACAGGCACTTCGTTCTGACGGGGTCTATCTGGTGCAGGACATCAAGGGTTCTTGCCTCGTCGAAAAGAACCTCGACCATCCGATCGGACCGTTCGTTTACACGATCTCGCTAACGCACTGCATGACGGTGTCGCTAGCTTATGACGGCGAAGGCCTCGGCGCGATGTGGGGCGAAGAGACCGCTGTGAAGATGATGAAGGAAGCAGGCTTTGCGAATGTCGAGACCCACTACCTCGATCACGACATAATGAACGCGTATTACGTCGCAACGAAATAGCCATTGCAATTAGAAAAACGCCGATCGTGTCGGCGTTCTTCTTTGTCTCTATCTAATCGAGCTATTTCGGCGAAACTCGCGAAATGCTGACGAACAAATCGGGCCTTTTCACGCGGACGCGAAGCCTCGGCGAAATTCGTCCGCCGGCGGCTCCGTCGATCTGCGATCGGTAAGTAACTTCGTACGCCGACCTCAGCTGCCGTGCGATATCTTCATAGGCGGTTTGTATCTGCGAAAGCTGTGAGATGGAGTAATAGACGCCGCCTGATAACTTTGCGAGCTGCTCGCCCTCGCCTTCTGCCCGCGTTGACAATCCAAGGTACCTTGCTCGCAGCGGGTCGACCGCAGTGACCGGCGCCGCGCTCGCCGACGCCGCGATCAGCGACGATGGCACATACAGCGGATAGATCAACGCCCCGCTTTCCTGGATCGTTCCCGCAAGCGAATCGAACGCAAGAAATGAGCGGTTGTCGTCACCGTCCGTGAGGATGACGATCGCCGTTCGTTCGCCCCCGAGCGGCCGCAGCGTGTCGGCCAGCGTATACGCGAGCGCGTCGTAATAAGCCGTCGGCCCACCCGCATCAAACGTATCGAGGCTCTCCGATAAAAGCTGTCGGTCCGTCGTAAATCCAGATAGGACCTTCACATCTTCACTAAAAATAACAATCGAGATGCGGTCGTTCTTATCGACCGTGTCGACGAAACTCCGCGCGGCCTTTCTGATGAAGTTGACGTAATTCTCGACGCTGCCGGATACGTCCAGCAGCAGCACCAGATTCACAGGAGCACTCACCGGTCGCACAGAGATGATATCCCGCGCCTCGTTGTCCTCGGATATCTCGAAATCCCCATTCGTCAACCCGGTCACGGAGCGGTTATCCGCATCCGTTACCTGAACAGTCGCAACCTTCGTCGAACTACGGGTATTTGATTCCGAGCGGTCACGCTCGGTGAGCGTCGGCGTTCGTCGCAATGGCGGCAGTGTCTGTGCGTAATCGCCAAAATACTTCGGGCTCGCACGCCTGATCGCTTCCATCAGGATCGAATCGCCGCTGCGCACTATAGCTTTAGCCGCCTCGGTAAGCGGCCGTTCTCTCAGGTCGCCGGCGACCTCGTTCGGGGGCACATTCAGCAAGATGATCCCGCGGTCGGTTGTAAGGTTCAGCTCGACGCGCAGGTCCCGCGGGTTCGGCTCACCCTCACCGTTGCCCTCAACGCGTTCCGGCTTTGGCTCCTCATATCGGCCCTTTATCTCGAAGCGCCCCGCAGCCTTTTCTTTAACGTCGGCGATCTCAAAATCAGCGAGATAACGCGGGCGTGACGCCACCCACTGAAGTGAATATCTCAGATCGATCGTAGGTACGTCAGCTGCGATCGTTCCTGTTTCGGTCCGAGCGGCGAACGACTGAAAGTTTCCCTGCGCTCGCACCTCACCCTCCCGAGTCGTCGCAACTAGCTTGACCCGTTCCGGCAGCTGCAGTGCAATGTCGAATCGGTTCGCTGGGTTAGCGGGACGAACAGTGATCCGATGGCGGCCTCTACCGGTATCAACGCGCAGATCGTTCTCCGAAATTTCTGTGCTCCCGGTTCCCGAAAGTTTGATCGTGGAAACAGAGTCGTCCCCGATGCCCGTAGTTTCTTTATAAGCTATGACATCGATCCGTCCGGTTCCGTTTATCACCTCTACGGTGTCCCCCGGGCGTACCGAGATCTCACGAGTAATTCCCTGCGCAAATAACGGCGCCGCGAGTCCCAATGCTACGGCAGCGAAGATGAGAGTTCGAAAAAGTTTAAGCATTATCAAGTCTTGCCGGGTGTGGAAATGCGTCCCGACTGGATCAGGCGTCGACGAACCCGTTCCTGCCACTTCTTTCGCGGCTGGTCCGACTCATCGAACGTTGCCATCAGGTCACGGAACGGCTCGCCGCCTGCCTGACGTGTCTTTATATATAGCAACGCCACGATTATCGCGGTAAACGACGTTACCAGAATCTGCAGCGGTAAAATGAATACCTGCGTCAGCGTCTCAAGGATCGTCCGCCGCAACTTGGTGTCACTGTCGGAACGGTTTGAGCTGCCCCCGATAAAGACCTGCAGGATACGCGGCCGATCGCTGCCCATTACGCTGATGTTTATGCCACCGTTCTTTGATTCCGCAGCAGCTACCGCGGGTTTGCTGGGTTCGCGATCAATCGCCTGCGCCGTAATATTAACGACAAACGAAATAACCCCCGCCAGGATCGCCGGCATCACGAACATGATCAAGAGTGCAGCGAGCGCGGTCACGAACGATCTCCGTATGAGCGTCGCCGACCGCTTTAGCGATGCGACGACACCACTGCCCTCCATCATAACCACCGGAACTGCGAGCATCAGCAAAACGCTCATCATGATGAAAGCTGCTGCGCCGAGAAAAAACCCAACTACGAGCGAAATGCCTGCCGCGACCGCTACCGGTGCAAGCGTTGACCATATAATTAGGAAAGGCACCACGAACCCGACGACCAGCACCCCGACCCCCGCGGCGATCGCCACGATGGTACTCAGCAACCCGGCACCGGCAAAACTCTTCCACTTGCTCCGAGCCTCTCTTAACGCGTCGCGCAGACGTATAGGCCGTAGCGGCACAGCCTGGGAATGGATGACGATCCAACTGGTCGTTCCGTTGATAAGATAAGCACACAGAGCCGCGGCTAACGTATAGACCACGCCCGCGACTGTCATTGCTGCAGAACCGGTACTCACGCTCACGGTTTCGGTCGCCCGCAAAAATCCCATTGCTACGAGCACAACGGCCATGATCACAACCGGGACGTGAAACAAAAGCGATAACAGCACGAACTTCGACATGTGCTCGGTGTAGATCATTCCCGAGCGTCGCAGCAGGCCAAATATTCCCTCTGAACGCGACCGCAGGGCATTGGCAAAGGCCTCGGCCGACTGGGGCCTCTCATTCGCGTCCTTTGATAGTGCCGACGCGATCACACCCTTCATTTTTCGCCGAACCTTCTTTACGCGGAAAGGCGGGGCAGGCAGTGTTTTGTGCGCCTCCATCACCTTTGTGAATTCACCCGTGAACGGCGTTTTGCCCGAAAGCATCTGATACGCGATCACCCCTATGCTGTAAACATCAGACCGCGCATCGAGCCGTTCGCCCCTGCATTGCTCGGGCGACATATATAACGGTGTGCCCAACACCGCTCCGACGCGTGTGAGGTCGGGCGTGTTCGACGCGTTCGTGAGCCCCGCAAATCCTACCGCCGCGGACGCCTTGGTCGGCTCCGGCGCTTGTTCTTCTATTAATTTCGTTCCTACGTCATCAGCACTATTGTCGGAACCCTCGTCCATATCCATCAGCTTCGTCGCAGATTCGCCTGCCGCCTCTGGTTTCAAGCTCAAGGTCTGTGCGGCCGCGATCAGCGTAGCTCCTTCAGTAACACCCGCCATCGTTGCTGATTCTGAAACGAGTGTGGGTATCGGACCGTCGTGCGCGGTCGTGTCCGCCCCCGCCATCGTCGGCCTTGCAGGACGCATCGGCAGCGGCGGTGTAAGATGGATCGAATCGTCACTTGCTGCCCCCGGTACCATGTCGAGTTTGGCGATGCCAAAATCAAGTACCTTTACAGTGTATCCGCCGCGCTGGTTGGGCTCGAGCCAGATATTGTCAGGCTTCAGGTCACGGTGGATGATGCCCTGCTGATGAGCCTCATGCACCGCCGAACACACCTGCTCCAGGATATCGAGGGTAAAGGCAACCGGCAGGTTCTTTTCTTCCTCGAGTATCTCGCCGAGCGTGCATCCGTCGAGGTATTCCATCACGAGATACGCGACCGGGCCCTCTTCGGTGGCGGCAAAACCGAAATCGGTTACGTCAACAACATTCGGATGCCGCAGGCGTCCCGCGGCTCGCGCTTCGCGGCGGAACCTTTCGACAAACTCCGGCCGCTGCATAAACTGCGGCGCGATTACCTTTACGGCGACCGGGCGCTCAGTACCGACGTGGGTCGACAGATACACTGTTCCCATTCCCCCGCGGCCGAGTTCCCCGTCGATCCGGTATTTGTCGTCGAGCGTTTGCCCGACAAGGTTTTTAAGGTCCATCGCTAAGGCTTTACAGAGTCATACTGAAGTTATTCCACGATATAACAAATACGGTGACAGAACAATAAAGGTTCTTTCGCATCCCCCGAGCATTATTTGAATTAATTAGAGTTAAAGGTTAAGCTAATGCTCTCCCGAATAGCGACACTAATTTTGCACATTCACCCGTCTAACCGCATCAAGGCTGTATACCTCGGGCTGAGGCCGTTTACCGACCTTTGTCGGACACCCGTCGTTATGCTTCGACTTGCCGCATTCATTGTACTAACCGCCACCTTGATGACGTCCGTTAACGGACAAACGTTCACTCGGTCCTTTGACCCCGGCACCGGCGACTACCTGAAGGCTCTCGGCGCGAAGATCATTGCTGAGCCCACCAACCAAAGACAGCGTGATGCATACGAGCCGTTCGCCGTCGCGTTCTTCGGCTGGAATCTCATCGCAATGTCGCGACTCAAGTACAACTCACTCGATGCTGCCAGTATGGAAGTCGCGCAGGTCGGACTGAGTATCTTCACAAATGAACTCAACGACGTCGTCGCGACGATGGCAAAGCGTCCGACGACGCTTCAGACCTTCGTTGATGCGACCGATCAGGAACGCGCGGCGATCCGCAAAGTTATTGTCCAGAAATACGCGATGAAGTATTCCGCGATGGGGGCGATCGTTAACGACGAAGCGGAGTTGGATGAGATCGCGAACTGGAAATACGCGCTCGGAGCTTCTTTAGGCGAACTTGCGGGCTACATCAGCCAGTGGTACGCCTACCCCACATTACCAGGGTACCAAGAAGCCGTCGCCCGCAACCTGTCCGCAATGCAAAAGCATCTGAACAACGCCCCGCCCGGCGTCACACCTGAGTTCAGAGCAAATATGCAGAAGCTGGTGGCGTTTGCCGCGAATAAGTCCTTTACTGTCGACCAGCGGTCCGCACTCGCCGCCGCACTGAAAGAAACGCTTCTTTCGACCATTAACTTCGGCACACTTGTATCGGCAAACACAGCCCCTCGCACGACAACCGCCCTTGCAACCACCACCACCGCGACAACTGATCCTGCAGCTGCAAAGGGGCATTTTGACAGAGCGACCAAGCTTTTTGATTCTAACGACATCCCCGGAGCATTGACCGCCTTCAACGCCGCGATAAGACTCGACCCGGAAAATGGGCTTTATTATTTCCGGCGGGCATACCTCTACGGGCGGCTCAACGACGCCAATGCTCAGATCAACGATTACACGCGAGCGATCCGTTACAAGGGCAATCTCCGCGAGTCGCATTATAATCGGGGCTCAGTCTACCTTAGCGAGAAACTTTACCCGTCCGCGATAGGCGATTTCACAAGCGCTCTCGCGATTGACCCAAGCTTCTACCAGGCCCATTACAACCGGGCGCTCGCGTATTTTCATTCCGGGAACTTGAAGGCTGCCGAGGCCGACCTGAATCGGGCCATCTCGATAAATCCAGAGCATGGAAGATCCTATTTCCTGCGTGCTGATATCTACTGCTCGCAAGGTTTGATCATGTCCGCGATCAAAGATGAAGACGCCGCCATCAAACTTGGCGAAAACGTTGTGAAACGGTGTGGAAAATAAGCTATGAAACTAAGATCATCATTACTTCTGAGCATTCTATTTCTCGCTTCTGCGGCATTAGCACAGAGCCCGCCGAAGTTCTCGCATGAAGCTCAAAAGGCCGTTATCCCCGAAGAACTGGGCAAGGTCTACCTTGGTATGCCTGTCGCTGATTTCGCAAAGGCCATCGACATTTCTAAGGCCGAAGCCCCTGATCCGCGGTTTGCTGATCTCGATCTCGTCATCCCTTTTAATAAAGGTTCGGTTAATCAAATTGTCGTTAAGATCCACGGCTTAAGCCGGGATGAGATCAACGCTTTCGTCACCCCGCAGCAGGTCGAAGATGCCTCCCCAATTGGCGGGGCGTTTACTCGCACGGTCCATCGTGTCAATTCAGAAAAAATTCCCCAAAATGGCTTCGTCTATGTTATAAGTTTGAAATACGACCCCGGCTTTGACCTCGCAGGTTACGGAGTTAAGAAGTACGGCAGGGGTACCCCTCACGACCCTTCCGATGATAATAAGTTTTACGATATGCAGTGGGTCAAAACGAGTAAGGACGGGTTGAAGTGGTTGATCAGGTCCACCTGGGAAGGCGACGCGAAGACGCTTCAGCTCATCGGCCGCATCGACGGAACGGCATGGGGCCTTGACGACATAAACTAGAGCTTTGCTTGCGCGGGCCTGAACAACCCGCTTTATGCAAGTGCCGCTATCATATCCGGCCGAAAGGTCGGTTCGAATTTGACAGTACATCAGGAGGAAATATGCTTTTAGAAGGACTATTGATCGCAGCTATCGCGTCAGGAATTCCGGCTGAGGGGCTCGGCCCCGACTTCATCCGCACACCGGCCGCCGTTGAATCAACATCGCAGGACACCGCCCGCCTTGTCAGCGAATTCGGCAAGATCAAAAAGAGCGAGGTCGCACAGCGACTAGATGCCTTTTTCACCGAGATCGGCAAGATGCCCGGTTCCATCGGTTGTGTTATGAGTTATGGGGAGCAGAAGGACGTAGACAATTACCAGACCATGTTTATTGATCACGTAAAAGAGAAGGGCTATGACGTGGGACGAATTACCTTTGTCGGAGCCGGTAAGCGTAAAGAAGCAAAGTTTCAGTTGTGGTTAGTCCCTGAGGGCGCCGCGTTCCCTGAAATAGATCCGACGGCCCCCTAAAAGCGATTTCTTTCCAGAGGCGGCGTTCCTGATTTGCATGAACGCCGTTTTTCACTTACTTTAAATCCGACCCAAAACGAGGAGCCAACCCTCCCGTTTCATACACGCAACACCGTTTCCCATACGGTGTTTTTTGTGGTAAGCTCTTTCTGCTGGGATTGATCAATAATAAAATTTTGGAGCGCAACTTCCGGGATAGCCCGAAAACCATATGGATAAATCGAAAGCAATTGAATCGGCATTGTTACAGATCGAAAAGAAATTCGGCAAAGGTTCGATCATGCGCCTTGGCGAACGTCCTCACGAGGAACTCGGGGTCATTTCGACCAACTGCCTGAGCCTGGACGCAGCCATCGGTGTTGGCGGCATGCCCCGCGGCCGCATTATCGAGATCTATGGCCCGGAAAGCTCCGGTAAAACGACGTTGGCACTTCAGGTCGTAGCATCGGCACAGCGCACCGGCGGCATCGCGGCATACATCGACGCCGAACACGCTATGGATCCGGAATATGCGGGGAAGCTAGGCGTTAACATCGACGACCTGCTGATCTCGCAGCCCGATTCCGGCGAACAGGCGCTCGAGATCGCTGAAACGCTTGTGCGGTCAAACAGCGTCGATGTCATCGTTATCGATTCGGTCGCCGCACTGGTGCCGCGTGCCGAACTCGACGGCGAGATGGGCGATTCGCTCCCCGGCCTTCAGGCACGCCTGATGTCCCAGGCGCTTCGCAAGATCACCGCGATCGTTTCCAGCTCGCGAACCACTTTCATCTTTATCAACCAGCTTCGTGAAAAGATCGGCGTCTTTTTCGGATCGCCGGAAACGACAACCGGCGGTAAGGCTCTGAAATTTTACGCCAGCGTCCGGCTCGACATCCGCCGCATCGGCGCGATCAAAGACGGCGACCGTGTCGTCGGCAACCGCACACGCGTTAAAGTCGTTAAAAACAAATGCGCCCCGCCGTTTAGAGAGACCGAGTTCGACATCATGTATGGCGAAGGCATTTCGCGCGAGGGTGACCTCATCGATCTCGCAACCAACAACAATGTCGTTGAAAAAAGCGGAGCCTGGTTCTCATATCGGGGCGAGCGTCTCGGGCAGGGCCGCGAGAACGTCAAGAACCTTCTAAAAGAGAACGTGGAAATGCGTGAGCGTATTGAAGAAGAAGTGAAAACTGTATTGGGGTTTACAAAGGCTGAGTCCGCGGCGGCGTAAGATACTCGAACCAAACAAAGCTGTGCCGGCTCGAATGTTGCGTCCCTGGAGGTCAGCGACGGCGTTCGAACCGGCACGGGCAGGTATCAAACGAATTCGGAAGGAAGGGTAACCGCTTGGTAGATTCAAGCGATCACTAAAACCGAATTATAGCTTTTTGAGCCGATTTGTCAACGTTTTCGCGCTTTCCGGTCCTTATCGAGCCAACTCTCGCACCAAAGGTTGACATCCGTAAGGGGCTTATTTACACTCGAAATTTGTCTCACGAGCACCACTCGTGAAACGGCCAGGTAGCTCAGTTGGTAGAGCAGCGGACTGAAAATCCGCGTGTCGGCGGTTCGATCCCGTCCCTGGCCACCAAGTATTTTAGTGCCATCCGACTGGATGGCATTTTTCGTTTCCCCTATCCAATTTGCCACCCGGTAACTTTGGTGTATAATCCCTGACGTCCTTTCACATCAACAATTAATCATTTACCAAGGAGACAACAGATGACACGATCACTCAAAGTTATCCTATTAAATCTCACAGTTGTTGCTTTCGTACTCGGTACGATGGCATGTGGAGATGCGGCGAATACTAACACCGCCAATACCAACGTCGCGAATGCAAACGCCGGCACAAACATGAACACCAATGCCAATATGGGCACGAATGCCAATGCTGACGCGAACGCAAACGCTGCAGACGCCGACCGGGCTGACGCAGAGGGCCTTGGAGTCGAAGAATGCGATGATTACATCGAAAAGTGGCAGGCTTGTGTGAACGATAAGGTCCCGGAAGCGGCACGAGCCGCCTTTAAGAGCTCTTTCGATACCACCACAGCCGACTGGCGTAAAGCGGCTTCAACTGAAGCCGGACGCAAGGGACTGGCGGCTGGATGTACTGCGGCGATGGAAGCCGCAAAGGCCTCCTTCTCGGCTTACGACTGCGCTTGGTAGAGTTAACGTTCTCCTTTCTTCGGCGGCCGCTCGAATTCATCGGGCGGCCGTTTTCATTGCTAGCACCCGTCAGCAAATTATGAGCTACAATCGGAGTTATGGAACCGCTCGCCAACCGCATCCGCCCGACCGACCTTGAACAGTTCGTCGGCCAGACGCACCTCGTGGGCCCTGATAAACCGCTGCGGATCGCGATCGAATCAGGCCATGTCTTCTCGTTTCTGCTCTGGGGGACGCCGGGCACCGGCAAGACGACGCTCGCCCGCATCTACGCCAATCGCCTCAATGCAGATTTTCACGAGCTCTCAGCCGTCTCCGCCGGAAAGGAGGACATCCGACGTATCGTTAGATCCCCGCTTGTTGACGACCGTGCACGCATCCTGTTCCTTGATGAGATCCACCGCTTCAACAAAGCCCAGCAGGATTTTCTTCTACCCTATGTCGAGAGCGGCGAACTCGTCCTGATCGGAGCCACCACCGAGAATCCGAGCTTCGAGGTGATCCCCGCGCTCCTTTCGCGTATGCGCGTGTTCGTGCTTGAAGAGCTTACAAGCGACGATATGTCGAAGATCATCGACCGCACCGGCTTTGAACTTGCCCCCGACGCGCGGGAGTGGCTCATCCAAATGGCGAATGGCGACGCCCGACAAGCCATCACGATGCTCGAGAATACCTGCGAACTCTACGAAGAGATCACCATTGAGACGCTGAAAGAAACGCTGCAGTCCAAATTTCTGCGCTACGACAAAAAAGGCGAGGAGCATTACAACGTTATCAGTGCCTTCATCAAATCGATGCGAGCAAGCAAACCGGATGCAGCTCTCTATTATCTGGCTAGGATGCTCGAATCCGGCGAGGACCCAAAGTTCATCGCCCGCCGTATGGTCATCTTCGCCTCCGAAGACATCGGTCTCGCCCAACCCACTGCCCTTGTAGTTGCCAACGCCGTATTTGATGCGGTCCACACCATCGGCCTGCCCGAGTGCATCCATAACCTCGCGCACGGAACAGCTTTTCTCGCCAATGCAAAGAAAGACAGGAGTGTGACCGATGCTATCGGCGATGCAATGGCGGATGCCAAGAAATTCGGCAATCTCCCCGTCCCGATGAAACTTCGCAACGCCCCCACGAACTTAATGAAAGAGCTCGGTTACGGCAAACCATCCCCGGATGACGACAGCTCACTGCTCCCGTCGAAACTCAAGAACCGGACATATTTAAAATAACTCGCGTCGAATCGAACTTTACCGAGATTTCATACGTATGATCATTAACTGACCAGAATCGCGATTTGGTCATTTCGAGAAAATGCGAGATTCCAACCGTCGAGACGTGCGTAACGAAATCCTTTTGGCAGCCGACAGGCTCCTCGGCCGGAACGGCTACAAAAAGATGACGATTGACGACCTCGCCCGAGAGGCCCGCATCGGCAAGGGCAGCGTCTATCTTCATTTCCAGAGTAAAGAAGAGATCGCCCTCGCACACGTCGACAGCATCGTTGACCGCGTAAAAACGCGCCTTCGTGAGATCGAAGACACGGATGAACCCGCTGCGGAACGCTTGATCGCGATGTTGACCGCCCGCGTGATGATACGTTTCGACAGCGTTCAGCACTATTCGCAGAGCCTAAGTGAAATGCTCGCAAGCTTCCGCGCAAAGTTGCTCGAACGCCGCCGAACCCACTTCACAGAGGAGGCAGCTATTCTCGCACGGATCGTCGCCGACGGGATCAAAAAAGGCGAATTCACAGATTGCGAGCCGAGCAGCACCGCAGACGCACTTATAACCGCAACTAACTCCCTCCTCCCATACAGCCTCAGCACCCGTGAACTCGGCGAACGCAGCGAGATCGAACTCCGCGCAATAACGGTCGCCGGCATGATGGTTCGCGGAATTACCATTTCAGATTTTTAACGAGCAGGAGTATGCAATTATGTTCAAAGCCATCAAATTTCAATTAGCGATCGCGGCCCTCGTCGCATCCATCTTCACGGGAGAAATATCTGCACAAGGATCCACCGCAGATCAACCCGAAATGTCGATTGACGCTGCCGTGCGCAAAGAGGTGATTACTGCGCTAAGCATCCAGCTCATACGCTCTTACATTTTCGAAGACGTCGCGAGAAAAGTCGAGGCGGACCTCAACCGTCGCCTCGTAGCGGGCGAATACAACAGCCTCACTGGCGCTTCAGCTTTTGCGGAAAAGCTCACATCTGATTTGCAAGCGTTAACAAAAGACAAGCACCTTAACATCCGTTTCTCGCCGAACCCCATTCCCGAGGTCGGTCCTGCGGCGGAACCCACCACAGAGCAGCGATCCAATCGCGAACGCTGGGCGCGATCCGTAAATTTTGGATTCGAAAAGATCAAACGGCTCCCGGGAAATATCGGTTACATCGAGCTCATGGGATTCACTGACCCCGTACATGCTGGCGAAACCATCCGTGCTGCCTTCGCGGTGGTCGCAAATACTGAAGCGATCATCTTCGATCTCCGTAGAAATGGCGGCGGCTCGCCGGAGATGGTCGCAAAGATCACATCTTATCTATATGGTGACAAACCCGTTCTTCTGAATACCCTTTATTGGCGGGAGATCGACCGGACAGATGAGTTTTGGACGGACCCAAAACTACCGGGAGCCAAATTAGCCGACAAGCCCATTTATATTCTCACCAGCAACCGCACGTTCTCAGCGGCTGAAGAGTTTACTTATAATCTGAAGAATCTAAAGCGTGCGACGGTTGTCGGCGAAACAACTGGCGGTGGCGCGCATCCCGGCGAATCGCGACGGCTGCACGCGCATTTCAATGCGTTCATCCCCACCGGCCGTGCGATCAGCCCGATAACGAAATCAAACTGGGAAGGTACCGGTGTCGAACCGGATATACAGGTTCCGAAAGAACATGCCCTCCATGCCGCTCAGATCGCGATCCTTAAAGATATGGCGACGAAGGTGACATCCGAAGGGGAAAAGCGGGCTATCGCCGGGCGGATCCAGGTGCTCGAAGGTGAGATAGGTAAGATGAAAGTCGATTCTAAATAATAGTTAGTAGGTGGAGCCCGCGCGCCAAACCGCGGGCTTATCTCTGCCAATAATTCTTGATCTTAAGGTCGAGCATCGGGAATGCGCAGTATTCAACGTTCCGCCCGGTCTCCCTCAGCTTCTGCACCATAGGAATCGCGGCATCGGCATTTCGCGTGTGTACTATTATTGTCGCCGCACGATGCAGCTCCTTACGCTCGGTCAGCCACTCTGCGATCGCGTAGCCCGTGTTCGCATAATCGTCGTGGTCGTTAGACTGGTAATGGTGCGGAAGTAGATCGTGATCCAAAAACAGCGCATCATACGCGCCGCTTTCGAGCATCTCTTTGGCTTCCTGCACGTTCTCGGCGATCTCGATCGTGTCGCCGTAGAACCGCTTTTCAAACCACTTGTGTCGCCGCTTGTCGTCATCCAAAAGAAAGACGCTTATCGGAGTGCGATCCGCTCTTACGTCTGCCAAATTTAGTTTTATCAACAAATTACGAAGGAAACCCATAACGGACAAATGCGCAGTTCACAAACCTCAATATAGCATATCCTTTGATGCACATCGCTATTCGCTCGACGCCATTTCCGGTGCTATAATTCTAACCTTCCGGCCGCTTTCATAGCCGTCCCGGTTATCCCGATTTTCACCTTTATGTCTCGACCAACTGCCGAAATGAAGTTCTCGCTCGTCAAGCATGACGAGGCAAAACCTGTCGGGATTAACCCCGACGATGGTGACGCGGACGGCGGTGAGTGCGAGATCTGTTTCGGCTCCGGAATGGAAGTTATCCCCGGCAAAGGCGCAAAGCCTTGTTCATGCCGCAGCGTTTTTCTGCACACAAATCCGTTCGAAAAGGTACGAGTCCCGGCTCGGTATAACAACTGCCATCTCAACAGTTTCAAAGCCGATCCTAAGCATCGGTCCCAGCAACTCGCTCTGCTCGACGTCATGCGGTTCATCAAAGAATTCCCCGCTGTTGATCAGGGGCTGCTTTTCATCGGCCCCTGTGGTGTCGGCAAGACCCATCTCGCTGTGTCAATATTAAAAGGATTGACCGAGCGCGGATTTGGCTGCCTCTTTTATGAGTTCAGCTCGCTGCTCAAAGAGATCCAGGATTCATATAATCCGAACACCAAATCCTCTGAACTCAGCATCCTCTCGCCCGTACTCACCGCTCAGGTGCTCGTCCTTGACGAACTCGGCGCATCAAAGCCGACCGATTGGGTTCGCGACACGATGGCCCACATCATCAACACGCGATATAACGATCGCAAACATACGATCTTCACGACGAACTATTTCGACACCCGCAAGGGCAGCGAAGAAACGCTCGAAGACCGAATCGGCGTCCGCCTCCGTTCCCGGCTCTACGAAATGTGCCGCACCATCGAACTCTCAGGTAATGACTACCGCGTTCGACTCAACTCGCCCGATCGACCGAAGTAGGCGTGACCGCCCTCCGCTTTTTTATCTTCGCGATCAACCGAAAACCAAGCAGTGTCACAACCACCGATGCAAAGATCGCGGGATAGAAAATATCTGACTTAACGATCATCCAAAAGTGGATCACTCCCAGCACCGCGATGGGATAGATCAGCATATGCAGCCGCGCCCACCGCTTGCCGCCTAATCTCTTGATCATCGCGTTCGTCGATGTGGCCGCCAGCGGCACCATTGCAGCGAACGCTAGCATTCCCACCGCGATAAAAGGCCTGTTCACCACATCGGTGAAGATATCCCCAACGTCCAGCCCCATTTCCAAGGCCGAGTATGTAGCAAGATGAACGCATCCATAAAAGAACGCAAACAGCCCCAGCATTCGCCGCACTTTGATCAGCTCGTTCCGTCCCGCCAGCTTGCGCAAAGGCGAGATCGCGAGCGTAGTCAGAAGCATGATCAGCGTAACCACACCCGTAGCCCGCAGGAAAAACTCAACCGGATTGACCCCCAATCTGCCGCCCCAAAAGTCAACGAGCAGCAGCACCATTGGCACCGACGCATTCACCACCACGAACAATTTCAGGTAACTATCTTTTCGCACTCCTGCCCCTAAAAAATCGCTATATCATTACACACGCAATTTGCTATATTGAACTACCGATCATGAACTGTTCTTTCCGCCGCGAATATGGAACATTTGCTGATTATAGCTCTACTGGTGCTATCGCTCATCCTCTTTGCCTCAGAGGTGATCCGGCCGGACATCATTGCGCTGGGCGTCACTCTGGCCCTTCTCCTAACGGGGACCGTCACCGTCGAAGAAGCTTTCTCGGGCTTCAGCAACCCCGCCGTGATCACGGTCATCGCGATGTTCATCCTCTCATACGGACTCGTCCGGACGGGCGTAGCGGATTCGTTTGCCAGCATCATCCTCAGATGGGGCGGGACTAACCCCATCCTCCTGACTTTCGCAGTAATGATCGCCGTCGGATTGATGTCCGCGGTCATGAACAATATCGGTGCCGTCGCCGTCCTGCTTCCGGCCCTTTTCGTAGTAGCTAAGCGAACCGGCTATCCCGTCACCAAACTCCTCATCCCCTTATCGTTCGGCTCGCTGCTCGGCGGGCTCACAACTTTGATCGGCACGCCCCCAAATCTACTCGTCTCGATGTCGCTCGAATCGGCGGGCTTCTCTCCCTTCCGCATGTTCGATTTCGCCCCCACCGGGATCGCAGTGATGGTTACCGGCGCAATTTATATGGCGTTCGTCGGCCGGCACTTACTGCCCGAACGCAAGGTCGCTAATAACCTCACTCGCGAATACCAGCTCGAAGACTATCTCACAGAGGTCGTCGTTCCCGTCGGATCGCCTTTAGTCGGCAAGACCGTTCGAAGCTCAGGCCTGCAGGTCGACTTTGGTTTGACCGTTTTGCGGATCACGCGACGTCACAATGACATCGCTGAAAACATCCCGGTTCACCCCGAGGTCGAGATCGAAGCCGAAGATCGTCTCATCGTGGAGGGCGACGTAGCCCAGCTTCTCCGTGATAAAGAAACGAGCCCCGTAAAGATCTACGCCGACCGCAAGTTCAGCGACCAGACACTTACTGACGAGAGCGTCCAACTGGCCGAGGTCGCGATCGCTCCCGTTGCAAGCATCCTTGGGCAATCGATCGATCAGGGCTACGTCCGCCGCCGATTTAACGTTCTCGTCCTCGCGCTGCGCCGCCGTGGCGAAACCCTGCACGAGCGATTCATCTCCGTTCCGCTCGAGATCGGCGACGTCTTGCTTGTTCAGGGCACGCCAGATACACTCGACGACCTCGCCCGCAGCCACGACTTCCTAGTCGTGAACCGGCTTGATGCATCCACGCGCCGGTCAAGCAAAGCCCCGATCGCCATCGGCATAATGGCACTTTCGATAATCGTCGCCGCGACCGGGTACATGCACATTTCATTCGCCGCCTGGATCGGCGTGCTGCTCATGGTCGCTACAGGCTGCGTCCGCCCGCAGGATATGTATAAGGAGGTCGAGTGGCGCGTGATTTTTCTGATTGCCTTCATGATGCCTCTCGGCATCGCGATGGACCAAAACCACACGGGCACGGCAAAATGGCTCGCCGACAACATTATCGTCGCAACCGGTGACTACGGGCCGCTCGTGCTTCTCGCGACTCTATTCATATTCACAACGCTCATAACCGAAGTGATGTCGAACGCCGCAGCCGCCGTTTTGATCTCCCCCATCGCCATCGCTGTCGCTGTGGGCGCAGGCTACGAGCCTTACCCTTTCCTCATGGCGATCGCCATCGGCGCCTCAACGACATTTCTTACACCGATCGGACATCAGGCAAATGTGCTGGTTTACGGCATCGGCAATTACAAATTTAGCGATTTCGCCCGCACCGGCGCTTTGCTCAACGTCTTGATATTTATTGTGGCAATGATCCTGATCCCGATCGTCTGGCCATTCACCCCGCTCGTTCGTTAATAGAACCTCTTCAAGTCCATCCCTGCATAAAGCTGAGCGACCTCATCACCGTAGCCGTTGAACATCAGCGTGTCGCGCATTCTATACTCGCCTATCCGCCGCTCCGTCTTCTGCGACCACCGCGGATGATCGACATCCGGATTCACATTCGAATAAAACCCGTACTCGCCCGGCGTCGCCGTGCTCCATGTCGTCGGCGGCTCCGTCGCAGTCAGGGTGATCCGCACCACCGACTTGATGCTCTTGAAGCCGTACTTCCACGGCACAACTAGCCGGACCGGCGCCCCGTTCTGCTTCGGCATGGCCCTGCCGTAGAGCCCCGTTGCTAATATAGTCAGCGGATGCATCGCCTCATCCACCCGGAGGCCCTCGACATATGGGAACGCGATTCCCGCAGAAAGCTCTGATTGCATCACCGATGCGTCGTACAGACTTTCAAACGCGACGTATCTCGCCGACTCAAGCGGCTCCACCAGCTTCAGCAGTTCACTCAATTGAAAACCGGTCCACGGGATGACCATCGACCATCCCTCGACACAGCGAAATCTGTATATCCGCTCTTCCTGAGGTATCTCAAGCAGCTCTTCGATCGTGAACGCTCGGGGGTTAGCGACTAACCCGTCGACCTCAACCGCCCACGGACTTGCTTGCAGCACCTGCGCCTTTGCTGCGACATCTGTCTTCGCAGTCGAAAATTCGTAGAAATTATTGTAATTCGTGATCTCGTCAAAGCTCGTCAGAGGATCACCGGTGGATGGGTCGGTCTTCAACACCGCAGCTGGTTCGCCGGTGCTTATCGCTCCCGGCCGAAAGGCGCCATAGATCAATCCCGTCGTAACAGCACTCCCCGCCAGCAAACCCGCGCGTAGAAAGTTTCGCCGGTTCAGATATAGCGGCTCCGGTGTGACCTCGTCTTTAGTGTCCCTAAAATTCGCCATTTTGACCGGTTTTTCCGCTAAATAACGAATGCATAAACTTTTTTAACATTTTGCTTCCATTTTAAACGAAATGTGCATATAATGAATTTGGCTCTCAACGCCTGACTGCTCTCGCTCCACACCTTACAAAATATGTCCGCTACTAACGAACTCTTACATAACGGAAGATATCGAATCGACCGCCAATTTGATCACAACACCGGTAACGTGTTTGATGCATACGACACCGTCCGCGATACCAAGGTCATTATAAAAGAGATCGTCCTTAAGACGAACAAAGTGATGACCGCGGCGCAGCTTGAGTCGATGAAAGCCGCCTTTGACGAACACGCCAAGGCCCTTTCCTCGATGCGGCATGAATCGCTGAGTAGGGTCGAGGATCATTTTGTCGACACTGATCGGCAATATCTGGTGCTCGAACCGGCAGACGGCGACGATCTGGAATCCGTCGCCGAGTCGTCCAATGGCCCTCTCGAACTCGAAAAGGTGCTCGCATGGACCGACCAGGTTCTCGACGGCCTCAATTACCTGCACAGCCAGTTCCCGCCCGTCGTCCACAAACGGCTTAGCCCGGCGAACATCAAGATCGATGCCTCAGGTAATGCAAAGGTTCATTCCTTTGGCGTCGCCGACGAGTCAGCATCATTCGTTAATACCGCTATCACCTCGAACGCTGCCGAAGCCGCCCAGATCAATTATTCTCCCCTCGAACAGCTTTGGGATGGCCTCGACTCAGCGTCTCAAAAGGTCATTGCGAACAGCTATGATGACCGAGCCGAGCGCATCCTGAAAGAACCTGCCGACGCCCGTACGGACATATATGGAGTGGGCGCGACGATCTATCGGCTGATCACCGGCCGCGTCCCGATCGACGCCCTCGAGCGTTCCATCGAGCTCCTTGACGGCAACTCTGACCCGCTCGTTTCACCTGACAAATTGAACAACGCAGTTCCTGTCGAGATCTCGGACATCGTTATGAAAGCGATGGAGATCCGCCGCGAGAATCGGTTCGACACGGCCGCGATCATGCGACAGGTCCTGCGCACAGCAATATTAAAGATAGAGGAACGCGAGGCAGAAGAGCGTCGCGAACAGGAAGAGGCCGCAGCCGACCTCGCACGCGCCTCCGAGATCCGGGCTGAGCAAGTGCAGAAGATGCACGACGAAAAGGCTAGCGAAGCCGAGGCTGAAAAACAACGCGGAGCCGAACTCCTCGCCAAAAAACTACAGGAGGCCGAGGAGCAGCGGCTTGCCGCCGAAAAGCGTGCCGCTGAGGTCGAACGTCTTCTCATGGAAAAAGAAGCCGAAGCGGCCCGACTCGCCGCCCTCGCAGCTCCGCAGGACGTCGCGGACGATCTTCTCGAACTGCACGAGACCCCGTCATCACTGCCGTTGGAAACAACCCGGACCAAAGTAGTCTCCGGCGACCAGTCGTTCACAAAATTCAAAAATGCCGCGAGCGAGCCCGAAACAGAATCGGTCATCGTTGAGAAAGTCACGGACCGCCCCGACATCGCCGCATTCAGTGACGTAGTAGAAGCTGCTGCTTCCTTCGAACCGCCGCCGGCGGCTCCGAATCCCGACCGTAGCGACAACGACTACGACGT
Organism: Pyrinomonadaceae bacterium; assembly: GCA_041751195.1. Lineage (GTDB taxonomy): Bacteria > Acidobacteriota > Blastocatellia > Pyrinomonadales > Pyrinomonadaceae > OLB17. The sequence continues at coordinate 20,580 of JBGSXX010000006.1, read as the reverse complement.
CGACCTCTATCCGGCCCCCGCCGCTTCAACCTTCCCCATCGCCATTGTGGGGGGTGGCGCTGCGTTGCTCCTTATGGTCGTGGTCGGCATCTGGTTTATGATGTCCGGCTCCAGCTCGTCTGATCAACAGGCGACGACGCCCGCCGCGCAGCAGCCCGCTCCTGCACAACAACAGCCGGCTGAGCAGGCATTCACAGCTCCTTCCAATACCACGGATGCGAACACGCAACAGGCCGCAGATGCGGCGATCGTAACCGACGAAACGGCTAAGCCGGACGCTGCCGTCCGAACCGCCGCAGCCGAACGCAAGCCCCAGCCGCAAGCCGCGAAACCTGCTCCCGAAAAGAAAAAAGTCACAGTCGACGACCTTATCAACGATCTATGATCCCTCGGCCACGGCCGCGATATTACTAACCTAAAGATAAACTGCTATGAAAACTGCAACTTTTCCCCCGGTCAGTACCCTTAAAAGAAGGATACCGTGCTACATCATCGCCGCTGTTCTGCTCCTGATGCCCCTCTTTGTGTCGGCACAGGCGCGTCAGCTCAGTCTCGCCGATCTCATCATCGGGCTCCGTTCACAAAAAGTGTCCTTGCCCGAACGCAACCGCATTCTTGCGGAAGCGATCAAAGAGCGCGGCGTCACCTTTGAACTTAATGCCGAGATCGCCTCAGAGCTTACGGCAGCGGGTGCCCATCCCGACCTGCTCCAAGCCATCCGGGTAAAGATCGAAGCGGATAAGCCCGCACCTACCCCGGAACCAACCCCGGTCCCGACGCCGACCCCGCCAGGATACGACTTTTATCAGTCGCGAGCCGATGCGAGTCTGGTAAAGGGGGATTTCAAAAGTGCTCTAGCTGATTACGACAAAGCAGCGGAGTTAAAGAAAGACGAGCCGACGATCTTCCTGAGCCGCGGCCGCGCACATTTCAATCTCAAATCGTTCGACCGTTCGGTCTCAGATTTTGATCAGGCCATCAAACTCAGTCCCGGCGAAGCCATCGCGTACGTTAACCGCGGAGCAACATTCGAAGCCCTGAATCAGCCCGACAAGGCGATAGCGGACTACCGCAAAGCCCTCGACCTGGATTCAGAGAACGAAACTGCAAAACTGAATCTGAAACGCCTTGAGGATGCTGCCGCCGCGAAAGCGGCCGCCGAAGCGGCAAAGATCGCGGCAGCACAGCCCCGCCCGCGACCCGAGTTTGTGAACATGGGTACTCTCACCCCTGGAAACGCAACGCGTATGACAACGCCGACTTACCCCTCGATGGCACAAAGAAATCGTATTGAAGGGCGCGTCGCCGTTGAGATCACGATCGACGTCGAAGGTAACGTGACAGAGGCAAACGCCATCTCGGGCCCTGCAATGTTACGAGCCGCAGCTGAAGAGGCTGCGAAGCGCTCCAAGTTCCGCCCCGCAATGTTCGACGCAGTGCCGATAATCGGAAAGGGCGTTATTACCTACAATTTCAGTCTGTAAAGATTGATAAAACAGAAAGGAAAGCGTCGGCTGGATTGTCGGCGCTTTTTTAGTATGACGCGGCTGCGGCCCCCTCGCTCTTGAGCCCGCTGGCTTCCTGAGCGATCTTAACCCCGACGCTTGCACCGATGCGGGTTGCCCCGGCCTCGAACATCGCTCGGGCATCGTCAATGCCCTTGACCCCGCCCGAAGCCTTAACGCCGAGATCTCGCCCGACCGCACGCCGCATCAATGCCACGTCCGCTACCGTCGCGCCGCCCTTCGAAAACCCGGTCGAAGTTTTGACGAAATCCGCGCCTGCGTTCTTGGCTGCCAGGCATGCCCGAACCTTCTCTTCGTCCGTCAGCAACGCCGTTTCGATGATCACCTTACAGAGCACGCGGTTTTCGTGTGCGGCTTCGGCAACTGCTCGAATATCATCCTCGACCGTACAGTCATCGCCCGATTTCAAGGCCCCGATGTTGATCACCATATCGACTTCACGCGCCCCGTCAAAGATCGCCCGACGAGCCTCGTAAGCCTTCACGTCCGACACAGCCGCCCCCAGCGGAAACCCGATAACCGTACAAACCGGAACGCTCGTGCCTTTCAAAAACTGAGCAGCTTTCTTCACCCACGCGGGATTGACGCACACGGACGCGAACCCAAACTTGGCCGCCTCCTCACACAACTTTCGTATATCCGCTTCGCTCGCTTCGGGTTTGAGCAGCGTGTGGTCGATCAAGCTCGCCCAATCGCGTGCCGTCGACGTCTCGCCAAGCACACTTCCGATGCGTGCCGCTCCGGCATCGACTATCCGCTGCATATCCGCGCTGCAAAAAGAAGTCGGGCAATCGTCAGCACCGCCGTTTAACCGGTCGAGAACCAGATCAGTGATCTGCTCGATCAGAGCGTCATATTGTGGGTTCCTGGTCATTGTTTACCGCCGATATTGCTTGTCTATTGTGTCGATCTTAGCCACTCGGCGTTTGTGTCTCTCTTCTATGATCTCGCTCGACAAAAATGCTTCGACGATCGCCTTCAATTGGCCAATGTCGTTCTGGCCGCTTCCTAAAGTCAATATATTGGCGCCGTTATGCTCCCGCGAGTTCTTTGCGAGCTCGACAGAATAGCAGGCCGCCGCACGTGCCCCCGGCACCTTGTTCGCCGCCATCGCGCTGCCTATTCCAGCCCCATCGATCAAGATGCCAGCCTCGACATGCCCCGCTCCGACCGAGCTTGCAACGGCATGTGCAAAGTCGGGATAATCCACGGCTTCTTGAGAATTCGTTCCGAAATCACGGATCTTAACGTCGCTGTCCGCCAAAAACTTTTTCAGCTCTTCCTTCGCCTCAAAGCCGCCGTGGTCCGCACCGATAGCGACCGAGCGGACCTTGATAATGCTCTCGCGGCGAGTTTTATTGATCAGCTCTAGCCCGAGCGACGCGACAAGGTCTCGAGCCAGTGGCGTAAATCGGGCTTTCTCATCAACGCGCAAACGATCTCCCGGCGATAGCCCCCGCAGGTCGTCCTCAGTTATCAGCATTTTCGACGATTCGTCGCGGTCGAACTCCCGCTCTGCCTTTTGACGCAGCGAGTTCACCACGACTCTTTGCGGATAGTCTGGAGGCGGTGTGGCAACGGCCGGCTCCGCATCCGGGACGGAAGCTAGCACTTCCTGCACCAGTTTGCGGACTCGTTCACGAACTTCGGGGTTGTTCTCTGCCATATACGGGCGGTCAATGCAGATGCGAGCACCTTGCAAAACATTGATGTTTTGATAGTATTTCTAAAACCTGATCCAATCAACCGTCGAACATATGTCCGCAACACCAATTCAATCCGGATCGACCGAATTTACCGATCCCAACCTAGAGATCCTATTCACGGTCGAAGCGATCCGCGAACGTGTGAACGAACTTGGCAGCCAGATCGCGGCCGATCACGCCGGCGAAGATCTCGTCCTTGTAGGCGTACTAAAAGGGTCTTGCGTCTTTCTGGCGGATCTTATGCGTGCGATCGACCTTCCGCTCACGATCGACTTTATGTCCGTCTCAAGCTATAAGGACGGCACAAAATCATCGGGCGATGTCGAGATCCTCAAGGATCTAAGCAACTCGATCCGCGGAAAGAGCGTGGTCGTGGTTGAGGATATCGTCGACACCGGCCTTACGCTCAGTCGACTGCTCGAGATCCTTGGTTCGCGGGGTGCAAGATCAATCAGGCTCGCTACCCTGCTCGACAAGCCGGAACCGCGAATCAAAAAGGAACTGAAGATCGACTACACCGGTTTCGTAGTGCCGAACCGCTTCGTCGTTGGCTACGGACTTGATGCCGCGGGACGTTATCGCAACCTTCCTTTCGTCGCTGTCGTCAAAGACCCCGATAAGATCTAGACCGAGGGGTCATACCGCTTTCGGCTGGCGAGCAGGCCTTTGAACATAAAGAACAGCGCCACCAAGTGAAAGCCGAACGCAAAAAAATCGCGAAATCCGATAACGATCATCGCGTCAACGGCGTACAGGAACATTCCGATGATGAATGCCTTGTCACTTCCCCGCCAAGCCAGATAGCCGAGCCCCGCAAACGCGAGCGGCAGCAGCAGGCTTAACGGCAACCACCAGGCTTCAACCCCACCAAGGGAACCTGCCCGCAAATACTGGTCGATCACCCGCGTGCCGCCCAGCCCAAAGAGCGTGTCGCCCATCGCGCCAAACGTGACGACAAGCGAATTGATGACCGACAGAGCAGCGATCCAGAAGAACCACTCGGCTCCGCGGTGCATGTCCGATACTTTTGTGTAAAACGACGTGGGCTCGTCGACCATTTCCATAACGACTTCCTCCTCTTCAAATATCTGCTGCGTTAAAATTTTATCACGCAATGCAAGCCGATTTTGCCGCTTCGTTCCGCCGCGTCACATAAATCCGCTCCACAGATTGACCACGATAACCTTTTTCCGTATAATTTTTGGTTTCGGCTCATACTCGCCGTTCTGTCGGGTGCCGCAAGGAGAAAAACATGAGTTACGCGATAATCAAAACAGGCGGAAAGCAGTTCGCCGTGGAACCGGGCCAAACACTTCGTGTGCCCACCATCTCGGCAGACGAAGGCAAAACCGTTGATATTCCCGCTCTAGTAGTTGCCGGTGACACGCCGCAGATCGGCGGCGACGCTACCGTTTCTGCTTCCATCATTGGTCACGGGCGCGGCGATAAGATCATCGTTTTCAAAAAGAAGCGTCGCAAGCAGTACAAGCGTAAGCAAGGTCACCGTCAGGGTTACACTGAGATCAAGATCGAAAAGATTTAGTTGGAGGATCGGAACACTCCGATAGAATAGTAATGGCACATAAGAAAGGCGTAGGCTCATCAAGAAACGGTCGCGATTCAAATGCACAGCGGCTCGGCTTAAAGAAATTCGGCGGCGAGCACGTACTCGGCGGCAACATCCTTGCACGTCAGCGTGGCACCAAGTGGAAGCCTGGTAAGAACGTCGGCCGCGGAAAAGACGACACCTTGTTTGCACTTATCGAAGGCTTCGTTAAGTTCGAAGACAAGGGCCAGCGGGGCAAATTTATCAGCGTATATGCCGAAGGCGCAGCCGAACTTGCACCGAAAGTAGCCGTCTAACTCGGATTCTCCTCAAAAATTGCCCGTCGGAAATGCTGTTTTGCAGCAAATTCCGACGGGTTTTCACTTTTTCTACTCATTCGAAATTTTCTTTTGCTCCGCTGAAATTCACTTTTCCACAAGGCCCCTTCGGTATGCTTGCATACGCTGCATCACGTCAGCTCCCGCCATCGTTGAGCTTTCTCGTTTATCCACAACTTTATCCACAACCCGATCGAAAAGTTATCCACAAAGTTCTCCACAACCCGTGACTTGAAACGGCGAAAACCTAAAGTATTTTCTACTTGACTCTCGAAATTATGGGTGTAGAATCGCTCTACAGTCGAAATTGCTTACGGGCATTTTGACCGGCATGGGGATAGGCGATCGATGCGGTGACGCATCTTTTGAGGGCAACAGCTAGCGGAATGCAGTTGCTATTTACGCCCCTAGCCGAAGCCGAAAGGCTTTGCTCTTGATATCTTCGGATATCTCGAGTCGTCCGGATAAAAACGGGCGACGCTCATCGGAAAGGTACAGCCGATCGAGTGCACAGTCGCTCATTGCGAAAGCATGAGCCTCGTTGCCGGATACGTAACCGGCGGTGGAGGAAAAGCCACCAGAACAAAAACCTAACGGCACCACGCACTTAGTTGTGCAGCTTCATTCTTCGGAATGCAGGGTGTTGACCGGGAATGGCTCTCCGCACGAGCGTCTCGGGATATAAATTAGGCAAAGCGAGTGTGTGCATGCTCATTTGCCGCCTTAATTCGGATGCTTCGGCATTCGACAAGGAAACAAAGGCGTCGTTTCAATTTATTGGACCGGCGCCTTTGTTGTATTTTGCCGTGTGTCCAACCGGTTGTCCCAGGCAGCGCCAAAGCTTAGTATAGACCTAGATGTTTATTGATCGAGTCAAGATCCGGATCAAAGCCGGCGACGGTGGCGATGGCGTGACCGCGTTTCGCCGCGAAAAGTTCATTCCCCGCGGCGGCCCCTCCGGGGGTGACGGCGGCATCGGCGGCGATGTCTTCCTCGAGTCCGACGAGGGCCTCAATACCCTGTTGCACCTCCGTTACAATCCGGAACACAAAGCCGAACGGGGCCGACACGGCGAAGGCTCAAATCGCCATGGAAAGGCAGGTGAGGACGCTCTCGTCCGCGTACCCGTCGGAACCCAGGTCTTTGACGCGGAAACTAACGTGCTCCTCTTCGATTTCACTGAACCTGGCCAGCGTTTCCTCGCTGCAAAAGGCGGAAAAGGCGGTTGGGGCAATTCCCATTTCGCCACGCCGACCCGCCGTGCGCCGAAATTCCATTACACCGGCCGCCCCGGCGAAGACAAAGAGCTGCAACTCGAACTAAAACTGATTGCCGACGTCGGCCTCGTCGGGTTTCCAAATGCAGGCAAGTCCACCCTTATCAGCGTAATATCCGCAGCCAAGCCAAAGATCGCCGATTATCCTTTCACCACGCTGGAACCGAACCTTGGCGTCGTCGATATCGGTGAATACAAGACCTTTGTCGTGGCAGACATCCCAGGCTTGATCGAAGGGGCGTCGGAGGGCGCGGGCCTCGGCGACCGCTTCCTGCGGCATATCGAGAGAACGAAGCTGATCCTGCATCTCGTCGATGTATCAAACGCGTCTGGCCGCGACCCGGTAGAAAACTACATAGCCATCAACCGCGAGCTGGCGAATTACAGCGAGGACCTTGCTCAACGGCCGCAAATCGTGGTCGCGACCAAGCTCGACGCGCTCGAAGAGCCTGATCGTCTCGAAGCCCTGCGCGAGCGTGCCAAAAAGGATCGAAAGCAGTTCTTGGAGATTTCCGCTGTGACGAATGTCGGCACCAAGGACCTCATTTTCAAAGTGGCAAAGGCCCTACGCGAACTCGACCGCGACGAAAAAGAACAACAGGCCGCCGCCCAACCGTCACACTCATGAAGCACATCGCATACTTCGGCGGCACCTTCGATCCTGTTCATTCCGCCCATCTGTCGATCGCACGCCGGCTGACCGAGATCTTCAGCTTTGACCGGTTCTGCTTCCTCCCGGCCTTCCACGCACCGCACAAACCGGATCAAGTACCCACGTCCGCTCTCCATCGCTATGCAATGCTCTGTCTCGCAACCGCGGGTGACGCGAGATTGTTCGTTTCGTCGCACGAGATCGACCAACGCGAGAAGCGTTATACCATTAATACAATTCCCGAACTCTGTGCACAACACCCAGACGACCGCATTTACTTTATCATCGGGGCCGATTCCTGGGCAGACATTAAGACTTGGCGGCAGTGGGAAGATTTACTGCTGACCACAGACATGATCGTCGTCTCGCGCCCCGGCGTCGAACTCCACACGGATCACGTAACCGATGAGATCAGAGAGCGGGTGGTCGATCTTCGCGGCGAAACCGCATTCCGCCTCCCCGCTGAACCGTCTCAGACCAGCTTATACTTTACCGACGCCGTACGATCGCCGGTTTCAGCGACTCAGATCCGGGCTGACTTAACGGACGGAGTTCTGGATGAGCCCGACCACTTGCCGCAAGAGGTTGCAAATTACATCAAAAAATACGAACTTTATACCTAATGGAAGAAACACAGGAAAAGACACTTGCCCGTGAATCGGTCAAGATCCAGATCCCGGAATCCAATACCCCATTTGAGGAACTGGACGAAGCCGTTAAGCTCGCCGTTCATTGTGCCTCCGAGAAAAAGGCCGAGCAGATGGTCGCCCTCGACCTGCGCCCCATCGCAAGTTTCACCGAGTTTTTCATCATCGCCAGCGGCGCTAATCAGCGTCAGGTCCAGGCCATCGCCGACGAGATTCGCGAACAACTGAAAAAACAGCTTGGTTCCAAGCTCGTGCGGATCGAAGGTTACAGCACCGGCGAATGGGTACTACTCGATTACGGTGATTTCATCGTCCACATCTTCGACCGAAAAGCTCGTGAGTTCTACGACCTCGAACGCCTCTGGCTCGACGCTCCAAAGGTTGAGCTGCCCGAAAACCTCGATGCCGAGTGATGAAATTCCGGTTCCTCTGGTTGGGGAAGACAAAAGACCAAAACTGGCGGGCGCTTCAGGAAGAATATCTGGGGCGCCTTTCACATTTCGTCAACTGCGAGATCACCGAACTCAAAGACTCGGCATCTTTCGACACCCCTGAAACGGAAGGTAAACGAATTTTGCAAGCACTGCATCCAAAGGCATTCGTGGTTCTCCTCGATGTTAAGGGACAGTCGCTGACCTCGTACAAACTCGCAGAACTTATCGAAAACTGGCAGATGGAATCCCGTAAGGAGATAGTGTTTGTCATTGGAGGACCGAAAGGTGTGTCCTGGGAGGTTGCCGAAAGGGCAGATTTTAGGTTATCTTTATCGTTTCTAACTTTTACACATGAGATGGCTCGTGTGCTCTTGTTAGAACAGTTATTTCGGGCATATTCGATTATTAAGGGGTTTCCTTACCAGAAATGAAAAAAACAGAACTGAAAAAGGTGAAAGAGCGTCTGCTGACCGAGCGCGAAGCTCTTGTATCGAAGCTTAACGGAAACGACCTCTCGGTCGATGATTCGGAAACTCCGGACCCCGTTGATCTTGCCGTTCGCAACTACTCAAAGAACGTGATGTTGGCCGTGTCTGAAAACGACAGCCGGCAGCTTGCTCTTATGGATGAGGCACTTCGTCGCATTGATGATGAAGAGTATGGCGAATGTCTAAACTGCAACACGGAGATCCAGCCGAAGCGTCTCGCCGCGATCCCGTGGGCACGCTACTGCCTCAGTTGCCAGGAACTCGTCGAAAAGGGCCTCCTTGACGAAGAATAAACTTGACACGTCCCTCTCGGGGACGTCCTCCTCCCAATGTTAAAGCGGTCCGCAGACCTGTTCCTTTCGCTGCTTTTTCCGCAACCCTGCACATCTTGTTTTCGCCAGCTTTGTTCTTATGAGGACGGGCCGGCGTGCGCCGACTGTTGGGCACAGACCCATTTTTTCGGACCGGCGGATACGGTCTGCCTCAAATGCCATGCATTGCTCGAGAATGCCGGAGATCGTTCGGAATCGTATTGTCGCCGCTGTGACTTGCAAAGCTATGATAAAGCCGCCGCACTCGGCATTTATGAAAAAGCTCTAGCCGCAACCGTGGTGTCCCTAAAATCGATTCCCGTCGTGCCGCGTCGGTTGCGTGCATCAATTCCCGATGTTTTGGGACGACTCGAGATCAGGGGCGAAGAACTCATCATGCCTGTCCCGCTTTCCGCCCGACGCCGCCATGAACGCGGATTCAATCAAGCAGAACAAATCGCTCGCGTTGCCGCAAAAGTGACGGGTTGCCGCGTGGACAGCGTCAGTCTAGTTCGCAAAATGCATACGCCGATGAACCGTGTCGGGATGGATATGAAAGCACGCGAGCTCACGGTCAAAAACGCATTCGAAGTTAAGCGGCCCAAGATCGTTGCCGGCGAGCGCATCCTGCTCGTCGACGACGTTATGACCTCCGGTTCAACCGCCTCGTTCTGTGCCCGTGCACTAAAAAAAGCAGGTGCGGCCGAGGTGAAAGTCTTCACCCTCGCCCGCGCCGCCCTGCGTCAATAAACTACCTCGCGTCGTAAGCAGGTATCGGCAGATCCCCGTTTACACCCCAAGCTCGCGCCGGTACCGGCTGCCCCGCGCTGCCGATGATATACCACACGCCGTCTGATGGTCGAAATACCGCAACGTCGTCGCGCTCATCGCCGTCGTAATCGCCAACAACCGGAATATCGCCATCAACCCCCCAAAGGACACTAAAGATCCCGTTGTCCGACGTGCGTCGAACGTACCAATCTCCGGTCGACGGTCTGAAGACCGCTTGATCCGTCTTCCCATCGCCGTCGAAATCGCCCGGCGTCGGGATATCGCCCGCTTCGCCGAACCACAGCGACGTGATCGCATAATCCCGGGTGCTGATCGTCCACCAGTGACCGGTCGAAGGCCTCCAGACGGTCATGTCATACCGGCCATCGCCATCGTAATCACCCAAGGCTGGAATGTCGCCGGGTTCACCCCAGTTGAACATGATCAGAGCAAGATCTGTAGACCGAATTATGTACCACATCCCCTCGTTCGGTCGATAGATCGCGATGTCCGCTTTGCCGTCACCGTCATAATCGCCCGCAACGGGCACGTCACCGTCCTGTCCCCACCACTGCGTTCTGATCGTGTTGTCCGAGCTGTTGATGATATACCAAAATCCTTCCGACGGCCGAAACACGGCGATGTCCGTCTTTCCGTCACCGTCATAATCCTTCGGTGCCGGAATGTCGCCCGCAACGCCCCAATGGAACTCACGGTAGCCCTGATCACTGCTCCTGATGATGTACCAGCGCCCGTTCGACGGACGAAAGACGCTCAGGTCGGTACGCCCGTCACCATCGAAATCCGCCGGCGCCTTATTACCCATAATGCGGTCGATCGTCCCGCCGAGGCTCACAACATACAATTCGCCGCTCTCATCTTCACCAAACGATGCAATGTTTCGATTTGTATCGACCAGCAGATTTTGGACGCCGTTATGCCAGAGAAAGATCTCGCCCGAGCAAAAATCGCCGTACACGTACGATCCCCTTGGCAGAGCATTGCGGGAGCCACGATAAACGTATCCGCCGGTGATCGAGCAGCGTGCCCCGGCGTTAGCGTATTGAAACACCGGCATTGTAAAGTTGCTCGGAACGCACAGTGAAGGATCAAGCCCGGTGCAGGCGTTGCCCTCATAAACACGCCACCCAAAATTGCCGCCGAGCGTGATCTTGCTTACCTCTTCCCACGCCCCTTGTCCTACATCCCCGGCCCAAAGCTCGCCGTTCTCACGGTCAAATGACCAACGCCATGGGTTGCGGACACCGATCGCGTAGATCTCATCACGCCCTGTGATTCCGATATACGGATTGTCGGGCGGATTTGTATATGGCGGGTTCGTATTGTTTCCGGAAACATCAGGGTTGATCCGCAAAAACTTACCGAGCAACTCGTTGACATTCTGAGAACGGTTCTGCGGATCGTTGGATGATCCGCCATCGCCCATGCCGATATAAAGAAAGCCATCAGCGCCAAAATCGATCATCCCGCCGTTATGGTTAGTGAACGGCTGAGCGACTGTGATGACGATCCGCTCGCTGTTGGCGTCACCTAGGGTATTGTTATTCGTCGCGCTAAACCGTGAAACAACCGTCGCCCCGTCGGTCTCACGCGTGTAATTCACAAAGAAATATCCGTTCGTCGCAAAATTTGGATGAAACGTCAGTCCAAGCAGTCCCTGTTCGCTGCTTGCTGACCGCACCCTCCCGGCGATGTTCATAAAGATCGTCGGGGTTGTCGATCCGGGTTGGAAGACTTTGATGATCCCGGCCTTCTCGACGATGAACTTCCGCTGGGTGCCGTCGCCGGCATGCGTCAGCATGATGGGCGAGCTCAACCCGGTTATGTAATTCTGCTGAAGCCGAAACGGGATTGGCGGCTGTGTTTGTGCGAAGACGGCGGACGATAGCAAGGTTACTAGCAAAGCGGCTGTCGGCAGCAAGTACGATTTTGTCATTATCTCCCCTATGTTCAAGCAGCTGAAGGAGCCGCGTTTTTGGAACAAGCGTTGACGAAAGTGGGCGATCCGTCATTCAACGCTGATGTGATGTTTCGAATTAATTCTAAATCGTGCGGGCGTTCTTATGCAACACTTACAACCTGTACCGGACTTTTTGCTTCTTCAGTTCCGCATCCTCGTTCTCGAGGTTCTGCAAACGCAGCGTCACATCTGCGGTCAGCCCCATGTCGGAAGTCACGCCCCGAGTTAGCTGCGCATATCCCGCCGCTGCGATCATAGCGGCGTTATCCGTAGATAGATGTTTTGAGGGAAAGTATACCGGCACCCCCAGATCTCTGGCCACCTTTTCGGCCTCTTCACGTAGCTTAAGATTGCAAGCCACACCGCCGGCCACAACCAGTGTCTTCGGGTGATACTCCCGTGCAAGCGTCCGCAGCGTATCGACCAGCGACGACACCACAGCGGACTGAAAGCTTGCGGCAAGGTCCTTGATTGCCACCGACGGCTCGCCTCCGCCCGACGACGGCTCGATCTCGTTTTCCTTCAGATACCGCGAAACTGCCGTCTTCATACCGCTGAAACTGAAGTCCGGCCGGCCGTCGGAGATCTTTGGTCGCGTAAACTTCACTGCTTGCGGGTCCCCTGATCTCGCGAGCTTCTCGATCGCCGGGCCGCCCGGATAGCCTAGCCCGAGCATTTTCGCGACCTTATCGAACGCCTCACCCGCTGCATCATCGCGCGTCCGCGAAACAACTTTGTACTGCCCCTCTTCCGGTACAAAGAAAATATTTGTATGCCCCCCGGAAACGATCAGAGCAAGCGCGGGATATTCAACAGGCGGATTCTCAAACGCGACAGAGTATACGTGGCCCTCAATATGGTTCACGCCGATAAGCGGGATACTCAGACCGTACGCCAGAGCCTTTGCATAGCTCACCCCGACAAGCAGCGAGCCGACAAGGCCCGGACCCTGCGTGACAGCGATCGCGTCTATCTCCTCCAGCGAAGTCCCCGCTCTTTTCAACGCCTCTTCTACGATGGGACCGATCTGCGACAAATGCTCCCGCGATGCAAGCTCCGGCACCACGCCGCCATACGGCCTGTGAAGATCGATCTGCGACGATATCACGGAGGATAGGATCTCGCGACCGTTACGCACTACGGCAGCGGCAGTTTCGTCACATGAACTCTCGATCCCCAAAACCAGCATTCCTCAAGATTAACATTTTCAACGCGCGCAAAAAAAAGGACGCTCGCAGAACGAACGTCCAAAGTCACGCGTGACCACCATTTTCACAACCCCTTGAAAAACCCCTTGCTAAACGTGAAAATGCAAAATTTCAAACTCTTACTTTAGGAGCCCGGCAACCTGTCGCCCGTAGCCGGAGCCGTCTGACGCGGTTCAGCGTCGTCTGTCGCTAAATGAAAAAGTCCGCCGAAGAACATCAGGGCCGCGATGAGAATGAACGCTGCGATGCTGATCAGTGCCCAGTGAGTTCCACGAAATGCTTTCGCAGTGTCCTCACGCACCATCTTTTCTTCACCATCGACCGTTATAGCTTGTTTTGACATAATCTTCTCCGTTGCGGACACCCCCATAACTGCAACGAATGTGCCAAAACCACAACCGCCCAAAAATGGCGATTCTGATCGCTTATGACTTGAAAGCATACACGCACTAAGAAAATATTCCTGCAAAACTCGCGTACTATATCAATACAAAAGCCGCCCCGATCGGAGCGGCTTGAAAGAAGCAAATCGCATCTTCCTAATCTATTGTGTCGGAGCCGACCATTCACTCTGCCACTTCCGCATCTGTACGATCTCTGCTTGTTGATCTTTGATGATGGTGTCGGCAAGCTTTCTAAGTTCCGGATATTCCTTCGCTTCTTTAAGTTCGCGTGACATGACTATCGCACCCTCGTGATGTTCGATCATCTGCTTTACAAATTCCAGATCGAACTCCTTTCCGTTGAGGGTCGCCAGCTTTGTCATGTCCATCCCGGCCATGCCGTCCCGCATTCCCGGAAAGTCCATGTTTATCGCGGGCGGTTGCCCTTCAAACCACTTCGCTCGCCAACGCTTCATCTCAGTGATCTCACGTTCCTGAGCCTCGACCATTCGCACTGCCAACGCCTTGAACTGGCTGTCGCCTCCGCGGGTCTCCGCCATCCTCGCCATATGCACGGCCCCCTCGTGATGAGCGATCATCGTGTCTATAAACTGCAGTTCGATAGGGGCTTCCGCCGCACCGGGGGAACTCTCCATCGCCGCATGATCCATTCCGGCAGGCATGTCATGCCCCTCGTGACCGGTGTGATCCATCGACGGGCCGTGGTCATGTGCGTGGTCATGCGAATCGACATTCGCGTTATCCGAGGTGCAGCCAGTGAACACTGCGAGTAACAAGAGCAAAATTAAAAGCTTCATAAAATTAGAATATTCCGCTTCGTCGTACTTCCTCAAGTCTGCCGTGCCGAAAAACTAAGGCACCGCCGGCATATACCGACGGTGCCAGATGTACCTTTCTATTGACGAATCAAGGCTCCGCTGCTCCGCCCGCTGCCGGTCGTCCGGCGCCTGGCAGCGAACCGTCCGTATCTGTTCCCGACGAAAGGAACGCATAAAGCATTACCAACCCCGCCAAAAACACCACAGCCAGCACAATTGCCCACACCTTAGTTGCGGACTTTACACTCCGCTCTGAGGTCCCAATACTCGTGTCATACGTTGTCTTGTCATCCATACTCCCACCCCCTTTTCACTATACGAGTCGCAAGGCTCGTGCCATCGGCATCGTACGCTTATCTGGACAGATCGTAAAAGCGCCAGCCCGCCTTAAAATCTCGCGTCAGCGGCTGCTTTGTCAGTATGGCCCGAACCATCTCGACCGGGATCGCGCCCTCTTTCAAGATCGCGTCGTGAAAATCGCGGTTCGACATCTTCCCCGTACCCACCAGATCGCGATGCAGGGCATAGAATTGGAGTCCTCCCATCATGTAAGCCATCTGGTATAGCGGTCCATAGTCGCCCGAGAACGAACGCCGCACCTCCGCGAGCGCATTCTCGCGCTCATGCCCGACCTTATCTACAAGCAGGTCCACGGCCTCCATCGGCGTCATCTTCTCCAGATGAAAATTCAGCGAGAAGATTATCCGAGCCGCCCGATGCGAACGCCAGAATAGCGCTCCGATCTTATCCTCCGGCGTCTGCACAAACCCGCGGTCCCACAGGATGAATTCCCAATACAGCGCCCACCCCTCCGTCCAAAACGGCGTACGGAACGGCGATCGATACGTCCGATACCGCCGATTCATGAACTGCTGCATGTGATGCCCGGGAATCAACTCGTGGTGTGTAACAGCCCGCGCAAAGTGCGGGTTATTGCCCCGTAGCGACATCATCTTCTGCTCATGCGTCATTCCATCCGTGGGATATGCGACGATGATCGTCTCTCCGCCCAAAAAGAACGGTGCGACAAGCTGCCGCTCCGGCGTCATCATCTCCATCCGCCACGTCTCTTCCGCCTCTCGCGGAACCGTTAGCAGATCGTTCTTCTTTACGTAGTCGATCGCTTCTATCGCAAAATCGCGGATCAGCTCGGGCTGCTTGCCGGGCGGCACGTACTTCTGCTTCACCGCCTCAATCGCCTTCATGTAATCGTCGCCAAAGCCCATCTCACGCGATGCCTTCTTTAGCTCTACGACGCACCATTCAAATTCTTTATTCGCGATCTCGACCAGCTCTTCCGGCGTGTACGGGATCATCTCCGCCTGCAGCTCGGCAATCAGCGCTTCCCTGCCGATCGGGTCGCCGATTATCGTCGTCCGATCATCCGGTGCAATTCCAACCAACCGCTGTACGACGTATGTCGAATACTTCTGCAACGCATCTTCGACCGCCTCGTAGGGCTTCGTGTTCCACCATGTGAACTGCGGATCGTATGCCGCGTGAAAGTTGTACCAATTGCGAAGCGTCATTCTGAGCGATGCGATCGTCCGCACGGCCCGGTTCGCAACCGTGCGTTTCGGTTTCGCTGTCTTGTCGGCTTCGAAACCACGCTGTGTGTCAGCGATGGTCCGCGACAGCGTATCAAGCAGCGCGGCAGTCCGCTCCGCCTCGATCGGCTCAAGCCTCCGCCTTCGGTCCTCCAGATCATTTATCACCGCCGCAAATGGCAAGATCGGCCGCATCTCTTCAAACTGTGCGGCTCCCTGATCAAGATCCCTCAGCTCTTTCTCGAGATGATTCTTGAAAAGCAGATAATCGACCTTCTCGTGGTGCTCCAGCTTCGCAAAATCCATGCGGCTCAGCGCAGCCAGCCGCTGCTGATAGACTTCGCGAAACTTCGCACTACGCCTCGGAGACGTAAACGCCGAATAGAACCGGTTGTACGCACCGCGGTCCTGCTCGTAATGTTCGATGACTTCGCGCAGCCTCGAAGGCGATTCGACGAAAGCGGCCTGAGCGAACAACGGTCCCGATAACAACGACAAAATCAATATGCTTGTCGCGGCATATCTCATTTTCTTCATAGATGTTTGTGTGCGGTCAGAGTGAGTAAATTACGAACCTTCAGCGTTACAACGCCTGCAGAAAGCTTTCGCCGTACGGCAATTCCAGCCCAAAATTCCCCGCGATCGTCTGCCCGATGTCCGCCAGCGAACCGCGCGTGCCGAGATCGACAGCGGCTGCACGCTTGCCGTAAACCAGCAGCGGCACATATTCACGCGTGTGATCGGAACCCGGAAAGGTCGGGTCGTTGCCGTGATCGGCGGTGATGATCATCAGGTCGCCGTCCTTCATCGCGGCGAAGATCTCGGGCAGCCGATGGTCAAATCTTTCCAGCGCCGCCGCATAGCCTTCCGGGTCCCGCCGGTGCCCGTACAACATATCAAAATCGACCAGGTTACTAAAGATGAGCCCACGCGTGTCTGCCTCTAACGCAGCGATCGTCTGCACCACCGTCTGCTCATTATTCTTCGCGGTGAGATCCTGGGTCACGCCCATCGAATCATAGATCGACGCGATCTTGCCGATACACACAACGTCAAGCCCCTTAGCGCTGAGCATCGGCAGCAGGTTGCGTTCGGGCGGCGGGACGGCGTAGTCGTGCCGATTCTCCGTCCGCCAAAAATCGTCCGCATCATTCCCTAGGAATGGCCGTGCGATCACGCGCCCAACCTTGTGCTCACCGTCCAAGATCCGCCTGGCGATCTCGCAGATCTCGTAAAGCCGCTCCACCGGCACGACCTCTTCATGCGCGGCGATCTGAAACACCGAATCCGCAGACGTATACACGATCGGCTTGCCTGTGCGGACGTGCTCTTCGCCAAGCTCTTTGATTATCTCGGTCCCGCTCGCGGGCACGTTGCCCAGAATGCCGGGCACGCCGGCTTCCGACACGAACCGATCCACCACGCCCGCAGGGAATCCGTTCGGGTACGTCGGGAACGCCTCGTCCAGCACGATCCCCGCCATCTCCCAATGCCCGGTCGTCGTATCTTTCCCGTTCGACCGCAGTGTGCACTTGCCGAACGACGCTATCGGCGCCTCCGCCGCGGGCAGCCCGCGTAGCGGCGTGATGTTCCCCAGCCCCATCGCCTGCAGGTTCGGGATGTTCACGTCACGCAGCTCAAGCACATGGCCCAGCGTATCGGCGCCGGCATCGCCCCACTCCGCCGCGTCGGGCATTTCACCGATACCCGCCGAATCGAGAACAATAAGGCAGACCCTGTCGAATCGTCTCAGCATAATTAATTGCCCGGGGCCGTATAGCCCTCTCGTGCTCTGATCTGTGCGCCTTTCGGCAGCCCCTTGATATCGACCTTAATCGCACGAAACTTCCCGTCCCGGGCGTCGTTCAACGAATAATAACCTATCGTATACTTCGTTCCGATCTCCTCCGCCACCTGCCGAAATGCGCCCCGTGCCTCGCTCAAGTCCGCCGCCGGAAATACGCGTCCCCCAAGCCTTTGCGAGAGCAGCGTCATCTCGTTCTCGGCCATCGCATAGAGCTGCTTGCTGATCGCCAGCCGTTCAAAATCTCCGAGCTTGCAGAAATCAGACGTTCGCTCCACGCCCGAAGGCAGTTTCGCATAATAACGCCTGATCTGCGCCTGCGAAAACCTCATCGCGCCCTCACAATCACCCAACAAGTTATTCTCGAAGAACTCGCGCGTATTCACGTTGATAAAATACGCAGCCGCCCCGGTCTCTTCGAGCAGTTCGCGGGCCTCGTCAAACCCCGAGATGCTCGTCGAATCAACCCCGTCGGTCAACGCCACCAGCGCCCGCCTCCCGCGGAAATCCCCCGACGCAGGTTCGCGAAACACATCCTCGGTCACCTTAATAAGCCCGTCGTAGTAGGGCGTCCCGTTGCTCGTGCTCACCCGCGACAGTGCGTCGCGCAGCGTATTCCGATCGCCCGTTAGCCGCGTCAGCACCTCCGGCACCGCCTCGCTTCGGTTATCAACCACGTCGGACCGGAACGCGATGATCGCGACCCTGTCACCCGGACGCAGCGAATCGATAAAGTGCTGCGCCGCCCGGCGGATCACCTGCAGCTCGTTTCGCGTCGAACCCGACGTATCCAACAGCAGCGCGACCTCGAACGGTGCAGTCGTTGCCGAAAACACCGCGATCTCCTGCTTCCGCCCGTCCTCAAATATCGAAATATCGCCCTGCTTCACCGAAAGCACCGGCCGCCCCGCCCCATCCGTCACGCTCAGCGGCACCTCCACCAACTCCGTATCAACGCGTATCACCTCATCGTCCTGCGCCGAAACGCCAACGACCCAGATCAACAACACCGCAACAGCCAAAAACCTTGCACCGATCTTCATAAACCTCACCTCTCGCCGGTGCTCCAATTATATCAGACTCCCCCACCGCCCCCCGCACCATCTCCGGCTCCCTCAACGGCTCCCCCTCATCGATCTCATCGGCGCCGACAACGTCACCATCAACGGCATTAACCACAACGGCCAAACACCACAAGCCGCCGGATCCTCACACCGCTGAAATCGCCCCTAAGAGATGAACTCATTTCCGTTTGGTAGTACAGTTTCGATATGAAAACTGACAACTCCGATATTCGCACAGTGCTTTCGAACGGATTCTATCTCATACCCCGCTTCCAACGGCCGTATTCATGGGATGCCGAGAACGTTCAGGAGTTCTGGGACGACATTATTCGCGATGGGGTTGACGGCTACTTCATTGGCTCGATCGTCCTCTATAGAATGCGAGCGGGGCATTACGGCGTAGTGGATGGCCAGCAGCGTCTAACCACCCTAACATTACTCCTTTGCGCCATACGAAATCGAATGCGAGCGAACGGATCTCCCGATCTCGCGGACGGCATTCAAGGCATGATCGAGAGGCCTGACATAAACAACCAGATCCAGTACGTGCTGCAGACGGAAACATCACACCCTTATTTTCAAAGTCGGATTCAAAGCAACGAACCCGAAAGCACTCCTGCAACGATGTTGGCTGAAGAACAAGCATTGCAGAAGGCATTTGACCTACTAGACGAGCTGGTTGCAGCCGCGATCAAATCTATTGAGCAAAATCCTTCCAACACCGAGAAAAAGAAGAAGATGGCTATAAAGAAGGAGCTAGTTAAGTTCCGTGACCGCCTTTTGAGCCTTGTAGTCATTACTATAACGTTGCCTAACAGTGACGATGCATACCTAATTTTTGAGACGCTAAATACCCGAGGAAAGGATCTTCGATTGACGGACCTGGTGAAAAACCAGATGACTCGTCTTGTGAAAAGTAAGAATGTCACATTGGACACGATGAAGTCTAAATGGGCGAGCATGGTCGAAATCACGACTGGCTCATCAGCTCCAATAAGCACAGACGAATACTTACATCACTTCTGGCTCTCTCGCGACGAGTATCTTCCAGCGAAAAAGGTGTTTAAGGTGCTCAAAACAAAGGTTCGGTCAGTGGGAGAAGCGCAATCTTTCATGGATCAGTTGGTCGATGACGCCGCGCTCTACCGGACCATATTCGAGCCAAGCTATCGAAAATGGTTACCCGAGGAGAAATCGGTCGAAGAAGCTTTGACGGCACTACGGATCTTTGGCGTAAAGCAACCCGTACCCTGTGTTCTTTCACTTTTGAGGGAATATCACACCACGAAGAAAATAAAACTGAAACACCTTTTACGAGCGATCTGTGCAATTGAGAAGTTTCATTTTGTGTTTACGGCTGTAACGTCGCAGCGTTCATCCGGCGGAATTTCTCAAATGTATGCGGCGGCAGGTCGCCGGCTCTTCGAAGCTCACGACGTTATCACTGCGAATGGCATAATTCGAGCGCTGGTTGAAAAACTAGATGAAAAAACGCCACACATTGGCGAGTTTATAGCGCTTTTTCGCGATATTACCTTCACAGATCAACATACCAAGCGTAAAAGGCTCGTTAAATACACGCTTGCTAATTTTCATAGGCGCACCTCCCCGCATTCAGCGACGGATTACTCTCAGATGACAATTGAACACCTAATCCCCCAGTCGGAGATAGGATCTGACGCCGACGCCGAGGTTATCGGCATGCTCGGGAACTTGATCCTTGTTCCGACGAAATTAAACCAAGAACTGGCGAACAAATCGTTCAAGAAGAAGCAGGCAATCCTCCTGAAACACGGTGTGCCCCTTCCGGAAACCGTAGCGTCAGCTGCTATCTGGGACTTCAATGCCGTAATGGATCACACCGATGAGCTTGCCGACATCGCATATAAGAAAATCTGGAGAATCGGTTGACCCTTTAACCCTTTACACCGGTTCGTCGGCGAGGCGGCGGCACTTGCCGGGGAGATGGCGGCACTTGCCGGGACGGCGGCGGCACTTGCCGGGACGGCGGCGGCACTTGCCGGGACGGCGGCGACACTTGCCGGGGAGACGGCGGCAC
>JBGSXX010000005.1:0-165157 GCA_041751195.1 Pyrinomonadaceae bacterium | reverse complement strand
GTGTCCGTCTTTAGCGAGAAACGTTTTTTTGTTGGAGACAAATACCTCTTATTTCTAAGAAAAATCGGCGAAACTAGCGCGTATACCATGGGTAGCGGGTCCGGCAAATTGTTAGAAACTGAAGGAAAATTGGAAAAAATTTCAGAAATTCGAGCTAATGAGCTACCGTATCGTTCAGATACAGTTACGCTCGTCGATCTTATTAAAACCTATGCGCCTATTCCATGCGAGCCTAAGCGTTGAAGCTGAGACGAATGACTAAGCATCTTAGAACATTTTGCTATGCGGCCAGTATTTTTGTTGTAGCGTTAGGATTACTATGGGTTCGCCAATCCCTTGCCTCAACTTGTTCCACCATCGGAACTGCGCAGTGGGCATGCGGTCGAACGGTTTATTACAGTCTGACAGGGTTTAATTCCTTACAGTCGAGCAAGATTCAGGCGGCTATCACCCAATGGAATAGCCTATCGTACTCGTCGCATGTAACGTTTTCGGCTGCGACCACCATCAATACGGCAAACCTGGACTTTGTTAGTGGCACCACGAATGCGCAATTTCCGCATGACGCGGCTCGCTCTGATTGGAATCCTTCAAGTGGCAATATCACATCTGCGACTACCACTTTTTATTTTTCTAACACATTGCCTAATGGAAACCCTATTTGGAATCCAACAAATTCGTCTGATTACGAGGATTTCTTGGTCAAAGCTACGCTTCACGAAATGGGCCATTTGATGGGCTTGGAACATCCGCAACTTGAGGGACTGAGCGAACAGGTTCCCTGTGATCAAACTGATGGCAAAAGCATAATGAATGCCGCATGCGGGTCGAATGATACTGACCATAATATGCCGACGACAATCCAGCCATGTGATATTTCGAACCTCACGACGATTTGTCCCACTCCAACGCCAACCCCAACCCCCACGCCGACTCCAACGCCAACTCCTGGGCCTTGCGGCCCGAATTCCGCTGGGATTTGCTACTGGAACTGGATTGAGTATTGTAGATGTGGAACGCGGGGCGGGTACTGGCAGGATTGGAACTGCGAATGCTTTTACGGCACACCGATAGTTATAGATATATTCGGCAATGGGTTTAACCTCACGGACGCGGTCAACGGAGTGGGTTTCGACTTGACTGGTGACGGTGTCCTAGAACAACTAAGCTGGACGTTGGCAAACTCGGACGATGCATGGTTAGCTCTAGACCGTGACGGCAACGGTTCTATTGATAATGGAGGTGAGCTATTCGGCAATTACACTACTCAGCCAATTCCGCTCGATGGTGAAGATAAGAACGGCTTTCTCGCTCTCGCAGAATTTGACAAACTGGAGAATCTGGGCAACGGCGACGGTAAGATCACGGTTCAGGATGCAATTTTTGGCAGCTTGCGTTTGTGGCAGGACATAAACCACAATGGAATCTCCGAAGCGAGCGAGTTAAAGACCCTTAACGAGTTAGGTTTGGCCGAGATCGATTTGAATTACAAGGAATCAAAGCGGACGGATGAGAACGGTAATAAGTTCCGATACCGCGCAAAGGTCAGAGATGTCCACGGCTCAAAGGTTAGCCGCTGGGCATGGGATGTTTTTCTCGTCAGGGCGCCTTAAAGTGAATTTGGATGCCCGGGTATCAAGTTCTTGCCGGTGAGCAAGGCCTTTTTTCTTTGGTGGTCAGACAAACTCAAGTTCCCAAGGTCTTTTCGCTTGTCAAAATCCGATTCGTGAATTCGTGGCCCTCTTTTTGTCAGCCACGAATTCACGAATTTTTTTGGTCGAGTTTTACGGTTCCCGCGCGAACTGGGTCGAGAATTATTATTTAATTTCCAACTCAAACGGCACCATCATCATTGCTTCGCCGCGTTTCATTTTGTCAAGCATCGCGGCGTAGCGGAATGCGCGGCGGATGTCGATCGGCAGTGATTCGATCAAAGCCGCCTGAGCTTGTTCTTCTTTTGTCCGGACGGTGGTCTCATTGCCAAAATACGCTTCGAGAAAGGGTTTTGGCTCCGGGAAGACAATTCGTCTGACATCTTTATCAGCCGGCAGGTTGGCAAGTTCCTTGGCGATCGAGATCGCCTTTTCAAGACCGCCAAATTCATCGATCAGACCGTTTGCCATTGCCTGGGTGCCCGTCCAGACGCGGCCCTGGCCGAGAGTGTTGACCTGTTCGTCGGTCATGTTTCGGCCCTTCGCGACCTTGGGTACGAAGTTGCTGAAGTAGATGCTGTTCGCCTGCTCCATCATCTTGCCGCGTTCATCCTCGTTCCATTTTTCGGTAGCTTTGAAGATGCCGGAGTTCTTACCGCGGGTGACGTATTCATTAGTGATGCCGAGCCAGTCGTACATCCCGGCGAGCACGGGCTTGCCTACGAATACGCCGATCGAACCGGTAAGAGTTGACGGTTCTGCGACGATCTTATTGGCGTTGCAGGCGATGTAGTAGCCGCCCGACGCCGCGTAATCACCCATCGAAACGACGACGGGCTTTTTCGCCTTTGCGTTCTCGAGTGCGTGCCACATCAGGTCTGACGCAAGTGCGGAACCGCCGCCGGAATCGACGCGAAGGACGATCGCTTTGATGCCATTGTCATTTGCGGCGTCGTTCACGGCTTTCACGATAGTGTCGGAACCGGCCATCTGGCCGCCGAACATGCTATCACTTGATGAACCGGTCGTGATCGCACCTGACGCGAAAATGATTGCGACCCTTTCGCCCGTATTGAGGCCGAGCGAATCGGAAGAAACGTCGCGATATTTGCCGCCCGTGACGGTCCGAAGATTCTCGTCTTCGCGATATCCCAGACGCTTTTTAATCTCGTCGTAAACCTGGTCACGGTAAAGCGCACCGTCGATCAAGCCTTGCTCGTGCGCCTGAACGGCGTTGAGCGGAGCGTTGTCGATAATCGACATTATCTCGTCGGGGTTCTTTCCTCGCGATTCGGAGATCGCACTGGTGATGCGGCTCATGTATTCGTCGAGCACCGCATTGATCACCTCGCGCTGGCCTTCGCCCATTTCCGTGCGAGTGAATTGATCGGGTGCATTCTTATATTTAGGACCGATCTGGATAACGTCTGCTTCGACGCCTAGCTTATCGAGCGAGCCTTTATAGAAGGTAGCTTCGGCGGCAAATCCATTGATCCAAAGGTCACCCGGCGGCGGCACGAATATCTTTTCGGCGGCGGTCGCGATGTAATAATCGCGGTTCATGCCGAGCTCCATGAAGGCGTAGACGGGCTTGCCCGACGTCCGCAGATCTTTGATGGCGTCGCGCAGTTCGTCTGCCTTGCCCCAGCCGCCGCCCGGCATTTTGATGTCGAGCAGGACGGCGCCGATGCGGTCATCGACCTTTGCTTTGCGCAGTTGGGTTAGCAGGCCTGTGAAAGACTGCTGCGACCCGGCGCCGAGGGCCTTCATGATCGGATCGTCGGCGACATAATCGGGCATCGCGCCGGAGATATTGAGCACAAGCAAGCTGTTGTTGGGAACGTCAGGCCGGCCCATGCGATCGGCCAAAAAGACGAGTGCTATGATCCCGACGATAAAGAAGATAAAGGCGAGGCCGCCTACGATTAAAATTACCTTTGCTGTTTTTGAAGTTGCCATTGAATATATTTTTCTGATAACGACATCGGAAGGTCCGACGCGATTTTACTTAGTAATGATACGACCAACGTCTATAAAAAGTTTATTAAAAGGCGGATTCTAGATGTGAGGCCGGCACGCGGCATTCGATCAGATTTACTGCACCTCGCGCCTTTCTGCGAATGCCGACTACCTCGAGCCCGCTTTCCGCTGCGATATCCGCCGTGCGGCGATTGAAATGATCCTGGATCAACGCCTTTGTGAAGACGTTCAAAACATCGAAAGCGACGCCGAGTTTGCCGTCAGGCCGAACGTGTTCGAGTAGGATAACGCTGCCGCCCGGCCGCACGACTCGAAGCGTTTCGCGAAATGCCGCTGCAGGGTCAGGGATGGAGCAAAAAACTAACGTCGCGAAAGCTGCATCAAACGAGTTATCAGGAAACGGCAGAGCCTGTGCGTCTGCTTGAACGAGGTGATTGCCGACTGTTTTAGTCGCGGCGATCTCGATCATCTTGATCGAAAACTCGGTTGAGACGGCGCATTTTGATCGCGGATAGAGATGGAAATTCGCACCCGTACCCGCTCCCAGTTCGAGGATCTTCGATCCGGTCGGCAGCATCGCAAGCGTCTCTGCCCGCCACTTGGCAAGGAAGCGGCTCTCAAAAGGAGCGAAAGCGCGATCGTAAAATCGAGCAAGGTGATCGTAAACGGCCATCGATATATAAAGGATAGCGGAATGTGCGGCTGGCTCAAATAGATCGTGGTTATTTAAGAGCGCGTTTTCAAATAGGGCGTCTGTTAGGTATTCTGTGGAAACATTATGGCAAAGAAAGGCTCGATTTTGGTTTGTGACGACGAAGAGATAATGCGCGACGTCATCGAAACGCTACTGTCCGGCGCCGGCTATCGCGTTGAGCTTGCCCGGACCGGTGAGCAGGCGCTGGAGAAATATTCGGAATCTTCGTATGACCTTGTGCTGATGGACGTGTCGATGCCGGGTATGGGCGGGCTGACGGCGCTCGAAGAGCTGATCAAGGTGGACGCGGAGGCGGTCGTGCTCATGATCACCGCCTTTGCAACGTTCGACACTGCATTATCTGCGTGGGAAAAGGGTGCGACGGGTGTGATACGCAAACCGTTCAAGAATGAGCAGATCCTGGCGATGGTCGCACGCGGGATCAAGAAACGTCGGAAAGAGGAAGAGCGGCAGACGCTTCGGCAGGTGATGTCACGGTCGGTAAAGCGTGACGCGATCGTGGGACGCTCGCAGAAGATGGAGGACGTTTTCCGTCTGGTGGAGCGCGTGGCCCCGGCACGTTCGACGGTGCTGATAACCGGCGAAAGCGGTACGGGTAAGGAACTTCTGGCGAAAGCGATCCATGAGGCGAGCCCGCGTTCGGATAATCCATTCGTGGTTGTTAACTGCACAAATATTCCGTCAGAGCTTTTGGAATCGGAGTTGTTTGGGCACACGAAGGGTGCATTCACCGGTGCGGTCGCGGCGAAGAAGGGATTGTTTGAAGTGGCGGATTCGGGAACGATCTTCTTGGATGAGATCGGCGACCTGCGGCCTGAGACTCAGGTCAAGCTTTTACGTGTAATACAGGAACGCGAGTTTACGCCCGTCGGCGAAACCGAACCGACCACGGTCGACGTGCGCATAGTTGCCGCGACCAACGTCGATCTGAAAGAGGCGGTTCGGTCGGGCACGTTCCGTGAGGATCTGTATTATCGGCTGTCGGTCGTTCCGATCGAACTGCCGTCGCTGCGCCAGCGATCCGAAGACGTCCTGCCTCTCGCCCAGCATTTCATCCGCAAATATAACGAAGAGAACGGCCGCAAGATCACCGAGACCTTGTCGTCGGAGGTGTTGTCGCTGCTTGAGAATTATTACTATCCCGGTAATGTTCGCGAGCTTGAGAACATCATCGAACGCGCGGTCGTGATCGCGGCGACCGACGAGATCACTGTCGACTGTCTGCGCCCTGAGGTCCGCGACCCGGAACTCGCGCGTGCGACTCTGCAAAAAGCTGAGGGTGCCTCAGGCGACTTCGACATCGCCCGTGGTGTGAACTTTTACGATGAGGTCAAGCGGTTTGAAATCGACCTCATCCGCCGGGCCCTCGACCAAACCGGAGGCCACCAATCCCGCGCCGCCCGCCTTCTCGGCTTAAACGCTACGACACTGAACTCGAAGATCAAAAGCTACAATATCCTCCCCAGAGATTGATAGTGGCGAGTTGAACAGTCAATATGAATCGACGCTGAAGTCCTTAACATCGATTGGCTGATTAAAAGTGAACTGAGCTAACTCGATTGTCCACGTATAAGAAGTGGAACCTTGCCCTCCGTGAGTCTCGAGCTGGATAGAATACGTATGCGGCAGTGTTAAGTTCCCGACGACGCCAAAGTCACTAAAATCTTCGACCATCCTATATCGTAATTCCGACTGTCTGGACGAGGCGTCTACATTACTGCCTTGAGGCGCAGAGATCACTCGTTTATATTCGGTCCGCACATGGCGATGCGTCGCAGCATCGAAATACAAGGTTATATCCAGATCCGAACCCTTTTTGGGTGAAAACTCATATCGGAGCGTATCGACGCCGTTGATCTTGGTCTTGCCTCTGCTACGTAAGCGTCCTGAGGATTCGTCAAAACTGAGAAGCTCCCATGAAGTGGCAAGAACCCCACCGAAAATCCCCGTCTTGAAGGTCTTTTCATTGTTCCGTAGGAATTGACCAAACACCGAATACGCACCGGGACGGACCTGCGCAACCCTAAAGTTCTCGCCATCAAAACCCAATTTCTCCAGCGGGTAGTCCGAGTTGTTAAACTTCATTCCCAGCATGTTCTTGTTGCCTTCAGAAGCGATTACCACGATCCCTTCCGCCCTGCCTTCACCCCGGCCTCGGAATATGGCTGCCGCCGTTCCTACGGCAGTCAGGGACTTTAGGCCTTGCCTTGCTTCTTTGCTGCCGATGGAATCGAGATGTCGATTGATGAACTGTTCCTGCTCCGCAGCCTTTTGCGAAAATGTTGCTTGTACGCCTCCGCTGTAAAAGAAAAGAGAAAGCGCACACAATGCGATTACCGATCTAGCGTTCTTCATATCAACCTCCGTCTACGTTGAAACTCTTGGGACTCGATGTAAAAAATGGGCGTCGTCTTTCAACAACGCCCATCAAGTATATCAGACCAAATCCCATTAGAATTCGAATCTGAATGCAAATTGCATGATCCGCGGGTCATAGGTACTGCCCGGTGAAATCACACCGAATGTTGTGGAAGCAACGTTGAAGATGTTGCTGCCTTCAGCAATAAACAGGTTCGTGTTATTGAGGACGTTAAACGCCTCAGCCCGAAGCTGTATATTATATCGCTCACCAAAACGAATGTTCTTGATCAAACCGGCGTCGATATTGAAATAGCTCGGACCGGTCAAGAAGTTCCTTGGCAGGTTGCCAGTCTCACCAGGCTGAGCAATGAAGAACACTTGACCCGGGAATCCAGGTAAAGCATTCGGCTCGACGTTACCACCGGTGGCTGAACCGTTCGGAGCGAGTATCGATGGATCTATCCAGTAAGTACGTCCATCCTGCTGATGGAATCCAACCAGCGACCGGATCTCGTCGAGCGACAAGTTCGACGTTCCTGTTTGCTGACCCGCCCGCCCAGCTCGGTTCAGTGTACCGCGGGGGTCACGAATCGAGATTGGAACACCCGAACTCCACGTAACGATCGAAGTAAGCTGCCATCCTCCGATTAGCTTGTCAACGAGCCCGCCCTGATTAAAGAATGTGCGGCCCCGTCCGAACGGAAGTTCGTAGATCGAATTAAAGTTGAACGTGTGGGTCCGGTCATGATTTGCACGAGCATACTCAAGTTCAGGTTGAGCGTTGTCCAAAAGCGGATCAAAGCGAGCCTGAGTGTCGCCAGAAATGTCCGACAATACCTTACCAAAAGTGTAATTTGCCTGAAGCGCCAAACCGTTCGTGAACCTACGACGAACTTCCGTTTGTAGTGAGTCGTAGCGATACCTTCCAAAGTTGGAAAGAAGATCAACTACTCCAGCGTTGGTGTTGGGAACAAACTCGAGCGAGCCGTTCAGTCCGTTAGTCAGGTAGATGATCGCCAAGTCGGCAGCCGTACCCTGAGCTACCTGTCCTCGAATCGTGGCATTGGTCGGAAGACCGCCGGCAACCAACATTCCGAACACAGGGAGATCGACTTGTCCGGGCAATCCAATGTTCGCGATCGTCGAACAACCCTGTGCAAGAGTCAAACCCTGGGACGCAGCCTGAATCCGACAGTTGTTTCGAGCATTAATGAAGTCTTGAAGGAATCCATTGGATGTTATGTCAACTTGGTTGAAGTCAACGCCACGAACCATGTTGTTGCTTCGTCCGCCGACATAACGAACCTCGATCGCAGTATCAAATCCAACCTCGCGAGTGAACCCGAAATTGTATTGATAGTTCTTCTGCATCTGCAAGTTTGGATCAACAGCAAAGATCGTGTTGAAAAAGTTACCTGCATTGACGTGCCCGGTCGCAAAACTGATCGGCGGCTGTTGGAAAGGCGGAAGAGTAAATCCCGGAAGGTTGCTAAATCTAGCGTTTAAACTAGGAGAACCATTCTGGAATGCGCGCCCCGTCAAGTCCAAACCAGCATTACCACCGGCAGCATTGTCGGGTCCACGAACATACTCGTCGTTGATGTATCCCACACGGAAACCCCCGCGAAGCACACCATTGTTGCCGAAAAAGGCCCCAATGAAGCCTCCTTTATCTTTCGGGGCCCATGCTACACCAAGGACGGGACCGAAGTTATCAAGGTCGGGTTTTGCAAAACGCCCGGGCTTGCCAGCATTCTGACCCAGGAGTACATACTGGCCATTCGGGTTAAGAAGCGCCGCACGAATTGCATCGACTCCCTCTGCACCCTGCAGGTCCGGCTCCAGGTAATTAACATCTGGAGTGCGAAGCGGTGAGAAGTAATCCCAACGCAGCCCGAGATTGAGTGTCAATTCGGGCGAAACACGCCAAGAGTCACTAAAATACAACCCGACGTTTTCATAATGGAGTTCTCGTATGGCGGATGCTCCTAGAACCGGACCCAATTGAGGATTGACGAACGGAGCATTGATGGTACCGCTGCCGACGATCCCGCCAAGTAGGTAGCGTAGCGAATTCGCCCTTCCGAGATCGGTAGAGGAAATTCCGCCCGGGAACAGAGGATCTGCACCCGGCCCCGCAGTCAGTCCTGGAGTATTGGGGTTCGCCGTGCTGCTGATGTTGTAAATTCCAACTTGGTTGAAATTAGTCTCCGCTACGATACGCTGAGCGTTGAAGTCCAGCCCGAAACGCATCGTGTGATTGCCGGCAACATACGATGAATTATTCTGAAACGTATACTGCTTGGTATTGCGCCCTTGTGCCTGAAATGCAGACTGAGGATTGGTGGCCAGGGGGACGCCTCCGATTATAAAGTCGGTTGGAAAGTTGGGGTCCTGATTGAAAAACGGATTGCTGTAGCTGTAAGCTCCGCGCACTTCGTTTGTGAAGTTGCTTCCGAGCATCGTCGTCCAGCTAAGCAGCGTCGTCGCAGTAGGACCACCCTGCGTGTTGACAGGGACCACATTGAACGTGTTGTCGATATCTGTTCGGTCGTCAGCATTGTCGTTGTATTTGTAAACAAGATACATCGTGTTTTTGCTGTTGATGTCCTTGTCGAAGCGCATCGTCCAAGCATTTCTCGTATCGTTGTCCGCTTGGTTGAAGATTAGCTGCTGGGTAAGGCCGCCGTTGAGAACGAGGCCGTTACCCGTGGTGGGCATTCTGTCAAAGATGCGGGTTTGGACAGTCGGGTCAAGCGGCAAAGCTCCGCCCGCGTTCGCGAAAATGTTTGCATTCGTGGGATTGGCCAAGTTAAGTCCGGCTCCTGACAACAAATTCACACTGTATTGATTACCGTCTGAACCGGTGTAATTGAACGTTCCGTTCCTGAACTGGGGAAGCAGGATCGTAGTCGTCTTCGCGGTCTGCTGCCTCAGAATGAACCGCTCGTAATTGAAGAAAAAGAACGCCGTTCTGCGCTCAAAGACCGGTCCGCCTTCCCCGAAGTGCGGAAAAGGTAGCGGGCCGCCGAGCTTGCCGCCCACCTGGTTTCTATTAAGGAACGGGCGTTCAACGCCAGTTGCGTTGTTACCGAAATCGTTTGCCGCAAACTCAGAGTTGCGGTTATAAATATAAGCTGCACCACGGATACTGCTGCCACCACGCGGTGTGACCAGTTGGATTTGTGCAGATCCGCCGCCGCCGAGTTCGGCACCAGCGTTCTGGGTTACTACCGTAAACTCGCCGGTGTCATCAACGCTCGGTCTGTCCTGAACAAATCCGCCAGTACGGATGAAGTTGTCTTGGATATTGATACCGTCACGCGTGAAGTTGGTCGACGATGTCCGCTGACCGTTAACGTGATTGCCCGCGGTTGCATTTACGCCAGCCTGCAAGTTCAGCAGCGAAAGCGGATTACGGCCGTTGATGGGGAGATCAAGGATCTGCCGAGGGCCCACCGTTGTGCCGAGTTCCGCGTTGCTCGCGTTAACTAGGTCTGCTCCGGCGGTGACCGAAACAACCTCGATCACGTCACCGATCTCGAGAACCGGGTTCAGTGTATAATCCCGGTTAGCGTCGATCTTAACTTCGGTTGCCTGATACGTCTTGAACCCGCTACCGACTGCAGTAACGGTATAAGTTCCGAAAGGAACCCGTTCAAACGAAAAGGCGCCGTTCTGATTTGTAACCGTTGTCTGCGTACGTCCGGTGAGGCCATCGATGATGGTCACCGTAGCGCCAGGCAGCAGGCCGTCGGGCCCTGAGACAGTGCCCAGCAAACGGCCTGTGGTTGATTGAGCGAACAATGAGGCACTAAAAACCAATAGTGCCATCGTCGCTAAAAGTGTTCTTCTCATTGCGTCCTCCTATCTATTTTAAGCGTTTGAGTGATTAATAGGTTTAACCACCCTCTCCTGAAGCACTCGACAACTCACTGTCTGTATCCTTTAAATTGCTTTCGATACAAAATTCGTTTTGCCTCAAACATCCTGGATCACAAACGAAATAAGCGTTCAAATCTCTCCTTCGTCAAAAGAGTCCGGAAAGGCAAACATTTTGTGCTTAGTTGTTAGCAAGAGCTTTAGAGTCTTCCACCTTGAAGATGCAACACTTATGCCATTAGGCAGCCACTTTCAGTCAAATGCACTATTTACCTACGGTTAATGCGGATAACGCGAGAATCGCCGGTCCTGCCACACAAATGTTTGCAAATACATTTTGAATATTCTTTCATTTATTTGGATTTATTCCGTTGTTTTGGCGGGGTGAAAAGACTTTGGATAGGGACGAGATGCGGAATGCTTCGGTAAGTTTTACTTTCATCTATTCCCCTTGGTTGGATTCGATCAACAGCTTTGCGATACTGCATTGTGCGCCGAAAGTGGCGATGTCGTATCATGTTTTGCGAGCGGAACAACCTCGAGCTTAGGTTTGAGGCGTTCAATTTGCTGAATACGACGCAGTTCACAGAAATCGATCTGAACCTTTCGAGTGGTGACTTTGGGTTATTCACTCAACAGCGTGAAGCACGTTCCATCCAAATTGGTGCTCGTATTCACTTCTAGTTGATTTAAGATGGGTGACTTGCGCACCGTTTGCCCGCCGGGTTCAAAACCGGCGGGCATTTTTGCGTTTATGGTGGATGCGAAACGTGACCGCGGTGAGGGAATGCGGGTATAATCGTGAGGACGCCTTTTCCCGATGACACCCGATCACAGCTTTTCTCATGATCTTGCACTGACCCCTCTAGGGGCCGGTGACCTTATTGACCGTGCGGTACGGCTGTACCGCAGGTATCTTTCGACGTTTGTGATGATCGCGGCGCCTCCCGTGCTGGCGGCGACGGCGCTGTCGGTGGGCTGGACGCTGCTCGGGCGATATCTCTATTCGGCGACGGTCGCGAGTGATGCGGACACGGCAACGTCGTACGTATTGTTCGTTTGGTTCGGAGCCCTCCTGATAATGGCGACGCAGTCTGTGGCGGTGCTGACGGTGATGGGGGGTGCGTCGCGCAATTTTGTGCGTTTTCTGCTTTTCGGGGATCCGATCTCGTTCGCGGCCACGTACCGGGCGGTTTGGTCGCGATTTGCTTCGCTCGTGCTGGCGGCCTTGGCGATAACAGTTCTGGTGGGGATGGCTTTTCTCGGCAGTGTTTACATCGGTGGGATGGTCCTCACGTTATTGATAGTGATCATCGCACTGGTTCTCGCGTCAGTTCCTGCACTCGCGGTGATAATCAGCGTTGTGGTGGGCATCGCCGGGGTGGCATTGATCGGTTGGATCTTTTTTCTGATAGTCGGGCGGTTCGTTTACATCCCTCAGGCGATGCTGGTCGAGGACAAGGGATTGTTCGCGGCGATGGGCCGCAGCATAGCTCTGGCGAGCGGCAATGTGAAGCGGATCGCGGCCTTGTTCATATTCTCAATGCTCGCGGCTTACTCGGCGCTGGCAATCTTTTATGTACCGCTGATGTGGTATGGGTGGTCACAGGGAATAGACCTTTTTTCGTTTGAGGCGGGGCTGGCGCCGGCGTGGTTTGAGATAGCGTCGCAACTTATCTGGCAGGTCTCGGTCATTTTGCTCTCGCCTGTGTGGATGATCGGCCTTTGCCTGCTTTATGTGGACGAACGGGTCCGTCGCGAGGGGTATGACATAGAGCTGATGGCCCAAAGACGGCTGGGGGATATCCCTGACGTCCCGGAGCAGTACCGCAATCCGCTGAACCCCGCGCTTGGCGGCGGTAACCAGGCACCTGCGGCTGTTGTGCCGGCTGCTCGACCGACCGAGCCATATACGACGCTTGGGCTGAAATAGGATGACGAACCTCGCGAAAAGGCTAGTTTTGTTATTGCTGCCGGTGATCGGCGGAACGTTGGGGGTCGCGGCTCAGCCTGTGACGCTTGAGGTATATCGCGGAGAGGTTGAGTATGTTCGCCATGAGGTGCGGGTGATCTTGGAGGATGCCCACGCACTTCCCGAGTCGGGCGAAACGGCGCTCCTGCGAGAGGGTATGCCTGCCACTACCGAGGTCGTTACAGAAAACGGCACGGTGACGGTATCGAACGAATGGTTTCACGCGGCGATGGATGCCGTCGATAAAGAAACCGATCCCCAGGGCCGGCGACTAATACTTACGGATGTTGACGAACGCCTATCAGCGATTTCGTGGAAGGCTGCGCAGCTGCAGGAGGCAGCGGAAAGTGGGCGAACAAAGGACGAAGAGAAGCGTAAGATCGCTGAGATCCTTGGCAGGGAACAGTTCGCAAAACCGTCGGAACCGCAACAAAGCGCGATCGAAGCGTGGATCATATCTATTATCGAGTGGCTGATGAGCTTTTTTCCGGAACCGGCTCCGGTCGAGGGAAGTCAGGCGAATTTTGCGGGCGTCGGCCGCGTTGTGTTGGTCGTGATAATTGGGATACTCGTGGTGCTGCTCGGGTATGGCATCTATCGGATGGCACCGCTTCTGAGGTCAGGGCGGCCGGCCAAACGAGCTCCGCGGGGCGAACGAGTGATCTTGGGTGAAAAGATCGAGGAGGAAGAGAGCCCGCATGATCTTTTCGCTAAGGCAGAGCAGCTCGCACGCAGCGGCGATGTGCGCGGTGCGATCCGCAAGGGTTATATCGCGCTGCTTTTTGAGCTAAACGAGCGTCATGTGATAGGGGTCGCACGGCATAAGACGAACCGCGACTATCTGCGAGATCTGCGTGAGCGCAAGCCGCTTTTGGCGGAGATGAAAGGGATGACGGGGATGTTTGAACGGCACTGGTATGGCCATGGTGAGCCGGACAATACGACCTGGGAATCTTTCCGGGCCGCTTACCAAAGCGCGTTGAAGGAGGCGTCGGCTGAGGCCAAATGAAGCAGCGCCTTTTCATTGCGGTAGCACTGGTCGCGATCATCGTTTTGATGATCGGGCTCAACACTGCTTCCTACGTGCGGCGGGTGCAGGAACCTGACAAGGAAGTGTCGCCGAACCGCTCGTCTTATCATCCCGGCGTAACGGGGTCGCTTGCGTTTTATACGCTGCTAGCCGAGACGGGGCGCCCGGTGACGCGATGGCAGATGTCGCTGGATCAGCTTGCCGCGCCGTCGGCGGGAGGGCCGGCTACGATGATAATGATCGGGCCATTCCGCAAGGAATTTTCGACGGCGGAGGGGACTGAGATCCTGAAATGGGTCGAAGGCGGCGGCCGTCTGGTACTCATTGATCGTGAACCGCCGCGACGTTTTATCGACACGTTTTATTCGCGGACAATGAGTGTCGCGTACGCTCCAACCGCTGATCTGCTGCGTGTCGACCCGGCAGACCGCGTCGCGATGACGCTGAAAATGGCAGCCGCGGTCCCGCGTCAGCCAACAATTATCACCGCAGGCGTCAACGCCGTCCAACATTCTCGATTCGCCGGCGGAATTTCATTTGAGCGGACGCTGGTGGGCATAGAGGATTTTGACACGATGCCCGCGGAAGTCACCGGCACAGGCGATCCCAGTGATGCGGGTGATGCGGATGATGCGGGTGATACGGTTGAGCCGTACGACTTTTTTGAATCGGGTCAGCCGCCTCCGCCCGCGGCTGTGGCCGACCAAGGGGAGTACTATACCGGCGAGATTCAACCGCCGCCGCCTCCTGCGGAAACTCCAACGGAGGAAGAATACGACCAGCAGATGGTGTATTTCGCGGCACCGATCGTGCACTTTGCGGACGCGGATAAGAATATCGCGGTTGAATGGGCTTACGGCGAGGGCTCGATACTAGCGGTTTCGGATCCGTACATCGTGAGCAACGGTGGGATCGGGCTGGCGGATAATGTGCAGTTTGCCGTCAACCTAGCGGGTGACGGGCTGGTCGCCTTTAACGAATATCATCACGGATTTGGGTCGGAGCGTAACCGCTTTCTCGAATACTTTGCCGGAACCCCGGCGTTCGCCATTTTTCTTCAGGTCGTCGGACTAGCGGCGCTGGTGCTCTATTCGCAGAGCCGCAGGTTCGCACGGCCCATCGCAGAACCCGAGAGCGACCGCTTGACGAAGCTCGAATATGTTTCGGCGATGGCCGAACTGCAGCGGAGAACGCGTGCCTACGACCTCGCGATGGAGAACATCTTCACCGACTTCCGCCGGCGGGTTACGCGTTTTGTGGGGGTCGATAACCGGCAGACGCCGCGGCAAAAACTTGCGCAGCTTATTGCCGCGAGAACCGAGATGAATGCGGACGAACTGGCGACGCTGTTCGCAAAGTGTGAAGCCATTGTCCACGGAGAGCCGACCCGCGAACGCGAGATATTGTCGCTGACGTCACGACTCCGCGAGATCGAAGAATCGCTTGGCATTATGCGCCGTGGCCGGTCAAAGCTAAACTGAACGGATGTCGGCTTTCGCACTTGCGCTGCTAATAGTTCTGTTCTTTGTCACGGCGGCCGTCGGGGTTATAACAGGCAGCAACTCGCTGGTAACGGTGCCGGTGATGTTTCAGTTCGGGATCGACGAAAAGGTGGCGGTCGCGACGAACATGTTCGGGCTGACGTTCATGGCGGTGGGTGCGACGATACCGTTTGTGCGGGCCGGGAAGATCCAAGTTCGGCCGCTGCTTCCGCTGATCTTGCTGACGGCGATCGGTTCCGCGATCGGGGCGGTACTGGTCGGGCTGATCACGAATCAGAGCTTGAAGCTCATTGTGTCGATCGGGATGTTCGCGGTGGTGCTGTTCACCGTGTTCAGCCGAAACTCCGGTGACGCGGGGTCGCGGTCGAAACCGCTGCTCACGCTAACGTACATAATCGCGTTCCTGCTCGCGATCTACGGCGGGTTGTACAGCGGCGGATACGTTACGATCTTGACGGCGGTTCTCGTAGCGTTTTTCGGAATGACCTATGCCGAATCGATAGCCGGGACAAAGCTGATAAATGTTTTCTCTTCGGCGGTCGCGACGCTTGTATTTATGTGGCAGGGGCTGGTGGATTACCGCCTCGGAATTATACTCGGCGTCACTATGTTCATCGGTGCATTTTTCGGCGCATATTACGTAACAAAAATGAATGACGTCTGGCTGCGGCGTATATTTCTGGGCACGGTTGTGCTGCTCGCGGCCAAGACCTTGTATGACCTTTTCGCTTAATTGCCAATGCTAAATTACACCCCATCAACAGTTGCACATATTCTGAAGGAGCTGCGAAAGACGATCGTCGGCCAGGACGAGGTGATCGAGCAGATAATTGTTGCGGTTCTTGCCGAAGGGCACGCGCTGCTCGAAGGCGTCCCGGGTACGGCTAAGACCTTGACGGTAAAGACGCTGGCGCAGATCGTCGGAGCCCGTTTTTCGCGTATACAGTTCACACCGGACCTGATGCCTTCGGATATTACGGGTACGAACGTTTTCAACATGCGTTCATCGGAATTTACTCTGCGCCACGGGCCGATCTTCACAGACATTCTGCTTGCGGATGAGATCAACCGTACGCCACCGAAAACGCAGGCGGCATTGCTTGAGGCGATGGAAGAGCGGCAGACGACGATCGACGGTGAAAGCTATCCGCTGTCGCCGATGTTCACCGTTCTGGCGACTGAGAATCCCATTGAATATGAGGGGACGTATCCGCTGCCCGAGGCCCAGCTCGACCGGTTTCTCCTAAAGATCCTGATCGACTATCCGGCGCATTCGGAAGAAGAAGAGATCGTCGCCCGCTGGGACGCGGGGTTCAATTCGCATCATCTCGACAAGGTAGATATTCAGCCACTGCCGGATGCCGCGGCGATCTCACGCTGTCGGGCGGAAGTTCGCGGGATGCGGATGGAACCGGGTGTGCAGAAGTATGTGGTAAATATTGTGCGTGCCTCGCGCAACCATTCATCCGTGCTTTACGGGGCGAGCCCGCGTGCATCCATTGCACTGTTGTTGTGTTCTAAGGCTCTCGCGGCGATCAGGGGCCGCGATTTTCCGACGCCGGATGACGTGCGGGACATTGCACCCGCCGTGCTGCGTCACAGACTGGCGCTGCGTGCGGAGGCAGAGCTTGACGGCTCGACCACGGACGCGGTCATCGCGGACATTCTGCGATCAGTCGAGATACCTCGTTAGCTGGATTAGAAGCCGGAGTCGCCGGGTTCGGAAGCTCCGTTTTCGGGCGTGCCGGCAGGAGCCGGTTTTTGTGCCGGAGGTTTCGGTGACGGCTTTGCGGCCGGCTGCGTTCCTTGCGGATCGGGTTTTGTCGGTGAAGGCGTGACTGTATTAGCGTTCGCCGGCGTTTCAGGAGCCGGAGACGGCGGAGGCTTTGTGTTGGCGTTGCCCGGCGTCAGTGGTTTCGGACAAAGTAGAATTCCGCTCGGCTGCAAAACGCAGCCATCCGGCGGCATGAACTGGCTGCCCGCGCCCGGTTCGATCGTCATCAATTGTCCACCCGGCGGATAGTAATCCGGCGCACCGGGGGGCGGGCCGCCACCGGCCCATGGATTGTACCCGTCGCCACCCGGCATCGAGTCCGAAGGCACGAGCGAAGCCGGATCGTTCACGCTATCCGAAAGCATGTCGGGCATCGCGGCCAGAGCCTGCTCCTGAGTCCCGGTCGCCGGGTTGATCGGCTGCACCGGAAGGCCGTTCGGGTCGGGCTGGAGCACGGTTTGCGGATCAGTCTGCTTTACCGACGTCGCATAGATCAGAGCCGCCGCAAGTAGCCCTACGCCGACAAGAATTATAAATGCCGACTTCCAAAAGCTGCCGGATGCCGCAGTTGCGACGGCAGCGGCCGGGAGTGTTTTTACAGGTGTTTGAAGCCCCGCGAGGGCGTCCGCAACGTCAGCGGCGGTCTGATATCGCAAATCCGGGTCCTTGGCCAAAGCTTTGAGGATGACCGGTTCGACATTTGGCGGCAGGTCTTGTCTGAACGCTACAAGCGGCGCCGGCGGCTCCTCGATATGCTTGAGCATCACGTCCGTCGGCTTTTCGCCGGTGAAAGGAGCGACGCCCGCCACCATCTCGTAAAGAATTACGCCAAGTGCATAAACATCGCCGCGAGGGTCAGACGTTTCTGTACCCGCACAGCGTTCCGGAGCGATGTAGGCAAAATCGCCGGCAGTCGATTCCGTGACGTCCTCGCTGCGGGCGATTGGGTCCGCAGAACCGAAATCGGTTAAGCGCGCCGAGTAGCTGCCGTTACCAGAGTCCGCAAGGATAACATTGTCAGTTGTAAGGTTGCCGTGAATGACCTCCGCGGCGTGCGCTGACCCTAGCCCGAGAGCAATCTGCCTGCCGATCTCGATCGCGTTTTCCGCCGGAAGCGGAGCCTGATCGCGGATGACGGTCCGAAGGGTTTCAGGATCGGCAGCATCGTAAACCGCGTAAACATCGCCGTTTTGATCGGTGCCGAAATCGAGGACCTTGAGAATATTTTGGTGATCGAGCCGGGACGAACGTCTGGCTGATTCGAAAAAAGTGTCGACAGCGGCGGGGTCGCTGGCAGAGCGCTGATCCAGCAGGCACAACGTTACAGGCTTATCCATCAACGTATGGTGAGCCTGAAAGAGGCCGCCGTCGGCTGAATGCCTTATCGCCTTTTCTATCTTGTACTTATCAGCGATCAGTTTTCCTACTTGGTCCTGCATGTCTTAGGTTTAGAACGTAAAGAGCCCGCACACGTTGCAAAGAAAGACGTAATTGCCGTCGGTTTTTGCTAATTTGTTACCTAAAAATGCGGGTGAAGTCAATATAACCTCACCCGCATCAATGCTATGTCGTAAAGCTTACGTTGTCGGTTTGATAACAACGAACGCGATAAGCAGACCAAAGAGCACGAGCGACTCGATAAGAGCCAGCGCGATAATCATAAGGGTCTGGATCGACGAGGTCGCACCCGGGTTGCGGGCTGCGCCTTCTGCTGCACGCGAACCTACGAGACCCTGGCCGATAGCGGCGAGTCCGCCGAGAAGGCCGAATCCGATACCGACGCCGATCGCACGGGCCGAATCGAGGGTGAACTGGTTGTCAGCGGCTCCGGCAGCGGCACCCGGTTGAGCGGTCGCAACAACAGCCATCATTGCGATAGCGAGCGTTGCGAACAATGTGTATTTTAATTTGTTCATTTTATTCTCCTGTTTTTTATTGTGATTTTATGACACCAAGAGAATCGCTCGACGGCCTGCGGCCTGTATTATTTCGCCTCGCTTCCGGTATGCCTTGATTTCTACTCACGTTGGAGTCAAGGCTCCTGATGCGTGCGGGCATATCTGCTATAAATGCAGAACGCCGACTTTCTTGTCTAAGTGTCGCCGGTTTATCTTCCGGCAAATGAACGCATAACGGCGTTCAGATCATGATCGAAAACTTACGCTGTCGCCTGCGTGGTGATAGCGTGGGTCGCCGCGTCTTCGTGCAGCTGGTCGTGATCGTCGTCATGCGGCGCATGCGTGACCTCGCTGACATAGATCATCGACAGAAGCGTGAACACGAGCGTTTGTACGAACGCTACGAAGACCGCGAGAATCAATATTGCCGCCGGCAGAAGGATCTGCGTGTAGGGCGGGTAAAGATTTGAGATCTGATAATAGATCTGCTCGTCGGCGTACATGTTTGCGAACAGCCGGATGCCGAGGGTCAGCGGGCGGATCATATTACTAATGAGCTCGATCGAGAAGATGAGCGGCGTAATAAAGATCGCCATTAGCAGCGGCAGCTTTGGACCGGAGAGATGTCCGATGTGTTTCAGAAAACCGTTTTCGCTGATGCCGACGTAGTTGTAATAGATAAACGATGCTAGACCAAGTGCGAAAGTAACGTTGACGGACGCCGTCGGGGCCATGAATAGCGGGAAGGTTCCCAGCAAGTTTGAAATGAGGACGAGGACGGCGAATGTTGCAACAACCGGAAAGTAGCGATATCCGTGAAGTCCGACGACGCTGATGATGAGGTCTTTAACAGCTAGAAAGCCGGCTTCGAGCGTGAGTTGGCCGGGTTTCGGATCGTCCTCTGAAAGCTTGCCCTTGAAGATGCCGATAACGATGACCGCCAGGATACACGCGATGACGAACATGATCGTGTACCAAGGGATGGCATTTTCGGGGGTATAAATGCCGAAGACCGCTTCAGCGTCAGTGCCGAAGTTTGAAAAGAACTTGTCCCAGATCGGCTTTGTATAGTTCATCTGAAAACGATGAACCGGTTCGCCGAAGTAATAGTTTATAAATTCTACGATCAGCGGGGTTGGGTGTCCGCCTTCTGCAAATAAGAACATTCTATATTCCTTTTTCGCTAAAAATAGATGAAAAAATTCTAATAAGTCCGTCTACGACAGTCGCGAAACCAAAGCCTGCCAACCCTAGTATCACTGCCGCTATAGGCACTATCCCGGTTGCGTAAATAAATGCGATGATCGCCCCGAGTGTAAAATATCTTGCAATATACCGCAGTGCCGAAATACGCGGCTTCTCGCCGCTTTCGGCTTCGGCAAACACACGCTTCAACGAGTGTTTCAGCCAGTAATAGCTGATGAACGCGAGCACGGTGCCGAGCAGAACGCCAACGCCGAACCGGGCCGAGATGAACACGATGCCAGCAACTGTGCCGACTACGCCGATGGCCGCCATCAGCCATAGGATCCGGTCGTGTGACGGAGGCATTATTTCAACTTCAGGCGTTGCGCCAGGCTCGGTTCCGTCGTTCATTCAAACCCTAAATTCTACTAACGATAGAGGAAAAATTCAAAGGCGGGACAGCTATTTCGGCGTGGACTCGTCGTGCGGGTCGGGTACTTGTCTTTCGGCAGTTGGAAACATGCTCTCGTCGGGCTTTTTCGACCTGGGGCGCATGGCGTCGAGGATCTCAGAATTGATGCGGAAGAACTGCACAAAGCCGATGATGGAACCGAGGAGCATTCCGACAACGATTCCCCACGGAGTGCTGCCTAGAAGCAGGTCAACGAGCCAGCCGAGGACGGCCATGAATGCGATCGAGGCAAAGAGCACCAGACCTGCGGAGTATGCGAGGCCGCTCATTCGGATCGATTCGGCGGTGGTTGGCGGGGTGTAGGGAAGGCGGGTGCTGGGGGTGTCCTTCTGCGCTTCCGCCTGCGTTTGCGGCGGCTCGATATGCTCAACGAACTGTTCAACGGGCCTCAGAGCCGGATCGTCAATAATCGCTTCTGCTTTCTCGGGCTCGGCCAACGGTTCAACCGCGGCGGCGGTTGGCGGCTGCGGCGTTACATCGCCTGCTGGGATCTCATCAGCCGCGGCGTTGAGGTCTGAGACGTCGAGGACGCTCAGGAATTTGCCCTTTGTCGGCCGCACCTCGTCCGGATCGGTCGGTCGGTCGGCGGCCGGTTCATCGCTGTCAAGCAGATTCTTGATCATCTCGGGGCTATGATACCACTTTTGCAGGCGGACCGAAGGCTCTAATCGACGCGTGTTTCTCGGTCAGAGATCATCACGTATTTGGTCCCGCGCCAGCGGATGCTGCGCGAGAACGCGGCAGATGTGCAGTTGAAGAGGAAGATGAAAGGGGTGACGGTCCAGAGTGTGAGTTGGCTCAACGTCTGGCGACGCAAAGGCTCTTCATATTGCGGAAGGGTAAGGCGGACGGCTTTCAGCCGGAGGTGAGCCTTTGCCGTGCCGAGAACCGCAACGAGCAGGAGCGTGGCGGCCGCGGTGAAAACTGCGAGGGGACTGGGGCGGGTTAGAATGATGGCGAATGCCCAAACGATTGTCACGCAATACAGGCTCGCACCAATGAGGGAGGTCACCCAAAGCGGCGGGGCATACACGCGCGTGATCTTCATCTGCCGAGTTGTGAACTCGAGCAGTTCGCGAATATCGCAGCTGCCGATGGAAGCTGTCAGAGCGCGTGGGACGAACTTGATTCGCAAGCCCGCTCGTTTGACCACCCTCGTGAGAGTGAAATCGTCGGAGACTGTGCCTTTCCAATGTTCGCGGACGCTGAGGCTCTCAAACACCTCGCGCCTGATCGCGGTCGAGCCGGCCCAGCAGAAATTTGTGTCTTCGTTCGGGCCGAGGGCAGACGCGATCGAAGCGTTCCAGACGGATCTCAATTCTGATGCAAGTGACGGCTTGCCGGCGATGAACCACCGGTAACCGGTGGCTGCGCCGACGCTGCTATCATCAACACCGTCAACAAGAGAGCGGAGCCACTCCTGTGAGGGACGGGCGTCGGAATCTACAAATACGAAAACCTCACTTCGCGGATCAGCGCGAAGAACCGCCTCGCGGAGGTTCTCGACCTTTTGACTTGACTCGGTCGCTTTAGGGGCGATCACGAGGCAGCCGTTCGGATTGGTCGCGAGCAGGGCATCAATCGCCTCGCGTGCGGGGTCGTTCGCGTCGTCGATGACGAATATGACCTCGTAATCGGGGTAATCCTGGTCAAAAAGCGCAGAAAGATTCTCGCGGAGACCTTCCTCGATACCTTTGCATGGGGCGAAGATCGTGACGAAAGGAGTCGGCCCGTCTGCCGGT
Source organism: Pyrinomonadaceae bacterium (assembly GCA_041751195.1). Taxonomy (GTDB): domain Bacteria; phylum Acidobacteriota; class Blastocatellia; order Pyrinomonadales; family Pyrinomonadaceae; genus OLB17. Next base: position 142,992 of record JBGSXX010000005.1, on the reverse strand, counting down.
TTCGCGATCTCTTCGCGAAAATATCGCAAATACGCTACGCCGCCGAGCAACGAGCGAATGCTGGAATAGACGAGCAGAGCGGCGAAAGAAAGGAAGAGATAGAGCATCATCTGGCTTTGATGAGTGAACTTAGACGCTCGAGCGTGTGCGAGGTCGAGCCGCGATTGGCTTCCATCACACCTCGTGCGGCGATGCCGAGAGTTTGGATGTCCTCAGGCGATTCGAGCAGATCCGAGAACTGCAGGAAAAGTTCGTCGGCGACGGCCTCGTCGCGTTCGGGGCTGATCTGGATGAGCGCCTTGCTCGCCAGAAACGTGTTGACGACATCGGTGAAGTTGTGTGTATGCGGTCCGGTAATGATGGCTTTACCGACCGCGGCGGGTTCCAGGACGCTTTGGCCGCCGTGCGGAATAAGCGAGCCGCCGACGAAAACGATAGTCGCGAGCGGGTAAACCGCGCGGAGTTCGCCGATGCTGTCGAGTAGAATGATGTCGGCATCCCGGTCCTGTTCGGTCGGCCCCGCAGAGCGTCGTGCGACTGAGTATCTGTTCCATTCGCACGCGGGGTCGTCACGAAACTGGCGAAGGAGTGCGGCGACTTTGTCGAAGCGTTCGGGGTGGCGCGGCGCGATGATGAGCCTCGGCCGCTCCGACGTGCGATCAGAGGCGAGTGAGCAGTATGCGTCCAGGATCCAGCCCTCTTCGGGGTCGTGCGTACTCGCCGCGACGATGGTCGGGCGTGCCGAGCTAAGGGCGAATCTCTCGTCCAACTCTCGCGACAGGGTGACTTCACCCGCGTCGGCGGCGATGTCGAACTTCACATTGCCCGTCACCTGAACACGGCCCGCAGCGGCGCCAAGTGAGATGAGCCGGTTGGCGTCCGCGGCGCCTTGCATGAGTGCGAGATCTAGATCGCCCAAAACTTGGCGAAGAAATCCGCTAATCTTCGCGTATCGGCGATACGAGCGTTCTGAAAGGCGGCCGTTCACGATGACGACACGTGCCCCGCCGGCTTTCGCTTCAGCGATAAAACGCGGCCAGATCTCAGTTTCCATCAAAAGGATAACGGAGGGTTTGAAATGTGCGAGGGCCTTTCGAACGCTGAATTTGAAGTCGAACGGAAAATAGAAAACGGCGTCGGCCCTCTCTGCGAAAACGCGGGCGGCAAGGTCCTGGCCGGTTTTGGTCGTGGTCGAGACGATGATCCGGTGACTTGCGAAGCGTTCCCGAAGTCCTTCGACAAGCGGGCGTGCGGCGTTCACCTCGCCGACGGATACGGCGTGAAGCCAGATGACAGGACGCCCGTCGTTAAAAAATTCAGGGAGGTCGCCGAAGCGCTGTTTGAAACCCGACGCATATTTCTCGCGTCGGAAATAGAACATCGGGCTAAGGATGGCGAAGGCAACGGCAAGTAAAAAGCTGTAAAGGGCGTACATTATAACGCTACCTTTTGGGCGATGCCTCAACGCACTACTTCACCCGTTCCATATATCGAGATTCGGTTGGGTTAACTTTGATCTTTTCGCCTTCGACGATGAACGGCGGGACTTGAAGCGTTACGCCGTTCTCAAGCGTGGCAGGCTTGTTCGAATTCGACGCCGTCGCACCCTTCATCACCGGTTCGGTCGTGACGACGGTCAACTCCATCGAAGCAGGAAGAGCAACGCCGATCGGCGTTCCGTTATAGAATTCGACCTCAAGCGTGAGTCCGGCCATGAGCCATTGAGCCGCGTCGCCGAGTTCATCTTCGGTCAGTGCCACCTGCTCATAACTTTCCTGATTCATAAAATGGTGGTGCGAGCCGTCAGAATAGAGGTACTCCATTTTATGCTGCTCGAGGGTAACGCGTTCGAGCGTGTCGTTTGAGCGAAAGCGGTATTCGAACGAGTTTCCGGTGAGCAGATTGCGCAGGCGGGCCTGAACCATTGCGCGAAGGTTGCCGGGGGTGTGGTGATGAAACTCCATCACTTTTACAGGCGTGCCTTCGTGCAGAATGACCATGCCTTTTCTAATATCGTTTGCTGAAAGTGCCATATAAGCGTATTCAAATCTCCAAAATAATTCTATTAGCTTTCTTTGAAGGGCAGCGGCGGCGGTTCTTCGCCTTCCTTCGGATAATCTTTTTTCATCATGCTGTAGATGCCGATGATCTGCTGTTCCCATTTCTGCGATTCCGCATGGCTAGGGTCGATCTTCAACGCACGGCGATAATCGCCGAGTGCAGACGCATATTGCCGAGCTTCGGTTAACGCGAACCCGCGTTTGAAATATGCATCAACCGCGGCTGCCTTCGCTGCGGTGTCAGCCGGACGAGCTTTTAAATCCTTGTCCGCCTTCTCTATCGCGGCGTCAAACTCTTTTGTGTTGATGGGATCGCCACTTGCCGTCCACTTTCCGCCCGGTGCCCCATTTGGGCTTGCTGCGGCGCGAGGAGGTTGATTCTCAAGCGTATGGTCGAGCGTTGACTGCATCTTCTCGGCCCTCAGCGGGGCGTTAGCCGATGAATTTGCCGGAGCGTTATCGGCAGCCACCGGAGCGCCCGAGTTGCACCCGACGGCGGCGAGCGACGCCGCCGCTACGATCAGTATCTTATTTAACTGTGTCATTGCGTTTTTGCTTCAAAGGGTTTGATCGCATCCAGGTATGGCCGCGACTGAAATATATAAAGTCGTCCTGCGACAATCCCCCATTCTATATCTTGCGGCTCATTTCCAAAAACGTCGCGGATAGCAAGTGCGGCTTTCGCAAGCCCGCGCACTTGAGTGTCGCTCATAACCCGCCCGCCGGGACCCGCACATTTATCGGCAGTCCGGCGAAGGTCACCGGCCGCGGCGAAGCGGAGCGAGTTTTCCTGCTCTGAAAGCGTCATTACGCGGATGCTGTCGGCTTCGGCAATGTACATCAACTGCTCCGGTATGCCGGTGTTGTTAACAACCGCCGAGTTGTGGCCGCACACGGAGCTCATATAGATCACGTGGCCGGGCACCGCGTTGAAAGGATCTTTAGTGATGAGCACGCCGCCACGCTGCATATCAACACCGACCTGGATGAGCGCGGACATATATACGTCTTCCTGGCTCACGTAATTACGGACGCGTGCTTCGTATGCCTCAAATTTCCAGAGCGATGCCCATACCTTTTTAACGCCCGCGATCAAGTTTGCTGTTGTCCTAACATTGGGGACGCTTGAGTATAGCCCTGCGCCCGAGAAATTCGGCAAGTCTTCGGCGTTCGACGAGCTGCGAACAAAAACCGGGCGGAAGCCAAGCTGCGTGCGCCATCTCTGGACGATCTCACGCTGAAGCGCCGGGTCGAACTTGCCCGCTTCGATGGATTTGCGAAGCTCTTCGAGTTTTTCGCGGCGATAACGCGGATTGTGGATAAAGTCGTAATCATCGAGAAGTTTATCAACGGTCTTGTCGATGCCGTTCTCTTTCATGAACTTGTCGTACCAATAGAAGGGGACCGAAAAGCCGTCGGGAACTGTGATGCCGGGGACCTTCGCATTCAGGATCTCACCAAGATTCGCTGCCTTTGCACCGAATGCAACGCTGTCCGTTTTGCGCTGCTCGGCGAGCGGCGTCAGTTTCGTTACCCGGAGGTCGACCGGGGGCACTTGCTGATCGGGCGAATCGAACCGCTCGCGAATGACCTCGAAATCGACCGGGTTGAATTTATAACCTGTAAGCGTCGCTTCAAATTCCCAAACGAATGTGTGCTTATCCTTGAAAAGCTTGTCGGCGTCTTTGATGTAGACGTTGGGAATGCCCCAACCTTTCGCGAGCACATTCACGTGCGACAGCGGCGAGGATGGCTTGGCGACGATGATGCCGCGAACGGGGGGCAGCGACATGGGCAATTCTTTCAAAATGACGATCTCGTTATCGCCAATCTCAACCGTGTCGTCGAGTTTGTCAATAATATGGATGCGGCCGACCGCTTTGCCGGGATTGAGTGCAAGATACTCCTGATTCTTAATTATCTCGGTCTGCAGAACGCGGTCGATCTTGATGCCCGCAGAGACCTCCTCTTGCCGCGACGAGTTTGGTTTGTAGGCGACTGGTGCGAAGAATGTCTCGTTGATGACCTTGTGCGCGAGAGCGAGGTGCTCGGCCGTCGCCATGTCACCCTCCCATATTTCCCATGTGAACTTTTCAACCGGCTGCTGCCAGGCGACGCTGCCCACGATAAACCGGCGGTCTTCGTTTATATAGACGGGTTCAAAAACATCGGCACCCAGCGGGACGAGATAGGTCGCGTAAAGAAAATCTTTATGAAAGCGATAGCGGAGCGAGTTGATGTAATAGACCTTGTTATTCTCGCGGCGGTCTATCGCGAACATCGCGTGCGGCAGGGAATAGGGCGTGTTCTGATGATAGGTGCGCGCGACCGATTCGAATTCTGCTTGCGATGAGATCTTTGGAAGTGAGGTGATGACGCCGTCGGGGCTTGTCTGCGGGTGTGCGGTCGACAGCATTGCACTGCTGACTACAGCGAACATCAGCAATGCCGCTGACTTGCGTTTCAACTTCGCGAAAATACTCATAAAGACTGGACCTGATTCTTTGCAAATGTGGATTGGCGAATATTGTCGAGTTGCTCAAGGCTGTTCATCGAAACGCCCAAGTCGCGATAGATGCCGTCCGCGATGGTGTAGATCCAGCCGTGGACGGAAATCTCTTGTCCGCGTTCCCAAGCGCTCCGCAAAATGGTTGTTTCGCCTACGTTTACAGCCTGTTCGATGACATTAATCTCGCAAAGTTTGTCCAATTTCGCGTTGTAATCGGTGATGGCGTCGAGTGTGGCTGCGTGCTTGCTAGTCAGGTCTTGGACGTGTCGCAGCCAGTTATCGATGAGCCCGAGGCGAGCATCGTCGAGAGCGGCTTTTACGCCGCCGCAGCCGTAGTGGCCGCATACGATTATGCTTTTTACCTTCAGGACATCGACAGCGAACTGCATCACCGAAAGGCAGTTCATATCTGAATAGACAACAAGGTTTGCGATGTTGCGGTGAACGAACATCTCGCCCGGCAGCATGCCAAGGCTGGTTGCGGGTGTGATGCGGCTATCAGAGCAGCCGATCCATAAATACTCAGGTGCCTGGAGATGAGAAAGCTTCTCAAAAAATCCGGGGTCGCTTTCGCGGATACGGGCGGCCCAATCTTTGTTTTGTGTTAAAAGCTGATCAAGTTGAGGCATAGTTCAACAATGGCTCCGAAAGCCGATCGCGGTGCAAACTAGAAATCTTAGCGTATTTAGGCCGAAGCTAAAACTCGCTCGATCGCGTTACACGCCGCGGAGGTGCCGTCTTCGGCGGAAACGATCGCGGCCATTTCGCGGGCACGAGTTGCGTACGCACGGTCGTTGAGGATTCTGGCGAGTACCTCTGCCGCGGTTTCAGAGTCGTAGCGATCACGGGTGATGATCTCGGCGACGCCGTTCCGGCGGCAGCGGGCGGCGTTGTCTTGCTGGTCGTGGCCGTAGGGCATTATGAGGTGGGGAACGCCGGCACGCAGCACCTGGCCGGTGGTGCCGACACCGGCTTGGTGGACGACGCACGCCGCGCGAAGGAAAAGCTGAGAAAACGGCGCGTAGTCGAAAGCGACGATGTCATCCGTGAGTCCCTCCGGAGCGTCATTAAACACTCCGTACAACACCACGGCACGCCTTTTCAATGACTTCGCAGCCTTGATGCTTTCCGTGAAAAAAGCGCGTGCGTCCATCACCGCTGCGGAGCCGAGAGTGAAGACGATCGGCGGTTCACCGCTATCGAGAAATGCCTGCAGATCGGCCGGCATGACGCCGGTGTCAGCGGCGCCGTCGTAGAAGCAGAAACCCGTCTGCACCGTCTGCGGCGGCCAATCGGGCTGGCTCTCGGCGAGCGCACGTGAAAAGAGCGCGAGATGTAAAAGCGGAGAGAACTTGCCGTCGAAAAGCGGGTCGTGGCCCTCGTCATGGCCTAGCGCACGTCGAAATTCGCGATACGAAGTATACCAGCGGCGGGTGGAAAGCTTTGCGACGCGAAACAGAGCTCCGTGAAACGCCGCGCCGAGCGGACGAAGATTTTCGAGCCACGGCATTTGCGGCGGGACTGGTGGATCATATGCCGAAAAGAAAGATATCGGTGCGAGGCTGGTTGATATCCACTTGATGCCGGTAGTTTGGACCACAGAGTTTGCGGCAAAGACGATCTCGCCGGTGATCAGGAGGTCGGCTCCGTCGGTGGCTGCTAGGATGTCCTCGTACATCTGACGCGTAGCCGGCATGACGATGTTCCGCACGATCATCTCGGTCCCGGTTTTCGTATCCATCAATCGCTTGCCGAGTTCCTTGTCTTCGGGGTCGAGATGCGGGGCCATCGGGGCGAAATTCAGACCGGTTAGCCCGATCTTTTCGCGATACCATTCCATTGCTGCGATCGTGACGTCGTGTCCGCGCGACTTCAGTTCGAGCCCGAGCGCAATCTTTGGGTGAATGTCTCCGAGCGAGCCGAATGTGGCGAGAACGATCTTTGCCATCGAGCGTTAGGCGTGTGGGGTATCGCGGTCGCGTGCCGCGTCTTCATCAATTTCGTCGTCCGATCTGGCGATACGGTCGGCGTCGAGTTCGCGAACACGTGTTTTAGATTGATACCGAACGTTGAGGAAGAACGCGACACACGCCAGAACTCCGCTGATGAAAGCAGCGTCGTTGCTGCCGGCCCAGTAGAAGTAGCCCGCGGACGCCGCAAATAGGACGGCGGCGATCATGAAAATGCGTTCGAGGGTCATCCCGCTTTTCGCGCTACCTCCTTTAGCCCGTCGCCCCTGAAGAGGCTTTTGATCGCGCTGAAAAGTCGGCGAGCTGCACGCACCATCTTGGGCATGAACCACAGGAAGAATATGAGAAATATGACGAGGACGACTGCGATCGCGACCGGGGCAAAGACAGCGAGAAACACTCCGACGAATGCGATCACGTCTTCGCCAAGCGAAAGGACCGAATTAGAAACGGGTTCCGGCGACAGGTTGGCACCGGCTCTAAGCGCCGCTTTGGTCGTATGGGATGAAAAGGCGAGCCCGCCTCCGATCAGGAACGCCGGAATATAAATGCTCGAATCAAGATCGAACGTCGCCGCGTAAGCCACGATGGCACCTGCGGGAACTCGGATGAAAGTGTGGATCACGTCCCACACGCTGTCGACATAGGGAATCTTGTCTGCAAAAAACTCGATCAGATAAAGAGAGCCGGCGACTCCGATGATCCACCAGTTATCAAGAACATCAAGCCCGCCGGGTAATTTTGTCCACGCAAATTTCTGCAGCAAACCGAGGACAGTAACCGTTGCGTACAAGTTGATCCCGCTGGTCCAAGCAGAACCGAGGGCTAAACTGAGTGTGGCGAACCATTCCATGGGCGGTTTCGTTGAAGTTGTTAGGTATGCAAATCGACACCAAGATCAGCGCCTCGAAATCCATCAACCGTAATCAGAAAACTTCAACATCGTAGCATAACTCTGCAAGTGATTTACGAGATCGTATCCTCATCGGTTCCGTCTTCACCATCTTTTTTGATGCCAAATTTTTCTAGGCGATACTGGAGGGTTCTGAAGGTTAACCCGAGCAGCTTAGCCGATTTTGTAATGTTGTTGTCGGTGCGGTCCATGGCCTGCATTATCAGGCTGCGTTCGACGTCCTCGAAATTAACGCCTTCAGGCGGGAGTTTGAACTGCGTGTCGCCGCCGACATTGGCGGGCCGCGAGCCCTGGGTCATCTCGGGCGGCAGATCGTCGAGGGTGATGGTGTCGTTCTCACAGAGCAGTATCGCGCGTTCAAGCGCGGATTCGAGCTGGCGGACGTTGCCCGGATAATGATAATCGGTGAGAAGCTTGCGTGCTGCAGCGTCGAACGAAATGCTTCGCTTTGTGCCGCGGGTGTGCTTTGCTACGAAATAGTCAATCAGCACAGGAATGTCCGTCGCTCGTTCGCGCAGGGGCGGGATCTCGATCGACAAAACGTTCAGCCGGTAATATAGGTCCTCGCGAAAGCGCTTTTCCTCTGTCATTTTGAGCAGGTCGCGGTTTGTCGCGGCCAAAACCCGGACGTCAACAGGGATCTCTTTCACCCCGCCGACGCGTCTGATCTCCTTTTCCTGCAGCGCCCGCAACAGTTTGGCCTGCAGGGCGATGTCGAGTTCGCCAATCTCGTCCAAAAAGAGCGTGCCGTTGTTCGCTATCTCAAATAGGCCTTTCTTCTCAGCAACCGCACCGGTGAACGAACCTTTCTCGTGGCCGAAAAGTTCTGATTCGAGCAGGTTCTCGTTTATTGCCGCACAGTTCACAGCCTGGAAAGTTTCGTTCGCACGCAAACTGTTCTTATGCATCGAACGTGCGATCAGCTCTTTGCCGGTCCCGCTCTCGCCGCGGATGAGGACGGTCGAGTTTGACTTGGCAATCTTCAAGATAAGCTTCTTTACCTTGTCCATCTCGGGCGATTCCGACACGATCTCGGTGTCTAACGCCGTCAATTTATTCAGCGATCGCGAAACCGTCTCGAGCAGCTTTTCGCTGTCGTACGGTTTCTGCAGGTAATCAAACGCCCCGAGCCGCAAAGCGTCAACAGCCGAATCGACCGACCCGTGTGCCGTCAGCAGGATGACAATGATCGACTTGTCAAAATTCGTCAGCTCTTTCAGCAGATCGAGCCCAGACATCCCGGTCATTTTCAGGTCGGTGAGAACCAGGTCAAACCGCCGCGATTCGACGAACTTCATCGCCGCCTCGCCGGAACTCGCCGTGGTTACGTCGTACCCCTCGCCCGATAAGATCGTTTCAAGGATCTCGCGTTGATTCTTTTCGTCGTCAACTACCAGTATTGATTTACGTGCCATAAATTGTAAGTAACGCCCGTTAAGTTTTCGCTTGTTTGCTCTCGCCGGATTTTTCTTCGGCTTCCTGCTCCGGGTCGTGAGCTTCCTTTTTGACGCCGGATTCCTCGTCAAGGATGGCATTAACTGCACCGCCAATTAAAATGACCAGCGCCGTAAGGTATAGCCACAGCAACAAGATGATGACAGCGCCAAGCGAACCGTAAGTCGCGGCGTATGTATCAAAATAGCTGAGATAGATCTGAAAACCAATCGAGAACAGTATCCATAAAAGAACGGCAATGATCGCTCCGGGCGTTATCCACTTCCACTCGAACGGATCATGATTTGGTGCAAAATTATAAAGTAACGCGAATGCCAGCAAGAGAACGACGAGGAGAAGCAAATATTTAAGGACCTCAAGGATCAGAGGGATCTCGATCGGCACGACCATCGAGATCAGCTGCGAACCGTAAACTACCAGTGCCAGGGCGACCAGAATGAGCACACCCAGGCCAAGTGTCAGCAGCAGAGATGTGCCGCGTGCTTTGATCCACGAACGCCGCTCTTCAAGGTTGTAAACGCTGTTCAGCGCGTTACGCAGCGTATCAACACCCGCCGATGCGGACCACAAGGTTATCAATATACCGATCGTCAGTTTGCCGCCGCCCGAATTAGCCGTGACCTCAGTCAGAGTAGTTCTCACAAGGTCGAACGCCGATTCAGGCATGACTTGCCCCAACAACGTGAACAGCTCCTGCTTGAGATCTTCGCGATCGCTCAGGATGATGCCGAAAAGGCTCATCAAGAAAAGCAGAAGCGGGAATAGCGCAAATGTGAAATAAAATGCGACCTGCGCTGCGTTCCCTAGTACGGCGTCGTCGGTGATCTTCTTATAGAGATCCGAAAAGAACTCCTTCGATAATATTTTCATCCTTGTTCCCCCTTTTTCTTTATGCAGTTATCGTGCGGCCGTCCACTCCTTCGTTCGGCAGCCTAACTGTAAATGATGTACCTATTCCCTCCTTCGATTCGACTTCTATCGTACCCCCGTGGCCTTCTATTATTTTTTGCACGATGGCGAGCCCGAGACCCGTGCCTGTTTCTTTTGTAGAAAAATACGGTTCAAATATCTTTTCAAGGTTCTCCTCGGGAATGCCGTTGCCGGTATCAGTCACCTCAAAACAAACCATGCCTATCGCAGTATCGGGCGTGATCTTAACCGTTAGCGAACCACCATCATTACCCATCGACTGGACGGCGTTGATGAATAAGTTGTTGAAAACGGATCGCAGAAATTCGGGGTCGCCGCTGATCTCGGGGACGTTCTCGTGTTCGACGATGCTGATGGTGATATTACTCTCTGCCGCCTGGCCTTCGACAAGGCGGATCGAATCTTCGACCACCTCGCGGGCATCAATCGGCCGTAGCTGGACGTTTGCGGGCCGCGAGTAATTTAGAAAGTCCGATATCTGCTGGTTGATCCTTGCGACCTCATCCTTGATCTGCGAGATCAGCTTTGTGAAGGTGCCGGCACGGGCAGTATCTTCAGGCGCAAATTTATTGCGCAGATGGTCGAGCGTCAGGTTTATATAGTTAAGCGGGTTCCTTATCTCATGGGCAATGGCGGAGCCTAGTCGGCCGATGACGGCACTCTTTTCGGCTTGCTGCAGCTTATCTTCAAGCGCCTTCGATTTTTCGAGTTCGGCGGTCATCTCGTTGAAACGCTGTGCGAGCCGGCCCATTTCGTCGGAACGCGTGTCGTCGGGCACGCGCACGGCGAGATCGCCTCCGGCAACGCGCCGTGCCGCGTCTGAGAGGTTAACGACCGGACGCGTAAATCGCCACACGAGCAGAAATGTGACGAGCGTCGAAATAGACAACACGACAAGGGTCACCACCAGCGGCTGAGCCGCGCGGGCGGCGGCCTCGCTGCGGTCGTTGCTGAGTATGACCATCACGTACCAGCGACCCTTGCTGGTTTCGATCGGCAGAGCGTGGGCCTCATCATCGACCATCTGCTGATCGGGGCCGCGGACGTTGGGGAAGTTCGCCAAATCCTGGCCAATGCGACCACCCTCCATCAACGGGGGCAGATCGGTAAGTTCTGAAAGCTGTTTATAAACAACATCGCCATCGTCATCGACGACGGGCAGGTAATTTGGATTAAGGCTGTCAGAGATATCCCAGTCATTATCAATAATGATAATGTCACGAATGCGCTGACGAGCGTCATCGTCCAGAAAAGTTTGGCCGGGCTGCGCAAGGATATCCTGCAGCCGGTCATTACCGGTTAAGCTGTAAACGCCTAGCGCAAAGCCATCCACAAGTGCCTGTGCCTGAGCATCGCGCAGCTCGTTGTTTTCTTCCTGGGTTAGAAGGTTGAGATAATATTGCACGCCGAGCGTTACGACGAGCATCACCGCGAGGATGAGAAGCAAACGGCCGCGAAATGTGTTGAAAAATTTCACTTTGTTAAACAATTCTGCGATTATTCTTGCACCCCCGGCGCGTGCGGTGGTATATTAATTTTTAGCTATTTCGCAAAGTTCCGCAATTTTAGCATTTTTCTTTCCCGTGGGACCCTCAACATAACAATTAGATTCACCCGTTCGCCTGAGGTAGAACATGAAGTTTATGCACCCCGAAATCCGTCTTTCCAGGCTTTCCGTCTCCCTTTTTCTGATCGCAACACTTTGCCTTCCTGCCTTCGCATTCCAGGCTAAAAAACCGCCGGCGAAAAAGCCCGCAGCTAAGACTCCTGCAAAGACCGCGGTAGCTAAAAACACAAAACCGGCAGCGAAAGCTCCCGCAAAGACTACGGCCGCGGCCAAAAAGGCCGAGGATCAAAAGAAAAAGCCCGCGGCCAAAACTGCTGTCGCCCAAAAGAAGCAGACGCCCGCACAACGCCGTGCGGAGGCTGCACGCAAAAAGAAAGAAGAGGAACGTCGGCAGGCGGCACTCGCCGAACAACGTCGTCGCGAACAAGCTGCCCGCGAGGCACGTGCCCGCAAACTGGCATTCGAACGCGGCCTGAAAGATGAAGCCGCTGCCAACATACTAAGAGATTCGACCGAGGGCGAAGACCTCCGCATCCGACGGGTTGCTGTTAGTGCACTAGGCGATCGTGCGGGCACCGTTGTCGTAATGGACGCCGTCACCGGCCGCATCCTGACGATGGTCAATCAGGAATGGGGTATCCGCCACGGATTCAAGCCATGTTCCACGATTAAGCTTGTGACCGGCGTTGCGGGGCTTAACGAAAATCTCATCAATCCGGGCGGCACCATCATCGGTAATTCGATGCAAATGACGCTGGATGACGCCCTTGCATACTCCAATAACGTTTATTTCCAGCGTGTCGGCGTTCAGATGGGCACCGATACGATGATCGATTACGCTCGCCGTTTGGGACTCGGTCAGCGGACCGGCATCAATGCGGACCGCGAGTACGCGGGCAGGCTGCCGTATGGCAACAAGAACCCGCGAATCTATTCGCATGCGGATGATTTCGAAGTGACACCGCTTCAGCTTGCGGTGATGGTGACCGCGATCACGAACGGCGGCCGCAAGGTCGTTCCGCAGATGAATCGCGAACACACAGAGAACGTAGGCTACAAATCGATCTTTCGCGGCGAGGTCAGCGTACCTTATGGACACGTTCAAGGCGTGATACCGGGCATGATGGGAGCTGCGGAATACGGCACGGCACGTCGAGGTGTAGACCCCTCTAAAGGAATCGCCGGCAAGACCGGTTCGTGCATCGAAAAGGGCTCGTGGGTCGGCCTGTTCGCTTCCGTCGCACCGGTTGAGGATCCCAAGTATTCGGTCGTGGTTATAACCCGCGGCGAAGGTGAACGCGGACGCATCGCGGCAGGGATCGCACATCAGATATATGCGGCGCTCGGCGAAGGCATCCGCCGCGACCCGATGAAAACGATGGCGCTCCGACAGATCCGGACCACGAATGCTTCTGAAATGCGAATGGCAAGAGCGGTCGAAACGGATGAGGACGAAGAGGACGAGGACGACGTTGCCGCCAGCACCGAAGCAGGCTCAGGCGATGAGCGCCCGATCGTCATCGGCCCGGCGAATACGGTACAGCCTGACGCGAAGAAGCTTGTGACGCGAACCGTATCGTCACGCCCCGTGCAGCCGGCGCCAAATTTCAAGCCGGTAGTTATCGAATATAAAAAGGATAACGAGAGCGACGCGGCCACCCCGCCGGAACAGAAAGTTCGCCCGCGCGTGGTTGATCAGTAAGCGGCCGCAGTATTTTCGCCTATTTTGCTTGACACGGGTTAACTAATTACGGATTATTTAGCTTTCGAAATCCCAAGTTTCGAGGGCTTTTTTTGTAACATGTTGCCAAGAGGTTGTCGGATTTCTTTGCAACTAATCCATATAACCCTTCATCAGAAATGGTACCCAAACCCTGATTAGCAGAGGGGGGGGTTAATTCAAGGTTAGGAATAGATTCTGGAGGAAGTACGCTAATGAACAAAGTTTTTAGATTTGCCGGACACGGACTCGCACTTGCGGCTGTTTTAGCTGTGGGTTCGGTCTCTGGGTACGCCCAGAACGCGTGTGATGATTTTGACGGGCAGGCTGCCGTTTACGAAAGGTTTACTGCGAACATGGCAGGCGATCTGGCTAAACGTAAGATCGCAGTTACAGCCGGGAAGGAATATCTTGAAAAGTTCGGTGCCTGCGAGGGAAGTAAGGACATCGCAGCTTATCTCAAGACAAATCTGCCCCCGATGGAAGAGGCTATAAAGAAGGACGAAGAGGCTGAAAAGCTTCGAGTTCTATTTGAGCGTTATGACAAAGGTGTGCAAGGCAAGAACTACGACGAGGCTTATGCAGCGGGTCGCACGATATTGCAGCAGTTCCCGGATAACCTTAATGTAATGCTGCCGCTCGGTTTGATCGGCCTTTACGAGTCGTACAACAAAAATTTCAAATACAACGAAGACACGCTTCGCTACGCTCGTCAGTCGATGGAGATGCTGAAGAGCGGAAAGGAAGCGACGAAAAAGAATCCCGCAGGCGTCCCGGTTTACGGTGTTTTCCAATTTGAACGGAACAAAGAGGACGCGATCAGCGAACTCAACTACACTGTGGCCTACATTCTTTATCACGTGAAGAATGACAAGAAGAGTGCGCTGCCTTACTACTACGAAGTTGCCCAGAACCCGGGTGCACTTCGCGAAGAACCCCGCGTTTATCAGACGGTAGGTGCTTACTACCTTGAGAACGCAGGCAAGATCGGCGAAGAGATCGCGACCAAGATCGCAGAGCTAAAGCTCCTTACGGAAGAAGAGGCTCGTATTGCGAAGGATGCCGAGATCAAGCAGCGAATCGCACTGTTTAACGGTTACACTGAGCGTGCACTTGACGCATACAGCCGTGCACATAAGGTGACCGCCAACGATGCGGCAAACAAAGAGTACAAGGCCGGTCTTTATAAGACCATCCAGGAACTCTATCAGCGACGGTTCGACAAGATGGAAGGCCTTGATGCTTACATCGCGTCGACGGTAGCTAAGCCGATGCCGAATCCGACCACCGAGGTTTCGCCTGTGGTCGAACCGGAAACGACAATCGGTAATTCGAACACGGTCTCAGGCAACTAACCTGACCTAAACTAGCGGCAAATCTAATAAAGCCGGTCGTTCCTTTACGGAGCGACCGGCTTTCATTTTGCCCGTGTTACCCTTAAAATCTTCTTTTCGGAAGCGCGATGAACATCACTAAGCTCGAGAAACTCTGCGGCCACACGTTCAGGAATCCTGCACTAGCCGAAAGAGCGCTCACGCATCGCTCGTGGGCTTATGAAAAATTTGGTGCGAGTTCTGAAAAGGAAGTGTCTGCCGCGGATAACGAGTCGCTCGAGTTCCTCGGTGATTCCGTGCTGGGCTTGGCGGTGGCCGACCATTTGTTTGCAAAACATCCGGAGATGAAAGAGGGCGATCTCACGGTGATGAAGCATCACATCGTTAGCGCCGCACGGCTAACCGCTGCGGCTGAGCGGCTGCAATTAGGCGAGCTTTTACGCGTAGGCCGCGGTGAGGAGAAGACCGGCGGACGGAAGAAAGCTGCCGTGCTTGCCGATACGCTCGAAGCGGTGCTCGGCGCGATCTTTCTTGACGGCGGTTATGTCGCGGCAAAGGCGGCGGTGGCACGTATGTTTGCGGACGATTTTCGCACCGTTACGCCGCGTTCATCGGTAGATTACAAGTCGCTTTTGCAGGAAACGCTCCAGGCCGATAAACTATCGGCACCGGTCTATAAACTGCTTCGCAGCGAAGGCCAGCCTCATCAAAGGAGCTATTTCGTTCAGGTGAAATGGGACGCGGGCACTGCCGACGGGACGGGAAGTTCGATAAAGGCCGCGGAAATGATGGCAGCAAGCAAGGCACTAAAGACGATCGAGCAAGGCAGCACCGGTAACAATAATAATCGATGAGCAACGAAGAGAAGTCAGCAGTTGAGGCCCCCGTGATAAAGACCACCGAACCGAAGGGGCCGCCGAAGTCCGTATTTCGCGAATATTTGGAATCGTTCACCGTCACGCTGATAATGGCGATCTTCGGCATGACGTTCATTCTGCAGGCCGTGACCGTGCCGACCGGTTCGATGCAGAACACGATCCTCGTCGGCGATTACCTGCTGGTCAACAAGTTCATTTTCAATCCCGGCGGAAATCCGCTGCCGTTCCTGCCGATGCGCGAGATCAAGCGCGGCGACATAATTGTATTTAAATATCCTGGGAATAGCGTCGACCCAATATCCGACCGCGAGCGCGGACTCGTAAAATATCAGATCAATTACGTCAAGCGCGTCATCGGCCTGCCGGGCGAGACTGTCGAGTTTCGCAATAATCAGGTCTTCATCAATGGAGAGCTTTTGCCGGAACACCGCATCATAGGCGATTCGGTCAGCAACGACTCGGCCCTTGAGACCAGTGAGTATGAAGAGCGGCCCGAGGGCGCGGGATGGGACGTGTTCTATTCTGAGCGTTCGATGCGTACGGTGCGATCGGGCGGCAATCTGCGGCGGCTCAACGGATTCAATTTCGGCGTTGAGGGCAAGCCGATGCAGGTTCCTGCTAACAGTTTTTTTGTGATGGGCGACAGC
Source organism: Pyrinomonadaceae bacterium (assembly GCA_041751195.1). GTDB lineage: Bacteria > Acidobacteriota > Blastocatellia > Pyrinomonadales > Pyrinomonadaceae > OLB17. Next base: position 127,009 of record JBGSXX010000005.1, on the reverse strand, counting down.
CGTGACCAGAGCGACGACAGCCGCGGTTGGGGATTTGTGCCGCGTGAACTGGTAATTGGCCGGGCAATGTTCGTTTATTGGTCCTGCGACCGTGCGGCATCAAACGGAAGCCTGGCGGGCTGCCTCACACACCCGCGGCTTGACCGCATCGGCAAGTTTGTTCGTTGATCCTTCTTTGCATTAAATGAAGCGAAATCTTAGCGATGAAGTTTCGGGTGCGATCCATTTCGAAAAGCCTATAGTTGCGCTCGAATCGACCGTCATCTCGCACGGCCTTCCGTATCCGCAAAACCTCGAAACGGCCCGCCGGCTTGAGAGCCTTGTTCGCGAGAATGGTGCAATTCCCGCGACAATCGCGATTTTCGGCGGCGAGGCGTACATTGGGCTGTCGGATGATCAGCTAAAGACACTGGCGCATTCCAAAGAAATTCGAAAGATCTCACGACGCGATCTGGTCGTAGCGGCTGCACGAAAGCTCGACGGCGCGACGACGGTCGCCACCACGCTGTTTCTGGCGAGGTCGGCAGGGATAAGGGTTTTCGCGACAGGAGGCATCGGCGGCGTTCATCGCGGCAACGCAAACGACATATCAGCAGACCTGCCGGAACTCGCCCACACGCCGATGATCGTTGTTTGCTCGGGTGCCAAGATCGTGCTCGACTTGCCGGCGACCCGGGAATGGCTCGAGACGTGGGGTGTGACCGTGCTCGGCTGGCAGTGCGACGAAATGCCGGCGTTTTATTCGCGTACGAGCGGGCTGTTGGTCGACGCCCGCATCGAAACGGCCGCCGAGCTATCGCGTTTTGCCGATATGCAAAAAGAGATGAAGCTTAACAGCTCGCTTTTGCTGACGGTTCCGGTCCCGAAGATATTTGAGGTGCCGCCCGCAGAACTCGAAAAAATGATGATGGAGTCGCTAAAAAAAGCTTCGGCTGAAAAGATCAGCGGCAAAGAGATCACGCCGTTCTTGCTGTCCGAACTCGCCGAACGCAGCAACGGCCGGACGCTTCGGGCTAACATCGCATTGCTCGAAAACAACGCCAAGGTCGCCGCCCGCGTTGCCGCGGCGCTTTGATCACTTCTTCACTGCTTCCATCCGTTCCTTCAATATTTGCAGCCGTTTTTGGGCCTCTGCCACCTCCGGCGAGTTCGCATGATCGCGCACGATCGCGTTCCATGAAGCGCCGTCATAATGATAATTTCGCGTCGACGGATTGAACAGAAATTTGATCCCCAGCTTGCGATACCTGTCCAGACCCACATAACTCAGAAAGTAGCTGTGCAGCGGCGCGGCCGTCGCTGCCATCTCGCCCTGCCGCAGCCGGTTGTTCGCCTCACGTGAAAGCCGGACCGCGGTCACCTCCAGGATGTCACCAAACAGCAGCATCAACGCGGGGCGAAATTTCGATCTGGGGAACATATCGAAAAAGTGTACGGCGAGATCGATCTGCTCAAACCCCGTCGCCGCCTGCACCAAGCTCGCCAGCCGCTGCTCATCGTTCGGGCGAAAATTGGCGAAAAGCGCGTCCGATTGTACCCACCCTTCCACTTCCGGTAGGGCAGTCACGCGATAAAAAGTGACGCCGTCGGCCTGGCGCACGCCCTCGATCTTTACGATACGCCCGCGCCGCATTCGCTGGATCGTCTCGGCATAAAGGCTCGGGGTTTTTCTCAGGAGCGAGAGTGATTCGTCAAGCACGACCGCGGTTCGCCCGACATCCGCAGAACGGGATTGCGCTGCTGCGCTCACGCAAAGCGACACCATAAACACGAACAAAAGTCCGAATTTCATATTCTATTAAGTGTTTGTTTTACTTAGCTTTCGCGATCCGGTCACGCATTCCCGCATGGTGGAAATGGCAAATGGCGATCGCGAGTGCGTCCGCCGTATCGTGAGGTTTTGGGACCGCTTTTAACCGCAGCAGCAACTTAACCATTTCGCCGACCTGCTGCTTTTCGGCGTTGCCGTGGCCGACGATAGTCTGTTTGATCAATCTGGGAGCGTACTCCGCGATCTCTAGTCCGCGTTGCTCGGCGAGCAGCAGGACGACGCCACGGACCTGGCCAAGCTTCATCGCAACGCTGACGTTCTTTGCGTAGAACGTGTCCTCGATCGACACGACGTCCGGGCCGAACTTATCAATGACATCCGCGACGCCGTTATAAACGGTCAAAAGACGTTCCGAGAAAGCCTTTTTCGTATCTGACCGAACGGTGCCGAAATCGACCGCGGCATATTTCAACCCGGTTCCTTCTACCACGCCCCAGCCGAGCGTTTCGCTACCCGGATCGATGCCTAAAACACGCATTTCAAACTGCTTTCCGTCACCACGGTGATGACAAGATAACCGAACTTTTTGGTGAAAACAAGTTGGCCGGGGCGACGCGGGCAATGTTTGTAAAACACGCCGCGAAACATTATGATTTCGATATCAGCCAGACTTCTAAAAACGCATCCATGAACCCGCAAGCCGCCGCGGAACCACTTGAGTCAATTCGCATCCTTTTGGCCGGCATTATCGATTACGCCGGACTCTTTCCGCCTTCGCAAGTGTCGATGCAGGAGGCGGTACTGAATTACGCGACATACCGTCACAGCAATTATAACTGGATGCTCGGGCGTTTCATTGTGCCCGCGTCGCGATTAGAAGAATTTAGCGAGCACGCCCATGATTTTATCCGGCCGGATTCGGGTGACCCGTGGCGTCTGAGCGCTCTTGCGGGCGAGGACATCAACGCGACGATGAAGCAGGTCGCCGATTTTAACCGCGGGAATGACCCCGGCGCTGTCATTGACGTGCTCGAGGTTCAGGCATCTACGATGTCTAAGATCGAGAACACGGTCAAGATCTTGCCTGCGGGTGTAACGGCCTATTTCGAAATATCGATGGGCGAAAGTTTTGTCGATCTAGTCACTGCGCTTGCGATGCAGGGGCAAAAGGCGAAGATCCGCACGGGCGGAGTAACGAGTGACGCGTTCCCGTCATCGCGAGACGTGGTCCGGTTCGTCCGCACGTGCATGGCAGCGAACGTGCCGTTCAAGGCGACCGCCGGTCTGCATCATCCGGTTAGATGTTTTAGGCCGCTAACGTATGCACCCGATGCGCCCGAAGGCACAATGCACGGTTTTCTGAACGTCCTGCTAATGACGGCGTTCGCCCGCGAAAGCTATCGCGCCAGCGTGCTCGAAGACCTGATGGAAGAAGAGTTCGAAGAGGTTTTCACCTTTAACCCCTCTGGCGTAAGCTGGCGAAACGAACACCACCTGACCAACGGCCACCTAATGTACCTTCGCCGCCGAGGCATGCACTCATTCGGCTCATGCTCCTTCGAAGAACCGATAGAAGACCTGCGGAAGATGGGGCTTTTATAACCAATCATGTACGAGATAAACGAAACCCACGACCCGAATTTGAAGAGTTGGGTCGAATCAGCGAATGACCCGCATACGGATTTTCCGATACAGAATTTGCCGTTTTGCGCATTCCGCCACCGATCGGCTGAGTATGGAATTCAAATCGGGGTCCGACTCGGGGACTTCGTTATCGAGTTGGACTCGCTTCCAGTGCAAAGTGAGTTTCAGTGGTGGCTCAAGTCGGCATTTGGACCATGGGCAGGAAATCATTTAGCGAATGCATCTCCGCAGGCCCCAAATGATATCCGCAACTACCTGGTCAAGATTTTTCAGGAAAGGGCGAATGCAGATCGAAAGGCAGTAGGAGAAAACGCGCTGGTTCATGCATCGGATGTCACCTTGCACTCCCTCTTCGACATTGGCGACTATACTGATTTCTACTGCTCCATTTACCACGCTACGAATGTGGGGTCGATGTTTCGGCCGGACAGTCCTTTGCTGCCGAATTACAAATATATTCCTATCGGGTATCACGGGCGGGCTTCGTCGATCGTTGTTTCGGGGGCCGACATCAAACGGCCGTGGGGCCAGAACCGGAGTGATGCTGAGAAGCCGCCGGTGTTCATCCCGGCTAAAAATCTTGATTACGAGATGGAGCTTGGGTTTTTTGTCGGGCGGGGAAATGAGATGGGGCAGCCGATCCCGATCAGCGAGGCGGAGGATCACATCTTCGGGTTGTGCCTGGTTAATGACTGGTCGGCACGGGACATTCAGGCGTGGGAATATCAGCCGCTCGGGCCGTTTTTGGCGAAGAGTTTCGCAACCACGATCTCGCCGTTTGTAGTCACGATGGAGGCCTTGGCGCCGTTCCGCGTGCCGGCGTTCGAGCGTGACCCCGACGACCCGCAGCCGCTCGATTATTTAAACGACGACCGCAATCAGAAATTCGGCGGACTCGACATCAAACTTGAGGTTTACATCCAAACCGAAAAGATGCGAAACGAGGACATCGCACCGCACATGCTCTCGCGGTCAAATCCGAAAGACCTCTACTGGACGATTGCGCAGATGCTGACCCATCACGCCTCCAACGGCTGTAACCTGCAGACGGGCGACCTTATGGCGTCCGGCACCGTAAGCGGAAAGGAGAAGGACGAACGCGGATGCCTGCTCGAGCTAACTTGGCGTGGCACGGAGCCTCTCGAACTACCCACGGGCGAGCAGCGGCGGTTCCTAGAAGACGGAGACGAGATAATCATGAAAGGGTACTGCGAACGCGAAGGTTTTCGTCGCATCGGCTTCGGCGAATGCCGCGGCCGCATCGTGCCCGCCAATTGATCAAATGCTCTCGCCCGCTCTCAAATCATTTCACGACGCCGTCTATGTTCTCACTATCCCGAAAGCTGAGGATCGGCAGGAGAATGTGCTGGCGGAGTTGGGTGAGGGTAACTACGAATTTGTCTATGGTGCCGACAAACGCGACGGTTCATTTGAACAGTTCGTAAGCGATGGCACTTATGACGAGGATATCGCCCGATGCACCGATCGACGAAACAAGGCGATGACCCTCGGCCACATCTGTTGCTCGTTGGGCCATCGGATGATCTACGAAAAGTTTCTGGACTCGGGAGCGGAACGGGCGTTGATATTTGAGGACGATGTCGTAACGCTCGCGGTGGATGAGCAAGTGATCGCCGAGATGGTTGCGAATATACCGGAGGATGCCGACTTGATCTACTGGGGCTGGGAAGGCGGCGGACATCGTCCGAAATGGGGCGGCGCGAAGCTTGCCGCTTATCATATGCAGCACGCTCTGGGGCTTCTGCGTTATAACCACACGATGATCCGAAATCTCTATTCGCGACCGTACGACGATCATTTCGACATCGCAGGCAAACATTTCCTCGCGCACTCATACACTGTTAACCGGAAGGCGGCCGAGGCCCTAATAAAATGGAATACGCCCATCAAACTTAACGCGGACAATGCCTTGATGTATGCGGTAATGAACGGCGACGTGCGCGGTTACCTCGCTCGCACACAGCTTTTCGGTCAACGCAGTGCTGACAAGAACGATCCGATGGCAACGCTCACGGCGTGACGCAGCGTCTACACTAATCGCCTTTCGGGGCTGTTAGATTACGCCGGCGGCATTTGCTAACCTTTAACTAGATGACAGAGCTTGTTCTCGACAAATTTCACGAAGAGTGCGGTGTGTTCGGTATATTTGGGCATTCTGAGGCTTCGACGATCACACAGCTGGGGCTATTTGCTCTGCAGCATCGCGGGCAGGAAGCGTGCGGCATCGTGTCTGCCGATGGGCCGGACCTGCTGCAGTTCCGCTCGCCGGGTCTAGTTGCTGACGTTTTGACCGAGGACGTGCTGAACCGTTTGACCGGGCCCGCTGCCATCGGCCACACGCGTTATTCGACCGCAGGCAAGAACACGATCAAGGAAGTCCAGCCATTTCTTGTCACGTGCCAGCACGGGCAGATCGCCGTCTGCCATAACGGTAATCTCCCCTTCGCAGCCCAGAAGCGGGCGGAGTTAGAAAAGGCGGGCGCTATCTTCTCTTCGACTTCCGATACCGAGACGATTCTGCACAGCATCGCCCGCACACCGGCAGCCGATGTGATCGAGGCGATCGAGTCGGTGCTCAAGGACACGGAGGGTGCGTTCTCGCTACTATTCTTAACTTCGCAGGCGCTCGTCGCTGTGCGCGACCCGCGTGGGTTCCGTCCGCTCGTACTTGGTAAGCTCAAGGGGGCTTGGTGCGTTGCGTCAGAAACGTGTGCGTTCGACCTGATCGATGCAGAATACGTCCGCGAGGTAGAACCAGGTGAGATGATCATCATTGACCGCACCGGCCTTCGGTCTGTAAAACCTTTCGATGCGAAGCCGCCCGCGGTTTGCACGTTTGAGCACGTTTATTTCTCACGACCGGATTCGACGATCTACGGCCGATCGGTCAATCAGTCCCGGCACAAGATGGGCAAGCGGTTGGCGATCGAGCATCCGGCGGAAGCGGATCTTGTAGTACCCGTGCCTGACTCGGGTGTCGCCGCAGCGATCGGTTATGCCGATCAATCGGATATCAACTATCGGCAGGCTATCATTCGAAATCACTATGTCGGCCGGACGTTCATCGAGCCTTCGCAGTCGATCCGTTCGTTCGGGGTGCGGCTAAAGCTCAACCCGATAAAGGACCTCATCGAAGGGCGTCGGATCGTGCTCGTAGATGATTCGATCGTTCGCGGGACGACCTCGAAAAAGATCGTTCAGATGGTGCGCGAGGCCGGCGCAGCTGAGGTGCATATGCGTATCTCGTGCCCCCCGACAATCTCGCCTTGCTACTATGGCGTCGACACGCCCCGCAAAGAAGATCTCATAGCAGCTCAGATGTCCGTCGAAGATGTTCGGGGCTACATCGAAGCTGACAGTCTCGGATATCTTTCGCACGAAGGGATGCTGGAATCCATCGGGATCGACTCCGCCGCGTCGTGCACGGCGTGCTGGACCGGCAAGTATCCCACCCTCATCGCTAATTCCAGAGCAGCATAGTTCGCAGCAACTAAATGTTGATGGCACAGTCGTTGCAGAATGGCTGGGTAGTGTATCGCGCGCATACACACTTGAATTTTGGCGAATGGGGGAATAAAAATGGCGACAAAGAGATCATCGAAATCGAGTTCTAAGGGGTTGGTACAAAAAGCGAAAGATGCCGCAGGTGACGTGCTCTCGACTGCTGCATCCGGTGCGGGAGAAGTTCTCTCTTCTGCTGCGAAGGGGGCAGGCGAAGTGGTTGCAAAGGCCGCGGCTGGAGCTGCTGCGGGAGCCCTGCAGGGTGCGGGCGAAGCCATCGTCGCGGAGGGTGAGGCAGCGACGATCGCGGGACAAAATGCTGCCACCGGTACTAAGTCATCGACACGCAAGGCCTCGGGTACAAAGTCATCGACACGCAAGGCCTCGGGTACAAAAGCTTCAAGTTCCAAATCAGGCTCGGCTTCTTCTAAGTCGACCGGTTCAGCGAAGAAGTCTTCCACTGCCAAATCCGGCGCAGCGAAAAGCTCTACAGCTAAGAAATCGTCCGGCGGTTCGAGCTCGAAGTCCGGTTCGACGGCCAAGAAATCCAGCGGAGCTTCGAAGTCGTCAACGGGCGGTGCTAAAAAGTCAGCAGCTTCGAAATCCGGTTCAACCGGCGGAGCCAAGAGATCAGGTTCATCCGGCGGAGCGAAAAAGGCTGCAGCTTCTAAGTCGAGTTCCGCGAGCGGCACTAAAAAGTCTTCGTCATCAAAATCGACAACCTCGAAAGCCGCATCGGCAAAAAAATCTGGCTCGACCAGCAGTGCTAAGAAATCGACCGCATCGAAATCCGGCGGTGCGAAAAAGGGAGCGGCCAGGAAATGAAGAGCAGGGATGAAGCGATCGAAAAGCTCAAGGAGTTAACCGAAGGGATCGATTTTTGTATGTTGACGACCGTCGACGCGGGCCAGCTTCGAAGCCGGCCTATGTCGACACAGGAACTCGACGAGCACGGTAACCTTTGGTTCTTTACCAGCGAGCAAACTCACAAGGTCGAAGAGATCGAAAAGGATGACCGCGTGAACGCCGCGTACTCCAAACCCGAGGACGATACGTTTGTATCAGTTTCGGGTCGTGCGACTGTCGAAAAGAACCGCGCAAAGATCGAGGAGCTTTGGGATCCGATTCTTAAGGCGTGGTTTCCGGAGGGATTGGACTCGCCGGATCTTTGTCTACTCAAGGTCGATATTGAAAGTGCAGAGTACTGGGAAGCGGAATCGGGAAAGCTAGTTGAGATCGCGGGATTTGTTAAGGCTTTGGTTACCGGCACGTCCGCCGAATGGGGAGCGAACGAAAAGATCGAGCTTTAGTCGACGGGCAGAATTGTTTTTAGCCGCCAGTCGATGTCGGCGAAATTATCGTCTATCTTGATGAGCAGCCAGTTCTTCGACTGCTTTGACATTCGTGTGAGTAAGAATTCACCGCGCACCTTTTTGCCGAGAAAGGAAAAGCGGATCCGGCCTACATCGTATTGGATCTGCGGATCCACAAGCGTTTCATATTTTCCGCTGTCCCAGATGCGAACCTCGCCTGCGCCGTATGTGCCCTCGGCAAGCGTTCCCTCGTAATTGAAATAGCTCAAGCTGTGATCAGGAACTGCGACGGCGAGGCGTTTGTCTTCCGGGTCCATTGACGGGCCTTTCGGCACCGCCCATGACTTGCCGGTTCCGCCGATCTCGAGACGCAGATCAAAGTGCAGCTGCCGTGCATGATGTTCGTGGATCACAAACCGCTTCTTGATCGGCTTTGCGGCAGTGACAGCGTTCTTTGGGACGTTAACGATTCGCATCATCTAATTGATGAATAGCGGCGACCGGTCGTTGCAGACGTAAACAACCTGGCCCTTCCATTCTTCATCTTATTGTCGTAAACTAAGCGTCCGCTCGAAAGGGCGTTTATTGCCGAAACGTTCGGCACCTCAAGTTATGGGGGCGACAGGCTTCGACAGGGGCTTGTTCAGATCTTTGAATGCACGTCGGGCTTTTTGTAGGTGAGCTCGTTAACAAAACTTGCAAAACACAAATGCTAATCAAGAATTAGCTCTCGCTGCCTAATTAACTTTAGCTCCAGCGATGTCTCGCGGGAAGTTCGCCTGATGCGACCCGTGGAGGCATAACTCAGTTCAGGCTCGGGCGCGTCCTCCACCTGCGGACATGCCTTAAAGTAAGCCGGGTTAGCTGCGGACGAGGTCTTGTCGGTTCATCTGCTTGACCGTAGCGAAACTTAAGTGAATCGACTAAACGTGTAGATTTCACTGGTCGCAACCTTTGGATGCGGGTTCGATTCCCGCCGCCTCCACCATATCAAACAAGAACGCCGGCTGAGCATTGCTGCTCGGCCGGCGTTTTGTGTTGCACCATTCTACCTAAGTTAGTTCGCTCGGATCTCAATTCCCGAGATCTCGTCAGAAACCTCGATCACTTGTGCCGGGAAAGTTAGTGTCGAATGTGTAGCTTCGAGAACGTAGGTTTGACCAGCCATTACACCTGCGAATGAAAACACCCCGTTGCTTCCGGAAGTGGCAGTATACTGGTTGCCGGTTCCGCTAGTGAGCTTGACAGTGACGCCCGCCAGGCCGCGTCCACTGCTCGTCGTTGTTCGTCCTGAGACGGACACCTCAGAGGATGTAGGACCGCCGGTCCCGCAAATGATCGTCGATTGAGCAGAAGCGATCACAGCGTTAATCCCGCCAATGTTGATTCGGATCCCATTTACGACCAATCCGTTATCGGACTCGATCTGTTCGTTGAATGTAATCGTCCCGCCGCCGTTAAGGTTGACGGTCTGATTGATCGACCCGCTCACATTAACAGCGACCGGCTGGCCTTGCGGGTCAATGACGGAAAGTCCGCGAACACTGATCCAACCAAGACAGGTCGCATCAACAAAACCCGGACAGCATATGCACTGCGAATTTGCGGTGACCTCGGTTGCCGTTATCACATAACCGCCTGCGGTAACGTTCACATTGCTGACGGTGGACGACGACTGGCTCGCGTTGCCCATTCCCGAAGTCGACGAAACGATCATACCGGTTGTAATGCCCGGCAGTGACGAACTCGGCGTCGGCAGCATTATCGAGCCGCCAACGCTCGGCAATTCGCCGGTGTCGCCCGCAGTTAACACACTGTCGCCGTTAAGAATAACGCCAGCAGCGCGCCCACCGTATTCACGGTTTTGCGCGGATGCGCCAGTGGCGCCAAAGAATAGCATCAAAACGATGCTAAAAAGACTAAATGACCTACCCATGTTCATCATAAACGTACTCCTTAGATACGAACGTGTCGGAATTTGTAACAAATTGAGCTGTTCGCAAGGCTTAGTGCAAACCGCGTTCCAACCGATTTGACAAATAAAATGCTTTCTGAATCGGCAAAGGTGCGCTATCATAAGAACCATCAATTCTCGTATTAGCCCCAGTTATAGGCGTTCTCATATGCCGTTGGGGTCAATCTACAATTCTTAACCCGTTTCTCTCGCGGGTTCCATGGTCTTAACTGACATTTTCCAAGGAGGATCAGATAATGTTCGAAAAATTCAATACTTTGGTCAGAGGCTCGATCTCAGCTTCGATCATCGCACTTTTTGTACTTGTTCAATTACCGGTTGCGGCGTCCGCTCAACAGCGGGTCATGACTGAAAACCCGACCGCGAAGCAGCGTGGTGCGGTTCCTGCGGACGCCCGCACCCGCACTACCCGCAGTGCCGGCACTGAAAGCAAAACAGCGATCAACAGCGGCTTGCCGTGTACAAACGTAATAGTTGACGGAAACCTTGAAGCCACAGGCAATCCTGCGTGGACACAGGCTTCGACGAGCTTTGGCACCCCGATGTGTACGTTAGCGCTCTGTGGCGACGGCCAGGGTAGTGCGGGCCCGCGTTCCGGAAATCAGTGGGCCTGGCTAGGGGGAGCAGGTTCGGCAGCAGAAACTGCGTCGATTGCCCAAACTGTCACCATCGCCAGCGGTTCGACCGCAACGCTTCGTTATCATCTTTGGATAGGGTCGGTATCGACTCCTTTCACCGATGTATTGAACATCCGCGTTGACGGCAACATCGTCCAGACGGTGCCCGAGCCGGATACGGCTGGGACTGCGTATACAGAGCGCACGGTTGATCTGACCGCGTTCGCAAATGGCGGATCGCACACCATAATGTTCGAGTATGTCGGCCCGGGCGGCAGCAACTCAAACTATAACCTCGACGACATATCGCTTGATGTCTGTGAAGCGTCTTCTTCCAACGCATCGATCTCAGGCCGGGTGATCGACCAGTCCGGCAGAGGTGTCGGCGGTGCGTATGTTTATCTGACCGAGGACGACGACACGATTCATGTGGCGGTGACCAATCCGTTTGGATATTACACGATCGGATCGATCCCGACGGGTCAGACCGTAGGCGTAGCCGTGGCCGCGAAGCGACATAGCTTTACGTCGCAGAATGTAAGCGTGACGGGCGATCTGACGAATGTGAACTTCACCTCGAACTAGCAGTTACAAGAAAGGCCCGCAGTGTTGCAACCGCGGGCCTTTCTGCGCTTTCATATACAAACATTGAATCAGGAATTACCGATCGGCATTTTTGACAGCGGCGTTGGCGGCCTTACCGTCTATCGAGCGCTTCATGACCGTTTGCCGAATGAGCGTTTTATCTATCTCGGGGATACGGCGCGGGTGCCGTATGGGACAAAGTCGCTCGGGACTGTTGAGCGCTACGCTCTTGAGAACTCACATTTTCTCGCTTCGCGCGGCATCAAGATGCTCGTCGTCGCGTGCAACACGGCGTCTGCACTCGCAGTGCCGAAGATCCGCGAAGCTATCGGAATCGATGTTGTCGGCGTTATTGGCCCGGGCGGCAGGCGTGCGGTCGAGGTTGCGGGAGCGTCGGGCAGGATCGCCGTTGCCGCGACAGAAGCGACGATCCTCAGCAACGCCTACGCCGACGCTATCCGCCGAGCATCAGCAGATGCCGAGCTGATCCAGGCAGCCTGCCCCCTGTTCGTGCCGCTGGCGGAAGAGGGCTGGACCGAGGAACCCGAGACGTTCTCGATAGCGGAAAAATACCTTGCGGGCATCCGCGAGTTTCGCCCGGATGCGCTGGTTTTAGGCTGCACGCACTACCCGATCCTGCGGGACGTCATTCAACAAACCGTTGGTGAAAATGTTAAGCTTATCGATTCGGGCGAGGCGGCAGCCGCCGAAGTTGAAGAATTGTTGGTCTCGAAAGACCTCGCCAGCAAAACGGCACCGGAGGGCAAACGGCGGCTTTGCGATGACCTCGACCATTTTTTTGTGACCGATGCGGCCGAGCGCTTTGGGCGGATCGCCGAGCGATTTCTTGGGTCGACCCCGTCGAAGTTAGAGGCCGTGGAGGTCTTGAGTGCCGAAAATCTAAATAAACAAAATGACGTATATAAGACCAGATAACAGAACGCTTGATCAGATCCGGGCGACGAAGATAACCCCGAACATCTCGCCATACGCAGAGGGTTCAGCGCTGATCGAGGTGGGCGGAACAAAGGTGATCTGCACCGCATCTGTCGAAGACCGCGTGCCGATCTTTTTGCGCAACAAAGGCATCGGGTGGGTTACTGCGGAGTATGCGATGCTGCCGCGCGCGACCAACACCCGCACGCAACGCGAGACTCAGCGCCCCGCGGGACGCACGCAGGAGATACAGCGGCTGATCGGCCGCAGCTTGCGAGCCGTCGTTGATACTAAACTGCTCGGCGAACGTCAGATCTACATCGATTGTGACGTCATCCAGGCGGATGGCGGCACGAGATGCGCGTCCATCACTGGAGCATATGTCGCACTCGCACTTGCGTGCCGGCGGCTGCTGAAACAGGGGATGGTGAAAACGTCACCCCTTATCAGCGAGGTCGCGGCTGTAAGCGTCGGAATTATCGAAGGAACGCCGGTCGTCGATCTAGCGTATGCCGAAGATTCGACGGCCGATGTCGATATGAACATCGTGTGCACGGGTGCCGGCAAATTTATCGAGATACAGGGAACCGCCGAGCGCGAGCCGTTTTCGCGAGACGAGATGGACGAAATGCTGATCCTTGCGGAGAAGGGGATCAACGAACTTTTTGAGATACAGCGACGCGCGCTGAACGGCTAAATTTATGGCGAAAACATTCGAAGGAAAAACCGCGATCGTCACAGGCGGAACGCGCGGCATTGGGAAAGCGGTCGTGCAAGAGCTTGTAAGCCGCGGTGCAAATGTCGCGTTCAATTACGCGCGCAGCGCAGACGAAGCCGAAAATCTGACATCCGAGATCAACGCCGGCGGAGGGAAAGCCTTTTCGGCGCAGTGCGATGTTGCTGATACCAACGCGTCGGCAGAGTTCGTCAAGGCAGTTACATCTGAGTTCGGCACTGTCGATTACCTAGTGAATAACGCCGGCATCACTCGCGACCAGCTCGTGATGCGGATGAAAGAAGAAGACTGGGACGCCGTGATCGACACAAATCTGAAAGGCGCTTGGAACTTTTCAAAAGCTGTGCTGCGGCCGATGATGAAGAACGAAGGGGGCGGAGCTATCGTCAACATTTCGTCGATATCCGGAGTCGTCGGCATGCTTGGGCAAGCCAACTACTCGGCGTCAAAGGCTGGAATGATCGGATTGACCAAGGCGATGGCGAAAGAGGTCGCAAGCCGAAAGATAACGGTCAACGCGCTTGCGCTGGGACTCGTCGAAACTGAGATGGCGTCCGAAATGAACGCGGAGTTTCGCGAAAAGATATTGTCGCAGATCCCGCTCGGTCGGCTCGGCAATGTGCAGGAAACCGCTGAGATCGTCTGCTTTCTCTTGTCGCCGTCAGCGGCCTATATCACCGGCGAGGTACTGAACGTTAACGGCGGCCTCGCGATGTAACGGCGCCGCCGTACGACAATGTCATTGCAGTACCAATCTGAGGCCGAAGTTCCTGTTCCCGATGAGCAGGGGATTGAACCTCCGCCACCGGCCGAAGTGATCGAACTGCCTGTTTACACGTCAGTTATGATCGCTTGCTTTGCTGCGGTCACGATCGCGCAATTCTCCGTCGGAATAGAGCGTTCCGCCGTGATCGCCGGTTTCCACAAGCCTTCATTCTTTTACGGCGGCGAGTATTGGCGGATCCTCACAGGGGCGGTGCTGCACGGCGGATTCGCTCACATTGCCCTCAACTCTTTCGCGTTTTACAGCTTTGGCCGGCTCTCGGAATATCTCTCGGATCGGGCACACACAGCAATCGTTTTTTGGGTTGCTGCCATAGCCGGCGGCGCTGTGAGTGCGTACTTCGTTCCCGACGGTTTGTCGGTCGGAGCATCTGGCGGCATCCTCGGTGTGGTCGGATATCTGGCGGCATACACGGTCAAGCGGCGGAAGTTCGTAACGTGGGAATTCCAAAAGTCCCTGCTGATGAATATAGGTTTTGTCCTGATATTCGGCCTCGTTCTTTATCAGGTCATCGACAACTATGCACACATCGGCGGACTCGCTGCGGGTGCTATTTATGGTTTTCTGCAGGTTCCGGGCGATCCGCATAAGGATCCGCGAGAGTCGTCGAAATTCACCGAGATTGGGCTCGTTGCTCTCGGCATAACTATCGCCGTCTCACTTTTCTCGATCTACTTGATACTGTCCTAACTCTCATCATGGCTCGAGTTCGCGTTCATCAACACGTAAATCCGCTCGCACCTTTCTACCGGCAGTCGCCGGAGCCGATCGATCTGAGCAACGCTTTCACAAACGCGTCGCTCCCGCTCCTGCTCGACATCGGCTGTGCACGCGGGCGCTTTCTGCTGAAGATGGCGGAGATCGACGCGACGCATAATTATCTAGGCGTCGAGATCCGCGAACCATTGGTGGACGAGGCGAATCGGCTGGCCGACGAAGCGGGGCTCGATAATCTTAAGTACGTATTCTGTAACGCGATGCTGTGGCTGGATAAGCTGATCAGGGATATCCCTGCGGAGCTTTTACAGACCGTGACCATTCAGTTCCCCGACCCGTGGTTCAAGAAAAAGCACGCCAAACGCCGGATGGTCAACGAAGAGATGGTCGACACGCTCGCCAAGCGAATGGTTGTCGGCGGCCGCGTTTTTGTGCAGACAGATATTGACTTCTTGGCTGATGAAATGTTCACGCTATTCCGGGCGGACGAGCGGTTCCGCGAAGAATCGATCACCGCGAATCCGTTCCTTGTGCACACAGAGCGTGAAAAGGCAGTTGAGGATAAAGATCTGCCCGTTTATCGCTCGCTTTTTATCAAAAAATAAGGCCCGGGCTCTTTAGCTCGGACCACGAATCGATCGATCGCAAAAAACTACCAGTTTATATCGATGTTGTAATTATCCGCACCACCCTGCGGGTCAAAGATCTGGATGACAGCGTTGTAGTCGTTGGCCGGTGATGGCTGCTGGAGTACGGTAACCGTACCCCGTCCATCACGCTTTCTGACCGTGACGTTCCCGGGGCGTCGGGCGAGATAACCGTTGATGTTGTACTGCACGTTGGATAGTGCATTGCCGGCCACCGCCTCCGCGAAAACATCAGCTCCGCTCACGGTGATATTCACCGTTTGATCAACGCGTCCCCGCCATGAGACTGAGCCGCTTTGATATTCCTCGATGACATTACTCGAAGTCCAGCTGATTTCGATGCGGTAATTATCGGCACCTCCGCGTGTGTCAGATATACGGACGACAGCCTCGTAATTGTTGAATCGGCTGGGCTGCTGCATCACCGTGACGGCGCCGCGGCCGCCGAGTTTTCGTACCGATACGGTCGTATCGCGTCGCGGCAGCATGCCATTCACAAACTGATTAGTGGTGGTAAGGCCGGAGTTTGAAAGGTCGACAGCCCGAAGCGTCCGACCCTGCAAAATGATGTTCGCCTGGTTGTCGACGCGGCCCTCCCACGTCGCCGTGCCAGAACCGGTGCCCGGACCGCCGGGAAAACCGGGACCTCCGGGGAATCCGGGGCCGGGAAATCCCGGGCCGGGTGCCTGGCCGATGGGGAAATTATAACGTCGTGGCGTTCCGCTGTAACCGTCCAGGTAACCCTGCATGAAATAGGGCCGTACGACGGCACCGGCACGCGACTCGTTCTGCTGCGGCGAGCTGGCGCGGTTTGCCGTGCGGTCATTTGCACCAAAGTTATAGCCTAGGTCGTAAGCGGCACGTTGGGCAAAGTTCCACTGGCCGACGACGGGACTGCTGCTGGCGTATCCAGCGTTGTAACCGTCGCGATAAAAATTTTCGTACTGACGTTCGTACTTGTTGTTGTAATGCCGATAGTTATTTTGCTGTCCAGTCTGGGCGTCCCGAGCGCCGTCCTGGTAGCCCTCATCATAATAACCGCAGCGGATCGGCGACTGGGAATTTGGGTCGCACTGCGCCGCAGCAGGCACCGCAAAGGCTGCGGCAGCTGCTAGCATCAGCGAAAACATTTGAATTGATCTACGCATCTCTAATCCTCCCTTAATTTAGCGAAGCTTCTTTTCTTTCAAGAACTTCTTGACGAGCATATCACGCCTTAGTTTTGGGAGGTGTTCGATAAAGAGCATGCCGTCGCAGTGGTCCGTTTCGTGAAGAAATGCGCGGGCTGCATAACCCTCGGCATCGCGTTCAAACCACTCACCGTTTTCGTCCTGCGCACGCAGGGTAGCTTTGAGCGGTCGAGTGACGACAGCAGGCACTTTGCCTACGGAGAGGCATCCCTCCTGGCTGGTCTGTTCACCCTCGGTCGCGATGATCTGCGGGTTTGCGGCGATCAACTTGACGTCCTCACAGTCCATCACAAACAGCCGAAGGTTGAGTCCGATTTGCGGTGCCGCGAGGCCCACGCCTTCCGCGACGTACATCGTTTCGAACATGTCGTCGCAAAGCGCTTTGAGTTCGTCGTCAAAAGTTTCCACAGGTTTGCCGACCATACCCAAGACCTCAGCCGGATACTCGCTCAATTTTCTGATGGCCATAAACTGATTTATCGAGGAATGTAGCCGAACCGGGAGCCGCGCCGAAAGTCTCGCTTCGCGTTGAAACCCTTTTCGTCACGCGAGCGGCACTCCCAGCAAATGATCTTTCGCTCATTCGTGGGCGAAAGGAATGTGTTGTAATGCGTGACCTCGCGGTCGCACGACGAACACCTTTCCACCGGTTTGTCTATATCCTTTGGGTCGAGTGACTCGATCATTTTCGCGGAGTTAAGAAGCATGGATTCACATTGCTATAAACAAGTTTCAGTTTAGGTCGAAACGGAAAAAAACGCCAACGCCCTTTCGCGTGAGAGGGCGTTCGCAAATTATCGATCCGGAGACTAGATCGCTGCGATCGGCTAAGACGGGAGTTGGGCAAGCGGGAACAGAACGTTGTTTTCGAGATGTTCGCGTGTTATGTGTAATGGTCCGCACACCCGCCGGATGGAAAAATTTGTAGAATCTATGGTCGAACGGTTAAGGTATTTAGTTGTAAATGAACAAAATAGGGAAGATCGTTTGGGTTCCGGGTGTAACTTTAGCCATATTTGGCGCGGTGTTCACGGCTCATGCTCAGAGCCATGGCGTGCTTGTAGACGTCGTGGATCCCGCCGGATCTTCGGTCGCAGGGGCCGTGGTCCAAATCACCGATAGAAACGGGACTCGTGAATGTGCGGCCGCCGGAACGTCTTATCGTTGTACGCCCGAAACGGGCCGCGCACGGATCACCGTGACCGCAGAAGGGTTCGCGTCGGCATCGAGGGAAATATCCTCAGGAGATCGGGCGATAAATGTTGCTCTCGCATTCGCCGGCGTCGACGAGCGGGTCGTCGTGTCTGCTCTACGCACGGAGGCCCGTCTGGGTGACACTCCGGCGAGCATTTCCGTGGTTTCGTCGGCGGACATCGAAAGTTCTGCAGCACCGGTACTCGACGACGTACTGCGGCAGGTACCTGGGTTCTCCACTTTCCGGCGTTCGAGCAGCCGTAACTCAAATCCGACCACGCAGGGCGTTTCGATGCGCGGCGCGGGTGCGACTGGGGCGAGCCGTTCGCTGGTCCTGCTGGATGGGCTGCCGCTTAACGATCCATTCGGGGGTTGGGTGCAGTGGAACCGGGTGCCGCCGGTGGCCGTCGATCAGGTCGAGGTCGTCCGCGGCGGTGCATCGAGCCTCTACGGCAGCGGCTCCTTGAGCGGGACGCTCAACGTGATACCGCGACGGGTCGACGAGCGATACGTTTTCTCAGCCGAAGCATATGGTGGCACTCAGGCTACGGCTTCAGGTTCAGCTTTTTTCGGGACGCAGGCCGGACGCTGGTCGTTTGACGGCACTGCCGCCGGGTTCCGGACGCGGGGCTATATCCCGGTCGAATCAGGGTCACGCGGCGATGCAGATCATCCCGCCGGTGTTCGTTCGGCGGTGTTTTCCGCGACGGCGCGCCGCGATCTTGCTAAAGGCTCTCTGTTCGTGCGTCCATCGTACTTCGCCGAGACGCGAAACAACGGCACGCAGCTTCAGACGAACCAGACCCATTCCCGTCAGATCGCGGCCGGCGGCGACTGGCGCATCGGCTCTATCGATAGGCCAACCATATTTACTTGGCGTGTTTACGGCGGTAACCAGCTTTACGATCAGACCTTTACGGCAGTTTCTGCCGATCGCTCAACCGAGACACTCTCGCGACTGCAGCGTTCGCCATCGCAGAACGCGGGCTTCTCAGCGGTCGTAACGCACAGCGGCTGGAGCCACACCCTCGTCGCCGGTGTCGAGGGCAGGGACGTGCGTGGATTCAGTGACGAGGTGGGATATTTCAACGCAAACGTCTCGTCATACCTCGGCACGGGCGGGAGAGAACGTTCGTTCGGCGTCTTTGTGGGCGATGCTTATTCGCGCGGAAGATTTGTACTTGCCGGAAGCCTCCGGTTCGACAGGTGGATGAATGAGAACGGGTTGTCGTTGACCCGGGTAGCAGGCACGGGAGCGACGACACTCTTAGAGTTCCCGGACAGATCAGAACAAGCGCTCAGCCCGCGGATCTCAATTCTCGTTCGGATACGCCAAGGCCTTTCCACATACGGTGCATTTTCGCGAAGTTTTCGGGCGCCGACCCTAAATGAGCTTTACCGAGGCTTTCGCGTTGGAAATGTCCTCACCAACGCAAATGCAGATCTCACCGCCGAGCGTGCGACTACAGGCGAGGGCGGTTTGAGCTTCACGCACCGTCGATTTTCGATGCGGGCAAATGTTTTTGTAACGAAGATCAACGACGCGATCGGTAATGTGACATTAGCCGTGACCCCGGCTCTGATAACTCGCCAAAGGCAAAACGCCGGAGCGACGGAGATGGCGGGGTTCGAGACGGATGCAGAATGGCGAATCGCGGATATTACCCTCAATGCCGGGTACCTGTTCGTCGACTCTACAGTCGCTGAGTTTCCGTCAAATCCTCTGCTGGTGAACAAGCGCGTCCCCCAGGTCCCGCGTCACCAAGCGACCGCACAGATCAGATATGTGCGACAGAGTTGGGCGGCGGCGGTGCAAATGCGTGCATCGGGTTCGCAGTTTGACGACGACTTGAACACATTCAGACTTGAACCGTTCTTTCAGATGGATGCACAACTCACGCGGTCGCTTGGCGAGCGGCTAAAGATATTTGCGGCGGTCGAAAATGTCTTCAACTCGCGTTACTCGATAGGTCGAACGCCGCTAAGGACAATCAGCTCGCCGTCGATCATTCGCTTAGGTGTCAGGTGGAATTGAAAAGAGGCGGACATGCCGCCTCTCGAGATGAAAATGTAACAATCCTACTCGGGCTGCCCGCTGCATCCAGGCCCATAAAGAGCCGGCTGCTTTGTGCTGATGATGGGGTATTGCTCTGCCTCTTTATTGATCTCGAGCCACGGAAGATATTCTTCGGGGATGGACATATCTGAGAAGATCGCTTCGACAGGGCACTCGGGCAGGCATGCGTCACAGTCGATGCACGTATCGGGATTGATAAGCAGTTTGTCGGGAAGTTCGTGAAAAGCTTCGACCGGGCAAACCGCCGCACAGTCGGTGTACTTACACTCAATACATGGTTCAGCAACAATATATGTCATTTAGACGAAATCTCCTTCGAATCGGGCACACGACCAAAGTAAAACCGTAATATCCAAACGTTTACTTGTCAAATCAGCCTAAACAAATGGTAAAATGCCATATTTCTTATACTAAACCGACCGAATTCTCACGGAGACATGGATGAAAAACACCAATGCTGAACGCGAATTAGCGTTCGATTTTCTTAGAGTGACTGAGGCCGCAGCGATCGAATCTGCCAAGACAATGGGGCAGGGCGACCGTAAGCACTCTGACCACGTAGCCGTAGAGGCGATGCGTGTTGTAATGGATCAGGTACCCATGCAGGGCCGCATCGTTATCGGCGAGGGCGAACGCGACGAAGCCCCGATGCTGTACATCGACGAAGAGGTCGGCGGTGCTGATTTCCCAAATGACGTGCGGTCCGGGTTCCCCGAGGTCGACATAGCCGTCGATCCGTTAGAGGGAACGAACCTTTGTGCGCTCGGTGCCAACAACGCCATAGCCGTTCTTGCGGCGGCAGAGCGGGGCGGGCTTTTGAACGCCCCCGATATGTACATGGACAAGATCGTCGTCGGACCCTCTTGCAAAGGAGCCGTCGACATCGAAGCCCCGGTCGAAGAAAATCTCCGCAACATTGCGCGCAGGCTCGGTCGGGATGTCGACGATCTGACCGTCGTTTGCCTCGACCGCGATCGCCACAGGCAGCTCGTTGCCGACGTGCGTGCCGCGGGTGCCCGCATTCGTCTAATCTCGGACGGCGACCTTTCGACCGCGATCTCGGCTGCTGTTGCTGGCACAAATATTCATGCCCTTATGGGTATCGGGGGAGCTCCCGAGGGCGTCATCACAGCTGCCGCAATGAAATGCCTCAACGGTGAGATACAGGCAAAGCTTGTGTTCGATCACGAAAGGCTCGGTGTGGACAAAGACAAAATTCCGCCGATCGATCAGTTGATGAAGCGGATCAACTCGATGGGCATCACCGATACGAACAAGATCTATGACACCAACGACCTCGCACCCGGCAAGAAGATAATCTTCGCAGCGACGGGCGTAACTGATGGCTCGCTTCTCAAAGGCGTCCGATTTTTCGGCGAAGGCAAGCGTACGCACTCGGTGGTTATGACAACTGACTCCAAGAGCATCCGCTTTGTCGACACCGTTCACGTCGAAGGCGGGCCGGATGCAGTGATCCGGTTCTAGGTTCAAGCACTCCTACAGATTCGATTGTTTTCAAGGGGGGAATTTCTAGTCATTTAGGAGATCTTCATGAAAAACAACGCTTCTTCAGACAGTGCGAATGGCAATCACTTGGATTTCGTGACATCCGAAGATCAGGGCAAGCTCATCGTTTTGACGGCTCCCTTGACCGAGGCGATCGATCACGCAGGGTACTTTATCCAAATGGCGATGGCGTCGTTGCCGATCTGGCTCGAAGGGATTCTCAATCGCAAATATCCAAGATGGCGTGAGGTCGAGCACAACCCGGACGGCTCCGCCAAGTACATGCCTGCGGGCGTCCGGCTGGTCGAAAAATCGCTGCTTCGCGCCTACGAAGCGGGGGATATCGTCTCGTGTTTTCCGCAGGACCTGGAAAAATTCGTCGGCCCTCGGACCCGCGTGGTGGCGGTTTCGACGCATAACCCATTGGGCGTGACATTCGCGGCGGGCGTTTACACCTCAATATTCGGCTCATCCAAGATGCCGATCAATTCTCACTACTCGCGCGAACTTTTTGCGCAGATCAAATCAAATCCGCATCGCGACAACTTCAAGGTGATCGTCGGCGGGTCCGGCGGCTGGCAGATCATTCAGACAGACCTTTATGACGAGCTTGGGGTCGATTGCGTCGTCGAGGGTCGGAGCGAATCGGAAGATACTCTGGAGCTTTTCGCAAAGGCCATCCGCGGCGAAGACCTGCCTAGAGAGGTCGAGGTCAAGCATCCGGTCGATCGCGATGCGATCCTGTTCCCGGACACGCGCACCACGTTCGGCGTCGTCGAGATGACGACCGGCTGCGGCCGTCGCTGCAAGTTCTGCGTGCCTGATCTCAACCCGCAGATCGACCTGCCCAAAGACAAGATCATGGACGCCGTGCGGGCGAATGTCCGCGAAGGCAACAAGCAGATCTCGCTCGCGACCGAGGATATGTTCATCTGGGGCCAGGTGCACACGGACACGCCCTTCTATTTCCCCAACCGCGAGGCACTCGTCGACCTCTATCGTGACATTGTCGAAACACCAGGAGTAGAGCAGCACGTGTTAAGCCACTCGACTATTGCTCCTGCGGTCGTCGATCCGATCCTTATCAAGGAGCTGTCCGACATTTTGCTGCCGAAGAGCCCGATACATTTTCCGTATCTCAGCTCGCATCCCGAAAAGAAGGCTCTCGCCCCGCTTATCGGACTAGAGACCGGATCGGTCCGAATGGCAAAGAAAATAATGCCGAGCAAAGGCGTTCCGTTCTCGATCGAGGATTGGCCGAGCATCGTGCTCGAGGGGCTCAAGGTCTTGAACGAAAATAACTGGTTCCCTGCGATGACCTTGATCGTCGGAAATCCTGACGAAACGGACGAAGATATCCAGGAAACCCTCGACCTTGTTTATGAAATGGAACGTCGCGGGCTTTTCGCTTTTCTTATACCATCGATCTTTACACCCCTGCACGATACGCGGATGGAAATGGAAAAAGGCGTCACGCAGACGCGCCAGCTGACCGAGCTGCAGTGGCAGCTTATGATGAAATGCTGGAAAATGAATCTGAGGCCAGGCCAATACAGTTGGTGGGGGCCCACCGCGTGGCGTTTAGGATCAATCGGTATGTGGCTGTACAAACTGCGAAAGCTGAATGGACCAAACTTCACATACCCGCTGTTGATGTTCTCAGGTGCGATCTCTGAGAAACGGCTCGAAAGAATGGGCAAGATCTATGTCGGAAAACCGTTAAAAACGAAAAGCCGCAGGGAATTGCTCGAAACTCTTAAACCCAAAATGCGAAAGTATCTTCGGCCGGATACCGGCGACATGCCCCAAATGACCGAAGAACGTAATGCAACCGTGACTGTTTAGTTGAAATATGAGCGAAAAGAACCCGTATGTCCTTGATCTTGGCGAAGTAGGCGCGGGCCAGGTCGCTCTTGTTGGTGGAAAGTGCGCAAGTCTCGGCGAACTGTTTCGTGAACTGACCCAACAGGGTGTTCGTGCGGTTGACGGTTTTACCACCACGAGTCACGCCTACGAAATGCTTTTGCAGTCTAACGGCCTCCGCAAAAAGCTTCAAAAACTTCTAAACAAACTCGACGTTGATGACCTTGATGAGCTTGCACGCGTGGGAGGCGAAGCCCGGCGGCTGGTGCAGGAGTGCCCGTTTCCGGCTGAGATCGAAGCTGCGATTCACGGGGCTTACGCGCGTTTGGGCGAACGCATTGGGAAAAAGGTGTTCGAGGTTGCCGTCCGTTCGTCAGCCACCGCCGAGGACCTGCCCGACGCATCTTTCGCAGGGCAACAAGACACGATATTAAATGTCCGCGGCGAAAAGCAGCTCATTGAAGCATGCCGCGAATGCTACGCATCACTCTGGACAGACCGCGCGATCTCATATCGCACCGCGAAAGGATTTGACCACTTTGAGGTGGCCTTGTCAATCGGTATTCAGCCGATGGTTCGCTCAGACATAGCGTGCTCAGGTGTGATGTTCACGCTGGACACGGAAAGCGGCTTTCGCGACGCCGTCGTCATCAACGGTGCCTGGGGCCTCGGCGAAGCGGTCGTGCAAGGCATGGCGACGCCTGACGAGTGGATCGTTTTCAAGCCGACGCTCAAACTGGGTTATCGTCCGATCGTCACCCGTAAGCTGGGCGTGAAGGAAGTAAAGATGGTGTTCTCCGACGAGGCGGGCGGCGGAACTCAGGTGCGCGAGGTAGTCGCCAGCCAACGCAAGCGATATTGCCTCGCGGGCTTTGAGGTCCTGAAGCTCGCGGAATGGGCATGCCTGATCGAGGACCACTATTCGAAGCTCGCCGGCAAATCGCAGCCGATGGACATCGAGTGGGCCAAAGACGGCGTTACCGGCGAGTTATTCATTTTGCAGGCGCGGCCCGAGACGGTTCATGCGCAGCGTACTGAGAACTTCATTGAGACATACGAACTGACGGGTACGCACGGGGCGCCACTAACATCCGGCGTTGCCGTAGGCGAAAAGATCGGGGCCGGTGGGGCGCGCGTGCTGCTGGATTCGAGCAAGCTCAACACATTCAAGGAAGGCGAGATCCTCGTCACGACGATGACCGACCCTGCGTGGGAACCAATAATGAAACGCGCTGCTGCGATCGTCACTGAACGCGGCGGCCGCACCTGCCACAGCGCTATCATCAGCCGCGAGTTGGGCATCCCGTGCATCGTCGGGACCGGCGACGCGACGGAAAAAATACGCAGCGGCACCGACGTTACCGTGTCCTGTGCAGAAGGCGACATCGGCAACATCTACTTTGGCCGCGTTGATTTCGAAGTCAACAAGCACATTATCACCGACACCGAGCGCCCGAACACGCAGGTGATGATGAACGTCGGCGACCCGGACCACGCGTTCTCGGTCTCGCGCCTCCCCAACGACGGCGTAGGCCTCGCACGGCTTGAGTTCATCATTAATAACCACATCGGCATCCATCCGATGGCCCTCGTAAACTACCCAAATCTGCGACGGCGAGAGGACATCGAAACCATTGGTAGCCGGATATTAGAAGAAGACCCGAAAGAGTTTTTTGTCCGCTCGCTGGCAGAGGGAATCGCCCGCATCGCCGCCGCCTTTTATCCCAAACCGGTGATCGTGAGGATGTCGGATTTCAAATCAAACGAGTACGCGATGCTTATCGGCGGAACTGAGTTTGAGCCGATAGAAGAGAACCCGATGATCGGATTTCGCGGGGCCTCGCGTTACTATGACGACCGTTATCGCGCCGGTTTCAGGCTTGAGTGTTTAGCGTTGCTGCGTGCCCGCGAGGACATGGGGCTGACCAATATCAAGCCGATGATCCCATTCTGCCGAACCGTGGAAGAGGGCGAAAAGGTCATCAAACTGATGGCAGATTACGGACTGGTGCAGGGCGTTAACGACCTTGAGATCTATGCAATGTGCGAACTGCCAGCGAACGTGGTATTCGCCGATGAGTTTCTGCAGGTCTTTGACGGCTACTCCATTGGCTCAAACGATCTGACCCAGCTTGCCCTTGGATTGGATCGCGATTCCGAAATGGTCGCTCATCTGTTCGACGAACGGAACGGAGCGGTCGAAAAGATGGTCGCGATGGCGATCGATGCGGCGAAACGTGCCGGGAAAAAGATCGGTATCTGCGGTCAGGCGCCGTCCGATTATCCCGAGTTCGCCGAATTTTTGGTAAAACGCGGGATCAACTCGATCTCGCTAAATCCCGACACAGTCATCCAAACAACACAGCATATCCTTGAGACCGAGCGCGGCATCAAAACCGCAGCCGCCGGCCAGGGCGAAGCGTAAAGGAATGCCACAAACTGCTGAGAAGTACCCGGGTTCGCCGGTTTATCGGGCGATGCGCGACCAGGCGTGGCGCGTCGGGATCATTGCCTGCGCCGTCTGGCTTGCCTTCATCTGGCTTTTGATCGCCCCTGCATTCCTCAATCATTTCGGCTATACAAACGCGTCCGGGAGCGTGATGAACGTGCTCGGCTACATTTGCCATCAGATCCCCGAGCGTTCATTCCACATATTTGAGCATCAGATCGGCGTTTGTGCCCGGTGTTTTGGGGTTTATTTCGGCGTGCTCGCCGGTTTTGCGGCGTACCCTTTTTGGCGGGACATTGTTGATGTTGAACCGCCTTCACGCAAATGGCTGTTTCTCGCCACGGTTCCCATTGCCGTGGATTTTTCGCTGACGTTCGCCGGCATCTGGGAGAACACTCAGCTTTCGCGGTTTTTGACGGGCTCGATACTAGGATTTGCGTGCGGAACGTTTATCGTTCCGGCGCTTGTGGAGATAACAAGGAACTACCGACCGCCGTCGGCGGGCCGTGCCGACTCGCCCTAACCGGCGGGAACCTCCGTTGACTATTGACCGTATAAGTAGGAAAATTGGGAACAACGTAACATTATGGGATTTGATCAAAATAGTGCGGCAGAAAGAGCCAAAGAAGACCTGTCAAAGCGTCTTGGAATAGACGCAGGCAAGATCGAAACGGCCTCTGTCAGCGGCAAGGAATTTCCGGACGCATCGCTGGGCGCCCCGGTTGATGACGAGATGTCTGCGCAGATGATCTCGTCCGGCTGGGAGATCACGCTTAAGGCGGACGGAAAAAATTATCAGTATCGCGGCGATAAGTATCAGCTGCGGCTGAAAGATTACAACGGCTCGAACCACATAGTGGTATCGTAGCCCGAAAAAGTAGTATGAATCGAAATAATATCTGGATACACGTCGGCCTCGCTCTCATCGTTGTCGTTTTCGCGGGGGTCCTGGGACAGATCGACAGGTGGCGTAACGCTCTGCGTTCCACTTCTGACCGGACGCAAACCGTTAAGCCGATGACGACGACCCGGTCGCTTCAGGCGGGTGAACCGGAAGTTCTTGTGAAATTCCGGGCAGGCGTCTCGCTTTCCCAAAAGGCGGCGATCGCGGCCCGAAACAACGATAGGATCGAGGACAGGATCGAACTCGTCCGTGGGCTCGTCGCTATTGACGACCTTGATGATGCTGACCCGCAGACCGTGGCCGATCACTATGCATCGATGACCGACCTGGTCGAGTACGCAGAGCCGAACTTTGCGATCGAGGTCGATCTACCCGAGTTCCGTGAGGTGCAGCCGACAGATCGCGACGACCTGCCGGATAACGCCCCGAATGATCCGTATTTTTCAGATCAGTGGGCACTCTTTAATGAAGGCCAGAATGGCGGAAAGGCCGCAGCCGACATATCCGCCCGTAAGGCTTGGGCGAAAAGCCAGGGTAGCGGTGACGTCGTAGTTGCTGTGTTGGATACCGGCGTGGATTATACGCATCCGGACCTGGTTTCGAATATCTGGATCCGCCCTGAAAATGTTCCGCAGTATTTCGACGCGGAGCTTGGAACTTTCAATGATCGTTATGGGTTCAACGCCGTCGATAACGCAGCCGACCCGATGGACCAGAACGGACACGGGACGCATTGCGCAGGCGTGATTGGTGCGGAAGGAAACAATGGAGAGGGCATCGCCGGCATAAACTGGAACGTCCAGATCATGCCGCTCAAATTCCTCGGCCGCGGAGGATTTGGCACCACCAAGAACGCGATCGAAGCCATCAATTACGCTGTCGACCGCAAGAAGAAAGGCGTGAACGTTCGTGTCATTAGCGCAAGTTGGGGCTCAACCCAGTATTCAAAGGCACTTGAAAATGCGATCAAGGCCGCAGGCGAAGAGGGCATAATCTTCATCGCGGCAGCCGGGAACGCAAGCACGGACAACGACCGCAGGCCGCACTATCCGTCAAACTACGATCTGCCGAACGTGATCAGCGTCGGTGCGTTGGATAATAACGACATTCTCGCGACCTTCTCTAATTTCGGTGCGAAAACGGTCCACGTCGCGGCACCCGGGAAGGACATCGTCTCGACTTGGTTAAACTCAGGCTATCGCGAGGCTTCCGGAACGTCTATGGCGACCCCGCATGTTGCTGGCGTCGCAGCATTGATCCTGGCGAACGAGCCCGATATCTCGGTCGCCGATTTGCGGAAACGGCTTGTCGGTTCGACAGATATCTTGGACATACTTAACGGTAAGATCTTCTCAGGCGGCCGCATCAACGCGGCAAAAGCTCTGGGCGAATAACTTACAATCTCGCACAGTACCTCAACGAAATGGGGCACGTTCAGTATTGAACGTGCCCTTTTTCTGCTCGCAAGCACTCCATCGGTTCCCGGTAAGAATCACATTTACAATTACTTACAGACGCCGACGAAAATGCGTTGGCAGGCTGGCACGCTCGTTGCCATTACCGAGGGCGGGCAATGGATGAACCATTGCGATCAAATTGAGGAGTAGGAGAAGATATCATGAGAATTAAGAATTTAATCGCCATTAGTGCATTTTCGCTGGCGATCTTGGTATTGCCGAGCGTTTCAAGCGCGCAGTGGTTCCCGAATACCGGTCCGGGTGTTTATGGCGGCGGCCAGTATCGCGATCTTCGCGGTGTGGCGCGCAGCCTCAAGCAGCGCAGTCGCGACTTTGAGCGGCAGGTCGATAACACGGTCGACAATCGCGGCGGGTGGAACAACCGCAATCGCGGCGGCTACGGCGGGTACAATCGGGGCAACGATGATCTCAAGCAGCTCGCAGGCGATTTCCGCCGGGCAGCAGATCATTTTGAAGACAAGTATGGCAACGGCCGCAACTTGAACAACAGTGCAGACGCAGCACGGCGACTGCTCGACTCTGCTTCGCGGCTTGATAACGCTCTGCGTTATTCACGGATCCCGCAGTTGACCGGACGCTTTAATCAGTTCCGCGGTGAACTCAACATGGTCGCACAGACCTATGGTTATGGGTACGACAATCGTCGGAACAATCGTCGCGGCAACCCGGGCGGCATCTTTAACGGACGCCTTCCGTGGCCGTTCTAAAGCATTGAAATCACGAATAAAGTCTCGGGTCAGAAACGGCCCGGGCTTTTTCATTTTAAATCTGACCAAAGTGGTTTAGAATTTGTAGCTTATGCCAGGAACCCTCTACCTTGTCGCAACTCCGATCGGAAATCTGCAGGATATCACTCACCGGGCGATAGAGACGTTGCGTTCGGTGGATCTTATCGCCTGTGAAGACACCCGCCATACGGGCAAACTGCTTAAGGCTTACGACATAAAAGCGAAGAAGCTTAGCTACCACCAGCACAACGAGAACGAACGAGCCGTGGAGCTGCGCGAAATGCTTCTCGCTGGCCAGTCGATTGCGCTGGTCTCAGATGCAGGGACGCCGAGTGTCAGCGATCCGGGATTTGCGATCATCCGAGAGGCGATCGCTGTCGGTGCTTCGGTTATTCCGATACCGGGTGCGGCGGCTTTCGTCGCGGCGGTTACGGCGTCCGGGCTCGACACTCGCTCGATCTATTTTGGTGGTTTCCTGCCGCCTCGCCGGGCCGAGCGGCAAAAGCGTTTTGCGCAAGTAAAGGACATCCCCGCAACCCTCGTATTTTACGAGACCCCGCTTCGGTTGGTACGGGCGCTCGAGGACGCCGCGTCAGTGCTCGGCAACCGAAAAGCCGCCGTCGCGCGCGAGCTTACCAAGATGCATGAAGAGATTCAGCGCGGCACTCTCACAGAGCTAAAGAAACTCTTTGAGGAGCATGCAAATTTGCGGGGAGAACTCGTTCTAGTAATTGACGATGAGTCTGCCGAAAGTGTGTTCACTGAGGACGAACAGCTTATTCGTCGAGTGAAAGAGCTTGAAGATGCAGGAATTGAAAGGCGAGCGGCGTTGAAGGTGGCCGCCAAAGAGCTCGGGATGACTAGGTCAGAGGCTTACAGGATCATGGTCCGCCGAGGCTGAAGTCCCGCTCAGGCAACTATTTAGCTCTTTCGTGATTCTGTATCGGTGAAATTAGACCTAAGGGTTTTTGAAGGAGTTCAAGATGCTTCGATCGTTACTATCCGCAAAATTACTGGCCGCAAAATTACTGGCCGCATTTTCATTGGCCGCGTTCCTGTGTGTGTCGCTTGCCATACCCGTTCACGTCGAAGCACGCCGTTGCGGCGAAAAGCCACCCGAGACCTTGCTATCGCTCTACCGGAATAGCACCTCGATCCATATCGGCACCTATGACGGCACCATCGATGTGGGGATGACCGAAGATACAGAGGATTACAGCATCGTTCAGACCGAACGAAAGTTTACGCTTTCGTCGACCCGGAAGGGCGAAGCGATCAAATTCTTCAACGCCAAAGAAACGGACTACCGCTACAAGGGCGAAGAAGATACCGAATATTCCGAAGAAGAAGAATACGAATACGGCCACGCCGAGCTGAAAGAGGGCGACGCCGTGATGATCTTCTTAAAACGCGACGAGGAAACCGGCGAGATCGGACTGGCGGATTATAGAGACGCCGTCAAGCAGCTTTCGCCGGAGCAGATGACTGCATACGAACGGCGCGTTATCGAATTGAACGGGATCTTCACCGACGGCAAAGCGTCGGACCAAGCAATAGTAAATTGGCTCGTCGACATCACGGCTGATCCGCTAACGCGTTGGGAAGGGGCATTTGAACTGCTCAGCAGTATGGAAACGGGCGAATGGAAAGCTGAACGTGCAAAATACATCGCAGAAAAGATCGCACGCGGCGAAAAGCTAGAAGAGTGGGAACTCGATGAGAACTACGACGACTCGGAATATCCGACGTTCGACAACACCGCATATGCCAAGCTCCTGACCGACGCACAGAAACAGGAGCTGATGCAGATGCTGCTTGAGCGAAAGCCCGCTGAAGAAGGCGACGAGAGTAAACAGAGTGCAGAAAAGGGAATGGACGAAGGCGACAGGGCGCTGATGCAGCTTGTCCGTCGCTGGGGCGATTCGAGACTTGCCGAGTTCCTGATCGCCGAACTGCGTAACAGCACCGAGGTCCCGTATCTAAAATACGAGCTCATGAGCACGATTGCCGAGGTTCTGGGCGACGAAAAGATCAGGACGATCGCCGGCCGGTATGTTGATATCTATCAGCAGGATGACGAGACCGTCGAGATCGAGGTCGCAGATGAGATCCATCCCATGGAGCTTGAGGGTGAACGGGTCCCGGTCGAATCCGGCAAAAATATTGATGGAGATGATACGGAAGCGGAAATCGTTACGCGTAAGATAACGTACGGCGAACTTCGGGCCGAATTGCTTGCAGATTTTATTTCGAAGAGCGAGCAGATATTGACAACCCGTAAATGAATTTGTCCATCTAAACAAACTGTTACAAAAGGCTTTACAAATGCCCAACCGAATGGAACTTTTCACTTTTGTTGGGCGTTTACTTTGCCTGTTGTGCTGATCATACACTAAGGAGTACTTCATTATGAAAAAAATACTTTTCGCGATCTGTCTCACTGCTTTTGCGGGCGTCTCGGCTTTTGCCCAGGACGACTATAAAAAGGGTGAATTTTTTATCGGCTATTCGAATCAGCAAGTTGATACGGGCGTTGACCCGACCGATTTCGATTCGTTCGTTAACGATCGTGAGACCTTTCACGGTTTCAACGCTTCGGGTGTTTACAACGTCGGCCGTTATGTCGGCGTAAAGGGCGACATCTCGGGTGCTTACAAGAGCCAGGACTTCAACTTTACGGTTCCGACCGGCCCCGGTACGTCGGGCAACGTTTCTTTCGATGCTGACGCAGCGCTTTATAACTTCGTTGCGGGTCTTCAGTTTAAGAACAACACCAGCGATGCTCGTGTTAAGCCTTTCGCTCACATCATGGGCGGACTTGGCCATGCACGTCTCAAGGTGTCGAACCTGAACTGCACCGGCGGCGTTGATTGTTCCGGTGTTGCCGGTTCTGAATCGGTCAATGGTCTCGCAGGCGTATTTGGCGGCGGTGTCGACATCAGACTCAATAATCGTGTCGATCTTCGCTTGATCCAGGTTGACTACAACCCCATTCGTTTGGATGGTGATGTCAGCCACAACATGCGTTTCGGAATCGGTTTCGTTTTTAAGTAAACCGTAACGATAGACAAGAAAAAGGGAGCGATCTTATCGGTCGCCCCCTTTTTGTTTGTTTGCGGCTTATCGCCGGGTAAGTTCAGGCGGGAGCTGTTTATCCACCGCCGGTCGTTCTTTTAGTTCCGACAGCTTCCACATCGTGAGAAAGATCGTGCGAGTTATCTTTTCATACTTCTGATAGTCGATCTTGTCGGCAGTGTCGCCGGGCTGATGATAATCGGCATGCACTCCTGTGAAAAAGAACGCCACCGGTATTCCGTTCACCGCATAGTGAAAGTGATCTGAACGGAAAAAGAAGCGGTTCTTGTCGTTCGGATCGTCATATTTGTAATTGTATTCGAGATTGAGAAACGCGTTATTGGTGCCCTTTGTGACCGCACCAAGCGTAGAACTCATCATTTCCGAGCCGATAACATACACCTCGTTAGGTCCCGAAAGTTCCGCGTTACGCGGATCGGTGTCCCCGGGGGCACGGCTGCGGCCGATCATATCGATGTTGAGCTGTGCGATCACGTTCTTGATATTGACCGTCGGGAACTTGTTGAAATACTCGGCGCCCCAGAGGCCTTTCTCTTCGCCCGCATGCCAAACGAATAGCATCGAACGCTTCGGCCGAACCTTTGATACGGCAAGTGCCTCGGCCATTGCGAGCATGGCGACTGTACCTGATCCGTCGTCATCCGCACCATTCCAGATCTTGTCCTCGCCCGGGGCGTTCGGATTCGTCCCGACGTGGTCATAATGAGCGCCGATCGCGACCATCTCGTTCTTCAGCACGGGGTCGCTGCCTTCCCAAAGTGCGACAACGTTCTGTGTGCGGCGGCTGAGCTTACCGCTGGTGATCGTACCTGCAACCTGTTTGTCGATCGTGAACGCAGAGGTTGAATCTCTATTGCCCGTCGCGCCCTGAAAGATCGCGTTGCCGACCGCACCGTTCACCAGCATCACGGGGATCATCGGGGTGGCTCCCGCAGCCGGTGTTTCGCGAAGCCCCTCAACGTGCATTCCACCGCGCGAGAGAAATCCGCGGATCTGAGCCCAGCGTTCATCTACTTGTCCCGAGCCCACGACGATGATTCCTTTCGCTCCCTTCTGCGTTGCGTAGGTTATGGGATCTGCCCAGTCAGTTCCCCGCGTACCCGTAATATCCGCATCCGAGATACCCTCGGGCCTCGTGGAAAGGTTCTGATTGGGAAACCCGTTGGTGTAAAGAACGACGACCTTGTCGCGAACATCGATGCCATTATAGGCATCGATATTCTTGGCGCGGTGCATCCATCCGTGATGCGCAAACACCATCGGCCCGTTGAATGTGCCTTGACCATTCAGCCGCACATAGTGATCGCCCAAGGTATAAGAGGCGTCGCCGATCTTCAGCGAATTATCCGCCGGAACGATCACATCCGAAATGATGTTCATGTTCTGAAAGTAAGTGCCGTTGTCACCGGCGGGCTTAAAGCCCCAGCGTGACAGCTTCATCTTCAAAAACTCGGCGGTGATGTCAAGACCCTGCGAAGGCGTGTCGCGGCCGCCCATGGCGTCGGAAGCGATAAAGTGCAGCCAGTTGCTGAGCTTGTCCGCCTGGATCGTTTCCGCGATGCGTCGTTCTGCCGGTGTTACGCGCACGGTTTGCGCGATGGCGGCATATGGGACGAGCATCGCAGCCGTCAAAATAAAAGCGATAAAGGTTTTTCTCATGTATTCTCCGAGTGTTGATTGCCGGTCGTGCGGCAAGGACCTATCTGTCTAATTTATACGAAGCTGATCATTTAAGGGTTTCGGGGCTGCCGACAACGCAAATCCCTTTTTGGTCGGCGAGTGCCAGCATTTCTGCGCGGTCGAAGATGAGAGTCTTACCCGCCGTTACTGAAAGGTACGTCGCACCTGCCTCCGCCATTACTTGGATGGTCGGAATGCCCACAACGGGTACATCAAATCGCATATCCTGGTCCGGTTTGGCAACTTTTACAACGGTGAGCTTTCCGTTTGCGAGCTCGCCCGCGCGTTTGATGGTGGCATCAGTGCCCTCCATCGCTTCGACCGCAACGCACGCTTTGCCGCGAACGACGATGGTCTGCCCGAGGTCGAGTCGTGCGACCTCGTTCGCGATGAAGAGGCCGTATTCAATGTTTTCGAGCTCGTGTTCGTTGGGTTTCCGCTTCGTCAGCAGCCCTTCGGGTGCGAGTTGATCCTGAATGAAATACGTCGAATCGATAAGTTCGATGCCGTCTTTCGCAAGTTCAGCCGCCACGCCGCCGATCAACGCATCAGTGTTGCGCCGCGGCAGATTCCACAGCATCTTCATCATCCGCATATCCGGGATCGTTCCCGAAAAGATCTGAACATGCTTTACCTGCCCCGCCATGATCGCTTTGTCAACGCCCTGCTTCTTGAGGAAATCGATCATCTTGCCGAGCTGGCCAAGGTTGACCCACTTGATGGTGTCGACGAGATCTTCGATCGCCGGGTCGGTCTCTTCTTTGATCGCGACCACCGCGAGCGCCGCGCCTTGACGCTTCGCCCCCTCAACCACAAGGAATGGAAATTGGCCGTTGCCGGCAATCAGTCCGAATTTCATAGAGGAACCTCAATCATAGCCTAAGCCCGCGAGAATGCGGAACAGAGCCGACCAACCAAGACTAAACCGCAATAAAAAATGCGGCCCCGAA
Source organism: Pyrinomonadaceae bacterium (assembly GCA_041751195.1). Classification (GTDB taxonomy): domain Bacteria; phylum Acidobacteriota; class Blastocatellia; order Pyrinomonadales; family Pyrinomonadaceae; genus OLB17. Next base: position 92,647 of record JBGSXX010000005.1, on the reverse strand, counting down.
GAACCGCATTTCATTTTCAACTGCCCGTAGGAATTACTGCCCCGCAGCCTTTCCTTTAGCAAAATCGCCGGCCTTAAAGACGGAGATCTTTGCAGGGGTTATGTATTTTCTCGCTGCCGCATTCACCTGCTCGACGGTCAGAGCTCCGATCCTCCGCTCGAGATCTGCGGTCCAATCGAACGTGCGATCAAGATCCAAGAACGTCGTCCACGCAGATGCGATCGAAAGGTCAGTCGCACGCTGCCGCTGCTGCGCAAGCAGATAACCCTGCTTCGCACTCGCGACCTCTTCTGCCGTAAAGCCGTCCTTCACGACTTTTTCGATCTCTTCGCGGAACGCTGCCTCGAGCCTGTCGCGATTTTCGGGAGCGTAGATCGCCTGAGCGAAAAGGTAGCCCGACTCGCTCAACGCAGGCGTCTGCAGCCCCGCACCAACTCCGTAACTCAAACCATCCTGCTGACGGATGCGTGTCGCCAGGCGAGAGTTCAAAAAGCCGCCGCCGATGATCGACGATGCGATCTGCAAGGCTGGGTAATCCGGGTTGTCCGTGTTCATTTTGACGTTCACACGTGCGAGGAATACTGCGTTGGCCTTGTCCGGCGTTTCGAACGTTTCATTCGCGGCCGGGATTTCATGGTGATCGCTAAGGATACGAGCGTAAGGTTTCGAGCTCTTCCAAGACCCGAAATGCTTATCAAGCTGTTTGCTGGTCGATTCGGGGTCGAAATCGCCGACGATCGCTACGTGCGCGTTTGACGCCCCGTAGAAATCTTTGTGGAAAGCTCTAACAGCCTCCAGCGTCACCTGATTTGTCGCTTCGATATTCTCGTCAAGGCTCGCAGCATAACGGATATCACCTTTCGGATACCGGTTAAAATGCTTTGACATTGCCTCGTTTGCTTTCTGCGACGGTTCGCTTCGATTCGCCTCAAGATTTGTTAACGTCTGAGCTTTCATCGTGTCGAATTCGTTCTCGGGGAAGCTCGGCTCTTTAAGGATCTCAGCGACAAGATCGATGACAGCCGGCAGATTTTCTCGTGTCGTTTCGACGTTAACAAATGCTGCACTCGCCGCACCGGAGACGAATACTTGTGCTTTCAGCCGATCAAATTCATCTTGGATCTGCTGACGTGACCGCTTAGCCGTCCCGCGCATCAGTAATCGTCCTGCAAAGCCGCCAACGTCACGAAGCCCCATAAGGTTGTTCTCATCGCCAAAGCGAAAGATCATGTTCGCAAACACCGTCTCCCCGCGATTCTTCTTAGGCAGGAACGCGACCTTGATACCGCCGATCAGCGAACGCGTGGTTCGCGATTCGATGTTGGCCGGCGTCGGATCGAACGCCTCGCCTGCCGCAACCGCTTCGCCGCCCTTATATTCGCTAACTAGTTTTGCGAGTTGTTCAGAAGTGAACAGAGGTATCTCGGCACGGTCAGGTGCAGCGGTGGGGATAAATTGAGCAACCGTGCGGTTGCTGGGCTTCAGATATGTTCGAGCAACACGCTGCACGTCTTCAGGCGTCACGGCTTTGATCCGATCGCGCTGGATGAAGAACATCCGCCAGTCGCCCTGCGCAATATATTCGCTGAGTCCGAGACCGACGCGATTCGGATCATTGAGTATCATTTCAAAGTTCTTCAGACGCATCGTTTTGGCACGCTCTACCTCCTCTGCTGACGGAGCCTGCTTACCTGCATTCTCTACGATCTCTAGAAGCGTGTTGCGTACATCAGCCAGGTCACCGTTCTTATCAACGACCGAGGTGAAATAGAAGTAGCCCGGGTCGTGGAGTTCAAAACTGCTCGAGCTGACAGATGTAGCCTTTTTCGTTTCGACCAGCCGTTTGTACAAAACTCCCGAGGGGCTGCTCGAAAGCACGCTTGCAAGTATGTTGAGTGCACCGGAATCCGGGTGCGTACCGGAGGGGATCTTGTAACCGGCCATCAGCAACTGGATGTCACCAACGCGCCGGATCGTAACCTCGCGTTCGCCGTCCTGCACGGGCTCTATAGTGTAGATTGGATCAAGCTGGCGGTCGGGACGCGGGATCACGCCAAATTTTTGATTTACTAGTTCAAGCGTTTTCGCTTCATCAAATTTGCCTGCAACAAGCAGCACGGCATTATCCGGCTGATAGTACCTTCGGTAGAACGCCTGGAGCCGCTCGATGGGCACATTTTCGATATCTGAGCGGGCTCCGATCGTCGTTTTGCCGTAGTTATGCCACTCGAAGGCCGCGGCCATCATCCGCTGCTGAGTCACTCGGAAAGGGCTGTTCTCGCCAGATTCGAACTCGTTTCGCACGACCGAAAACTCACTTTCAAGATCTTTTTTGGCAATGAACGAATTCACCATCCGGTCGGCTTCCAAATCGAGCGCCCAGTCAAGATTGTCGTCGGTCGCGGCGAATGTTTCGAAATAGTTCGTGCGGTCGTACCACGTCGTGCCGTTCGGCGACGCTCCTCTCTCCGTCAACTCTTTCGGAATATTCGGGTGCCGCGGTGTACCTTTGAACACAAGATGCTCAAGCAAGTGGGCCATCCCCGTCTCGCCATAATTCTCATGCCGCGAACCAACGAGATAAGTGACGTTGACCGTGATGGTCTGCTTGGTCTGATCTGGGAACAGCAAAACTCGAAGGCCGTTGTCGAGATGATATTCGGTGATCCCTTCAACACTTGCCCCCTTCTTTATCCCCTTTGGCAATTGGGGAGCACTTTGGGGTAACGCCCCTACCGTTAAGCACAATACAACGAGCAAGGACGCGAATGCCCTGGCAAATCCTGATGGTTTACTCTTCACAATACCTCCGAATGAAATTGGTTTGTCTGCAATTGATGTTTAGCGATGATAACCCCGGTTGCATTTTAAGACAAGACAAAAATAAAGCAGCGCCGGGGCCTGCTCTGCATCTAGGTGCGAAAAATGATTCTCTATGATCCTAGCTGACTGTCGCTGCGATCGGTGTCTCATCCTCGGCCTGCTCACGGGCATGATACGAAGATCGCGTCAGGGGCGAAGATTCGACGTGTTTGAACCCCATGTCCATCCCTATCCGCTTCCATTCGGCAAACTCTTCGGGCGTGACGTAGCGTTCCACCGGCAGACGCTTCTCATAGGGCTGCAGATACTGCCCGATGGTCATGATGTCGCAGGAAACCGACCGCAGGTCACGCATTAATTCCACGACCTCGTCGAACGTTTCGCCTAACCCCGCCATGATGCCGCTCTTAGTCTTCATTGCGGTCTGCTGAGTATCGCGCCAGCGGGCAGAGCGTTCGAGTAACTCGAGCGTCTGCTGATATTTCGCATCGGGACGAACGCGTCGATAGAGCCGCGCGATCGTCTCAGTATTGTGGTTGAGGACGTCGGGGCGAGCCTGCAGAACATTACTCAGAGCCTGCTCGTCACCATTAAAATCCGGGATCAGCACCTCAATCTTGCAGCTCGGGTTAAGCTCGCGAACTTTGATAATCGTCTCGGCCCAGTGCATTGAACCCCCGTCCGGAAGGTCGTCGCGATTGACCGAGGTGATAACGGCGTGCTTCAGATCAAGATGCTTCACCGCCTCCGCCACGTGCGTAGGTTCCATCGGATCGAGGTCCATCGGCTTGCCCTTGTTCACCGCACAAAATCCGCAATGCCGCGTGCACGTGTCGCCGCCGAGCATAAACGTCGCCGTTTTATCCGTCCAGCACTCAAAGATATTCGGGCACTTCGCTTCCTGACACACCGTGTGCAGATTCAACCCGTCGATCAGCTCCATCACTTGGTTCTGATTGCGCGGGTCACCCAGCTTGATCTTCAACCAATCCGGCTTTCTAAGCTTTGGGCGCTGCTTCCGGTTGAGGAATTGTTGTACCAGGACCTTCTCTTCGATCATACTTAGATTATCTCACAGACTAGATCAGATAGTTACCAGATGGCTCGGTTTGGCGTTTCTAACGGCGTCAGTAGAAATTGACCGGTCGAAGGTGACCAGGGCCCCGTTCCGTTTAACAGCCAGAGCCAGAAGATAAATATCGGTGATCTGGCGGTGACCGAGTATATGGTGGTGTGCGAATTGGACCGTGTCGGTTAATGAAAGATCATCGGACCAGAACTCGTGATTTGTGTCGGTTGCGAACTCGGTTAGCCAATTCAAGACGTCACGTGGCGAGTACTGATCAGGTTGAGAATAGCTTGGCTGGGACATGATCCTCACGACAGCATTTTCCGTCAAGGGGCAACTTGCCCAGCCGACCGCCTTTGCGGTGTTCCACCATTGATGTGCGGCATCATGGGAAACGTGATCGGAGTCCAGTAGCGCGAGGATTACGTTGACGTCAAGTAGGGATCGCAATCTCAAATTCCTTCTTCGTCTCGAATCTGGTCAATAAATTCGTTCGTGATAATCCGTCCACGGCTGGGAAGGACAGGCACACCGTTCCGAGTCTTGGTTTTCCGGCCCGGTCCAAGAAGCCCCCGGCGTGCCAAGCGCGAAAGGACTTTTCCTGCAGTGGTCTTCTCACGTTCCGCTAACTCCTTGGCGGCCTGTAAAACGTCGTCTTCGATATCCAGAGTGGTTCTCATACGTCTGATGTTAGCGCATCAATGCATCAGATGCAATAAAATGCCGACCTTAAGCCGGCATTCTCTTGAGCTATTCACTCTTATGCAGACGCACTGCCCGCGGTCGACAACCGCGAACTTACAACGTCCCAGTTGATGTTCGCAAAGAACGCCTCGATGTATTTAGGACGATCTGCCGGGGCGTAATCTTTGATGAACGCATGCTCCCAGACATCCATGATAAGGATCGGTTTGTAACCCGCGACGTTCCCGGTCTCGTGAAGGTTGATCCAGTGGTTAGAGATCGCGCCGTTCGACGGGTCCTGATAGGTCGCGGCCCAACCCACACCCCGCATCTTGCCGGTGTTGACGAAATCCGCCTTCCAAACGTCATAGCTGCCAAAACTTTCCTCGGCCGCTTTATGGAACGCGGCGTCTTTATTCGGGTCGCCGGTGCCGTTCTTCACCATGTTCTCAAAGTAATATTCGTGAAGCACCATGCCGTTGTATTCGAACCCGTAACGGCGACGCAGTTCACTAAAAGCGGCCATCTTGGTCGAATCAAGCTCGCCGTCCTTTATAAGTTCTGCAACTTTTTCGTTGAGCGTGTTGGTATTGGTAACGTAGCCCTCGTAAAGCTTAAAGTGCATCGCCAACGTTTCGTTTGAGATGCCCGTCAGGTCACTGAGGTCGAAAGATCGCGCTTTGTAAGTCGTGTTCAAACCCATTGTATTTATCTCCTTAAAGTCTTCGGTAGCATCATTGTAGCAAACCGTCGAATGGCGTGTTCGCCCATTTTCAATCAACCGGCCGCGGCCCCGCGTCAATGCCCTTGACGCTTGCCTGGTTGATCACCCTCACGTGCAGGTCGTCGATCACACGCACTTGGCACGATAGCCGGGTGTGATCGCCAAGATCGGTCTTGGTCGCGAGAATAGCTTTTTCGCCATCGAGGATTGGCCCCGGGTCGCCTGCCATCACCTCGACCCGACACGTTGTGCACCTAGCATTCCCACCGCAACGGTGCAAAATGTCTATACCGTGGTCCTCGAGCCCGAGAACCAGCTTCTTTCCTTCTTCGCAATCAAACGCTTGCTGTCCGTCTGCCGTTTCGGCTTTAATTGTCGGCATATTTTCTAATATTCTCCCCCCAAATTATTTTACTCGGTCACCGATCCTGACCTTTTCTCTAAACTGATTGATCGCAACGTAAACCACCTCGGCCTCGGTGACCTTAACCTTTTGCCCCTGATTTCCAAAGCGTTCGGCTTCCACCTCGACGTGGATCGTTATCGAAGTGCCGCCCACTTTCACCGTCTCTGCATAAAAGCTGACCAGGTCGCCCATAAAAACGGGTTCATGAAAGATGACCTCTTTCATCGCAACGGTGACAAAACGGTCGTGCCGCGTATGCCGAACCGCCTCAACGCCGCCGGCAACGTCGATGTAGCTGAGTATAATGCCGCCGAAAACGGTTCCGTGGGCGTTGGTGTCACGGGGCATCATCGTTAGCCTAATGGCCGCGTTACGCTGGTCGTGAATGATCTCTTCTTCGATCGCCATAAATTTACTCTACTGCCGTTAGCCGCTCAACTGCCCAGGATCTTACCGCTTCTCTGAGTTCGTCCAAGTGCTCATCAAAAAAATGCCCGCAGTCATGGAACGAGACCAGCGTCGCGTCAGTCCCCGCAGCCGCGATCTCATCAACAAGCTTCTTAACATTAGCAAGGCTTCCAAACTCATCGCTGTCGCCGTGCACAAAAAGGATCGGCTTTGTATCGGTGAGCAGAAATTCGTAATCGCCGTATTTATCAACCGGCGTCCCGATGCTTATTAGCCGTGCGACGCGGTCATCTTCGATGCCCACCGCCATTCCCGTCCGCGAGCCGAACGAAAAGCCGGCGAGAGTTAAGTCATCTGCGGGGTACTCGGCGGTCATAAAGTCGATCGCGGCTTTAACATCTTCCATCCCGCCGGGGATCTCAGAATGCTCCCCCGTGGATCTGCCCACCCCACGATAGTTGAACCGCAGCGTGACCAATCCCGCATCAACAAGCCCTGCCGCTGCACGAAAAACCACCTTATTATGCATTGTTCCGCCGCCCAGCGGATGCGGATGGCAAACTATCGCGATCCCCCGCAGTTCGCCCTCAGGTTCCTTGAGTATGGCCTCAAGCTGCCCGTGCGGAGCGGGGATGAATAGATTGCCCTTCGGATACATATTGAATCTTTGATTCTAATTTCTGAACGGCCTTTCCGCAAACCGATGACTATCCTAGAAAGCGCTTGATATTAGATATTTGCCCGCCAAACGTGATACTTTTTTTAGTTGTTCATAACTTTCTTCACGCTGATTCTCTGTCGTAACGAATGCAAGAACCCAACGAATTGAACCGTCCGGAACCGGACACTCCGGTCGAGCATCCTGCCGCTGAAAAAGCCCCGCCGTCGTCGTGGCGCACATACCTCGAAAGCGAGGAGGCGACACGGATGGTCTACCTCATCTTCGGCTTTCTCGCAATCGCAATGGTGATGAGCTTCCTGCAGTTTCGCACATCAGCGATCTGCTGCGGCGATTGGGACGGCTATTATCACATACGTTGGAGCCAGCTGCTGTGGGACGGACTCTCCAGCGGCCGCGGCCTGCCCACTTTCGAATGGCTGCCCCTGACGGTCCTCAACCCGCAGGATTACAACGACCACCACTTCCTTTTTCACCTTTTGCAGATACCGTTCCTGTGGTTTTTTGAACCTGTGATGGCGGCAAAGGTCGCGGCGGTTTTCTTCGCGACCCTCGCCATCTTTTCGGTCTACTGGCTGATCTATTATTACCGCATCAACTATCAGCTCGTATGGCTCGCCGGGATCCTCACGTGTGCCAACATGTTCTTTTATCGCATGAACATGGCAAAGGCGCCGCCGTTGACGATCATAATTACCGTCGCCGGAATCTGGTTACTCTTTGAACGCAAGTATATCTGGCTACTGCCGCTGATGTTCGCGTTTGTCTGGACGTACAGCCTCTTCCCGCTGCTTTTCATCGCAGCCGTGATCTGGGTGGCGATAATCGGCTGGAACGAGCGGGTATTCGAATGGCGTCCCCTCGTCTATACCGGTGCAGGTATGATCGCCGGGAACATCATCAACCCCTATTTCCCCAACAACATAACGCTTTTTGTAGAGCACTTCATCACCAAATTTAAGATCGGCAGCGACTTTGCGGTGTCGGTCGGCGGCGAGTGGTATCCCTACAGTGGAATGGAGCTGCTCATGGAGTTTCCGATCGCGCTGCTGGCGATGCTCATCGGCTACATTCTCTTTATGCCCCGGGGGGCAAAGCTGCCGGAAAGGGCTACGTTCTTCCTCGTGTTCGTGTCGATCCTGCTCGCGGCGCAGTTCCGATCGAAGCGTTTCGCGGAATACTTCCCGCCGTTCGCCATCTTGTTCGCGGCATTTTCATGGCATTCATTCGTAAACAGGCCCAAAGTTGAGCTACCCGAAGATTTTCGGGAAGAGATCAAGCCCTATCTTGACGCCAAGAAAAGCCCCGGCGAACAGCGCCTTGACGCGGTGAAACAGGCGATCCCGTGGGTACTGGGCATTTCGCTATTTGGTGTACTGATGGGGAACATGATCGGCCTCCAGGCCATCGGCATCAACTACGGCGGGCTAATGGGCACGATCCGCGGCAATCAGGCCGACGAGCGGTACCGTCGTGCGATGGCGTGGGCAACCGGTGTCGACGAGAACGGAAACGAAAACGTCCCCGCAGGCGAGCGTATATTCAACGGAAACTGGGACAAATTCCCGAAGCTGTTCTTCTTAAATCAGAAGCACTCATACGTGTTCGGCCTCGACCCGAATTACCTCTATTCTGAGAACCCGGACCTGTATAAACTCCTTGTGGAAATAACGTCGGGAAGGGAAGACGAAGCCGGCCCGCTTATCCGCGACCGGTTCGGTGCAAACTGGGTCTTTGTCGATGCAGGTGAGAACGAGGACATGGTCGCAAAGCTTTTGGAAAGCGGCTGGGGCGAAATGGTTTATGAGGACAATGAAGCCCGCATCCTCCGTATCCGCGAAACCAAAGGCCAGCCGCCCGAGCTGCCCGATGATGACGAGGAAACCGAAGAAGAAAAACGGCTTCTGGACGAGCGTGAGCAGAAGGGCAGGAATGATAACATCGACGAGGTGCCTGAAAACGGCGAAGATGGGGACGAGCCTGCAGGAGAATAGATGTCGCGAGCGGTCTTATCGGTAGTGCTGATAACTGCAGCGATGGCGCTGGCAACTGCGACGGGGTGTGGGCCAAACCAACGCATCATGAACTCCGCCGCTGACACTCCCCAGCCGCCGTCAGAGCCGGCCGGCCCGCCGACGTTAGACGATGACCTGCAGGCAATGCGCACGGCAGATTTTCGATTTATCTACGTGTTCCGGCGAAAGGACGGGCAAGCGATGACGGACGAGGACCGCACGTTCCTCAATTCGTATAAGCCGTCGGAGGTAAATCGTGCACGCGTTTCGGACGAGGGCCGAGCGGTGATCTTTGGCTCAAACTTCAAGCTGCCGCGGGAGTCTATAAAGCCGCTTTCCGAACGCTTTGTGCTCGAAGATCTGTCGACGCCGGCCCCGGACAGCGAACCTGATGCGGACGCAAGCCCGCAATCGCAGTGAAACCTGACGATCACGAAAAACTGCACGCGACAATAGAGGACCTCGCCGGCCCCGCGCGAGTCGATCCTGATCCGGTCGTTCTCGACCCGGCCTCGTTCTCGGTCCGCGTGATAACACGCGTAGTGTTCGTGGCGCTGCTGCTGCTTTTCCTCGGCGGGTTCATCGTCACGATCGTAAACTCGCTGACCTACCTTTTCTTCCTGCTCATTCTCGCGGTGTTTCTGGCTTATTTGATCGAACCGCTTGTGCGGGTCATTCAACATCCGTTCGGTTCGGAGGGCTTCGCCCGGTTTATGCCTCGGCCGATCGCGATAGCCATTGCATATATCGGCGTCGCCGCTCTCGTCTCATTCGCGATCGCCAGTTTGGCGCCTGCCGTGGTGGAACAGGGAAAGGAGTTCGGAGCCAATATTCCCTCGTACGCAAACTCGATCCGCCAATCTATCAACGACGTTGGGCGCGGCTTTGACCGGCTGCGAATTCCCGAAGAAGTTCAAAACCGGATCAACCAGCAGGTCACCTTTGTCGGCGAGTCGGTGACTGCGACGTTCGGCAACTTTGTCATCAACCTCGTGCTATATCTGCCGTGGCTGATTATCGTGCCGGTCCTGTCGTTCTTTTTCCTAAAGGACGTAGCCGTCATCCGAGCCTCGATCCTGCGGATGTTCCCGCCCGGCCGGTGGCGCTCGCGGGCAGAATCGGTGCTGCATGACGTCAATGAGACGCTGGCGGCATACACTCGTGCCCAGCTGATCTCGTGTTTTCTGATCGGCACCGTATGCACGATCGCGTTTTACTTGATCGGGCTCAAATATGCGTTGCTGCTGGGGATACTGGCGGGGATCTTTGAATTTGTACCGCTGCTCGGGCCGCTCTCTATCGGCATAATTGCAACCGCCACAGGGGTTTTCGGCGATGACCCCTGGCGAGGACTTTACACTGCGATCTTCCTGATCGTGCTGCGGATTTTTCACGATTACGTCTCATATCCGCGGATCGTAAGGGGCGGCATACACCTGCACCCGCTGCTCATAATTCTCTCCGTGATCGCTGGCGAGCAGGTCGCCGGTATCCCCGGCGTGTTTCTCGCGATACCGGTCGTCGCGATCTTCACCGTACTCTATCGTCACGTTCTCGAACACCAGGGCCGCTCAACCCTTTTCACGAAAAAGCGCGATATTGAGATGGAAACGCTGCCGTCAGACGCACCCGTCTAAACCACGGTCAGTCGAATGAATTCGTCAGCATCTGCCACCGCCACCTCAATCTCCATCACAAAACACGGTGCGTTAAAACCCGCGTTCTTCAACTTGACCGCGTCTTTTGCAGTTGTAACGAGTGCGTGAGCACCTGCCTTAGCGGCGGCTTCTTCAATCTTTTCGACGTCTTTCGCCGTGTAGTAATGATGGTCGGGGAAGTCGACGCTGCCGGCGACGCCGATCCCGGCTCGTTCGATAGAGCGGAGGAAGTTTCGGGGATTTCCTAGCGCGCAAAACGCGAGAGCACGAGGCGGCATTTTGACGGCCGTGGGAACCCCCGCCAGATAGTCGGCCAAATCGGCAAATCCCCGAACCACCGTCGAGCAGGTGAAGATCGGCATCTCCGGCTTTATCTTAGTTATCTGTCGGCGGATTTCGTCAACCGACTTGACCAGATCAGACCGCGTGATGACCACCGCACCAGCACGCCCCAGTGACTCGACAGGCTCCCGCAGCCTTCCGATGGGAAGCATCTTCCCGCCCGAAAATGGGTCGGTTGCATCGATGCAAACTATGTCGAGATCGCGAGCGACCTGCCGATGCTGGAATCCGTCGTCGAGCACAAATGTAGTTATCCCAAACTCTTGCCGAGCCCAAAGCCCCGCCTCATAACGGCGCGCGTCAGCGATGATCACTGCTCGGCTCTGCAACCGTCGGGCGAGCTCCGCCGGTTCGTCGCCGGCGATAGCTGGGTCGTCCTCGATAAAATTCCCGTCCGCAACAACCACACGCGAGCCCGCGTTCTGCCTTCCATAACCCCGCGTCAGAATGCACACTTTCTCACCCGAATCCGCAAGCATCTCCGCGATCTTCGCCACGAGCGGCGTCTTGCCCGTCCCGCCAGTGGTAATGTTTCCGACGCTGATCGTCCGCACGCCAAGCGGGCGCGACCTAAACAGCCCTCTGTCATACATCGCGTTGCGAGCAAGTACGCCAAGACGGTAAGGCTGGCTAAAAAGCGAGATCGGCATTTAGAGTTTGAGAAAATTGGCGAGGAGCAATTTGCCGTGTTCGGTCAAGATCGATTCCGGGTGAAACTGCACACCCTCAAGCTTATATTCCTTGTGCCGCAGCCCCATGATCAACCCGTCGGGCGATTCCGCGCTGATCTCAAGGCAATCGGGCAGCGACCCACGTTCAACCACCAGCGAATGATAACGGCCCGCTGCGAACGTCCCAGGGATAGAATCGAAGATCGTCTTCCCGTCATGTCGCACCTCAACCGGTTTCCCGTGAACCGGTTCCGGCCCCCGCACGACCATTCCGCCGTAAAGCTGCCCTATCGCCTGATGCCCAAGGCACACGCCGAGCAGCGGGACTCGGCCCGCGAATCGTTCGATCACCCCGAGCGAAACACCCGCATCATCCGGCGTCCCGGGTCCCGGTGAGATTAAGATGTTCTCCGGTTCCAACGCCTCCACCTCATCTGCAGTGATCTCGTCGTTGCGAAAGATCTTCATGTCCGCACCCAACTCGCCCAAATACTGGACGAGGTTATACGTGAACGAATCGTAATTATCGATGATTACAAGCATTTATCGGCTCCCCCTGATTGTGCACCCTAAACCGGCGATTTTCAAAAGCGGCCTGCATTGCTGATTTATGTTTACTATCGGCGCAATTGTCCCTATTATATTCACACTCGGATCCGGAGATATATGAAAAAGTCTTTACCTGGCTACGCCCTCGCACTGCTTCTCGCAGTCTCAACCACTGCTTTTTCTCAAACGGACGATCCGGCTAAAGGCGAGATCGCCGAAGAGCGAAAGCAGCAAACGCTAAAGTTTGTGCGCGAAACTCTTAGTGACATATCGAATCTTCGGACTGCCGAAAACCGCATCAGCTTCACCGGCGAGATCGCCGCGCTTCTCTGGTATCACGACGCTGCCCAGGGCCGCCAGCTTTTTACCGCAACGACCGACGAATTTAAGTCTCTGCTCAGCCTCTATAACAGCCAGGTCAACATGTACACGGAGGGCGACAGCGGGCGCACAGACGTGCGGCGCGGTTCCATGATGGGTATGTTGGGGACCGAGTATAACGCAAAAGAACAAGCTGATAAGCGGCTTCGCACGGCCCTCGGCGTACGCCAACACATCGCGATGAGCCTTGCTGAGCACGAACCGGAAATGGCGATGAACTTCTTCAGCAGCACCCGCTCCATGATCACTAACTCACAGTTCATCGAATATTTGGACGCTAGGGACCCGCAACTAGAGATTCAGCTGATCGCACGGATCGCCGCTACCAACGCTTCGCGTGCGGCCGAACTCGGACGAAAGAGCATCGACGCCGGCGTAAAGATGCACCACGTCGCACTCCTGAAAAGTTTACACGCCAGGGACCCCGAAAAGGCCCGCGATTTGGGAGCCGCAATGCTCACCCGGGCAAAACGACCCACAGTTGACGGCGATAAATTTGAACGCCTTGCTGTCATGCACGGCATGCTGAACCTTGGCTCGTCGGTCCAAACCGCTAATCCCGCCGGCGGAGATGAGTTGTTATTCACAAACGCCGAACTACGCGAACTTGCGGAGTCTCTCGCGACAGAGATACTTGCAATGGACAACGCTGATGAGGATGAGCCCGGCGCTTACCGGATCTATCAGATCGCGGGTTACGCTAAACTTATTGAAAAGTATTCTCCCTCGCGAGCGATGCAGATCCGACAGAAGTTCCAAGATATGAAGGAAATAGTCGACACTTTCTCGGGTCTCGATATCGAATCCGGAAACGAGGTCATGACCGGGGCGCCAGACGACGAAACGAGCGATGAAGGTGGAGTGCTCGGCGAGCTCAAATCGCTCGAAGGCGCGCAGATCTCCGCCGAACAGCTAGCACCCCTCGTCAACAAGGCACGCGGCATTGCGGCAGCGGCGCCAGGCCGTTTGGAGAAGGTCACGATCCTTTCCGCCGTCGCTACCCAGATCGCTAATGCGGGCCATCGAGAGCTGAGCGTCGAGCTAATGTCAGAGGCTGCGGCCTTTGTGCCAATGAACCCCAAAAACTATCAGGACTTTATGCTCATGGGCGTGCTCGTCTCGGGGTACGCGTACGTTGATCCGCAGCGAGCATTCCCCATTATCGAAGACGCCATAATGCGCGGCAACGGCCTGATAAGCGCGTTCGTTCGAGTAGGCGAGTTTATCGACCTTAACGAGGAGATGATCGTTGACGGCGAGGTTCAGGTAGGCGGATTTGGCGGCGATTTTATGCCCGGGATGAAGGCGGTTCTAGAAATGGCGAACCCTGTTATCAAGCCGCTCGGGGATGCCGATTTTGCCAAGATGGCGGCCCTGACCAACCGGTTCGACCGGCCCGAAACGCGTGTCCTCGCAAAGATGCTCGTTCTACGCGCGATGCTCGATAAGCCTTCGCCGGATTTCGAAACGCTCTCGGTCGAAGGCCTTAACTGACCCTTACGCCAGGCTCGTTCCTAACAGCCACTGCCCGCCATCGACAACTAGCGTGACGCCGTTGATATAGCCGGCAGCGTCGGACGTTAAAAAAAGCGCAGCATTTTCTATATCCTTGATCCGCCCAAACCGACCGAGCGGGATCTTTTTTGTGATTTTCTCTTTCAGCGGCTCGGGCAAAAGCCGCTTCATGCCTTCAGTATCCTCGATCGGTCCGGGCGCGATCCCATTCACCCTGATGCCATGCCGTCCCCACTCCACCGACAAATTCCGCGTTATCGCGTCGACGCCGGCCTTCGCCGCGGACACATGTATCTGCATGGGCGTCGCCAGATAATGGAGCGTCGCCGATATATTCAAGATCTGCCCCTGCGAACTTTTCAAATGCTCAAACGCGGCACGGCACACGTTGAAGGTGCCCTTTGTGTCGATGTCCACCACCGTTCCGAATCCGTTCGCCGAAAGCTGGTCTGCCGAACACAAAAAATTCCCCGCGGCGCCATTAACAACGATATCGATGCCGCCGAAATGCTCGACAGTCTTTGCGATCGCATTCTCAACCGCTTCGTAATCGCGAACATCGGCCGCGACCGCAAAACACTCGCCGCCACTCTCCTCTATCAGGGTCTTCATGGCCGAAAGATTCTCTTCTTTTCGGCTAGTGATCGCCACCCGTGCGCCGTGTTCAGCCATAGCCCGAGCGATGCCGCCGGTTATGCCCGTACCGCCGCCCGTTACAAAGGCAACTTTGCCTTGTAAGATATCTTTAGAAAAAATGCTGTCCGTCATGGAACCGAATCTTACCACAACACCCACAACTTATAGATATCGCAAGGCCTCGATCTGGCTCGCCCTCGCACTATCCATATTTGCCGCCGGCTGCCGCCCCACCCCGATCGACCCGCGAGCGGCCCTCCCGGCCGACGCACTGATCTATCTCGAATCGCGTGATCTCGGCGCCGCGATCCGCGCCGTTACGGCCAATTCCGAATACCAGCAGGCTGCTGCGACAGTCCCAAATCTGTCAGCGATCGACGGCATACAGATCGGCGTCGCGGTCACGGGTTTCGAGACCATTGAACAGCCGGTGACCGAAGAGAACTCGATCCTCACATTTCAGCCGCGTTTCGTCGCGGTTGCCGAAACCGGGTTTTACACGTTTCAGGTGAACAGCTTTGTTGAGGAACAGCTCGGCGGTTTTATCAACGACACTTATGGCGGCGGGGCCGTGCTCGAAACATCAGAAAAGCACGGCGGCCGATACTACGCGTGGACCGCCGAGGACGGCCGAAAAGCTTACGCTCTCGTTATCGGCAGCGCCGTGTTCTTTGGCAACGACGAATCCGCGATCGAAAAGTGCCTAGCAGTCCGCAGTGGCGAGCAGCAAAGCATGCTCGCAAATCCAAAGATCACGAACGGCGGGGAACGCCTGGCATTCGGCTTCGTTTCCACCGAAGGCGTGGCGCAGCTCGCGAATATCGTCGGCGTGACCATGGCGAAACGCTCGAGCGAAGAATCTGACGTGCAAAGCTTCATCGCGCGAATTCTGCCCGAGCTCCTACGCAACTCCCTACGCGAACTCACATGGACCGCCGTCAAAACCGGCGCCGGCATTGAGGACAACTTCAACCTGACCCTCAACCCCGAAGTCGCCGCGATTTTCTCCGAAACACTAGTGCCTTCCGCCAATGCTGAAAGTGACCCCGTGAGAAATTTTCCCGCCACAACTGAGAGTGTCACACGCTACGACCTCCGCGACCCGCGCGTGGCATGGCGCAGCGTGATGCTCACCGCACCGAAGCTCACCGATCAAGCGGCGGGCAACATCATCGTTGCCTTTGCGGACAGCGTGTTCGAGCCCTACGGGATAGAAGAACCCGAAGCTTTTCTAAGCGGCATCGGACCCGTCATCTACACTGCAAGACTTGATGAGGCAGGCGAACGAATGTTAGTTGTTGCGACCGTAAAGGACGAGGCAGCGGTCAGGGAAGGGTTAGGTGGTGACTTTGATTTCTCAAAACCAGCCGAACAACTAGGTACCGCCAATTCATGGACCTCGAACGATTCCGCTTTGCGCGCAATATTCAACGGCCCGACGCTCATCCTCGGCGACGCCGACGGTTCTGTCGCCATGCTTAACGGCAACCAGCCGCTGGCGAGTCCGTTCATCGATCAGCTCGCTGCATCAAGAGCTGCGGCAGCCACCGTCGCCACGGACACGACCACCGCATCACTCGTCGCCGACGTTCTTTCACAACGCAAAGCGGAGAATGTCCGGGCCCAATGGATGACCCAAACCCGCTTTCACAAAAACGGCATCGACCGCAAAACGACATCCACGTTCGGCCTCATCGGCACGATCATCACTCAATTCGCGGCCGAATGATCATCGCTTCTTCTTTTTCACCGCACGTTTGAGCCGTCGGACGTTCTGCTCGATCCACCGTTCAGCTTGATGAAAATGCTCGAAACGCTCTTCGTCCAGACGAAACGCCGCCGTGTGGTTGTAACGCCGGCCGTTGTGATGAACGGTGGGATGATGCACATGCAGCATCTCGTGATAGAGCACGTACTCGATCACGTACCGAGGCGTCTCCGCCGAGTCCAGCGAGCGACTGATGATAATAGCATCGTGGGTAGAGTCGTGATGACCAAGGATGCGATAGGTCTTGCGCGCAGACCACGAAAGCGCAGGCTTCGCCAGTTTTCGGCCGAAGTATTTCGCATTCAGATCGTTGAACAGCTCATTCAGATCATAATGCTCGCCCTGCGTGCCGCTGAGCATTTTCCGGCCCCGCTCCCGTCGATTCTCCACCGATCGCTCACGGATCTTATCGGATTTGATATATTCCGAGTAAGGCTCAGTCACACCCCGCGCAAGCCGTTTGCGGTACAGCTTTGATACCAAAATTAGCGCCAGCGCCTGATGCGCCGCGGCCGGCATATCCCGGCACAATTCCGAGATGCGTACGTGCACCTCGCCGTCTCTAACTCTGATTGTATGATTGATGCCGACGTATGGATAGAACGTGATATTTATTGGGGGAATGCCCCGTATCCCGTCGAGCCGACGAAAGGCTTCGTGGTAAAAAGATCGTATTTCTGCTGTGTTTATCAAAGTTTAACTAATATTTATTGACACGCATCCGTGCAAAATGATATTCCTTATTAAAGGAGCATACCGCCTGGATGCTGCCTGCTTCAACACGCCTTGATAAGATGCCGGTTCGTACCCCAAACCCAAAGATCGAGAAAAGCCGCAATTTTCCCGATTCTCGCGGCCAAACGATCCTTTCGGCAGTAATAAACGAACATTTTGTTACGGGCGAACCTGTGGGTTCGAGGGCCATCGCAGACAAATTTGCCGAAGCGCCCGGCCTTAGCTCAGCGACGATCAGGGGCGTCATGGGCGAATTAGAAGACCTCGGCCTTCTCGAACAGCCGCACACATCGGCTGGCCGCGTTCCGACGGACAAGGGTTATCGATTCTATGTTGACAATCTGCTTGGGGTACTAAGCATCTCCAACGAAGATCTTTACCGAATCGGCGACGAGTATGGCATATCGACCAGCGACCTCGTCGAAACGCCGGATCGGCTGATGGAGCGAACGTCCCAGCTTCTCTCTGTTCTTTCAAATAATGTAGGCATCGTCGTCTCGCCCAGTCTTGCCGGCGACCGCTTGCAGCATATCGAGTTCGTCAATCTTTCTGACAACCGAATTCTGGTCGTTCTGGTCTCGCCGCCTAATCAGGTGCACAACCGGATAATCAGATTGAACGTTTCGTTCAGTAAAGAAGAACTTGACCGATGTGCCAATTATCTCAACGCTGAATATGCTGGAAAGACGCTATCGGAGATACGCGTGGCGATCCTGAAGCTGATGCACGATGAGAAGGCACTTTTTGACAAATTGCTCGAGACCGCTGTAATCCTCTGCTCGCAAAGTATTGAGGACGAATTGGATATGCCGGGTGAGGTATACGTGGAGGGAACGACGAACATCCTGTCAAAGCGGGATTTCGCCGATCTTGAAAGGCTCCGCGAACTCCTCTCCACCATCGGCGAACGCTCAAAGCTTCTCGAGATATTGAATGAATGCATCGCTCGCGACCGATCTCAGAAAGGCGATGTTCAGGTCGTGATCGGTTCTGAGAACCGCACGCCCTCGCTCCAAAACTGCACGCTGATATCGGCACCTTACCGCATCGGCGACAGCTCGGCGGTCGGCACACTTACCGTGCTGGGCCCCACCCGCATTGAATACGGACGAATGATCTCGATCGTTTCCTACGTTGCCCATGTCCTCGAAAAGATGATGTCGAAAGACGTTTCTAATAACTAATCAGTCACGAACCGGCCCCGGTTCTATTCACAATGGATCAAAATCAGGAAATAGAAGAACTCGAAGTTCTGGAAGACGATAACGGCTCGGACGACGCTGTCTCGGTCGACGACTTTATTCGCGAACTCGAAGAGAAAGAAAAGGACCTCCACATTACGTCGGAAACGACGTTCGAGATCTCCACAACCTTCGACGATGCAAATCCCGAATTCGTCAAGATCGAGGTCGAACCGGCCATCGAAATCGAGGAAGACCACGAGGACGACGTCGTAGTCGCAGAGCTAGTTGAGTCGGTCGAACCCCCGGCAGCTGCCGATAAAGAAAAGCGGCTCGAGGCACAGCTGGCCGCGCTCGGCGACGAGGTAGACCGGCTGAAAAGCTATGTCGGCGAACTCGAGACCGAGCGGGAAGAGATATTCCTCACCTCTCAGCGCCGAGCTAAGGATTTTGAAAATTACCGCACGCGAACCGAGCGGGAGCGGTCAGAGTCGATAAATACTCATGCGGCCGACCTCGCCGGACGAATGCTTCCTGCACTCGACAATCTTCACCGGGCACTCGACTTTGCAGGCAATATGCCCGAAGAGAAAGATGCCGGATTTGCACAGTTTTTCACCGGCATTGAGCTCGTCGGACGGCAGCTCGAATCGATTCTTGGTGAGATGGGTATCGAGCATATCGCCGCCGTTGGCAAGCCTTTTGACCCGATCTACCACGAGGCGGTTGCCGTGCAGGAAACCGATGAGCACCCCGACAACACGATCTGCGAAGAACTGATCCGCGGATATCGAGTCGGCGACCGCGTTCTGCGGCACTCAATGGTAAAGGTTTGGAAAGCCCCCGCGGCTAAGAACGAGCCCAAGGAGGCACCGTCGCCCGAACCCGCAGAATTTGAATTTGAGACTTTCGCACGCCCCGCAGAATCCGTCTCAAAGGCCGTCGACCATGACGAACACTCCGATCAAAATGCCGGCTGATCCGGCCCGCCCGAAGACCACACAACTAAGGAAGTAGTTATGAGCAAAGTAATTGGAATTGACCTGGGAACCACGAACTGCTGCGTCTCGGTACTCGAGACCGGTGCGGTTCAGATCATCTCAAACAAAGAAGGCGGCCGCACAACGCCGTCCGTCGTCGGCTTCACTGACAAAGACGAGCGGCTTGTGGGGCAGATCGCAAAGCGTCAGGCCGTGACGAATCCGGCGAATACGCTGTACGCCGTCAAACGCTTGATCGGCCGGAAGTACAACGCGCCTGAAGTTGAGAAGATGCGTTCAACCGTGCCGTTTGAGATAGTCGAGGCACCAAACGGAGACGCTCATATCAAAGTGCTCGACCGTGTTTACAGCCCGCCTGAGATCTCCGCGATCGTGCTTCAGCGGCTAAAGCTGGCCGCCGAGGAATTCCTTGGCGACCGCATCACGGAAGCGATCATCACGGTCCCCGCATATTTCGATGACATGCAGCGTCAGGCGACCCGCGACGCCGGTAAGATAGCCGGTCTCGAGGTCGAACGCATCATCAACGAGCCCACGGCCGCCGCACTGGCCTACGGCTTCGGCAAGAACAAATCCGAAAAAGTCGCGGTTTATGATCTCGGCGGTGGAACGTTCGATATCTCGATACTCGAGATCAACGACGGCGTCTTCGAGGTGCTGTCAACGTCGGGCAACACCTTCCTCGGCGGCGAAGATTTTGACCAGCGCATCATCGACTGGCTCGTAGAAGATTTCAAGTCGGCCAACGGCATCGACCTTTCAGAAGATCGGCTGGCGCTTCAACGTTTGAAAGAAGCAGCCGAGCGGGCAAAGTGCGAGCTTTCGACTGCGACGGACACGACCATCAGCTTGCCATTTATCGCGGCGGATCCGACCGGGCCAAAGCATATCAACGCCGAGCTTTCGCGTTCGAAGTTCGAAGAACTCGTGCAGGACCTCGTCGAGGCGTCTGTCGAACCGTGCCAAAAGGCGCTGTGGGATGCAAAGCTGCAGCCCTCCGACATCGACAAAGTCATTCTCGTCGGCGGCCAGACGCGTTCGCCTGTGATCTTAAAGACGGTGACCGAGGTATTCGGCAAGGAACCGTCGGCAGAGATCAACCCTGACGAAGTAGTTGCAATGGGCGCTGCGATCCAGGGCGGCGTGCTTACGGGTGATGTCAAAGATATTGTCCTGCTCGACGTCCTGCCGCTCAGTCTCGGGCTCGAGACCCGCGGAGGGCTCTACGTGAAACTCATCCCGCGTAACTCAAGTATTCCGCTCAGAAACTCGATGACCTTCACGACGGTTGTCGATAATCAGCAATCCGTCGAGATCCACATTCTGCAGGGCGAACGCGAGATCGCACGCGAAAACCGCAGCCTTGCTAAATTTGAACTCGTCGGCATCCCGCCGGCGCCACGCGGCGTTCCGCAGATCGACGTAAGCTTTGAGATCGACGCCAACGGTATCGTGAACGTTTCGGCACAAGACAAGATGACGGGGCTTGAGCAGCAGATGCAGATCATGCCGTCGTCCGGTTTGTCCCCTGAGGAGATCGACCGCCTGATCACCGAAGCCGAAACCTCCGTCGATCGCGATCGTGAAGAGCGTGAACTCATCACATATAAAAATCGCCTCGACGGCATGGTCAAAAACGCACGCAAGGCGATGGCCGAGTTCGGTCGCGGATTTTCTGCCGACGAGCAGCGTGAGATCATGGACACGCTTAACGCGGCCGAAGATCTGCTGGTGACGGACGATCTGAGCGAGATCAAACAGGCCGTTGACAAGGTTGAGGCGGTCGCGAACAAGATCACAGAATCATTGCTGGCGGGTGTCTAAGTCCCGGCTTGAGAAATTTCGTTAGTTGTCGCAAAATTAAGGAAGCGTCAGTTCATTCGCGTGGGCTGACGCTTTGTTCGTCATCAGAACGATGAGGTTCAGTTAGGCACCTTTCACGATATGAGTAAACGAGATTATTACGAGGTTTTGGGGCTGTCGCGCACCGCGACCGAGATCGAGATCAAAAAGTCTTACCGAACGCTGGCGGTGAAATATCACCCCGACAAAAATCCGGGCGACCCGACCGCAGAAGAGCGTTTCAAGGAATGCGCTGAGGCTTATTCCGTGCTTTCTGATTCGCAGAAGCGTGCGGCCTATGACCGCTTCGGACATTCCGGTGTCAGCGGAGGCGGGTTCGATCCGGGCTTTTCAAATATCGAGGACATATTCGACATGTTCGGCTTCGGCGATATGTTCGGCGGCCGCGGGGGGCGCCGCTCCAGCGTTCAGCGAGGTGCCGATCTCCGTTACGACCTTGAGATCTCGCTGGAAGACGCCGCGAACGGCAAAGAGGAAAAGTTGAGCATCCCCCGCCTTGAAAAGTGCGAGACTTGCGAAGGCAGCGGTGCCGAAGAGGGAAGCAAACCCGAAGCGTGCATCACATGCCAAGGCAGCGGGCAGACGCGATATCAGCAAGGCTTTTTCAGCGTAATGCGGACGTGTCCGAATTGCGCAGGCAAGGGCCAGATCATTCGCAACCCGTGTAAAGATTGCGGCGGCGACGGTCGGATCGAAAAGGAAAAATCGCTTGAGATCAAGATACCCGCAGGCGTCGAGACCGGTTCGCGGCTTCGCGTATCCGGCGAGGGCGAAGCCGGTGTTAACGGCGGTCAATCCGGCGACCTCTTCGTTGTGATCCATGTTGCCGAGCACGAAACATTCGAACGTCAGGGTGCCAATCTTTATTCAGCGGTCCCTATCACGTTCGGCCAGGCTGCGTTGGGAGCAGAGATCAAGGTTAAGACCTTGGACGCCGATGAAGAATTAAAGATCCCGGCAGGAACGCAGACCGGTACGGTATTTCGCATCAAATCTCAAGGAATGCCTGCACTCGGCGGCCGCGGAAAGGGCGATCTATTCGTCGCCGTCACCGTGATCACGCCCAAATCGCTCACAAAAGAACAGCGAAAGCTGCTCGAAAAGCTGGCGGATGTAGAAGACACAGACTTTTCCGACGCGTCGTTTATGGACAAGGTCCGAAATATTTTCGGGTAATTGGCTGAGCGGCTAGAGATTGAGGGCGGGATCCGAACAGATCCCGCCCTTTCGCCTATGAAAGCTTTGATTTCACGGCCTCGCTGAGCGCTCTGCCGTCCACCGTCTTTCCCGCAAATTTCGCCTGCGCCGCCTTCATCACAGAGCCCATATCCTTCATCGACGACGCTCCCGTTTCTGCAATCGCCTCGTCAACGGCCGCCGCGATCTCATCGGCAGAAGCCGATTGCGGCAAATATGCCTCGATGTGCGATATCTCAAGAGCTTCCTTTTCGGCCAATTCTTTCCGCCCGGCCTTTTCATACTGTTCTATCGAATCCCGGCGCTGCTTCACAAGGGATTGAAGCGCCTTCTGCACTTCTTCATCCGTTAACTCCGAACCCTTTTCGATCTGCCGGTTCATCAAACTCGATTTCACCATTCGAAGCGTGCCCAGCCGCTCCGAATCCTTAGCTTTCATCGCCGCCGTCATGTCGGCTGTTATCGTATCTTTAAGACTCATATTAAATGATTCTACGTACGCGAAAGGTCCATGACAAACGCATCACGAATCAATCAATTCGACAGGCGCTGCCGAATGTTAGAAAATGAAAGTCGTGGCATCTCCTGCCGTCCGTTTCCAGCCAAGAGCACAGACACCTTATGGCCCGTTCCCTGATCATACTCGCGTTGCTTGCGGGGATCATAGTCAGCATTTTCGCCATCTATCCGCAGATGCGTCTGGAGTCGCGTCGCGGAGCCGAGTTTAATGGTGCCTTTGCGACATATGACCTCGATGAGATGGCATACGGCTCTTATCTGCAGGCCCTGATCGACGGCCGCGGCCGCCGCAACGATCCCTATACGGGCCGCGACCATTCCCCCGACACGCCGCAGCCCGAATCCCTGTTCTCGATCCAGTTCGCGACCGCCTACATGGCAGCGGGGATGGCCGCGGTATTGGGCTACGGAGCCTGGGAGGTGATGCCCGTGATATCTGTCGTGTCGGCATTTTTCACCGCCATTGCCGTTTTCCTCCTCATTTTTTCGATCACCCGCGAGGCCCTGTGGGCATTCGCGGGCGCGCTCATGGTGCTGACCGGTGCAGCCGCGATCAGCGGCCTTGGTGCCTTTAACTCGCTCTTCGACGGCGGCACGGCGTACCCATATTTCCCGTTCTTGCGGCGGCACATCCCGAGCATGTCGTTCCCGTTTATGTTCAGCTTTTTCCTTTTCTTGTGGCTGGGCATCACGCCGGAAGGATTCCGAGAAAGGCTCGTCTGGGGTGCACTGTCTGTAGCATGCTTTGCCGTCCTCGTATTCTCTTACTTTTATCTATGGACATCGGCCGGGGCAGTACTCGCGGGGCTTGTTCTTTTCACCATCATCTTTAACAGTGAACGGCGGACCGAAGACCTGAAATATCTCGTCGGGGTCGGGGTCGGTTGCGTGCTGATGCTGATCCCGTACGTGTACCTGCTGTCCCAGCGAAACGAGATGATGGATAAGGCACAGCTCCTCGTGTACACGCGGCAGCCGGACCTGTTCCGTAATGTTGAGATCTATGGCGCGATCATCTTGGTCGGGCTCGCTGCTCTGTTTCTTACGCACCGTTCGACGATCGACCGGCGAGTGCTCGCTTTTCTCGCGGGATTGGCACTGTCGCCGATACTCGTCTTCAACCAACAAATATTGACGGGACGCTCGCTTCAGCCCTTCCATTACGAATACTACGTCATAAACTATGTAGTCCTGACGGCCGTCGTTATCGCCGCGATCTTTTTGATCAAATACGCATTCGCCGAGATGCGTCACCTTTCCCTCGCCGCGGCCGTCGCCCTCGCGGTCGGCTCAACGCTCTGGGGCGGATACGAAGCAGTCGCGACCACAAAGTTCTGGGATGGAGCGAACGCAGTTCGGGATGACGCAATGCCCGTAAATCTTCGGCTTCGCGAACTCGCTGCCGGCGATATTGACGAGTCTCGACGAGTCTCGACGCTAAACTTAGAACCGCTGCAAGCTGACAGCCAGCCTACCGTCGCCCCCCATTCGGTACTCTGGGCACGTCACCAAAATGTATTCGTTGGGCTGCGTGATTGGGAAGAGAACAAAACGCGCTATTTCAAGCTGATCTACTATTCCGACCTCGACGGGGACTGGCTGCGTGGGGCTCTTCGCCATTGCTCCAACATCGAAGCGTGTATGGCCCTTTTCGGCTGGGACCGATTCAACGCGACCCTGTCGGCCGATGCACGCCCGCTCACTTTGGCTGAGGTTGACGAAGAGGTTGAGCGTTACGAAGCGTTCTCGAATGCCTTTTCTCATATCGACGCGGCTGAGCACTCTTTCGATTTTCTGGTCGCGCGCATCTCTGACAACGACCCCCTTGTAAACGTAAGGAAATGGTTTGAACTCGACGAGGGAGAGGACTTGGGAAGATATCGGCTGTATCGTGCGACGCTTCGCGATCCGGACGCAAGCGACGAATTTTAAACGAAAAAAAACCGCCAGATTCAGGCGGTTCAATATTATTGCCAAATTATAACTCTATCTTATGCTGCCGCAAGTAGATCGTTCGACGTTTCCGCAAAGACCCGTCGGCCATTTAATGCGTCATCGATGATCTCTCGCACGGCTGAAGCATCAGGATTTACGTCCATCCGAGCGCAAGCTCTCAGATGTCGAATAATTCCTTCTGCCGCAATGTCAATAGCATCGCCGTTGAGTTTTGAAAAACGGCGTGCCTGAATATGATCGATCTGCAGGATTCTGTCCTGCAGTGTCATTTGCTTAGCTGCTGCCACTTTTAGTGTCTCCTTATCGTATGGTTTTCTACCTAACATATAGCGCTCAAAACGAAGAATGCCCCGAAAAGTAGATATCCCGTACTCTTCTTTGTAACTTTCCTATATCAATTAGTTGAAACTGCCAACCATTAAGTTGCTGATATATTGGGGGGTTCAAACGGCTTCTAACGCTATATTGTGATATTAACAGAATGTTATGAGAAAGTCATCACTTTTTTTTGCGTTTTAGAGGTTTTTCTCAAGAAACTTTGATGGATAGAAAAAGCCGGCGAAGCTTAATGCTCCGCCGGCTCGTTTTTTGACCAGAGATCAATTCGAATGGTTAAGCAACAGCATCTTTCATTGCTTTACCAACCGTGAATTTTACAGTGGTTTTCGCCGGGATCTTGATAACGTCGCCGGTGGCGGGGTTGCGTCCGTCACGAGCTTTGCGGTGCGACTTCTTTAGTTTTCCAAAGCCGGGAATCGTAAATTCGCCGTTAGTTTTAACTTCGCTGGTGGCAAGGTCAGCCAGCGTATCGAAAAGTCCTTTAACCTCTGTTTTCTTCAATCCTGTTGATTCAGCGAGATTGTTGATGATCTCCGTTTGTGTCATACGAGCCATAGTTTTAATTTACCTCCAAGGTATGTTGTGAATTAGATAAGTGGAGTTGATTTGCCGGCGGTTACATTTCAACTTGCGGGCAAAAGATCCTGATTTTCAAGCCAGCCTGATGGTCGGGGCGGCAAGATTCGAACTTGCGGCCTCACGGTCCCAAACCGTGCGCACTACCAGGCTGTGCTACGCCCCGTGATATGTGAATGAGAACCGAATCTCAAGTGTCGAAGTTTACAAGCGAACCACACGTTGGTCAAGTCAAATCGCATTATTATCCTGTAAAAATCGAATAAATAAGCGAACCGCACGCGCTCGATGGCTGATTTCCTGTTTAACGCTGTCCGCAAGTTCCGCGAAAGTTCCCTCATATCCGTCAGGCACGAATATCGGATCGTATCCAAATCCGCCCGAGCCCCGCGGTTCGTGGGCGATAGTGCCGTCGCAATATGCCTCCTCGGCAAACATGATCCTGCCCGCCGCATCCGCCGCTGCTATCGCGCAAACGAAACGAGCCGAGCGGTCATGCGAATCGCCAAGTTCGCCAAGCAGCAGCTTCATCTTTTCCGAGTAGGGCATCTCGACCCCGCCGTACCTCGCAGACAGGACCCCAGGCCGGCCGCCGAGCGCCGCGACCTCGAGTCCGGAATCGTCCGCAACGGTCATAAGTTCCGTCTGCGTTGCATAGCCGATCGCCTTTAGCCGAGCATTGTCGAGAAACGTTTCACCGGTTTCCGGCACGTCGCTGACATCCGGAAACCGCGCGAGGCCGACGATCTCAAGGTCAGGGCGCACGAGCATTGCTTTGATCTCGCGGATCTTTCCGACATTAGTTGTTGCAAGCAAAATTTCCACTGAAACCCCGCGTCCGCTAAAAGAATTGCATACGCCGTATGATAAATAGTATAAATGAAAAGCACGGCATTCCGCCGTCTTTCCTAATCCGTTCCGTATCCGTTAACTTGATCGACCCAAAATGTCCGAATCACCACTCGTCACGGCGCCTGTAACTGTATTCGACGCACAGGAGTTTGAGCGCGACCTCGCCGCCGCTCCCGATCGAAGCAGTGCCCCCGAGCTCAGCTTCGAATTGCTAGTGCAGGTTGATGGCATCATCCGATTTCTCAGCCCCATGCAGGGCAGCGAACTCGCCCGCGTCTCGACCGGTAAGGACTGGTCGCGTGAACTCCGCATCGTCTATTCCAGCCTTCTAAATTGTTCGGACGCCCTGTTCTCATTAAGTGTCGCCGTTGGGGATGACCCCGACTACGCGTCCGAGCATTATCGCGAACGTCTTTCCAAATTATTCGAAGAGATCAAGCAGGGAATCGTCGCCAGCAACGCTCTGATGCGTGCGGCCCCGCTTCGCTTCGACGAATGGAACGCGTTCCGCGAAGGCCTGCTCAATCGCTTATCTGCTCTCGACATCAAATCGCTACGCGTACGCGATCCCGAAGACCTGGAAAAACTGCCCGAAGCGTTGCGCAACGTCTTGAACAGCGCCGCGATCGCAGAAGCCGACCGTGCCGATCTCAGCGAGCTGGTCCCGCGCTTCGTTTGGCTTCTCCGTTCGCTTCGGCTTATCGGCCGGGCGCTGGGCGACGACGTGCCGCTCAAACCGATGCTGCCCGTTTTTTACAGCGTCAACTATCAGGCGAAAGATCTCATCCGATTCATCAACAACCGTCTCGCACGGCACTCCGATGAAGAGGCCGAACTTTACGGATTGCTCGACGGCACGTCTTACACGATGTCGCTTGAGCTAAAAAAGGCGTTCGATCAGGAACTCGCCGGTGTGATCGACATTCGCCCGACGCCCGCTGTCTACGCAAAATTCGAAACGGCCTACGAGCTTCTCAACGACAGTTTCCGTCACATCCTGGCAGGATTCGCACGGCTCGGCCAGCCCGGCATCGACATCGCGCAGTTGTTCCCCGAATTCAAGACGAAGCTGCAGCGTTCTCTCGTGCTTCGCGAAGCACTCTGGAAATCGCTCAGATTAGTGCAGGCCGCAGAGCAGGAACCGTCAGAAGAGCTGGTCGCAAATCTTCGGAAGTCACTGGAAGAGTTCCTCGCCGAACCCGTGACGTTCCTCTTCTTCAAGGACCAGGAAACGGTCGAGCGATTCAGCGAAGAGGTGTTGTCGACTAACGAAAAGAAGGACCTCGTGCCGGTCCTTCATCGATTCGCCGCTTATCTCGAAACGCTTCTCGGTCAGGTCAATATGCGTGCTGTGCTCGCCTCACACCCGTTCGACCCGGCTGGGAAGTGATCACTGTGATCGAAGCGTCGCTAGCGGTTTTCTGAACAGCACATCAAAGCTTGCAGCCGCACCAACTATCATCACCACCGACGCCGTCGCAGCTATCCCGATGAGGTAAAGCATCGGATCTAACGTCCACGAGATATCCAATATAAACCTACTGACGGTGAACGATAGCGCCGCCGAAAAGCCCGCACCGATAACCCCCGCGATCACGCCCAACAATCCATATTCTGCCAGCAGAATTGCCGCCAGCGATATTCGCCGCGTCCCTAGTGTTTTCAAGATCGCATTCTCATAGATCCGCTGCGATTTCGTAAGAGCGATGGAACCGATCAAGATGAGTATCCCGCTCAGGATAACGAACGTGCCCACAAACGAGATCGCAAGCACGAAGTTGTTGACCAGCTTCTGAACAGTCGCCACGATGTCGGCAACGTCGAATATCTGAATGTTCGGAAAGCTTGTTATCGCCTCGCGCTGAAGCCGCTGACGCTCGGTCGGCCCGATTCGGCTCAGAACCGTCGCGGCAAAGCTCTGCGGAGCATCCTCCAAAACCCCGGGCTTGAAGACAAAGATGAACGCAGTGCGTGTGTTCCGCAGATCAAGCTTCCTAATATTCGCGATCCGTGCCGTCACCGGCCGGCCCGAAATGTCGAACGTCATCGAATCACCCGGCACAACCTTTAACCGCCTGGCCATGCTTTCCTCGACCGACACCTCCGGCGTCTCGTCGCCCTCCTGCCACCAGCGACCCGCGACCACGGTTTCGTTTATATCCAAGTTCTGGCGATACGTAACCGCAAACTCCCTTCCGATCTGCCCCTGCTGCTGTCGCACCTCAGCTTGCTGAAAATCGAGTGCCTTGCCGTTCAAAAAAGCGATCCGTGCGCGAACCGTCGGTGTCGTCTCCGGGTTTTCACCAACCCTCGCCTCGATCAACGACGCAAGTTCGCCGATCTGGCTCTTCTGAACGTCAATAAAGAACAACGTCGGCAGTCGCTGGTTTCGCGAGAAATCGAACTCGCGAACTAGGTTCGTCTGCATCGATTGAACCGCCAGCACCACAAAAGCACCGAGCCCGACCGCGAGCAAAATGACCCGCGTCTGATTCCCGGGTCGATACAGTGAGTTGATCGCCTGCCGAACCGCAAAAGAACTCGCAGGCCGAAACCGCCGCAGGGCCCACATCAATACGACTGCCGCGACATATAAGCAAATAGATGTCAGTGCGAGTCCGGCAAGAAACGCCGCACCAACTCTCACTGATCCGGCCTGCCACACGGCGACCCCCAGCAACGCGGCAAGGCTCACCGCACCGATGAGCCACTTCGCCGGGTCGAGTCTGCGGAAGGTCGCGTTGCTCTCGTCCCTCAAAAGCAGCCGCGGTTTGATGTTCCGCACTTGCAGCAGCGGTAATGCGGAAAACAGCATCGAGATCATCACGCCCAGCAAGATCCCCTGCAGCGCGGTCCCGAGGGCAACGGTGTAGCTCATGTTCTCCGGTAGCTCTGCAAAGAACTGAGCCCTGATGAGATATAGCCCCCCCTGCGCCAGCAAAACGCCGAATAAACTTCCGACCAGCCCGAGCACCAGGATCTGCAGCAGATAAACGACGATGATCTTATTCCCGCTTGCACCCAAGCATTTGAGTACCGCCACCGTCTTGCGCTTCTGCTCAACAAAAGCACGCGATACGTTCCACACACCGACGCCACCCAGCACCAGGATCAAGAGCCCTGTTAACGCGAGGTAATTCTCGGTCCGCGCAAACTGCTCGCTCATCCGCTCCTGCGACTCACGATACGTGCGGACCGTCACCGTCGTTCCACGCAGAGCCTCGCGTAGCTCTGCCACCAAAGCTGTCGGATTGTCGGACGTACGGTAGAGAATCCGGTGTCGTAGCCGGCTGGCGTTGCGCGTCAGGCCGGCATCGTCGAACGCGCGCTTTTCAATGAACACACGCGCCCCGAGACGAAAGCCGCTCGACCCGCCCGGTTCCTGGTCAAAGCTGCCGCGTATCTCGAACTCGCCCTCGCCGATCACAATCCGGTCGCCGACCTTAACATTGAGATCTTCGAGCAATATGCGCGCAACAACAGCACCGTTATTCTCAAGCAGCCGGTGTTCGAACGGCCGACCCCCATCCAGCTGAAAATCGCCGACCAGCGGGAACGGCGGCTGAACTCCTTTCAACTCGACCATCCGCAGAGTCTCGTTTGAAAGGTCGGCAGGCCGCGCCATCGACGATGTAGTGATCGCCTCGTCCCGTGCCTCAATGATTGATGAACCTGCGATCACGGATTGGACGCGTTCAATATCACTCGGCGAAAAATCATTCGTCGAACTGATCTCAAGGTCTGCCGTCATCAGAGCGCGTGCGTCGGTACCGACTGCCTGCATCAGGTTCTGGATCAAGGAGCGAAGCGCCACCACCGAACCGACGCCGAGCGCGATGCACAGGAAAAAAAAGAGCAGCCGCCGCCAAGACGAACGGATCTCGCGAAGGGTCAGATTGACGATAAAATTCATCTTCGCGCTATTCGTCCTTTACGATGCGGCCGTCCCTCAACACCACCTGACGTTGCGCCTGACTTGCCAATGAATGATCGTGCGTGACCAGCACGAGCGTTACGTCATTCTGCTTGTGCAAATTCGTCATTAGCTCAAATATGTGTGCGCCGTTCTTCGAATCAAGGTTGCCTGTCGGCTCGTCAGCAAGCAGGATTTTCGGTCGATTCGCAAACGCACGCGCGATCGCGACTCGCTGCTGTTCGCCGCCCGAAAGCTCTGTCGGATAATGATGCCCGCGGTTCGTCAGATCAACATCTTGCAAAAGCTTCTCGGCACGCTGCTTCGCGTCCTTCGCCCCGCGGATCTCCATCGGGATCAGCACATTCTCAAACGCCGTCAGACTCGGAATCAGGTGAAAGCTTTGAAAAATAAACCCGATCTTCTCGCTACGGATGTCCGCAAGTCCGTCTTCGCTCATTGTCGTGATCTCATCCCCGTCGACAACGATACTCCCCGTGGTCGGCGCATCCAGCCCCGCAAGCAACCCGAGCAGCGTCGACTTTCCGCTGCCCGACGCACCCGTTAGTGCGACAAACTGACCGTCCGGTATATGCAGCGAGACGTCAGACAAGATAGTAAGGTCGTCCGTGCCTGAACGAACGACCTTAGTTACGTTCGAAAGTTGGATCATATGCGATGATTATAACCGTCCGGCGTCTCAGTTGGACAAAGCCGACAGAGGATTGCGGCGAAATAGGGGTCTTGCGAAAAAGCGATAAACAGTTTCAAATTGTTCTGCATCTCAATTATGCCAAGTATGCGTCATATTATTCGAATCACAGCGTTTATAAGTTTCAGCTTTCTCGCGTTTATCGCCGCGGGTTGCTCCGCCTCTGGATTCACAGATGCGGGGACCTATGACGTAAACCGCCCGCTCGTTTACCCGGAAACGTCCGCCAATAGCCCCAAGATCGTCGCACTTGGCGACAGTCTCACAGCCGGTTTCGGCCTTGCTGAGTCTGAATCGTATCCGTATCTGCTACAAGAAAGGCTCAAATCTGACGGCTATAACTACGAAGTGATAAATGCAGGAGTCTCCGGCGACACAAGCCTCGGCGGACTTGAGCGCGTCGACTGGGTTCTCGAGCGTGAGAACGTCGATATCCTGATCCTCGAACTCGGGGCGAACGACCTCCTCCGAGGGATGCCCGTCAACCGAATGAAAGATAACCTCGGCAAGATCATCGAAAAAGCAAAGGCTAAGAACGTCAAGGTCCTGCTCTGCGGGATGCTCGCACCGCCCGCCATGGGAGCTGATTACCAGCGCGATTATCAGAATGCCTTCCCGGACCTGGCCGAGGAATACGACGTCGCATATCTGCCGTTCCTTCTTGAGAACGTCGCAATGCAGCGCGAATTGAACCAGGCCGACGGCATCCACCCCAACGCCGAGGGTACTCGCATAATGACCGAAAACATCTACCGCGAACTCAAGCCGATGCTTTCTAACTAGTACCCGACAATTTCTAAAACGAAGACAAATCGATAAACTAACACCCAATGTATGTAACCCATCTTGAGTGTTCGCTTTGTGCTGCGCATTATCCCGCCGGCCGTCTGCATAATCTGTGCACGGAGTGCGGGAGGCCGCTTCTCGTCCGTTACGACCTTGATGCGATCGGCCGTTTTCTTGTTCCTTCCGCCTTTAAGGAACGCGAGCCGAGCCTTTGGCGATATAGCGAACTGCTGCCGGTCTCGTCGCCGGAGAACGTCGTCTCATTTGGCGAAGGCTGGACTCCGCTCCTTCGCGCTCATCGGCTCGCGGATATCCTGCCGTTCGATATCGACCTCTACATAAAAGACGAGAGCCAAAATCCCACGCAGAGCTTCAAGGCGCGAGGCATGACCGCAGCCATCTCGATGGCGAAAGAACTAGGCGTTACAAAAGTAGCAGTTCCTTCGGCAGGGAACGCTGGCGGCGCACTGGCCGCTTACGCCATACGGGCCGGGATGGAAGCGCACGTCTTCATGCCCGCAGACACGCCCCGTGCAAACATCGTCGAGTGCGAACAGGTCGGCTCGCACGTCACACTCGTCGACGGCCTTATCAGCGATTGCGGCAAAATAGTTGCCGAACGTAAGGATGCCGAGGACTGGTTCGACGTCTCAACGCTTAAAGAGCCCTACCGCCTCGAAGGAAAAAAGACGATGGGCTACGAACTTGCCGAGCAGCTAGATTGGAAGCTGCCCGACGTCATCATCTATCCCACCGGTGGCGGCACCGGTCTGATCGGAATGTGGAAGGCGTTCGATGAAATGCAACAGCTCGGCTGGATCGGCCTTGAACGCCCGCGAATGGTCACCGTGCAATCGGCAACCTGCGCCCCCATCGTCCGAGCCTTCGAGGCGGGCGAACGCTTCGCCGACGAGTTCCCCAACGCCGCGACCGTGGCCTCAGGACTCCGCGTGCCAAAGGCAGTCGGCGACTTCCTCATCCTCGACGCGCTCCGAGCCTCCGGCGGCACCGCGCTTGCAGTAACTGATGAGGAGCTGATCCGTGCAACCCGCGAGATCGGCGCGGCCGAAGGGCTTTTCTGTGCACCCGAGGGAGCCGCTTGCCTGCCGGCCCTTCGACAACTGATGGCCGATGGAGCCGTCAGACACGGCGAAAAGGTTGTGTTATTCAATACCGGGGCCGGTGTTAAGTATCTCGAAGCTTTCCAAACTTCCTGAAGAAAACACTTCGAAGTCTTAACCATTGGCTCTTTATTCGAGTTCCCCGGCCCGGCGGCTGGCCGATCAGAGGGAGAAAAACCTCGTCAATTTGACCGATTTTTTTAGTGTAATGCCTGACAGATTGCAGTATAGTCTGTAATTACTGTACTTGTTCCCCCGGATGAGAAGAGTTTTAACGATTTTTGCGGTCTTGTTCGCCGCTGCGCTTATTGGTGCAGTGGTGTTCGGTTTTGTTGGCATGTCGTCACCCGTTGCGGCTTCCAAGGCAGACCGATTGACGGTCGTGCGCGAAAGCAACAAGACCGTGCTTCGCACCGATTCCTTCGGTGTTATTCATTCCACAAATGATCAAATCAACGACGCGCGAATGATCTCGTTCGACCGTTCACCCGCGAAAGCGTTCGTCTGGACTGAGCTCAAACAGGAGGGCCCCGTAACAAAATACACGCTAAGCCTCGACGGCCACAGTGTTGGGAAAGCCCGCACCGGTGGCGTCCAGATCAAGCTTCTTTACGGCGAGTTCGATCCGCAAACCGAAACACCCGCGACACCTGAACACCTCACAGCGGGCGACGAGGCTTACGACGGCGAAGGCGCATACATCGTCCAATTCGTCACTCAGCCGATAGAGGAGTACCGCCAAGCGATCCGTAACCTCGGCGGTAAGGTCTATTTCTATCTGCCCGAACAGGCTCACATCGTTCATCTGCCCGATGGATTACGTTCGCAAATCGAACATCTCCCGTTCGTCCGCTGGGTTGGCAAATACGAGCCCGCATACAAGATGCCGAGGGAACTAGCCTCAGAAGCTAACGCCAATAGACGCAGCCGCCAACGCTACAACGTAATGCTCCTCGAGCGCGGGCCGTCTATGCAGGGCCGAACCGCCGCTCGCATCGTCAGCAACGGCGGTCGTATCGACAACACGATCCCAGAAGGCTTTCGCATCGAAGCGACCCTGACCGCCGATCAGCTGATAGAGGCCGCACACGACCCCAATGTTATGTTCATCGATGAATGGTCGGCGCCGGAACTCGACATGGACGTTGTCCGTTCCACCGGCGGTGCTGATTTCTTAGAAGTCACGATGGGCTATCGCGGCGAAGGTGTTCGCGGCGAGGTGCTCGACAATGAGCTGCGCCAAACTCATGTCGATTTCCAGTCAGGGCTTACTCCGCTGATTCACAATTCGCTGAACACCGAAGACAGCTTCAATCACGGCACGTCGACGTACGGCATCGTGTTCGGCCGCGGAACGGGGAACCCGGTCGGCCGCGGCATGCTGCCCGAGGCTCAGGGCATATTTGCAAGTCTTGATTATCTAACGAACCGGTACGTTCACACGGACCGGCTCTTAACATCGCCATACAACGCAGTCTTTCAATCGAACAGCTGGGGAAGTGCGGCGACTTTGGTTTACAACCCGCTTTCCGCAGAGCTCGACGACATTGCGTTTCTCAACGACATCGTTATCCTTCAGTCTCAAAGCAATAACGGGAACCAATGGTCGCGGCCGCAAGCATGGGCTAAGAACGTAGTGTCGGTCGGCGGCATTAACCATTGGGGTACCGCAAGCACGGATGACGACCGCTGGGATTTCGGCTCGAGCGTCGGCCCTGCAGCTGACGGACGGATAAAGCCCGATCTTGCACATTTCTACGATGCGATCCTAGCTCCTCACAGATCCGGTGATATGGCGTATATCAACGCCTTCGGCGGTACGAGCGCGGCGACGCCGATAACAGCAGGACACTTTGGTCTATTCTTCCAAATGTGGCATCACGGACTGTTCCGCAACACGACCGGAGCAACAGTTTTCGACAGCCGACCGAGTGCCTCAACCGCAAAGGCAGTGATGATCAACACAGCCATCCAATGGGATATGACCATAGCCGGCACCGACACGTTCCGAGAACGTCAAGGCTGGGGCCGTGCGAATGTCGAGAACCTCTATAACCTGCGCAACAACATGCTGATCGTCGATGAGCAGCACGAGTTGCAAGCGTTGGAATCGCGATCATTCGCCATAACGCCGCAAGCAGGATTGCCGCTCAAAGTGACGATGGTGTATAAGGACCCGATGGGCAACCCCTCAGCATCGGTCGCACGCGTCAATGATCTGTCGTTAAAGCTTATCTCACCGACGGGAGTTGTCTACTGGGGTAACCATGGCTTAGGGGTCGGCGGCGGAATGTGGTCATCGCCCGGCGGCAGTGAGAATACGGTAGACACGGTCGAGAACGTGTTCATCGAGACGCCCGAACCGGGGCTATGGACGATCGAGGTCGTCGCGTCCGAGGTAAATCAGGACGCCATTCTCGAAACGCGAGGCATCGACGCGACATTCTCGCTGGTAGCCAGTGGCATACGGATATTTGATGCGACATCAGCACCGGTCGAACTGAGCGGCCGAGTAACCAATGCAGCAGGCCGTGGTATAGGCGGCGTTCACATTTCCGTCACCGACATGAATGGTACGACCGTAACCGCAGTAACCGGCCCGTTTGGGCATTACTCGTTCGCCGGCATCAAATCAGGCGAAAATTATCTGATCCGTGCATCTGCCAAACGCCACCGGTTCACCCCGTCTGAGGTATTGCGTGAGGTGTTAGAAGATCTGACCGGCGTCGACTTTGTAGCTCTGAACTAGCCGCTATTCCGGCCACACCACCTGCACCATTTTCGAAAGCCTTTCAAGCTGCTCCTCGATATCTCCGGATAAATGCACCCGCAACGCTCGCCTTCCGCGATCGACCAAAACCTGCAGATCGCCCCTCGCCTGAGCATCTTTCACGATGCCAAAACTGTACTTGCGTCCGGGTATCGGCACATCCCCCGCAACATCCGCCGTGATCTGCAGAAACACGCCCGAGTCTGGACCGCCCTTGTACGCCTGTCCGGTCGAGTGCAAAAACCGCGGCCCAAACCCTAAACACGTCGCCGCCAGTCGCCGTTCCAAAACGCGCGTGCGAACTTCGTGGAGCAGAGTGGTATTGGCTGCGTTCATTTCGAGGTACGCAAGCACCGCGAAATAATCGCCGTCCTCAATGTTCGCGATATGCGCGGATAGATACTCCGTCACGCTCGGCTCATCCAGCATCTCGCGGAGCTTGGCGGCGTAGCTCTCTGAAGCGAACAACGAGATCCCGTCTGACTCAAAAAAAGCAGTTTCATCGGGCAGTTTCCCGTAACGTTCAAATTTATCTGTCAGCTCGCGCGTTTCGACCTTGGCGGCCTCGACATCCGGCTGATCGAAAGGGTTCAGCCCCAAGACCGCACCCGCAACCGCCGTCGCGAATTCCCAGCGGTAAAACTCAGCTCCGATGTCCGCGATCTCCGCAACTTCGATCTGCAGCACCGGGTGTCCCGCCGCCCGCAACGCACTCAGATCGACGTCCTCGCCGTTGGTTCCGTCGAGCCTTATGTCAACAAAAACACGGTCGCTGCCATAACTCACTGTCGGCTGCGGCTCTTCGCCGACTATCGGAATGATCGCAACGCCGCTCTTTCCCGTCGATTCCGCAATCAGCTGTTCAAGCCACGCCCCCAGCGACCCAAGCTCATCCGACGCAAAGATCGTCAGCTTATCCCGCCCCGCCGCATGGCAGACGCCGAGGATCAAACCGAGCAGAGCTCCGGGGTTTTCCTCAACCCGATCGTTCCGGCACTCATCCGCCATCGCGGCAGCACGGCGCAAGATCGTCTCAACGTCCAGCCCCATCAATGCTGCCGGTGTCATACCGAACGGCGACAGAGCCGAAAAGCGACCGCCGACGTCGGGCTTGCCGTAAATTATCTTGCGGAAGTTCTGCGACTTAGCCTCCGCTTCCAACTGTGAACCCGTATCCGTTATCGCAATGAACTGCCGCCCCGCATCCGCACCGACTACCCCCGAAACGCGTTCAAAGAAGTAACGCATAAAGCAGTTCGGCTCCAGCGTCGTGCCGGATTTGCTCGCGACAATGAACAGCGTCTTCGCAAGGTCAAGACGCTCTTCTACCGCCAATACCTGCGCCGGCACGGTCGAATCCAAAATGTGAAAATTCGCAACCCCAAAGGTCATCGCAAGCACCTCCGGACCCAGCGACGACCCGCCCATCCCCATCAGCACAATTTCAGCGAAATCCGCGGCCGCCACGTCCTCACGCAGGTCCCGATATTCGTCCAGTTTGGCCAGCTCTTCCGCCGCGATATCAAGCCACCCCAGCCATCTGTCTTCGCCTGAGCCCGTCCACACAGCCGCATCCTTTCGCCATATGCGCCCGGTCGACGCGGACGCTTCCCATTCCTCAACCGCTTTGGCCAATTGCGATTCCACCGATTCCGGAAGCGAAAAACTTAATTTTGTGAACGTCATAATTTACGTTTTAGACACCATTAATTATCCTGATTGCTTATTCTTACGCGATGCGTGGCCAAACGCAAAAGGCCCTCCCGCCGATAGTCGCTCATTTGGATTATCTGCTATTATTCACACCATGAAGTTTGAACTCAGTGTTGCTTTTCTATTGTTCGCCGCCGTACCAGGATATACATCGACGTGTGCTGAGAATGCAAAACCCGTCCGCCCCGAACTCCCGAACAATGTCGCGTTCCAATATTCCCGCGATCTCGAACTAGCGGCGCGCAATTACGCAGGCGAATCCTCCGCCGACAACCTCATTTGGTACGCCCGCCGCGAAGGCTACCTCGGCCATTACAACGACGCGATTGAGGCGCTGACCATTGGCCGCGAAAAATATCCTAATGATGCCCGCATCCTCCGTCATCGGGGCCATCGCTATCTCACGCTCCGGTGCTTCGACGATGCCATCAAAGATTTCGAAGCCGCCGCAAACCTCATCAAAGGCAAACCCGACGAGGTCGAGCCCGACGGGCTGCCAAACGCAAAGAACCTCCCCACAAGCACGCTTCAATCGAACATCTGGTATCACCTGGGGCTCGCCTACTATCTCAAAGCTGACTACAAAGACGCCCTGCGCGCGTACAAGGAAGCGCAGAAAGTCTCAAAGAATAACGACATGCGCGTCGCTACCGCCTATTGGCATTACATGACGCTTCGCCGCATGGGTAACCCCAAAGAAGCGGCCAAAGTGCTTGAGCCGTTCGCCGCCGAGATGGAAGTGATCGAGAACACCGATTACCTGCAGCTCATCAAATTAAACCGAGGCGAGGCCAAAGCAGAAGACCTCCTCGCCACCATCCGCGGCGATGCCGACACTCTCGGCTCGGCTTCTCTTGGCTACGGTATCGGCAATTATTTTCTCTATAACGGTGACCGCGAAAGGGCCCTGGCCATCTTCAAAAAGATCGTAGAAGGGAACCAATGGGCGAGCTTTGGTTACATCGCCGCAGAGATGGAATTGAAATGGAACGATCCCCGTCGTCTTATCAAATTACAGCAGCTTTGATCAGGACCCCAACCAGTTTAGCAGCGCAAATTCTTGAACGTGGAATCGGTGTTCTGGCTTGCCCCCGTCTGTCATCGGCAATTTAAAAAACACGGAGAGCTGCTCCTGTACCCCGCCCTCACCACGCTGCCGCGCTCGGTCCAGACACCGCGCCACCTCTATTGCCAACGGCGCCGCCAATATCGAATCTTTGCACAGAAAATTCACCTTTATCTGCATCGGCTGCCCGAGAAAACCTGAAATATCGACGTTATCCCACGCTTCTTTGTCGTCCCCACGCGGCCGGTAATACTTAATGTCTATGATGTGATCTTCGACCGGGTAACCAAGAATGTCTTCCAGCGCGCCGTGCTTCGTCGCGACCTTCGACGCGAGCGAATCCTCATTTGATAACGCCAGCCCGTCCCGGTTACCAAGAAGATTTGTTGAATACCACCCATCCACATGCAGCCCGCGGGAACGCAGCGCCGGTGCGAGCACCGTCTTGATAAAGGTCTGCCCCGTCTTTCCGTCCTTACCCGCGATCGGCACGCTCTCGCGCTTTGCAAATTCGATCAGCGCCGGCGTATCGGCAGCCTGCGACGGCGTGAAATTGCCATAAGGCACCCCGCTAGCTATCGCCGTATATGCATAAAGCATCGCAGGCGAAACGTCCGGGGAGTCATCGTCGAGCGCCTGTTCAAACTCGTCGAGCGAATGAAACGCCCGCCCCGACCTTTCCGTGGACGCAAGATTGATCACAACAACCGAATCGCACCGCTCCTTAAACGCGTCGAGATCCGTACGGATCTTCTCAACAGCCGCACGATGAGATGCACCCGCGATCTTGTTCGAACCATCCACCAGCGGCGAAAACCCTGTGTCCCCAACCGCCTGCCAAGGAGTGATCTGGCTAAGGGCCGCTTCCGCCGCGACAAATTGCTTTTGCGTCAAAACATCGTGCCCCTCGGCCGCTGTCCCAAGGTTTTCGGGAAACAGATCCCAGCCGTCCACGACGATCTCTTCATAGGCCGCCAACCCCGCATCGACCTCCGCCAACGGCAGCCCGCGCTTATCGATCGCACCCTGCCGAAGCAGCTCGATCCCCGCCGCCATCGTCGTGCCGACAGCACCGCCCAACCCCACAACTGCAATTCCAAGTGCCATAAAACGCTAAGTTTACAATACGAAAGCCGCCAGCCGCTATCCAAACATCCGACTCAACTCACGCTTCAAAAGCTTGCCCGTCGGCCCTTTCGGTATCTCGTCCACAAACCTCACAGTCTTCGGGCATTTGAAATCCGCCAGATGCTCCCGGCAAAACTCGACCAGCTCCGACTCACTCGCCTTCTCCCCCGCCTTCAACACAACAAACGCCGCCACTTCCTCGCCATAAAGCTCATCCGGCACCCCGATCACCGCCGCATGCTCCACCGCCGGATGCCGATAAAGAACATCGTCGATCTCACGCGGATAAATATTCTCGCCACCGCGGATGATCATGTCAGATTTGCGATCCGCAATGAAATAAAACCCGTCCGCATCTCGATAACCGATGTCCCCCGTATGGAACCACCCGCCGCGAAATGCCTCCGCCGTCGCCGCCTCGTTCTTGAAATACCCCTTAAAAACATTCGGCCCGCGCAGCACGATCTCGCCAAGTTTACCATCCGCAACGTCCACATCATTATCATCCACGACCCGCATTTCGTTCCCGATCGGCAGCCCGCATGACCCCGGCCTCCGCCGCCCATCCGGCGGATTGAAGGTCGACCGGCACGTCGATTCGGAAAGCCCATACCCCTCTATCACCGGCACCCCAAACGTTTCCTCAAACTGCGTAAGCACCTTAGCCGGCACCGGTGCCGACCCGCACATCGCGAAGCGAAGACTTCGGCAAGCTGGGATGCTTGCCGCTCCAGTCGCAGGTTCAGATAAAAGGATGGACAACATCGTCGCGACCGAACCAAACGACGTCACATTATATTTCTCAATTGTCTCCCAAAATCTCGAAGCAGAAAATTTCGGCGCAATAACCGTAGACCCGCCCGCGTACAACGCCGTCATCGTCGTAACCGAAACCGCGTTCATATGAAAAAGCGGCATAACAGTCAAGAGCCTGTCCTCCGCCCCAAACCCCATCCACTCCGCTATCTGCCGCGCATTCGCAAGCACATTCCCATGCGTCAGCAAACACCCCTTCGGCTTCCCGGTTGTGCCGGAAGTGTAAATAATTATCGCCTCGTCATCCGCGCTTAAATCGGGCGATTCAACAACCGCCCCAAATTTACCCGCTGCCGCATCGACGTCATCAAATAAAACGAAAGCATTTGCCGACAGCAGCCGCTCCGGCACTTTTTCTACCCACTCCGCCGACGTCAGCATCAGCTTCGCTTCCGAATTATTCACAACCCACTCGATCTCTTCGCTCTTCAAAAGGGAATTGACCGGCCCCGCTACTGCCCCGATCTGCCAGCACGCAAAATATGCGATAACGTATTCCGCCGAATTTGGCAGCAGCAAACTCACAACATCGCCTTTCGCAACGCCTCTAGAAACAAGCAGCCGCCCCGTTTTTCTCACGGCCTCCCGAAAGGCCGCATAGCTCCACTCCCGCCCGTCCGATTCCGATATAAGAAACGTCTTGCCGGGTGCGTCAGCAACGCGCAAAGCCAGCAGTTCAGAGATATTAGAGTAGTTCATACCGACGCGAAGGTCCTGAATGGCATTTTACCGAACTGACGACGCAACGCTAGTTCCGCCTACTTCACTTTCCGCCATTGACGAAATTTATCAAAACCCGTACGCTCTTGATTTTGAGATTTGATCACCATTTGATGGGAGAACTGTTAATAGAATGAACAATTTAAGAATCATATTTTGTATGATGGTCGTGGCGGCCGCGTCGATCTTTTCGGCGTGCACCACCGCAGACACGCCGGCCCCGGAAACAAACGCCGTTGCGACTCAGAGCGAAACAAACGCGGTTGTCGTCGCCGACGATAATCCCGAAACCGCACTTGAGCAGACCGCAGCCCCCACCGGATCGCTCGCGACCCCGAGCGACGCATTCCGTAAGGCTTGGGATCTTCGCAACAAAAAAGATGTCGAAGGCTTTAAAGCCATCCTTTCCAAAGACGTGCTCGACTTTTTCAGCGAGATGGGCGAAGCAGACGGCAAAACGGCAGACGACATGATCCGCGAACTGATGAACCAACCCCAGGCGCCAACGGCCGAGGTTCGCAACGAAAAGATCAGGGGCGACCGCGCGGTCGTTGAATACAAAGACGGAGAAGCTGCGTGGAAAACAATGGACTTCGTAAAGGTGGGCAACGAATGGAAATTGACGATCCCGGAATTCAATAAAGAAGACCTTAAAGTCGAAACAAAGCCATGATCATTTTCAGGCAAACCATAGGCCCGGTCGCGACACGCGGCCGGGTCGATCTGCGCAGTAAAGGCTTTTATTGCCATTTTTACAGCAATCCCATACTATTCTTAAACCAAATCTCGTACACGAAATAGCAGCTATGACGACATATCGCAGCTTCATCAACGGAGAATGGCTACGGTCTTCATCCGGTAAGACCGCGCCTAACATCAACCCCGCCAACACCGACGACATCATCGGAACCGCCGAACTCGCAACGCGCGAAGAGGCTCGCTCCGCCGTCGAAGCTGCTTATAAGGCGTTCCGCGATTGGCGCCGCACCCCTGCACCCGCTCGGGGCCGGATCGTCGCAAAGGCCGCACGTCTAATGGAAGACCGCAAAGAAGAGCTCGCCGCCGCCATCACCCGCGAAGAAGGAAAAACCATCGCCGAGGCACGCGGCGAACTCACCCGCGCTATTAACGTCGTCGAATATTGCGCCGGCGAATCCCGAAGGCTCGTAGGCGAGACGATCCCGTCCGAGCTGCCGTCAAACTTCGCGTACACCATTAAAGAACCCCACGGCGTCGTTGCCTGCATCACGCCGTGGAACTTTCCGGTCGCGATCCCCGCATGGAAGATCGCGCCCGCGCTCGTTGCCGGCAACGCCGTCGTCTTCAAACCCGCAACGCTCACGCCCGCAACCGCCGTAATGCTGACAGAGATCTTTGTCGAAGCAGGCTTGCCGCCCGGCGTGCTCAATCTCGTCCTCGGTTCGGGCAGGGAGGCTGGTGACGAGATCCTCAACCACCCAGCAGTCAAGGCAGTATCATTCACCGGTTCGACTGAAACTGGACTCAAGATCTACGCCCAGGTCGCCCCTCGCGGCGTAATGGTGCAGGCAGAAATGGGCGGCAAA
Organism: Pyrinomonadaceae bacterium; assembly: GCA_041751195.1. Classification (GTDB taxonomy): domain Bacteria; phylum Acidobacteriota; class Blastocatellia; order Pyrinomonadales; family Pyrinomonadaceae; genus OLB17. Next base: position 49,790 of record JBGSXX010000005.1, on the reverse strand, counting down.
AACCCCGTCGTCGTCCTCGAAGACTGCGATATGGAACTCGCCGTCGAATCCACCGCCCAAGGTGCATTCGGCTCCACCGGCCAACGCTGCACCGCCACCTCGCGTGCTATCGTCATCGATTCCGTCGCTGACGTGTTCGTCGAAAAGATCGTCGAACGTGCAAAAAAATTCCGCCTCGGCCCCGGCGACGATGCAAACTCCGAGATCGGGCCCTCAGTGGACGAATCCCAATTCAAAACCGTTCTGAAATACATCGACATTGCCCGCGAAGACGGCGCCGAACTCCTCTGCGGCGGTAAGCGTGCCGAAGGCGATGGCCTCGAAAACGGCTATTTCTTCGAACCGACAGTCTTCGACCGAGTCACCACCGACATGCGCATCGCACAAGAAGAGGTCTTCGGCCCGGTGCTCGCCGTCCTCCGCGTGAAAGATTACGAAGAAGCGATGACAGTCGCCAACGACAGCCAGTACGGCCTTTCATCCTCGATCTTCACGAACGATACCAATATGGTTCACCGCTTCGTCGACGACATCGACACCGGCATGACACACATCAACTCCCCCACCACCGGCGGCGAGGCACACGTCCCCTTCGGCGGTACCAAAAACACAGGCCTCGGCGCCCGAGAACAAGGCTCAACCGCCCTGGATTTCTACACCGAACTAAAAGTCGTCTACGTAGACTACACCGGTAGAAAACGCGAAGGGAATTTGTACTAATAACAAACATTGACAATCTCTGATAGTTTCGGATATCTTGCTGTCATGAACGTTTCACTCACACCCGAACTCGAGCGACTTGTAAATGACAAAGTAAAATCCGGAATGTACAACTCAGCAAGCGAGGTCATCCGTGAATCCCTGCGTCTTCTGCAAGAACAGGACGAGCTAAAACGCATCCGCCGCGATGAACTCCGCCGCGAGATAATGCTAGGCGTCGACCAGATCCGCCGCGGCGAGTCAATAACGCTAACAAGCGAAGAACTACCAGCCTTTGCGGAAGACATTAAGCGGCGCGGCCGTGAGAAGCTAGCCGCCCTGAAAAAAACCGAATAATGCCAAGACTGGAACTTTCGATCTTCGCAAAGGAGGACCTCGACGAGATCTGGCTGTACATAGCGGTCGAAAACCTCGTCGCTGCAGATCGGCTTGTAGATGAGTTGTACGAACGATTCGGCATGCTGGCCGGCAATCCCTTCGCAGGAAATCCCAGGCCTGAAATACTCGGCAGCTTGCGGCATTTTCCTTTTAAAGGCTACAACATCTTCTATTTTCCACTCGATGGAGGCATCGAGGTTCTGCGTGTACTTCACCGAGCTCGCGACGCCATACAAATTTTGGGCGACGATCCTGAGAAGCAAAACTGATTTCTAGACGGTGTCGAGGCAAGTTCCTGCAGCAATATGATGGATGACCGGCCGATTCCGACCAATCGTAAGATCCAGAGCTGGACGCGTCCAGCACTTTTCGTTGTTCTGATCACCGCCCTCGTCATAGCAGCCGTCATCCGTTCCAGCATCACCACTAGCCTAGACGGATTCACGTTCGACGAGGCGTATCACATAGGCGCCGGCATGTCTTACGTGCAAACCGGTGACTTCCGCCTTAACCCGGAGCATCCCCCGCTCACCAAGCTCTGGGTCGGAACCTATCTTTCGTTGTTCGATCACACCCTGACCCCGTTTCGCCCGCTGGCTGACAAAGTGGACGAGCGTGCCTTCGTCGAGCAGGACATCTATAACAACAACGATCCGGACGTCATTCAAACCCGCGCCCGAACAGCGATGTTCGCCCTCAACGCCCTGCTCATCGCAATATTTGCTGCCGCCGTTTGGCGCGTGCTGGGTCCTGTTATGGCCGCGGGTGTGACGGCGTTCGTTGCTATCGACCCAACTGTCGCCGCCCATTTGCCGGTCGTGATGACCGATCTCCCGATGGCATTGCTCGCGGGAGCCTGCGTCCTCCTCGCGGTCCGCGCACTTCAAACCTGGAGCCCGCTCGACCTGGTTCTCGCATCCGCCACCCTCGGGCTCGCGCTGGCCGCGAAACACTCAGCGATCATCGTGTTCATCACCGTTGCCACCATCGGCCTCATCGCGATCGGGCTCGGTCTGTACCGTTCCGAAAATAAAGCAGCGACCATCCTCAAGCGAACCGGTGCCTATGCGGCAGTCTTACTAGGTGCCGTCGTCGTCCTTTGGGCATTCTATTTCTTCCGGTACTACGAAAGTCCTGCGACCACCGAAGATCAATTCAACCGACCCCTCGCGGAAAAGATCAGCGATGTCCAGTCGCCTGTCTACCGTTTCGGTCTGAACACGATGGCGGACGCCTACCTCTTCCCGCGAGCCTACACGTGGGGGATGGCCGACACAATACGCGCCGGGGCCGAGGGTCGCGTCGGAGTCGCCATGGTGTTTGGCGAGCTCTACTACCGCAAAGCTCCGTGGTTTTATTTCCCCGGCGTGCTCGCAGTTAAACTCCCCATTGGCCTGCTCTTCCTTTCAATTCTCGGCGCTGGTTTACTCGCTTTCGCCCCCGCCACGCGGCCGGCCATTCCTTACTTAGGAGGCTTGTTAATTCTCGCGTTGATGTTCCTGTTCTTTCTTATCCGAGGCTCCAGCTATGGCGGCGTCCGTCACATGCTGGCGATCTATCCGCTATTAGCGCTTCTCGCCGCGGTCGCAATACAATGGGCGGCCGATCGGCGCAGCTATCTCACGGGAGGCATCGCATTAGCCGCACTCCTCCTTGCTGCAATATCGGCAGTGCCAGTGATGCGGCCCTGGGAGTATTACAACGAACTCATCGGCGGCACCGCAAACGGACATCGACACTTCAACGACGAAGGCATCGATTTAACTCGGCGGTACAAAGAGGCGGCGTCTTACTACCACACGGTACTCGCACCCTTGGGCGAGAATCCGTACACGTTCTACCTTCTGCCGGACTTCGACGATCCGGCGAGGACTGTCGATTACATAAGTAGCCGCAAAGAGCGCGACAAAGGTAAATGGGACGGCCCGTATGCGACCGGCACATTCATCACTGGAGCAAATGAGATCGCACCCGCACTCTGGTGGGATAAAGCATCGTTCCGCGAGGCCGAACCGATCGCACGCTTCGGCAACCTCTTTGTCTTCCGGGGTACATTCGACATCCGCCCGATGCGTGCTCAGTCCCTCACCTACCGTGCCGGGTTTCAGATCTACGGACCCGAACCCAACATCGACCAAGCTATTGAAATGCTCTCAGAGGCAGAGTCGATCGATCCGCGGGCATTTTTCGTTTCAATGGAACTTGGCAATCTTTACCTGGGCAGACACGATAGGGATGCCGCGTTGAAGCATTATCAAACAGCACTCGACAACATGCCTGCCAAAGATGAAATATACGACCTGGTCGCACGACAGATCGAACTGCTAAACACCGTGCCCGTAGAAAATATACGCCCCGTTCGCAATCCTGGATTAGAATAAATGAGTATGGAAGCCACGAACCAACGATCGACGGTCTCAGACGCCGTCCGCAAACACAAAGAGTTCCTATTCCCTGCGGTCGCCACCTATTACGAAGAGCCGCTCGCGCTCGTCCGCGGTGAGGGCGAATACGTCTGGGACGACGCGGGCAATCGATATCTCGATTGTTTCGGCGGCGTACTCACCGTCAGCGTCGGCCACGCCAACCCGACCGTTAACCTAGCCGTAATCGAGCAGAACCAAAAGTTGCAGCATTCGTCGGCGCTTTATGCGAACGAAAATCAGTCGAACCTCGCCGAAAAGCTCGCTGAGATCACCCCCGGCCGCCTCAAAAAATCGTTCTTTACCAGCAGCGGCACCGAAGCCGACGACACCGCGATAACCGCCGCCAAACTCGCGACCGGCAGGCACGAGATAGTCGTGCTCCGCCACAGCTACAGCGGCCGCAGCGCCACGGCTCTCTCGGCAGTCGGCCATGCCAGCTGGCGGCCGCTCCCGGCACAGGTCGCGGGCATCGTCCACGCAATGGCGCCGTATTGCTATCGCTGCCCGTTTGGCGCAACGCCCGACAACTGCGGCGCCGCGTGTGCGAACGATGTCCAGGACGTTATCCAAACCGCCACCACCGGCCAGATCGCCGCCTTTATGGCCGAGCCGATCTTGGGGGTTGGCGGCTTTATCGTACCGCCCGCCGGATACTTCGAACGCGTTTACGAGATCGCACGAAATCACGGCGGCCTCTGCATCGCTGACGAGGTCCAAACCGGCTGGGGACGAACCGGCGACAAATGGTTCGGCATCGAACATTGGAACGTCGAGCCCGACATCATCACTTCCGCCAAAGGCATGGCAAACGGCATCCCCATCGGCTGGACCATCGCCACGCCCGAAGTCGCCGATGCATTCCCGGGACTCACTTTCGCAACCTTCGGCGGCAATCCCGTATCGACCGCCGCCGCCATGGCTGTCATCAAATTGATCGAAGACGAAGACCTGCGAACCAACGCCCGCGTTGTTGGCGACTATCTCCGCCAGCGCCTCGACGAGTTAAAAGAAAAGCACGACGTCATCGGTGACGTCCGAGGCATGGGCCTGATGCAGGGCATCGAACTCGTCACGGATCGCACCACCAAAGAGCCCGCACCCGCCGCGCTCCTTAAGGTTTTCGAAGAAACTAAACGACGCGGCGTGCTCATCGGCAAAGGCGGCCTCTACGGAAACGTGATCCGAACAGGAATGATGCTCAATTCGACTATCGATAACGTCGACGAGCTGGTCGAGGCCCTAGATGCGGCTTTTGCCCTAACCTAACGCGAAAAACGGCCGCCGGTTGTGCGATAATCCATCTCAATGGAAAAGGGGTCATTTAAGCTTAGGCCTGCGGGTGAACGTTCGCCTTTTTGGTGGTTCCGCTGGGTTCCCACAGTCGTCGTCTCGGCGATTATTTTGTACATTCTCTACGTCGTTGGATCCGTCGTCGTCATTCCGGTTCTCGCCTCCGTAGCTCTTGCCTATTTACTAAACCCTCTGGTCGTCCAGCTAGAGAAACGCGGCATGTCGCGGGTAATAGCCGCCGCTGCCGCATTGATCCTAGTGATTGCCGCGATCACGGCCTTCTTCGCCTACATCGTTCCTGATCTGTGGACCCAGGGCTCCCGGGCGGGTGCACAGGTGATAGAGAGTTTTACCCCCGAGAACGCTGCCCGCCAGCGTGCCTTCCTGCGCCGTTACTCGCCGGCACTCGAACGTGTAGCCGGCAACCAGATCGAGCAATTTCTCAGCGATCCGCAACAGTTTTATTCAGACAATATCGACCCTCCAAAGGCTAAGATAGACGAAGAGGGCAACATCGTCCAATCGTCCGGTTCCAGTGCACTGGCAGATTATCTGATATCCAGCTTCGACCTACTACTGGTGCCGTTTTTCGTGTTCTATATACTCGTCGATTTTCGTCGCTGGCGCGATTCGGCAGAGGGCCTGATCCCTCCGCGCTTTCGCGACCCGTTCAGCCGACTTTTTGACGAGGCGGGACGAATTCTTGAATCTTACGTTCGCGGGCAGCTTCTCATCGGCCTGATAATGTCTGTGTTCTACGCTATAGGGTTTTTCTTCGTTGGCGTACCGGCGTGGGCGGGCATCGCACTTATCGCCGGCCTCCTCAACGCGATCCCGTATTTCGGGACGGTCATCGGCTTCCTGCTCGCAGCCGGGTTCACCGTCGCCCAAGGCGGCGGCGTCTGGGAGCTTGCCGGCGTACTCGGGGTTTTCGTCGCCGTCCAATCGCTTGAGGGCTACGTGCTGACACCAAAGATCCTCGGCGGCCGGCTGAATCTTCATCCGATGGCTGTATTCCTTGGACTCTTAGTAGGCGGAAAGCTTTACGGGTTGTTGGGAATGGTCCTCGCAATACCGACCATCGCTATCGGAAAGGTATTTCTGAAATTCCTTCGCGAGCTTTATGAAACTTCGTACTTCTATAACGCTAACACCGCGTTTGCCGATGCACCTGCGAACACCAACGACATTGAGACAAAGATCGCTGACGCCGCCGACAACGTGCTCGCCGAACAAAAGCGAGAAGATGTTGAGGACGAAAAGGAAGACGTGACAGATGCTGACGAACGGAACGAATAGAGAACTCTTGCGGCATCTCGTAGCTACGGTCGTATTCCGCCTGCGGGTCGCCGTTGCCGATGCCCCGGCCGAATTTGGCAGCTTTCCAATCGCAGACGGCGTGCGTACACCGGCGGAGATCTTGGCACACATCGGCGATCTGCTCGAGGGTTCGTTGATCTTGCTCAAAGGGGAATTCGTTCTGCTCAACTCTCAACCTCGCCCATGGGATGATGAGCTTACAAGAGTGTTCGCCGCCGCTGCCGAACTCGATATTTTTCTCGCGAGCGACGAGCCTCTCCATCAGCCCATCGAAAAGCTAACGCAGGGCCCTGTCGCAGATGCCCTGACCCACATCGGCCAGCTCATCTTGCTCCGCCGAGCCGCCGGTTCCCCGGCCGAAGCAACAAGCTATTTCGAAGCGGATATTGGTTCTAACGCCTAAACATCATCATGCGGCGGCACAATCCTGACAAAGCGATCCGACACAGAACTTAGTTCACCCATTCGCCGTATACAACGGAATATGGCCTCGGCCACCTCGAGTAATTTCAGCAGGAGCAAACCAGCAATTATGAAAACGATCCATCTCGTCATCCTGACACTGATCTTAACCGCCGCATCATTTGCGCAGGCCCCTGAGAAAGCTCTCGTTGTCGCCGGTGCGCAGCGTGCGGTCGACAAGCTCGTACGCGACGTCAAACTCCCCGCGCCCGGCTGCTCCGTCGGTGTATCGCTCAACGGCGAGACGGTGTTCGAAAGGGCTTTCGGCCTTGCTGAGATGGAGCACAATATCCCCAACACCCCGCAAACCATTTTCGAATCTGGATCGGTCGCCAAACAATTCACCGCTGCTGCCGTAGTGCTGCTTGCACTCGACGGAAAGCTCTCGCTCGATGATCCCGTTCGGAAACACATCCCCGAACTCCCCGACTACGGTTCGCCCCTAACGATCCGGCATTTATTGACGCACACCGCAGGTTTGCGCGACTGGGGGTCGGTGATGGCTTTGACGGGCGTCGGGCGCGGGGACCGTGTCGTTAGCCAGGCGGTTGCTCTGGACGTGATCTATCGTCAGAGGAATCTCGATTTTACTCCGGGGGCCGAGTATTCATACTCGAACAGCGGCTATCAACTTGCGGCTGAGATAGTCGAACGGGTGTCTAAACAGAAATTTGGTGAGTTTGTCGGTGAGCGAATTTTCAAACCGCTCGGCATGGCGAACAGCTCATGGCGCGACGACTACCAGCGCCTTGTCCCCGGTCGAGCCCAAGGCTACAGCCGGCAAGGTCCAAATGCCCAATGGCGGCTGAACATGCCGTTCATGAACGTGATCGGCAACGGCGGAATGCTCACGACCATCGGCGACTGGCTCAAGTGGAATGAAATGCTGGACTCCCGGACAATGGGTGCCGCGCTAGTCGAAAACCTCGAAACCCAAGGCGTGCTGAACAACGGACGAAAGATCAGCTACGCGCTGGGCCTCGATGTCGCGAGCTACAACGGGATCAAAGAGGTCACCCACAGCGGGGGCACGGCCGGATACCAAACATTCCTCGCACGCTTTCCCGAGAAGAAGCTTTCCGTCGGAGCACTTTGCAACGGGGCGCCGCCCTTTGCCGGCGACATCGTTTATGGCATTGTTGACGAAATTTTTGGTCCGTTCCCCGAGCCCGCAAAGCCTGAAGCCGCCAAAGTTTCAGAAGATGAGCTCAAAAAATACGTCGGCATTTGGAGAAACCATATCACGAGAAACGTGAACCCAATTGCACTCGACAAGGGCGAACTGAAGTTGGGCACGACGCAGCTCATACCCGCGGCTGACGGCTCATTCTTCCTCGGTCAACGCAAGATGAAATTCATCCCGGGCCGCAACGGTTCGCCCATGAACGCCGAGATTAGCAACCTCGATGGTTCCACCACCCGGCTTATGCAAGTGACCCCGTGGACGCCGGCACCGGCTGACCTTGCCGCGTTCGCCGGCGAGTGGTACAGCGACGAGGCTCAAGCAACCTTCACATTCGCCGTCGAGGGTGACAAGGCCTTTTACGTCCAACGCCCTACCACGCGCGTCCCCTTGCGGCCGCTTTACGAAGACCATTTCGCCGGCCCTAACTTCGTTCTCTGGGCCACCCGCGATAACTCCGGAAAGATCACCCGCCTCCACGTAGGCGGCTCCCGCCTGCGGGACATGCCGTTCGAAAGGGGTAAGAATTAGTCCCTCACGGCGTTACTTCGTTCGTCATTTGCATAGTTGAGTTAGAATAGTGATATGAGAACTCCTGAAGAAAAGCTTCTCAACCCTCGCCCCGGCAGCAAGATCGCGGAGGCAAAAAAGTTCGGCATTGATCTAACTCTGACCGCGGGAAATCTTCGAAAAACGCCTCAGGAGCGAATCGATGACCTCCAGTCCGCAATGAGGTTTTTTGCTGAACTCGACAGAGCGAGAGAGGCGAGAAGCCGGACTAAATGATCGAACTCAAAGAAGCAATCACGGCCTTAGTCGATAAGGATGTTGAGTTCGTGCTTATTGGCGGAGTAGCTGTAAGGCTTCAATCTTCGGCATACGTCACAGAGGACCTCGATCTTTGCTATGCGAGGAACCACGCGAACCTCATAAACCTTGTCCAGGCATTGCAAAGGTTTAGCCCCCGTCCCAGGGACGTTCCGAAGGACTTGCCGTTTATATTCGACGAAAAGCACCTTGCGAAACGGTACCAATTTTACATTGAGCACAACAATCGGTGATATTGATCTTTTAGCCGAGGTTGCCGGTGTGGGGGACTATGCGGCTGCGAAAGATAAGTCGATCGAGTTTACAATTTATGATCGGGCGGTAAAGGCACTAGATCTGGATGCTTTGATCGCTTCTAAGCTCGCAGCTAATCGCTCGAAAGACCAGTTAGTGCTTCCCGAGCTTTTGGCGCTGCGCGAAGCTTTAGACCCTGACATTGACTAGTGTTGGCATAGAGTCGACCGATGATGCTTAGAGTTTTTGCTACAATGGTTATCCTTCTCGTGCTGCTCTGCAATGTGGGCTGCTCAAAATCCGGCGAGACACAGTTAACGGAAGAGGAGATAGCGATATTCGTCCAGCTTGCTCGCTCCGTTATGAGCAAGCATATTGTGCTTTCAAATGATTCTTTAACCGCCTACGGAGTTACCCGGGTCGAGGATGTTCGGTCTGTTTTACCGACCGCTCCCGAAGCCGCCATCGCCGACTTCCTGACCAAGAACATAGAAAATCTCGTCATAGAAAACGATGTCGAGATCAGCGACGGTTTTGTTCTCTTGGCATCCAACGATCGAGAGCCGCGCCTGTCAGGGCTCCATCGATATAACGCATTTTCAAGGGTGGGATTCGACGAGACCCGAGAGTCTGCGGTCGTCTATTATTTAAGTGCGTGTAATCCGTTATGCGGCGAGGATGCGTTCTATCTGCTCAAAAAGTCTAATGGAAAGTGGGGGATTGCTGCTGAATCTGAAAAAAGACGGTCATAGGAGCGCTGATGAAAACATTAATTAAATCCGGCCGGATCGTCACCGCTGTTGACGACTATATTGCCGACATCTTGATCGAGGGCGAGACTATCGACACGATCGGCAAGTCGCTTGAGATCGAAGCCGACCGCGTCATCGACGCCGCCGGCAAGCTTGTGTTTCCGGGCGGGATCGACCCGCATACCCATATGGAATTGCCGTTTGGCGGGACGCAGTCGAGCGACGATTTCTTCACAGGGACGCGCGCGGCGGCGTTTGGCGGAACGACGACGATCATTGATTTTGCAGTGCAGACGAAAGGCGAATCGATGACTTCGGGTGTAGACGCGTGGCACAAGAAGGCCGACGGCAAGTGCGCTATCGATTACGGATTTCATCTCATCACCACCGAGTTTGAAGATGGTGACGAGAAAGAGATGTATAAACTGATGGACGAGGGCATCACTTCGTTCAAGCTGTTTATGGCCTATCCGGGCGTGTTTTTGGCGGACGATGCGACCATTTTCCGTGCGATGTCTGCCGCCGGAGCCCGCGGCGGCCTCATCTGCATGCACGCCGAGAACGGTGTCGTCATCAACGAGATCATCAAGCGGTTTTTGGCTGACGGCCGCACGGCGCCGAAGTATCACGCTCTGACCCGGCCGACGATCGCGGAGGCGGAGGGTGTTCATCGAGCTATAGCTATCGCCGAGATGGCAGAGTCGCCGGTTTATATCGTCCACCTAAGCTGCACCGACGCACTTAACAAAGTGAGGGAAGCGCGCGACCGCGGCATTCCCGCGTTCGCCGAAACCTGCCCGCAATATCTCTTCCATTCCATCGAAGACTACGGCGACGGCTGGGACGGCGCCAAATACGTCATGACCCCGCCGCTTCGCGAAAAGCACAACCAGGCCGACCTCTGGAAAGGGCTCAAAATGGACGACCTGCAGGTCATCTCCACCGACCATTGCCCCTTCTGTATGAAGGAGCAAAAAGAGCTCGGCAAAGAAAGCTTCGACAAGATTCCCAACGGAGCCCCCGGCGTTGAGAATCGCATGTCCCTCATCTATAACGGCGGCGTGGTCGAAAATCGCATCTCGCTCAACCGCTTCGTCGAACTAACCTCCACCGCGGCCGCCAAAATGTTCGGCCTTTTCCCCAAAAAAGGCACGATCGCCGTCGGCTCTGACGCAGACATCGTTATCTTTGACCCCGAGAAAGAACACACCTTCGGCGTCGACGCCGAGCATATGAACGTCGACTACTCGTCGTACGAAGGCTGGCGCGTAAAAGGAAAGGTCGAGACTGTCCTCTCCCGCGGCCGCGTCATCATTGAAAACGGCGAGCACACCGGAAAGCAGGGCGACGGCCAATTCCTCAAACGCGGCGAATGCGTGAAGATCTAACGGCTTGGCCGCAACCCAGACCGAGCAGATCTGGACCCAGACCGAGCTGGTCGGAACTCAAACCGAGCCGGTCGGAACCCAGATCAAGCGGATCTGGGCTGTTATTGAGCCAATATTGTATCAAACCGCTACATTTTCAATCAAAATCACCATTTTGTGAACAGATTGGATTATACTGGCCCCGTTAATCCAATGATCTACATTGACAAAGACCTCTCAAAGAGGCTCGAAAGAACTGAAATGCTCGAGAATGCCGACGTCGTCGAAACGCGTTCCCGAGTCGATCCCGGCTCGGGTGCTTGCTGGGCGGAGATCGGCGGAGCCTACGCGATGTTCGACGACGTCGAATCGCCGATCACCCAAACCTTCGGCCTCGGAATGTTTCAGGATGTCGATGCCGGCGTGTTGGAGCAAATCGAGCAATTCTTCCAGGAACGCGGAGCGCGGGTTGCTCACGAGGTCAGCCCGATGGCCGACCAGTCCATCCTCAAACTATTCGCCGATCGTAAATACCGCCCCGTCGAACTGACTGCCGTGATGTTTCAGGAGTTGGACCCGGCCGCCCCGCCCCGCACGCCGATAAACCCCGACATTCAAACACGCATCATCAGCGAGGACGAGGCGGATATCTGGGCCGGCGTGGCCGCTGCGGCTTGGGGGGCCGAAGACGAATCGCTTCGCGGATTCATGCTCGATTTCGGCAAGGTCGTCGCACGCACTGCCGGCGGCCTGCCCTTCATCGCCGAACTCGACGGGGCGGCGATAGCCTCCGGCGGATTCGCGATCTACGACGATGTCTGCATCCTCTCCGGAGCCGCCACGATACCCGAGGCCCGCCGTCGCGGCGCCCAAAGCGCACTCCTCACCGCCCGCCTCAACTACGCCGCTGCCAACGGCTGCCGCCTCGCAATGATGTGCGCCCACCCCGGAAGCCAATCTCAGAAAAATGCTCAAAAGAATGGTTTCCTCATCGCATACACCCGTATTAAGTGGCAGCTTTTTACATGACCTGGTCTATAATATCGGCGAACTTTCTGTATGAAACGTTGTCCCCAATGCCGACAAGAATATTTCGATGAAACCCTGAACTTCTGTCTCGAGGACGGAACGTCTCTGCAGGATGTCCCGACCTCGGATGACGCAGCGACGACTCGGATACTGCCCAATGCAACGTCCGAGGACGTCACCGAGGCCTATCGCCGCGAACCGACTGCTGATAACGTTTCGTTAACCAAGTCATCGACGAAAAAACCGCTTATAGCAGGTGCCGTCGGCCTAACCATTATCGCCCTCCTGGCGTTCGGCGGATATCTCTATTTCGGCAAGTCGTCCCACGAGCAGATCGAGTCCATTGCCGTTATGCCATTCATCAACGAGGGCGGCGATCCCGAGATCGAATACTTAGCTGACGGCATGACCGAAAGCCTCATCGGCAGCCTATCGCAGGTCCCAAACCTCAACGTCAAAGCGCGTTCATCCGTATTCCGTTACAAAGGGCGGGACAACGATGTACGCACCCTCGGACGTGAGTTAGGTGTGCAGGCCATTCTGAGCGGCCGAATCGTACCCCGCGGCAACGAGGTAACGCTTTATATAGAGCTAATTGATGCAGTGACCGAAAACGTGCACTTCAAAGCCGATTATATCCAGCCGCTCACCAACCTCGTTGCCCTGCAAAAAAACGTAGCCCATGACGTTTCTCGCCGACTCCGCGCGGCCCTGACTGCGACCGAACAGCAAAAGGTAGAAAAGAGTCACACTCAAAACGCGGAAGCTTATCGGCTATATCTTCAGGGGCGCTTTCACTGGAACAAACGCCAGCCCGAGGAACATCGAAAGGCTATCCGCTTTTTCGAGCAGGCGACAGCCCTAGACCCGCAATACGCACTTGCCTACGCCGGAATCGCCGATTGCTACGCAGTCGAATCGAGCCCGGTCAAGGGCCCCGAACGTATTCGCCTTTTGCGCGAGGCCGCCGAAAAGGCTCTCCGGCTCGACCCCAACCTCGGCCAGCCCCACGCGGCGCTAGCCAACAGCTACTGGGATTCCTACGACTGGGCCGCTGCGGAACGTTCGTTCCAAAGAGCCATCGAACTCGAACCCGGCTACGCCACGGCTCACCAGTGGTATGGAGAACTCCTGTCCCGACTCGGTCGTCATGACGAGGCGCTCACCCGAATAAGGCGTGCACAGGAACTCGATCCGCTCTCGCTCGTCATCGCATCGGATACGATCTATATACTCGCCAACGCTCGGCGTTACGATGAAGCACTCGAACAGGCGCGAAAGACACGTGAAATGGACGCGACCTGGTCGACCGCGTATTTCCTTGAAGGGATCACTTATGAGTACAAAGGCGATCTTGAGAATGCGTTGCAGACCCGCGAAAAAGCGGTCGGGATAACGACCGAGATTACGGCAGAGCAAAGGCAACGGGCGCTTGAAGAGATCACCCTAAGCCGAAAGGCACTCGCTGAGAACGGGCCAACGGGTTACTGGCGGGCACAATTGGGTTTCGAACTCAATCGCCGCGATCGACCCGGCGAATTTCCGGGTTTCTACATTGCCGAGATCTATTCGTATCTCAACGAAAAGGATGAAGCATTCAAGTGGCTGAACCAAGCGATAGACTCAAGGGATGCATGGATCGACCTCGCCAAGGTCGCCCCATCCTTCGACAATCTTCGCTCAGACCCCCGCTGGCCCCAAGTGCTAGCACGCATCAACATGACGCCTTAGGTAATTGTTTCCGGTGGAACGTCAACTAAAAGCACACTTTCGAATTAAATGAAACGCTGCCCCCAATGTAGCCGAAATTATTACGACGACACGCTGAATTTCTGTCTCGAGGACGGGGCTTCGCTTGTCGATACTGCGGACAGCGACGTGCCTCCAACCGCAATCTTCCCGCACCGCGCTACTGGGGAATCGAGCGAAGAGGAGACGATGCACTTTGATCACGCGACAACTGATCCGTCGCGGCATTCGGGAGGGGGCCGCGCAGACACGGGCGAGTTCAGTAGGTCGAAAGTATACCATTTGTCTTCGGAGCGGCACTTGCACTGGTCCTGATCGGAGCGGCGGCGTTCGCAACTTATAAATATCTCAGTGGCGTCGAAACTGCCGACGCATTTCAGAGCTTTCAACCTCATCGTATAACCACCAGCGGAAGGGCAGTCGAGGCGAACATCTCGCCTGACGGGAAGTATGTCGTTTACCTCGATTTGGGCGATGACGGCAATCGTACTTTGTCCATTCGACAAACAGCAACCGGTGACACGATACCGATAGTTCCAGGTTCCAAGGGAAATGTCCTTAAGGGCACAACATTCTCGCCCGACGGCAATTTCGTGTATTACCTTTTCAGCGACCGGACCAAGCGAACCTCCCTCCACCAGGTATCGTCCCTCGGCGGAATGCCAAAAAAACTGCTGGACGCGTGCGATGGCACGGCCGCCTTTTCGCCCGACGGCAAACAGATCGCCTACATGCGAGAAGACGGCGAGCTGGACACCAGGATCTTTATCGCCGGCTCCGACGGTACGGGGGAACAGCCCCTTGCTTCACTCCGCGTTCCCGAATGGTTCACGCAGTCGGGCCCGTCATGGTCGCCGGACGGAAGAACTATCGCGATAACGGCCGGCGAGTTGACTGAAGCCGGGGTTATGCGTTTCCGGTTGCTGGCTGTTGATGTGGGTTCCGGCTCTCTTACCGAAATAACCGACAAGCGCTGGGCTGAGGCAGGCCGTGTCGTGTGGCTGCCCGACGGCAACTCGCTCATTCTTATGGCAGCCGAGCGCCCCGACGAAACAGGCATGCAGGCATGGCGAATCAATTACCCGTCAGGGGAGGCGATCCGCATTACTAATGACGTCAATGGCTACGATGACACGAGTCTCGGCATCACTGCGGACGGCCGCACGCTTCTTGTCGTCACAAAGCAGACCTTCTCTCGTCTCGAAAGCATCCCCGCAACCGGGGATATCACCACGCCGCTAAAACTCAGTCAATCGGATTCTACGCAGGACGGATTCGTCGGATTCGACGTTCTCAAAGACGGCGGAATAGTGTTCTCATCTTTTCAGGATGGAAGGCACGATCTCTGGGCAATGAACTCTGACGGGACCGGTCGCCGCCGACTCACTTCAGATGGGTTCTGGGAAGGAGATCCTGCAGCATCGCCAGACGGTCGGTACATAGTTTTCAGATCAAACAGGCCCGATGGCCAGATGATGTCCCGGCTGTGGCGAATGGACAGTGACGGCGGAAATGTCGTTCAACTGGCGCCAAGAGCGGATTCGTCGCTCAGCGTTTCTAACGACGGCAACTCGGTCATCTTCAGCGCCTGGCACGACGAAGACAAATCGTTCGCACTTTGGAGCGTTTCGATAAGCGGCGGCGAACCGGTACGCCTCACTACTATCCCGTTCAATCAACCTGCCTACGCGCCGGGTGATCAACGGATCGCCGGATACTTCTCAGACACAAGTGAGGGCCGATGGCGCTACGGCGTACTTACCGCCGCCGGTGGTGAACCCATTGCACGTTTCGATTTTCCGAGCTTTCAATATGCATGGGTACGTTGGACGCCCGACGGCAAAGACCTGAGCCATATCGGCGCGCCGCCGGACCCGTCAAATATTTGGCTGCAATCTATTGACGGTGGCGAGCCGCGTAAGCTCACTGATTTCAAAACCGACTACATCTTCCGCCATGCCTGGTCGCGTGACGGCAAAACGCTTTACGTGGTACGCGGCCGCCCCGCCTTCGACATCGTGTTGTTGAAGGAAGAGCGATAGACAATGTTGATTTACAGTCTGCAGATCTACGATGAATAACAATCCTGAACTGACAGAAGCTCTTTCGGAATCGCCATTGTGGAACGCGGATCTGGCGCCGACCACTCCGGAGCAGCGCACGTGGTCGACGTGGAACATCGCCGCTCTCTGGATCGGGATGAGCGTTGTGATCACGACGTATATGCTTGGCGGCGGCTTTATCGCGCAGGGCATGACTTGGTGGCAGGCGATGCTGACGATCTTGCTCGGCAACTGCATAGTGCTGATTCCGATGGTCCTCAACGCCCACGCGGGCACAAAGTACGGCATCTCTTTCCCGGTGCTGCTTCGCGCATCCTTCGGGACGTTGGGTGCCAACATCCCCGCACTGCTTCGCGCGATCGTCGCATGCGGGTGGTTCGGGATCCAGACATGGATCGGCGGGACAGCGATCGACGCGCTGCTTACCGCGCTTTGGAGCGGCTGGGCGAGCGTGGACATGGTCATCGCCGGCAACCCGCTGCACACGTGGCTCTCGTTTTTCCTCTTTTGGGGCATTCAGGTATTCATCATTCTAAAAGGCATCGAAGGCATCAAGCGTCTCGAATCATGGGCCGCCCCGCTCCTACTCCTCGGCGGCCTCGTCCTGCTCGTGTGGGCGTCAAATGCCGCCGGCGGCCTGGGTAATGTCCTCGCCGGTTCCGTCGCACTCCAAACGCAACAGGCGAGTTTCTGGGCGATCTTTCCTGCCGCGCTCACGGCATCCGTCGGCTATTGGGCAACGCTAAGTCTCAACATCCCCGATTTCACACGCTACGCCAAAAGCCAGCGTTCCCAGATGCTCGGCCAGGCCCTCGGCCTTCCGTTTACGATGACCGCCTTTGCATTCATCGGCGTCGCCGTTACAAGCGCGACAGTCATCATCTACGGCGAGGCCATCGCCGACCCCGTCCAACTCATCCAGCGTTTCGACAACCGCCTCGTCATTCTTTTTGCAATGGTCGTGATCTTTATCGCGCAGCTTACCACCAATATGGCAGCGAACGTTGTTTCACCGTCCAACGATTTCTCAAACCTCAATCCGAAACGCATCTCCTACGTCACCGGCGGTCTCATCACCGCGGTCATCGGCATCGTGATGATGCCATGGCAGCTGATGTCCTCAATGGGCGCCTACATTTTCACATGGCTCATCGGCTACTCGGGCCTGATGGGTGCCATCGGCGGTATCCTCATCTGCGACTACTGGCTGATCCGAAAACGCCGCATCGAACTCACAGAGCTTTATAAGACCGACGGCATCTACTTTTACTCCAACGGATTTAATTGGCGTGCGATCGCCGCCCTCGCCATCGCCATCGCCCCCGTCGTCCCCGGCTTCCTGCGCGCCGCCACCACCCCTGGCGGCCAGGTCCCCGACCCCGGATTTCTCGACACACTCTACACTTACGCATGGTTCTTCACTTTCGGGACCGCATTTGTGTTGTATTATCTAATGATGCGGACTTCATCTCGTGACTGATAGATTGAGCTTGAAACGGATATGCCAAGAATCGTAAAAGCAGGCCTAATACAGGCAAGAAACGTCTCGCCGGTCGAAATGGCGATCGACGAGATAAAAAAACAAAACATCGAGAATCAGCTCGAATACGTTCAGCAGGCTGCGAATCAGGGCGTGCAGATCCTGTGTTTTCAAGAGATCTTCACGACCCCCTACTTCTGCGCTGAACAGGAGACCCGTTGGTACGACGCCGTCGAACGCGTCCCCAACGGCCCGACGGTCAAGCTGATGCAGGAGGTCGCAAAAGAGCACGGCATTGTCCTCGTTGTCCCGGTTTACGAAGAGGAGCAGGCGGGTGTCTATTACAACACCGCCGCCGTCATCGACGCCGACGGTAGCTATCTCGGCAAATACCGCAAGACGCACATTCCCCACGTCGCCCCCGGTTTTTGGGAAAAGTTCTATTTCCGCCCCGGCAATCTTGGCTATCCGTGCTTCGACACAGCCGTCGCCCGCATCGGCGTGTACATTTGCTACGACCGCCATTTTCCCGAAGGCGCCCGCTGCCTCGGCCTTAACGGCGCCGAGATTGTTTTCAACCCGTCCGCGACCGTCGCCGGCCTCAGCGAATATCTCTGGAAGCTCGAACAGCCCGCACATGCCGTGGCCAACGGCTACTTCGTCGGAGCGATCAACCGCGTAGGCACCGAAGCCCCCTGGAACATCGGCGAATTCTACGGCCAGTCCTACTTCTGCGACCCACGCGGCCAGATCCTTGCTGAAGGCTCTCGCGACAAAGATGAACTCATAGTCGCGGACCTCGATATGAACAAGATTCGCGAGGTCCGAAATACCTGGCAATTCTTCCGCGACCGCCGCCCCGATCTGTACGGCCCGATCATCGACGACTAAATATCAGCCTATGGAGCATCGCGAACACTACTCGTCCGGAGCAAAATGGGAATCCGTCGTCGGCTATTCACGAGCGGTTCGCGTCGGCAGCCGCATCTACATTACCGGCACCACCGCGACCGACACGGACAGCAACATCGTCGGAGTGGGCGACGCCTACAAACAGGCCGTGCAATGCATCCTTAACATCGAAAAAGCGCTAAAGCACTTCGACGCATCCCTCGATAACGTTGTCAGAACCCGGATGTTCGTCACCGACATCTCGCGCTGGCAAGAATACGGCCGCGCGCACGGGGAGTATTTTCGCGATATAATGCCCGCAACCACGATGGTCGAGGTCTCACGCCTCATCGATCCCGACATGCTTATCGAGATCGAAGCAGACGCTGAATTGTAAGCTTTGTCACAGCGGCGGGTCAGGCAATAGTACTTTTTATGGGAATCGTCACGGACAAATCGGAGATCTTCAACCGACTTGAACGGAATCGAAATGCGATGAGCGCCCTCGGGGTGAAACGCTTTGGACTCTTCGGTTCATTTCTGCGGGGCGAACAGGACACCGATAGTGATGTCGATCTCCTGGTCGAGTTTCGCCCCGGTGAGAAGACGTTTGACAGGTTCATGAACCTAGCGTTTTTGCTTGAGGATATCCTTGGACGTAACGTTGATCTGATTACACCCGAATCCTTAAGCCCCCACATTGGGCCCAAGATTCTCACCGAGGTGGAATATGGTCTTATCGATTGAGGAGTATCTGCTCCACATCCTTGATGAAGCCGATTTCCTAGAGCGTGAGATCGAGGGGCTGAGGTTCGACGTTTTCATCACCGACGAGGTGAAAAAGCGGGCCTTTCTTCGGAGCATTGAGATCATCGGTGAAGCTGTCAGAAAGATACCGCAAGACTACCGAGACCGTTATCCAAGGATCCAGTGGAGGCTGATCGCGGGAATGAGGGACAAATTGGTCCACGAGTACTTCGGTGTCGATTATGAAATTGTGTGGGATGCAGTTACGCAAAAGATGCCCGAACTCGCAGACACAGTTCGGACGATGCTAACAGATTCTAATGCCCCCTGAAAATCACACTACGCTATCTCCCGAACAGATCGAAGCGAACTTCGCCGACATTGCCCCTGCGATGACCGCCGCCGAAGCGCTCGTCGAAGCAAATCGATGTCTCTACTGCTACGACGCCCCGTGCATGCACGCGTGTCCGACGCACATCGACGTCCCGTCGTTCATCAAAAAGATCGCTACCGGCAACCTTACCGGCTCCGCCCGAGTTATCTTCGACGCCAACCCCATCGGCGCTACCTGTGCCCGCGTCTGCCCGGTCGAGGTTCTTTGCGAAGGAGCCTGCGTAGAAAAAACGCTGCTCCAAAAACCCATCGAGATCGGTCGCCTTCAGCGATATGCCACTGACCACGGCCTTTCTCGTGACAAACATCTCTTCGAAAAAGGTGAGTCCAACGACCTCTCCATCGGCATCATCGGCTCCGGCCCCGCCGGGCTCTCCTGTGCCGCCTATCTGGCGCGCCTCGGCTACGACGTGACCATTTACGACCGCAAACCAAAAGCCGGCGGCCTCAATACTTTTGGCATGGCGGAGTACAAAATGACGCAAGCCGTCGCCGCATCAGAGGTCGAACAGGTCGCGGGTCTAGGCGTCAAATTCATTCTTAACACCGAGATCACAGCCGACATCGACGGCGAGTCCGAAGTTCTCGGTGAGATAAACCGCGTCAGCTTCGCCCTCCTCCGCGAATGGCACGACGCCGTATTCCTCGGCGCCGGCCTCGGCCCCACGAACCGTCTCAACATTCCCGGCGAAGAGCTTAACGGCGTCATCGACGCCCTCGCGTTCATCGAACAGGTCAAAACTCGTAATTGGGCTAACATCCCGCTCGGTCAAGATGTCGTGGTCATCGGCGCGGGGAACACGGCGATCGACGCGGCGACTCAGGCAAAGCGGCTCGGTGCCGAACGCGTCACCCTCGTCTACCGCCGCACCGAAAAAGACGCCCCCGCATACGAATACGAGATGGACCTCGCCAAGCGTGATGGCATCCTATTCCGCTGGCAGACGACCCCAACGGCGATCAACGGCCCCGGTCGCGTCACGTCGCTACACGTAATCGGCCCCGAGGGTAAATATGAGCTCCCCTGCGATATGCTCATCAAAGCGATAGGGCAAACCAAGATGTCAGCATTCTTCAACAGCGTTCTCGGTGTTGAAGCAGACGAACTCGGTCGCGTGCGGGTTAACGAATCGATGCAAACCTCCGATCCATTCATCTTCGCCGGCGGCGACTGCGTAAACGGCGGTGCCGAAGCCGTTGACGCCGCCCAAATGGGCAAGATCGCAGCTGCCGGCATTCACCAACATCTGACAGGAACCACGCCGCAATTTGCAGGGCTACGCATTTCACCTTAAAATGCGGAAACTCTTCTTTTCTGACGGCATTGCCCCGATGCCCTTGTAGCGATCAAAAATTATGGCAAACGAAACCAATTCTGCTGACCTAAAACCATCCGGATTCGTCGATAAGGCTCTCGACATAATCGAGCGCGTAGGCAACAAGCTCCCCGACCCTGCGGCGTTGTTCCTGCTGCTTCTGTTCCTCGTGTGGATCCTCTCGGCTCTGCTTTCATCAATGTCCTTCGCCGAGATCGACCCACGCAGCGGTAAACCACTCGTCGTCAACAATCAGCTGACGGGTACGGCGATCGCATCGTTCCTTTCAACGATGGTGACAACCTTCACCAGTTTTCATCCGCTCGGCGTCGTGTTGGTCGCCCTACTCGGCGTCGGCGTGGCCGAGCACACCGGTTTCATAAATGCCTCCCTGAAGGGCTTGCTCAATTTCACTTCGCCAAAGCTCCTCACACCGATGCTTGTTTTCATCGGCGTCCTCAGCAGCACCGCGGCGGACGCAGGTTATGTGCTCGTTATCCCACTCGGGGCGGTCATCTTTTATTCCGCCGGCCGCCATCCGCTCGCGGGCATAGCTGCGACATTCGCCGGCGTATCGGGTGGGTTCAGCGCGAACTTGATTCCGTCGTCGCTCGATCCGCTGCTCTCCGGCCTAACACAGTCAGCGGTTCAGATCCTGGACGCATCCCGCACCGTCAACCCCCTCAGCAATTGGTATTTCATGGCCGCGTCGTGCTTCTTGATCGTTCTGGTAGGTTGGTTCGTAACTGACAAGATCGTCGAACCGCGTCTCAAGGGTGTTGAGATTGATGGTGATCCAGCAGACATGCCCAAGATGGAAACACTTGGCCCGCTTGAAAAGCGCGGTCTCCTAGCAGCCGTTGCATCCATCATAATCGGCCTTGCCATCCTCGCGGCGGTTTCAATTCCCGAAACTTCGCCGATGCGTTCGCCGGTCGCCTACAAGCTGTCAGAACAGTCCGCGACGAATCTTCGTAGCTCGAACGTACCGCCCGAGGTAATGAAGAAGATCGGTCCCTTGATCAATCAGGAACTCTTCGGCACTAAACCATTTGACGACGCTATCAAGGCCCGGCTGACCCCTGAAGAGTACACGCAGTACGGTCCTCTCATCACGGAAAACGCAGAACCCGTTCCGCCGCAGCTCACAGCCTCGGCCTCGCCGCTGATGCAGGCCATCGTGCCGCTCATCTTTCTTCTCTTTATCATCCCCGGCATCGTTTACGGCTACGCCGCCAAAACGGTCGAAAACCACCGCGACATTATCAAGGGGATGAGCCACGCAATGAGCACGATGGGCTATTACATCGTCCTCGCGTTCTTCGCGTCGCTGTTCATCGCCGCATTTGGCCAATCGAATCTTGGAGCGCTGCTCGCCCTAAAAGGCGCAAGTTTCCTACAGTGGCTCGACATGCCGGGGCAAGTGACGATAATCGGAATTATCTTCCTGACCTGCGCCGTCAACCTGCTCGTCGGCTCCGCATCAGCAAAATGGGCGCTGCTCGCCCCCATCTTTGTTCCAATGCTGATGCAGCTCGGCCTCTCGCCGGAGCTTTCGCAGGCCGCATACCGCATCGGCGATTCGTCCACGAACATCATCACTCCGTTGATGCCATATTTCCCGCTGGTCGTGGTTTTCGCACAGAAATACGTCAAGGGCACCGGGATCGGCACGCTCGTCTCCATGATGCTGCCGTACTCGATCGCCTTCCTCACATTCTGGATCGTCTTCCTGATGATCTTCTGGGGCCTTGGCCTCCCAATGGGCCTGCAGGCACCGTACACGTACCCATAATCAAGGAGGAATTATGCAAGAAGAAGAAGCAGATAAAGATCGCGAACTAGAAGACGAAAGGGAGGGTCACGATGTCAACGACGAGGATATCGACGAAGTCGAGCACCCCGCCCCCGGCATCGAACATCACCACGAACCTGACGCCGAAAACATAATGCCGGCCAAAGACCGCCCCGGCACGCTCTAGGATGTCGTGTATCTTGATTTATACATGCATGTCCGAATGCTAAAGTGACACATCGATGAGATGCTGAACGACACAAGCTTCTAAAAGCATTGAAGAGCCAAAGTTGGAGGCCGTTTGATTATTACATTGCCAAGAACGTTCGTTATGATCGGGTGTGCTGTTTTGGTCGCCTGTTGCCTCGTTTTGGAAATGCGCGGACAAGCAAACGAATGGGAACAGGCCGACGTAGCGACCGTGAGGCTTGAACCGAAAGTTTTCACTCTCCTTCCGAGAGTTGTTATCGAGTATTTGGACGGACGAGGCTGTACGATCCCGCAGGCGTTTCATCCTCGCGAACCGCACAATGTAATTAAGGGGCAGTTTCGCAAAGCAGGTCAGGTGGACTGGGCAGTGTTATGTTCGAAAGGTCGAGTTTCGAGCATACTGGTCTTTTGGAACGGAAAAACTGACCGCATTGATGATATCGCGTCAGTCGAAGATAGAAGTTTTCTCCAAGTTGTTGGTGATGGACAGATCGGGTTTTCTAGAAGCATCGGGACAGTCGATAGCAAATACATTCTTCAGCGTAACGAATTGGATGGACGCGGAAGGTGGCCGGCATCGATTACGCATCAAGGCATAAACGACGCATTTGCCGAGAAAGCTTCAACCGTACGTTATTTCCTCCGTAATCGCTGGTTAGAACTCCAAGGCGCCGACTAAGACCGTGATCCTATGGCCGATCTAGCAATAACATTCGCGGGGATCGAATCCCCGAACCCGTTCTGGCTTGCGTCTGCGCCGCCTACTAATATGGGTTCCATGGTTGAGCGCGCCTTCGATGCGGGTTGGGGCGGAGCAGTGTGGAAAACACTCGGCGAGCCCATCGTAAACGTCTCGTCCCGTCTCGCTTCCATCGATCACGGTGCGATGCGGATGATCGGCCTCAACAACATTGAGCTTATTACCGACCGCCCGCTCGACGTGAACTTTCGCGAGATCACCGAGTGCAAAAAGAAATATCCCGACCACGCAGTCATCGTCTCGCTGATGGTCGAATCCAAGAGGGAAGCCTGGCACGAGATCGTTAAACGTTCGCAGGACACGGGGGCCGACGGCCTGGAGCTAAATTTCGGCTGCCCCCACGGAATGAGCGAACGCGGCATGGGCTCCGCAATGGGCCAGGTCCCCGAATACACTTGCATGGTCACCGAGTGGGTCAAGGAGGTTGCTGAGATCCCAGTAATCGTCAAGCTCACGCCGAACGTTGCACACATCGGTCCGCCCGGACGCGCCGCACAAAAAGGCGGAGCCAACGCCGTGTCGCTGATCAACACCATCAACTCGATAATGGGCGTCGACATCGACACGATGATCCCGCATCCTAACGTTAACGGAATGGCAGCCCACGGCGGCTACTGCGGCCCTGCCGTCAAACCCATTGCCCTCAACATGGTCTCCGAACTCGCCCGCGATCCCGAGTTCAACATCCCCATCAGCGGCATAGGCGGCATCTCAACATGGCGCGACGCGGTCGAATTCTTCCTTCTGGGCGCAGCCAACGTCCAAGTTTGCACCGCCGTCATGCACTACGGCTACCGCATTGTCGAAGACCTCACCGACGGTCTTAACAACTATCTCGACGAAAAAGGCTTTGCCTCTGTCAACGACATCATCGGCAAATCCGTCCCGCGCGTCACCGACTGGGGTAATCTCGACCTAAACTACGACGTCAAAGCGCACGTGAATGAAGAGCACTGCATCCGCTGCAACCTTTGCTACGTCGCCTGCGAAGACGGAGCGCACCAAAGCTTCGAGTTCGTCGAGTCAAACGGTCACCGGTACCCCCGCGTAATCGAATCCGAATGCGTAGGCTGCAACCTCTGCGCACTCATCTGCCCCGCCCCCGGCGCCATAACAATGGAACGCCGTGACGCAGGCGGTCCGGCACGGACTTGGCGCGACGTTTCTGATTCCTCTACAACCTGATTGGTACCGCTAGACCGTTCCCCTCTCGATCGCTCGCGCACCGATCCTTCCCAACGTTCCGACGAACCGGTCAAAGTTCGCAAACCGTGGATCCTTTGTCGCGCCTTTCACATATCTTGCATAGATCTGCTGCGCGATGACCGCTATTTTAAAGGTCCCAAACACGTAGTAATAGAGAACATCCGAAGTGTCCCGCCCCGATACCGTCTGATACATATCCGCAAGTTCGCGTCGCGTAACGCTCTCCATAAGCACCCGCGGATTAAACGGCATCGCCATCATCTCCTCACCCGCATCCGGCGATATCCAGTATCCCAACGTCGTTCCAAGGTCCATCATCGGATCGCCGATCGTCACCATCTCCCAATCCAGCACAGCCGTCACACGCGTCAGCTCGTCCGGGTGCAACATCACGTTGTCGAACTTATAATCGTTATGCACCACCGCTGCTCCCGTCTCCTTAGGGATCCGCTCATTCAGCCACTGCCTCACCTGCTCAAGTTCGCCGTGCTCGTGCGTTTTCGCGGCATCATACCGTTGCGTCCACCCCACCACCTGCCTCTCGCAATAACCCTCAGGCTTACCGATCGCCGCCAACCGCGTGCCTGAAAAATTCACCGCATGCAGCCGTGCTAACCCGCCAACGAACGCCTTGCACACCTCGCGACGCAGTTCTCCCGAATCCGCAAGTTCCTTTGGAGCCTCGCCTCTCAACACCAAACCCCTCCGCCGCTTCATCAGATAAAATTCCGCACCTATCACTGATTCGTCGTCACAATATAGGAAGGGTTCGGGCGCCGGCGGATACAGTTTCGCAAGGGTGAGAAGCACGTCATACTCCCGCCGCATGTCGTGAGCCGAACTGACCGTATTCCCAAACGGCGGGCGGCGGAGCACATACTGCTTGCTCCCCAAATTGACCAAATAGGTCAGGTTCGAGCTTCCGCCCAGAAACTGCCGCACCTCAATACCTTCAAAGGGCGTGGGCAGCCGCTGTCTAAAATGCTCCGCCAAAGCCTCCAGATCCAGCTCCTCTCCCTCTCTAACATCTCCTAATTCTTCAAACATATTTCTACTTTTTGCGGCCGCGTAGGGGATTCGCGGCCATTCGATCTGTGCTAATCTTGCTCCAACAAAATATGGATTTCGATTATTCAGCAAAATCCGTCGAACTGCAAAACCGCCTCCGTTCGTTCATGGATGCCCACATTTATCCCAACGAACAGCGCTACCACGACGAAATAAACACCGGCGACCGCTGGGCTCCGCTCGTATTGATCCAAGAACTCAAGCCCCTAGCGCAGAACGAGGGACTGTGGAACCTCTTTCTCCCTGACGTTTCCGGCATTTCAAATCTCGAGTATGCCCCGTTCGCTGAACTCATGGGCCGCGTCCCTTGGTCTGCCGAGGTCTTCAATTGCTCCGCACCGGACTCCGGCAATATGGAGGTCCTTCACCTCTACGGATCCGACGAGCAAAAAGACCGCTGGCTCAAACCGCTGCTCGCCGGCGAGATCCGCTCATGCTTCGCCATGACCGAACCCGACGTCGCCTCCTCCGACGCGACCAACATCCGCGCCTCCATCACCGCCGACGGCGACGACTACGTCATCAACGGCCGCAAATGGTGGTCGACCGGTGCCGGCGACCGACGCTGCAAACTCGCCATTTTCATGGGTAAGACCGACCCCGAGGCGCCCAAACACCTCCAGCAATCGATGATCCTCGTCCCCATGGATGCCGAAGGCGTAAAGGTCGAACGACTCCTCGACGCCTTCGGCTTTGACGATGCCCCAAATGGCCATGCCGAAATAAGCTTCACCAACGTTCGCGTTCCAAAGTCTAACCTCCTCCTCGGCGAGGGCCGCGGGTTCGAGATCGCACAAGGCCGCCTCGGACCCGGCCGTGTCCATCACTGCATGCGTCTCATCGGAGCTGCGGAAAGGGCACTCGAATTGATGACCAAACGAGCCGCGTCGCGAACCGCCTTCGGCAAGCTCATCGCCGATCAAGGCGTCATTCGCCAATGGATCGCCGAGTCCCGAGTCGCTATCGAACAGGCTCGCCTCCTCGTCCTAAAAACCGCTTGGCTCATCGATCGCGAGGGCAACAGGGCAGCCCGTCGTGAGGTAGCCATGATAAAAGCCTGCGTTCCATTAATGGCAGAGCAGGTAATCGACCGCGCTATTCAGGTCCACGGCGGGGCGGGCGTTTCACAGGATCTTCCGCTCACGACCTTATGGATTTACGCCCGCTCTCTACGCATCGCCGACGGCCCCGATGAGGTCCACTTCGAATCCATAGCGCGTTCGGAAATTAATAACGTTTAACACACCCGACACAATTACTTACCTCGCCGCCAACAAATAACCCAACAAAATCGGGCATTCGGTCATTCTGAGAACTTTTTCATCAAAAAACGTTCAACATAGTAAAAAGGTGTTGACAGTTGTTGCGTATTCGTGTAACTTTAATCCTGACGGTGTGAACAACGCCGGTTCCCTTCGCCACCCGATGCGAAAAAGTTTTCAAAAATACAACATCTTTCCAAGCCGACACTAACCTCGGCCGGATTCAGTCGAAACGGACCGGATGCTTGTCACTGCTCACAGTTGGCCTATCCTTCAAAAGTCCTTCCGATGCTGTAGATCAAACGGTGGCACAATCTCGCAAAAAGTGAAAGATACGGACCCGTTTCGATGAACCAACTTTCGATATGATCTATCTCGCTCGTTCTGAGCGGTAAAGGAGCAAAAAAGAAAATGCTGTTCGGTAAAAAGAAAAGCGTAGCCGGTTTGGACATCGGTTCCAGTTCGGTCAAGATGGTCGAGCTTGACGGTAAGCCAAATAGCCTCAACCTCGTAAGCCTCGGCTTTGAAAATCTGCCCGATGACACAATCATCGACGGCCAGATCATGGAGCTTAACACCGTGTCCGACGTGATCAAGAACGTCTGCACCACGAGCGGCGTCACTGCCGACCGTGTCGTGACAGGCGTCAGCGGCCACTCGGTCATCGTTAAGAACATTCTTCTGCCGGCGATGAGTGCCGAAGAGCTTGAAGAATCGATCGACTGGCACGCCGAGGAACATATCCCCTATGACCTTGCCGATGTAAGCCTCGATTATCAGGTTACCGCGAACACGCATGACTCAACCAACGTCCTTATCGCCGCCTGCAAACGCGACCGGATCGACAACATCCGTCAGGCCGTGCAGCTCGCCGGTAAAGAGCCCGCAGTCATCGACGTTGACACATTTGCTCTGCAGAACTGCTACGAATATAACTATCAGCCCGATGACTCACAGGTCGTAACGCTGCTCAACATCGGAGCATCGACCATGAACGTGAACATCGTCAAGGGCACGCGTTCGCTCTTCACTCGCGATATCACTGTCGGCGGCAGCCAGTTCACCGACGTGCTCCAACGCAGCCTCGGCCTCAGCTATCAGCAGGCCGAAGCGATCAAGCGCGGCGTCAGCCAAGCGGTCGAGGGGGTCGAAGAAACAGCGATCGAACCGCTGATCAGCAACGTGACCGAGGTCGTTGCGATGGAAATCCAAAAGACTTTCGACTTCTACCGTGCGACGACCGAAGACACTTCGACCGTCGTCCAAAAGATCCTTATCTCCGGGGGCGGATCAAAGCTCCAGGGGCTAGCAGAAGATCTCGCTGCCCGGCTCGACATACCCGTCGAAGTTCTCGACCCGTTCCGCAGCATCAAGGTAGATTCACGCAAATTTGATCCTGATTACCTCAGTGAGATCATGCCCGAAATGGCCGTAGCCGTCGGCTTGGCAATGAGGGGGGTTATATAACAATGATTAAAGTAAACCTTTTAAACTCCGTAACGGAACGCCAGGGCGGCGCGATGTCAGCGGTCGACCGCAAGGTTGCCAGCCCCGCATCGAGACTTCTACTGATGACGCTTGCTGTCGGGTTCCTCTTGTTGGCAGTCATTGGCTGGGATGTAGTCAGCACAAACATGGCCTTTGCCGCAGCCGAACGCGAAAAAGCCGAACAGGAACAGATCGCACGCGAGCTCGAAGTTGTCATGAAAGAGCAGAAAGAGCTCGAAGACAAGATCAAGAACATCGATATGCGTATCGATGCGATCAAGAAGCTCCGCAGTACCCAGGCAGGTCCGAGTGCCGTGCTCGAAGCGGTCCGCGAACGTATAGCAATGACCCCGGGCCTCTATCTCGCAAGCATCGAACAGGCCGGCGACAAGATCACCATCAAAGGCAATTCGCCCGATGAAAGTGCTGTGACGCAATTTGGCCGAAGCCTCGAGTTCTCGAACGGGCTGTTCTCGAATCTTAATATCGAGACCGAACGCAAAGAGGTGACGAATCAGTTAGCTTCTACAGCGGCCGGAGCAGACGCGGCGAAGCTCAACGTGATCGACTTCACGATCACGACCTCGTACACGCCTGAAAAGGGAGCCGGAGCTCTGAACCCTGCACCGACGACAGCTTCTGCTAACGGCCCTGCAGCCGCCGGCCAGCCGGTCCGGGTCGCCCAGAACTAACCCTCGCAGATCCTTATCGAACCCTACGAAATAGAAGGAAACTACAATGATAGAGAAACTTAAAGCCCTACAGTGGCATTTCCAATTGATGATCCTGGTCGGAGTCGCGACCCTGCTATACCTCACGGTGTGGTACTTCATCACGAGCGAGACTCGTGCCGAGGTCGCAGTGCTCAACGAACAGGTTGCGGCGCTTCGGGCCAAGAACGAAGCAGCACGCGTCGCCACGCAGCGGATCAACGAGTTCCGTGCTCTCTACGCCAGCAAAGCGTTGGAATACGAAGAACTCAAGGTCCTCCTGCCCGAGCAGCGTGAGATCACCAACGTTCTGCAGGGACTTCAGGACAACGCGAAAGATTCTCGTCTGACCGTTATGCGCTTCTCGCCCCGCGACGATTCGCAGCAGGATTCGATAATGGCCAAGCCAGTTGAGGTCGAGGTCCACAGCAACTTTAACAATCTTCGTGCCTTTTACGAGAAGATGGCAAAGCTGCCGCGCATTGTGTCGATCTCTGATTTCAAGATCAACCAACTCGACAAGCAGACGGCGGACAAGACCATTCATGCACAGTTCATTCTGACGGCTTACTATGCCGACCCCGAAGCTCTGGCGCCCAAACCGGCACCTGCAACCCCGGGTGCACCTGCCCCGCCGCCGCCAGCCCCTGCCAACTAAGCCATATTTAGGTCACAGACTCTAGTGAAAAGAGATAAAGCCATGATCAATAAATCACGATTTACCAGAAACTTGAGCGTCCAGATCGTAGCACTCGTTGCGGTTCTCTTCGCCGGGCAGTTGTTCGAAGCTGCAGCACAAAATCGCGACCCCTTCGCGAAGCCGGCATGGGCACGTACGAGAGAACCGGGAACTGCGCAGCCGGCACGCCCGGGCCAGCCCGGAACTCCGGGCGCATCTGAGAACACGCTCGGAACGCCCTCGATCGAACAGCGGATCGAAGCTTACAAGGCAGTCCGCGCCGAGGCCGCTGCAAACGGCCAGCCGCTTCCGAAAGTGACAAGCTTTCTGACGCTTGATGAAATGAGCGTCACCGGTATCTTCAAAACGCCTCGCGGATACGCCGCGATGGTCGAAGCGACGCCGATCAAACTTTCGTACACCATCTATCCTGGCGAACGCTTTTTCGACGGCCAGTTGGTTGGTGTAGAAGAGAACCGGCTCGTATTCCGCAAAGTGACTCAGGTCGCACGCGGCAAGTTCGTCTCGAGCGTTGAGAACAAACCGCTGCGCGAATTCACGCAGCGAGAACAGATCCAGGGTACGGCACCCGTCGACGCGGAAACCGAACGTCCGCAGGGCCAGATCGTACCGCAGGTTGCTGCGATCCCGGTAACGTCGATCCTCGACGCCAGCGAACGCCCCTCGGCTGCAGCTGATAAGGCCCCCGCGGCAGCTAGCAAAACCCGCCGTCCTGCCAGGGTCTCACGCAATAATAAATAAAGAATCTGGATCCCGGACTGAACACCGCCGGGACCGAACAATGTCCACAATGACTCAGCTCGACCGTTAAGACCGCGGGCTGGATGAATACTGCTACGGAGGAAACATGAATTCTCTTCAACTTTTCAGCGGATACGCCAAACAGGCAATTGCCGCTATCACCTTGGCGAGCTTCCTATCTTTTGGGATAGTTGCTCAAACATCAGACCCGCAGCAACAGGGTAAAAGGTATGGCGACGCCGGATTTGTCGGCGAGACCATCAACCTCAATGTTGTTAACGCGGACATTCGCGACATTCTTAACTACATCACTGAACAGTACGGCATCAATTTCGTGATCGACCGCTCTGTTGCAGCAGTCCCGGTGACGGTCAATGTAAGTGACGTTCCCTGGAACCTCGCTCTCGACTCGGTTCTCCGAGCGCAGAACCTTGGCGTTCAGGTCAACGGTCCGATCCTTCGGATAGCTGATTCAAAAACACTTGCTGCCGAAGGCGAGATCATCCGCCAGCAAATGGACAACCGCCTTGACGGTGCTCCGCTGGTAACAGAATTTATCCGACTCAACTACGCTCGAGCCAAGGATGGCCTTGCTCGCGGAACCTCGTCGTCCGGCCGTTCGACGGTCGACAGTGCTGCTTCATACGACGGCGTCGGCTATCAGCGTCCCGCCGGTTTGCCCAACCTCGACGCTCCTGCGAGCGGACAAGGCGAAGGCATTCTGCCGATCATCCAGCGTCGATTGTCACGCCGCGGTTCGATCGAGGTCGACGGTCGCAGCAACTCGCTGATCATCACAGACGTTCGCGAGAACATTGACGCGGTCAAACAGTTGGTCGCTATCCTTGACCAGCCGGAACCGCAGGTTGAGATCGAAGCTCGCATAGTTGTAGCGACCCGCAGCTTTAGCCGTGACATCGGTGTCCAGCTCAGCGGAATGGTGTTCGGACCCCGCGGAAGCGGTGCTCAGGGCGGAACGCTTGACGGTGCAGTCTCGGGAAATCCGTTCCCCGCAACACTGCCGACACAAGGTCCCGACGGTTCGCTTCTTTCGCGTATCCCGAACACGGTCATCGGTTTGACGACCGGCGTTTTCGGAACAGCTCAGATCAGTGCTCTGATCTCCGCCGGCGAACAGAAGGGCCAGGCAAAGATCATTGCGACGCCGCGTGTAACAACTCTAAACAATCGTACGGCAAAGATCGAAAGCAAAACGCAGATCCCGATCCAGACCATCCAGCCCAGCCAGGGCGGTGGTGCTCCGATCGTGACGACCACTTATGTGGACGTTCCGCTCAAGCTTGAGATCACACCGCAGATCACGGATGTAGGCACAGTCGTTCTTGACGTTCTTGCAGAAAATGCATCGACAGCGACAACGGCAGGCGGTGCACCTCCGGCGATCAACAGCCAGATAATGGAATCGCAGATCACCGTTCCCGATGGCGGAACGACGGTCGTCGGCGGTGTCCTATTCGATGACGAACGCGAAGATCAGGACCGCACCCCGGGACTGTCACGCATTCCGATCCTCGGCAACCTGTTCAAACGAAAGGGCGTTTCGCGAAACACGAACGAGATCCTTTTCTTCATCACTCCGCGGATCTCGCGTCCTGATTTTCCTGTCACAAGTGGAACGTCCGGCGTGAGGCCTTCGGCAACGGTCGTTCAGCCGGTTCCGCTTGGTAACCCTGCTTCGAACTCGATGCCGTCGGCAACGCCGGTTCCGATGCAGGCAGTTCCCCAAGGACAGCCTGCCGCAGCCGACCGTCCGTAGTACAACTTCATGGTTTCCTCCATGAAAAAAGCCCGTCTGCAGTTCACCTGCGGACGGGCTTCTTTTTTCTGCTTACAATAAGGACTAATCGGGAAGGTATCCGGAGGGCACCGGAATGTCTCCCGCAATGCCAAACTGAACCGACCCAAACGTGGGGCCATCCGACCCCAACACGAACCATGTTCCGTCACGATACACGGCAAAATCAGCCTTCCCATCCCCATCATAATCCGCCGGCACCGGAACGTCAGTTATCGCACCGAAATTCCTCGTTATGAACGCATCCTGTGACGTCCGCACGTACCAGTTAGCCTCGACCGGCCTAAATACGGCAAAGTCAGCCCGGCCGTCGCCGTCGTAATCCGCCTGAACCGGCTTGTCACCGTTCACACCGAAAACAACCGATTGGAGGCCATTGTCCGAACTCCTGAACACCCACCACGTTCCCGTCGAAGGCCGCCAGATCGCGGTGTCCGTCTTGCCGTCCCCATCGTAATCCGCCTGAACGGGAACATCGCCTGTTAAGCCCCAGTGCCGGACCAACAGCTGATCGTTGCCGCTGAGGATCGCGTACCAGGTACCCGTCGACGGCCGCCACACAGCAACGTCCGTCCGCAGATCTCCATCGTAATCTCCCGCAACCGGGATGTCGCCGAATTCGCCAAAGTGCCGGCTGTAGAATCCGCCGCTGCTCAACCGCACGTACCAAAAGCCCGTCGCCGGCCGCCACACAGCATAATCGGTAGTTCCGTCGCCGTCATAATCTCCCGGCACGATAACATCACCCGGTTGGCCATAGGTGACCGACACGAGCGTATTGCTCGTCGTCAAAGCCCACCATGTGCTCGTCGATGGCCGAAACACCGCAAAGTCGCTGCGGCCGTCCGCATCGAAATTCGAGATCGCGCTTCCGGAGAGCGTCGCCGCAGCCGTCGTATAAATCCGGTCGCCGCCAGTGCTCGAGTCATTGTTCCCGGCATTTCCCGCCGCATAAAAACTGATCTTGCCTACCCGCGTGCTCGGTGCGGTCCACGTGAAGGTCCAAACCCTCAGGCCCGCTGAACTGGGAGTGGTCCCCGCCGCCGTATGCTGCACGTAAACGCGCTGATTTCCATCGACGTCACCAACCACAGTTTGTAGCTGCATCGGATCCTGAACCGGCAGCGAAAACGTCCCCGCTGCCGCACCCGTCGAGTCAACGGCTGTCAGCTGAAATCCAAAGTTTAGTGCGGCTCCGTCCGCGAGTCTGACAGTGATCTCGACCTGCTGATTCGGCATATAATTAGCCGGAAGCCCCTCGACCGTAAATTCACCCGAACCACTGTTGATCGGAAAGTCAGTGTGACACAGTATGCAGCTGTTCTCCCCCGGAGCCCCCGAGAGTGCTGCCGGCGGCCCCGTAGATGTCGCGTTCGCCCGATTTGCGTTCGACAACAAACCCGAGATCCCGAGCAGTCCGACCAAAAATGCAGCGCCGATCGCTCCGGCCTTTACATAAGCGAACCGCGATAATGTCTTGTCCTTCATTCAATACTCCTTGTATGTGCGGAAAACCGTCTGATCTGCGTGGCGAGGCCGCTGCGGATCCAACTGAGCTGAGTTGCTTACAGGTACTTTACAAAAAAAGCGGCGGGTCGTAAATGTCCGAACCGCCGCTTCCTTCTATTTTATGCCGGAGAGCAGATCATGAGAACTGATCCCCGAGCGATGCGACCCGCCGCTAAGACCCAACAAAGTTGAGATCCGTAACGTTCGCGTTCGGCGTTAACTGCTGCGGCGTAAAGCTGTAGCCTTTACGTGCAGGCGTTACCGTATACAGCACACCACCGGGTATGGCCGGGAAGTTGTAGTAACCAAACGCATTCGTTACCGCAACCATAGTCGTTCCGCCGTCCGTGACCGTAACATACGCATTCGCGATGCCTCGTCCGTTGGACGACGTCACACGTCCTCCAACAGCAACGTTCGACGCCACGCCCGAGCAGTCATAGTCGTCAGCCTCTAAGGTGATCTTCCATCCACCTGCGATCTGACCACCATCCTGGTTCGCGTCGTCCACTACCCATAGCTTCCAGTCACCGTTCATCGCGGAGCCGTCTACACCAAACACGGACGCAAAGGTAGCACTGCCTGCCGGAGCCGCATTCTCGTACGGACCAGCCGGTGCAGGTGTTACAAACGGATCGTTTGCTCCGTGGTTGGTGGGCTTCCACGAACCTGCGATCACGGGGGCGACCGACGGCATTAAGTTTTCGGCTCCATCATGGATCGTGAAGGTCGAAACATGACCACCCGATGAACCGCCGAAAGCGTCAGAGAACATGATGAATTTCTGCCCTCCCGGTCCCTCAAGCAAAATGTCAACGTCGTTCATCCATGTATGTGAGAAGTTGGTAAGTTCGACCTTGATTAACTTCTGGCCGGATGCGCCCGAAACGTTGATCGTCGAGGGATACGGATTACCTGGTCCGGCTGTTGTCGCAATGGTGATCGCAGTGTTGTTCTCAAAGGTCACCGGAGCCCCGCCGACCGGTACACCTATGCGGAAGTTGCGCTTCACCGGTGTCTGCGTCCCAAGGTCACTCGTCACGACGAACTCTACCTCGTGTATGCTTCCGCACGCTGCGTCGGCAGGGATAGTGTAAGGCAGCGAAACAACAAGATTCGCTCCTTCCGCCACAGTTCCCAAATCCTGGGAACCGCCACCTACGACACTAACGATCACTTCTTCGACATCCTCTGCCAACAAATTGACTGCCGTCATCTTCAGGAGAACTGCTTCACCCGGCTCATAGAAGCCGTTGTTGTTGCCGACTGAATCGTCAACTTCGAACGGGTCGTTCAATATAACGTTCGGCTCGTCATAGTTCTCAACCACTTGAGAACCGTTATCCGTTCCAATGAAGCCGAGACCGCGGCGGGCAAACCCCCTCCAAACGTTGTCGGCATCGGCTTTAGCCTCTGCGGCCGGCGACATCGCAAGAGCTGCGCTGATGACGGCGTTACGTGCCGTTTCAAAGGTCGGTGCGTTCGGCGTCATCTTAAGGCCGTTTGTCACGATCTCAAGCATCCGGCGGTTGCCCGCCTCAACGCCAAGGCGCTGCATCATCTCGCCGCGCGCTTCCATCAGCATACTTACCCACACTTCACCGGTGTTGTGTACCTGATCACAGGTGCCGGTAAACGACGGCGGAAATGCACCGTCAGCAAGACTACAGCCGATGTTGACGTCGCCTGCGGTTCTCGAGTCGTGTGGCCGATTCTGAGGTCCGCCAGTGAATGACATCACGGCGTAAGGCATGCGTCGAATGCCGTAATATGAGTTGGTCGATCCAAGACCAAATACATTGAACGTTGCATAAGCTCCGGTTGTGTAGATACCCTGGATCGGGTCGGTCGGCTCGGTCATAAGTGCGATCGCATAGTAATCCGACCAGCCTTCGCCCATGCCGCCGCCGCGATTGTTGCTCAGACCGCCCGCGTTACCGATTAGACGGTTCGTAAGACCATGCGTGAATTCGTGAACCACGATATCGGCGTCGATCGTGCCGTCGCGGTTGATCGGAGTGTTCGTGAACCGATACATCTGCATTCTTCCTCGGGTGCCGTCTGATGGCGTGAGAAAGTTGGCGTTATTTGTTCCGTTGTAATCCTGGGCTTGGCAGCTTACGCGATCGTTGCCGAGGCCGCCACGACCGAAATTGTCTTGCTGAAAGTTGCGGGCCTCTTCGGTAAAGCCCAGCTGATACATTATGTCGTGAAACTGGTTGCACAGATAGAAGAGCTGTGTAACTGCACCACTACGCGAAGCATCGGTCGTGACCTCATCGGGCGTCGTGCCGTTGAATCCCGGCGGCGGGTTATAGTCGAACGAAAAAACGCGTCCCGTACCTGCTTGGGGGGCCTCAATGCCGTCCGGCGCAACCAAATCGAGGCCCGCTTCAACGTTATTACCGATGGTGTGTCCGTCGGTTCCGTTGGTTCCGTCGGTTATCCAGCCCAGATTGTTAAAGGAACGCCAGCTTTCATTGCCGATCAGCGTAACGTCTGAGCGTTCGATCTGAACGCCCTGCGTTCCCAGCGTAGGGTTGACCGGTCCGGGGGTTATCGGGGCCGGACTGTCCGGTGCCTGCAGCATGCTGGTCGTATTTCGATAAACATTGTATGTCGCCGACTCAGTCTGGTCGTTTACAAGATTCTTACGCCAAAGGACAGTTCCCGTCTCGGCATCGATCAGCACGTAATATGCAGCCACGTCTTTGTGCACGAGTACACGCCACGCGGGTCTTATCACGCCCGGCTCTACAGGAAAGTACATTTTTTCCGCGGTGTCCGCAGATTCGCCCTTGCCGAACGCGACCTTATTGTCGTCGCCGCGTTTGTCGCCCGACTGCCGACCGCTGAGTTCTCTCGTTACGCCGACGCCGACGTTCGAAGCTGCACGGTGATAGGCGGCAGCCGGATCGCCGAATGTGCGCGATACCTGTGAATAATCGAGGCCCGGTGCGAGATTGTTATTGATCTGCACCATCTCGCCGGTCCTTGCGAATGCTGCTTTGACCGTTCCGCCAAACACCTCAATGCCGTTGATGTGCTGTTCCAGCTCAACAAACGCCATATCGCCGTTCGGATTGGTGTAATCAGCGAACGTTTTCAAAAGATCGATCTGATCGCGTTCCATTCCGACCAGTTCGGTGTTGCGTTTGAGGAATTCTTTTACGATCCCGGCATTTCGGCCGTTGAACGACGCGACCGGTTCGGTTAAGAACGTCCGGCCCTTGCGTACGTCCGTCCCGATGATCTCGGGCGTTCGAAGATTCGTGTTGTATTCGATATTAAGCGTCGGCACCTTTGCACGCAGAGCGTTTTCGCCCACGACAAATCCATCGCGGATATCGGCTATATCGGACGCCTCTTTTCTCGATGCCGAACGAAACGCTGACATTGCTGCCACGATCTCTTCATTCTTCTCTTCGCGAATATCGAAATTAGGGAACTCGTCTTCCCAGCTTGTCGTTCTTTCGACAAGGCCCGCGCCCGTCACAGTGGCACCCGAGCGGAATTGACCCGGTAATACGACAAGCGTCGTAACCAACGCCAATATAAAAAGACTTAGTAACGCGCTGTTACGAAGCCGGGATCTTGCACTTTTAAACATTTCTAGCCCTCCTGAAGCTATTTGAGAAAACACGTCTCCGTCCACGTTGGGGGCGTCAACGATCGAACATCTAACTTAGGTAAATGATGACAGGTAGCCTCTATTAATTAGATCAGTAGCGAACTTCAGCGGGCAAAGCGCGCAGTATCCCTTATTTGTAGAAAAATCCAAGCCGGGTGCGAATGAACATTAATTATGAGCAGAGGCCTGAATTGGAAAAGATGAACGCTATTCTACACATTAGGCGGCAAAAAATCAATCTTCTTAATGTATGTTCCCATACAAAAGTCGTTGCCTAAATAATGTCTCAGTGGCCTTTACGGCAAATAAGCAGCAGGGACCGGCGTGTCCCCGGCGACTCCCCAGTTGAACGCATGAAGCCCGCCCGATGAGAAGTTAAAGTACCAGGTGCCGTCACGATATACGGCCGCGTCGTACTTACCGTCGCCGTCGTAATCTCCGGGCACCGGTATGTCGGTCGCAACGCCCCATAAGATCGTCTGGATCCCCGCATCCGAAGACCTCATGATATACCACCTGCCCTCTGAGGGGCGATAGACCGCAACATCGTCGCGACCGTCGCCGTCGTAATCCGCCTGCACGGGCTTGTCGCCGTTAACTCCCCAAACGATCCGTCCGATCCCGCCCGTGCTGAAAGCGATCCACCATTCTCCGGTCGAGGGCCGCCAGATCGCAAAGTCAGACTTGCCGTCGCCGTCGTAATCTCCCGATACCGTGAGATCGCCCGGCTCCCCCCAGTGAAGCGAATGGAACCCGCCGCCCGAATAGCGGACGTACCAGGTATTGTTAGACGGCCGATAGAGAGCCGCGTCCGCAGCACCATCACCGTCGTAATCACCGGCGACCGGAATGTCCCCGGCCTCTCCCCACACGAATGTCCCAAGCGACCAGTTACTGCTGTTCACGATCCACCACTCGCCCGTCGAAGGCCGCCAGATCGCATGGTCCGTCGTGCCGTCATTGTCATAATCCCCCGGCACCAGCACATCGGTCCCGAAGCCCCACAACAGCGCCCCGAGCCCAGCGGTCGATGAATACGCCGTATACCAATTTCCCTCTGACGGCCGAAACACCGACGCGTCGGACCTTCCGTCACCGTCGAAATCCGCACGAACCTTACGTGTCTCCGGCTGATAGCTGCAGGCATAGGTTCCCGCGACTCTTATCGTATCCACGTTCCAGCCGGTCACCGCGGTGTTGTCGTCCGCGCCGAATCGCCACCTCAACCTGATGCTTTGCCCCTGTGCCGATGCGGGGAGCAGAACCACGGTCGCCACATAACCGCCCGAATCACCCGTCCAAGCCGCACGTCCCGCGAGCGGATTATTCACGCCGTTCGCCCCCAGCGTACCGTTATAGCCGTTCTGCAAGAAGGTGCCGCCCGCAGCGAGAATATCCTGAAACGCTCCTTCGCCGATGCTGATCTCAAGCACGGCGCCGTCCCACCCCAACTCGGTCGCATACCGGTTGAGAAACGCCATTGTCGCCGCCGCTGTTTGAACGGGGATCGGAGGCGAGGTGAGATCCGTCCCACCGCCGACAGTCAGCGGATCCAGCGCGAACGCCGAGTTCGGCGGCGTATGCGGGTTCGTCGCGGTTGTCACAAAATTCGTTCCCCCGCTGATCGCCTCGGCGATCCATCCCGCTGGGAATGCAGGAGCCGTGACCCCGTCAAAATCTTCTTCAAAAGTTACCTGCGGCGTCCCCAGGATCAG
The DNA here is from genome assembly GCA_041751195.1 of Pyrinomonadaceae bacterium. Classification (GTDB taxonomy): domain Bacteria; phylum Acidobacteriota; class Blastocatellia; order Pyrinomonadales; family Pyrinomonadaceae; genus OLB17. The sequence goes on along the minus strand of JBGSXX010000005.1, from coordinate 10,551 downwards.
GATCTGAGTGAACTGCACCGGCCCAAGGCTGCTGTTAACCGCGATCGTTAGTTCCACGCTCGCTCCACACGGCGTCGACAGCGGCACCGTGAAATCGATCGCCCTTGAAACGGTCTGATTGTGCGCAATATTCCCGTACGATGCCGAACCGCCGCCGACGATCTGCGCGGTCACGTTTATCGCGTCGTTCCCCGTGAGGTTCGTAAGCGGGACAGTTACCCTAATCGGTTCGCCCGGCTCGGCGGCGCCGTTGCTGTTGCCCGTCGAGTCGTCAATGGTTATTGCCGGCTGCTGCTGCAGGTTCGGCAGGTCAAATGCCTCCGTCACCCGCGTCGTGCCGGTTCCGCCAATGCTCGTTCCGCCAACGTTCTGAATGCTCGCACTTGCGCCCATCCCGCGAATCGCGAAACCGTCCCAAATATCTCGAACATCCGCTGCGGTTCCCGTTGCATTCGCCGCGGCAAGAATTGCATCACGCGAATTGAGGAACGTGGGCGACAGCGGCGAAAGCTTCATCCCGTCCGTCACATACTGCAGCATCCGCCGATTACCGTTCTCCCATCCGAGCCGTGCGATCAGCTTTGCCCGCGCTTCCCACAACGCCGCACTCCAGATCTCGCCCGCGGCGTGAACCTGATCTGCAGTCAGCGAAACGTGCGGCCCCGACATCGGAGCAAACGCCCCGTCCGAAAAGTCGCGCTTTGTCTGATCGATATCCGCGAATGTCGTCGGATTGTGCGGCCGGTTGTTCGGACCGCCCACCGACGTGATTATCGCCTTGGGAAAGCGTCGGATCCCGTAATAATAATTTCGCGTACCAACGACGCCGTACGCATTCAAAAGCGAATAGCCCGACAACGTGTAAACGCCGTCCAGCGGGTCAGTCGGCTCTGACAACATCGCGTGCGCGTAAAAGTCCGACCACCCCTCGCCCATAGCCCGCGACATGTCGTTGACCAGGCCCGTAGAGTTACCATGCAGTCGGTTCGACGTCCCGTGCGTGACCTCATGTATCACAATGTCCGCATCACCGGTGCCGTCGCGATCCGGATCGGGCCCCGTCCACACATACATCTGCATCCGTCCGCGAAAACCGTCAGCAGGAGCAGAGAAATTGGCATTGTTCGTTCCCGAATAGTCCTGGCCCTGTGCCGATATGCGGTCGCCCGAAACTCCCCCGCGGCCAAAGTTGTTATGCTGAAAATTCCGCGCCGCTTCGGTAAACCCGAGCCTGTACAGCTCGTTATGATAGCGGTTCATGATGTAGAACTGCTGAATAACGGCCCCGCGCCGCGCCGCAGCCGTGGTCGGTGCCTCGCCCGGGGCGGGATTGCCCGGCGGCGGATTCCACTCTGAAGAGAAAACTCGATTCGGGTTGCCGACCGCTATCGTTTCCGGCTCAATGCCGTCGGGCGACACCAGGTCCAGCCCCGATTCGACATTGTTTCCATCCGTCAGGTTCTGCCCGTCATTTATCCAGCCGTTGTTATTGAAACTATATAGCCCTTCGTTCCCGACGAGCGTCACCGCTGAACGATTCAGGATCGCTCCCTGCGTCCCAAGCAGCGGATCCACCGGCCCCGGCGTCAGCGGCCCCGGGCTGTCGGCCACATTGATCATCGCAGCGCCATTTACATAAACATCATACGTCGCGTGCTGGGTCTGATCTTCGGTGATGTTCTTGCGCCACAAACGCGTACCATCTTTAGCCGAGACGACGACGTAATACGCATTGACCGGGTTCCAGATCAGTACTCGCCACGCCGGCACCGCAACCCCGGGCTCGGTAGGGAAGTAAAACTTCTCTGCCGTCGTCGCCCAATCACCTTCGCCAAACACGGCCCTGTTCTCTGCCGACCTCTTACCAAACCCGGCTGCGACGTCGCCCTCAACATCGCGTCCGATATCACGCCCCGCTGCCCTCACGGCCTCAGCCGCATCGCCGAAATCCGTCGAAACCCTCGACACGTCCAACCCCGGCGCCAGATTATTGATCACCCGGATCATCTTCCCATCCGCCGTAAACCCGGCCTTCACCTCACCGCGAAACACGGGCACCCCGTTCAGCTCCTGCGAAAGCTCAACAAAGGCCAGCCCGCCCTCAGGGTTCTCGTAATCAGCCTCAACCTTGAGTTGATCGACATCCGCACGTTCGACCCCTATCAAGCCGTCCGCTTGCTTCAAGAAATTCCTCAGGATCACATGCCGCGGCGATGTCGAAGCCTCCGTTAAAAACGCCGGCCCGAGTTTCACATCTGGTGCGATCAGCTCCGGCACCATCAGATCAGGCTGATATTCCACCTTCAGCGTCGGCACAGACCGCCGCAACGCAGCCTCCCCTTCAACAAACCCCGCACGGAGATCAGCAACGTCCGCCGCCTCCCGTCCAACAAACGAACGCATCTCAGCCAGCTTCTGATGTGCCGACTTATCACTTCGAATATCGTAATTCGGCAGCCCTTCCTCATGGCTCGTCGTCCTCACGAACAAACCCTCACCGGTTACCGGCGAAGCTTCAGCCATCAACCGGGGCATAAGGGCGAAAGCCGCGGCTATCGCAAACAGGAACAAAAATAGGAGTGCGGTTCGCCCGCCTTCTGTCTTTAACAACGTGTGCTTCATCTGTTATATCTCTCGGAAACCGCACCTGCGGACGGTCTTAGACACGGGCCACAATTGCAACTACAATCTTTATAAGAAACGGGCTCGATGGTGTGATAGTTGTAAGCGGGGTGCGGTTTACCTCTTTAACAACCGTGGAATCAACCTCAATACCTTTAATACTAATAAAATAGCCGCCTTTCCGTCAAAGAATTTACCGATCTCAATGTCCTCATCAGATCTCATAGAAACCGTTTTCGGAAGCGGCGGCTTGATCGCCCGCCATCACGAAAACTTCGAATACCGCGAGGGCCAGGTCCAAATGGCACGCGCCATTACCCGCGCCTTTGAGGACAAAAAGCACCTCATGGTCGAGGCCGGCACCGGCACGGGTAAAACCCTCGCCTATCTCGTGCCCGCCATCGCCGCCGCGCTCGCCGACAAGAAGCGCATCATCATCTCTACCGGCACCAAGAACCTGCAGGAACAGCTGATGGAAAAGGACATCCCTTTCCTGCAAAAGGTCCTGCCGCGCAAATTCTCTGCCGCCTATATGAAAGGTCGCGGCAACTACGCCTGCCTCTACCGCGTCCACAAAGCCGAAGGCCAGCCGATCCTTGACGGCCTTGATCAGCTTGATCATTTTCGCGACATCGCTGCCTGGGTGGGCGAAACCGACACCGGCGACCGCCGCGAGCTCGTCGACATGCCAGAGAACCTCTCGTTCTGGAACCGCATCAACGCCCGCGGCGACATCTGCATCGGCCAAAAATGCCCCGAGTTCGAGCCGTGCTTCATCACACGCATGCGCAACCGTGCCGACGCTGCTGACATCGTCGTCGTCAACCATCACCTGTTCTTCGCCGACCTCAACGTCCGGGGCAACCAGTTCGGCAAGGTTTTGCCTGATTACGGAGCCGTCATCTTCGACGAGGCGCACCTTATCGAAGACATCGCGTCCGATTACTTTGGCTTTCAGGTCTCCAATTTCCAGATCGACGAACTCATCCGCGACACCGACACGCTGCCCATCGCCGACGCGGTCGCCACCCGCGACATCACAAAGGTCGCCGCCCGCATCGCCGGTCTTTCAGAGCATTTCTGGATCCGCTTTCACCAGGTCAAGAACGACGGCCGCGCCCCCCTGCAGCCCGACGTCTTTCGCTATCGAACTTCCGCAGGCTCCACCGAGCCAACCCCGGTCGGCGAAGCCCATGCCGCGCTCGACGGCGCCCTCGAAGATCTCGAAAACATCCTCGACGCCTTTGCCGAAGACAGCCCCGAGGCCGAAAGCCTTATTAAACGCGCACGCCAGACGCGCTTTGACCTCGACTTCATCGTCGGCCAGGGCGAACGCAACTACGTCTATTGGCAAGAACGCCGCGGCAAGGGCATCTTCCTCCGAGCATCCCCCGTCGACGTCTCCGAGCTCCTCCGCGAAAAGCTTTTCGAAAAGGTCGAGACGTGCATCCTCACCTCTGCCACGCTGTCGAGCAGCGGTTCGTTCAACTTCATCCGCGAACGCCTCGGGCTCGACTCCGGCAAGACGACCGGCTTTACCGCTCCATCGACGTTCGATTACGAAAAGCAGGCGATACTCTACCTCCCGCGTGCGATGCCCGACCCGCGTTCGCCCGAATTTACCCAGCTTGCAGCCGGCGAGATCGTAAAGATCCTGCAAACCACCGACGGCCACGCATTCGTCCTGTGCACCAGCAACTTTTCGATGAACTCGCTGTTTGAGCTGGTCTCATCACGCATCAACTATCCCTGCCTGCTGCAGGGCACGATGTCAAAGACCGGCCTGCTCGACAAATTTCGCGAAACGCCCAACGCCGTCCTTTTCGCCACCACGAGCTTTTGGCAGGGCGTCGACGTCCAGGGCGATCAGCTCTCCTGCGTCATCATCGACAAGCTCCCCTTCGCCGTCCCCTCTGACCCGATCGTCGCCGCCCGCTCGCGCTTCATCGACGAAAATGGCGGCAAAGCCTTCTTCGATTACAGCGTCCCCCAGGCCGTCATCTCGCTCAAACAGGGAATCGGCCGCCTCATCCGCAGCCGCACCGACCGCGGCGTCATCGCCATCCTCGACCCCCGCCTCCGCACAAAATCCTACGGCCGCGACTTCCTCCAAAGCCTCCCGCGCATGCGAATAACCTCCGACCTAAACGACGTCCAGTCCATCTTCGAACGAGCGACGAGCGGCAAGTAACGAGTGACGGGTGACAAGTGACGAGTGAAGAGTGAAGAGTGAAGAGTGACGAGTGAAGAGTGACGAGTAACAGGTGACAAGTGACAAGTGACGAGTGATGAGTGGAGGCTCCTCTGGGGCTACGCCCACCGATGTGCGTAGTGGCTATGCCTTTCCGGCCCCGGCCATTTAAAATACAAACGCCGCAGGCACCCCCCGCCGGGTGACTGCGGCGTCTTTCAATTACGGCGGTTCCGAACGGGGAAGGAGACAACCCCACCGCCGTAAGTTTGTTACGGTGTCGTAACGATCGTCATGATCGGCGAGTAGTGGCCGACTGCGACGTTTTTGTTGATCATGATCCCGCGATACTGACGTATCTGGGGAACAAACCTCGCGTCACCCTCTGCCGGGTGAATCGCCGGCGAAGCGGTAAAGATGCCCGCATATCGCCATTCGGTTTCGCTCGCCAGCTTCCATTCCAACCGGATGGCCTGGAAATGGCGTTTGACGAATTTAGCACTGACGTTACCGTTCATCATTGCCGTAAGCGTGATCTTGGCCGTGAACGACTCCGGCGAAGGAGGCGTCGGGAACTCGACCATTCCAAGATCCTCACCGATCTGCTCGGTAAAGCCCGCGGCCTTTTTCATCCGCTGGTCGAGCTGGCGTCCCCGTACGAGGATGCCGCCAAAGTGCGCTTCGGGCAGCGTCACCGGTTCAAACACCGGAGGCGTCGGCGAAGCATTCACATCGCCTTTCAGCATCGAACGCTGCCATGAGCTATATGCCGAGACCGAATCTTTAAGGTACGTCTTATAGTTAAGAATGTAGTTAAAGATGTCGGCGTCAGCAGCCTGCCGCGCTATGTCCGCGGCCGAAAGACCCAGTTGGGTCTGATACAGTGGAAGTTTCAGTTTCCAGTTCTGAAACAGTGAATTTTGTTCCGCGGCTTTTTCCGGGAACGGTCTCAAATTATACACTTTCATATTTTTGAGCTCTCCGTGGAAGTCGTGCATTAAACTGCTTGCAAGGAGGTTTTATATAGTGCGGCGAGAGATTCGGCGCGGACGTAGGTACTGTGGGTCCTTATGGGAGTGCACGAGGTGCTCCGAAGGGGTTCGGCTCCGGCGGGCAGAGCGTCCGACAAGGCGTCGAACAAAAATGAGATTAGCAGAAATCCGAAGAAGATTTCAATAGAAAACATTAAGCATGTTTAAAGAAGTTTTTTTGCCCTCTGCAAATTGTTGAAGGGCAATAATTTGCGCTGTCAGCAAAAATCTTAAACGACGTCAGGAAGCGTCGATTCGGCCCTCTCGGCAACCTCCCCACGGTCACGATCTTTCGCTTTCGTGACCCGTTCGCCCGTTTCCATGCGCTCAAAAAGGAACCCAGTTTGTACGAAAAGGAACCCAGTTTGCGCGAAAAGGAACTCAGTTTGCGCGAAAAGGAACCCAGTTTGGACAAAAAGGAACCCAGTTTGGACGAAAAGGAACCCAGTTTGCGCGAAAAGGAACCCAGTTTGGACAAAAAGGAACCCAGTTTGCGCCAAAAGGAACCCAGTTCGGACGAAAAGGAATGCAGTTTGCGCGAAAAGGAACTCAGTTTGGACGAAAAGGAACCCAGTGTGAGCAAAACGGAACTCTTTTTGGGCCAGAACGGATTGTTTGCGAGCCGTAATCCGTCCGTCACGAGTCATAACGGATTGTTTTCTGGTCGTAACGGGTCCGATTTTCGTCGTAACGGGTCGTTTACGCACCACGTTCGATCGCCTTCGAGGTATACGATCGTTCCCGCCCCGGACGATGCCGCCCACGGTCAAAGTACACTTACCCACAACAGAGCAACGCCCCCCGTCGGCAATAATGCTGCGCTTTTCATGCACCTGATGTAAAATCTTTGACGGTTAGCTAGGTACACTTATTAGGGCCGGGTGACAGCAGCGGTAACAGGCTATCGATTAACCGAGACGGGAGGCTCACGATTCGATAAGATGAGCATCGAGAACATTGTAGAAAAGATCGTATCAATGCCGCGCGACCTTGCTCGTGCGAACAAGTCCGCGGCAAGGTTGTTGCAAGAATCCGGTTATCTGAAGTCTCCAGCCGGAATTACCATAGAAGCACTCGTCGAAGCCCTTGAAAAGTCGCCTCATTACATTGAGGAGTGGCTGACCTGGTCCAACAACAAACGAGTCAGTGCAGGTTGGTATTTTCAGCTTTCTGGCTCGGGAAATTACATAGTCGGGTATTTTTCTGGTACTGAGAGGCCTCCTCCTTCTACATACGTAAGCGCTCAGACCGCCGCTGCTAATTTCATTAAGTGCGAAATTGAAGACATCAGGAGATCCATGAGTTTACAGTTGCGGGCGTAAGTGAGTAGGTCGATTTGAAGTTTTTCGCGGTCGGCGAAGAGGCGGGCTTCTTCATGGTCGCATTGGGTTTGGCTGCCGAGGGCGGGGTTGCTGCGATGCCGGGCGGTGCTACCGCAACCCACTCTTCGCGCATCACAGACCCAGACACGCCGGACGTCAGCAGACGCTCCGCCCCACGCCTATATGCAGTTTCATCATAGTGAATCGAACAGGGTCAAGCGTACAAGAAGGTTAAAGAGCCGAAAATAGATAGAACGGCACTCTGGCGGGCTTAGCCCAAAGAGATTTCAGATCTTTTGTTCCTGATTTTAGGAGTTAGTCGAGTGATATAGTGAGTTGGAGTTAATTATGTTCAATAGCGTCGTCGTCTTCTTGGCTTTTGGTTTGACTTTATTTACTGCCGTTCCAGCTTTCGCGCAAGCGGAAAAAGGAGCAAGAAAGGACAAGGACGTCTCGCCGCAGCCAACGAGTTGCGAGGTTTCGAGAATAGTCTTGGATCGAGCCTTTATTGAATTTCAAAAACGCAAAGATTCCTCGTACCTGATTATAATTAGCCGTCGTGGTTCCGGTGAGAAATTGAGTTCGTTGACTGCTAGAACGCGAGATCTTGAAAAGTTCATCAAGTTTCGAAGGGTTACGGACCGCTACGTGCTCGCGGAAGGCCCCACCGCAGGCGGATTGGGGTCTACAGAGATATATGTCGGCGGGGTGCTGAGTGAGGTGTTTTATTCCGCGCCGAACTCTAAGCTATTTTGTGTACCTTAATGGCAGTGGGCCTTCGGGAACTTCGGTGCCCGGCAAGCAGCGACTGCACAGCGTTTGGCAAAGAGAACCGTACCGCTTCACGCGGGAAGCCATGGGCTGCTGTGGAGGGCGGATGATCGGCGAAGGGGCGGGCTTCTTCATGGTCGCGTTGGGTTTGGCCGCCGACGGCGGGGTTGCTGCGACGCCGGGCGGTGCTACCGCAACCAACCTCCGCGCATCACAGATCTGGACACCGATGCTTTCACCTCAAATTCCGTGGAGAATGTAATGTGCAAAATGCTAGCAATTTTAGTTTTGTTGGTCTCAACTGGCGTCTCACAGACGTGACACCAGGTTTTTGATTACGATCCACACTACAATCCGGGAGAGCTTTGTCATCAGGACGAACAAGATTACTGTAAACCCGAACCCCGATGTAAAAATAAGGTAATTGACACAACACCATTCGAGGACAAATAGAGCTCAGTTGCGAAAGCGAGGTGACAAATGAGAAAAATATGGATACTAGCGGGTATGACGGTCTTCCTTTTTTCGACTGCTTCAGTCGCTTTGACCCAGAGTGCCGACGAGGCTCCGGTCGATATAGACTTCGACGCTCGCGGAAGGGGGTTTCATGAGGTTCTAGTGCTCCTTTCGAAGACCGTTCCCGTGGGATTTCAAGTCGCGCGAGATGACTGCAGAGAAAAATTTGATCTTCAGCAGAAACCGTCGACATTGGAAGAGCTGATGGTGTCGATGGTCGGGATTTGTCCCGGCTATTCCTGGAACTTTACTCATGGAGTTCTCAGTGTTCATCCGAGAGTTCACGAACCATCAATATTGGACGTAGGAGTCGCCGAGGTCGCGCTCGCGAACCGAAACGGCGATGAAATGCTGGACGACCTTTTCCAGATCGAATCCGTGAAAATGTTTCTGAGAGCGAACGGTTTGACGCGCGACACGACGACTTCTCTGAAGGTTGAACAATATCAACCCGCTACCTACTCTTTTCATTTTCGCGATGAATCCGTGCGAAACATCTTGAACGCCCTACTTCTTCACACAGAGAAGCGCGGCTGGATCTTCTATACCCTCAGCAATAGCGAGACATCTTTCTCTTTGAGATATTTTTGAGGCAACTTAAGGAAGTCGGTATCGCGTCCGGGTCATGCTGGAAAACCGCTGCCTCCCGTGCGATATGAACGGGGCGAGGGTTGAAGGTCACTGTGTTCGTCTTCGGTGCGGGGGAGGACGGACCGGCAGAGGCGGTCGGCGAAGAGGCGGGCTTCTTCGTGGTCGCGCTGGGTTTGGCCGCCGAGGGCGGGGTTGCCGCGATGCCGGACGCGCTTTCACAGACGATGACGCAAATATCGCAGAATAGCAGACGTGACACCGGTTTAAGCGTTTTTACGGCAGATCCGAAATTTTGAACGCCAAATCAAGAATGCACAGTAGTTATGAGAGTAGAAATTAATGAGTTGCGACTCGCTTGTGAAAAAATCTTTTCCCATCTCGCTGCGAATGGAAACACCATTGTCGAAATACCGTACGATTATTACTGGAACATTCCGGAAGCTGACCGTTACGAATTGAACGACAAGCCGAATCCTGAGAATTTTGATCTCGGTCAGCTCAGCGACGACTGGGAAGATCTTCGCCGATTAGCGAATGGTGACGAGCCCCCTATTTCTTATGGTTTGGTCTGGGCAGCACATATCTTCACTGCAATCGGAGAACAGATTGTCGAGTAGTTCTGCTGTACGCGGCCACGGGGTAACAGTTTTTGTTAAAGGCGGGTTGGAGAACTTGATAGGTGAATACTCAAACGACGGCCCGCCGCCGCAGCCGATGGTGCACTACACAGGGACAGACCCGCTGGGTTAGCCGAGGGTGCCGACAAACGAGAACGGGGAGGTCGTCTCGCGCCGCGACTTCATGCCGTTCGGCGAAGGGGGGTTTCTTTGTGGTCGCGTTGGGTTTGGCTGCCGAGGGCGGGGTTGCCGCGATGCCGGGCGGTCGCTAATAGGAGTGGCATTGGAAGAAGAGGTCTATGAGGAAAATAAATTGTTGACTTCTGAGCTACGAGAACGGGTTTTCGGTAAGCCGCGCGGCTTTTTGATTGGCATTGTATTTGTCGCGATGATATTAGCTTCGTCATGCGGTTCCGCCTACGAATCAAGAACTGCCACAATACCGGATGCGAGCTCGAACGGTCGGGAAACAAGCTTCTGTGAAATCATTTACGCACCCGAAAAGTACGCGGAGGCGGAAGACGTCAGAATCGCGAATGCATCGTTGGTAATGGTTGCCGGCCTTGGTCTAACTGTCGACAGCGAGCCAAGCTGCACGATCAGGTACAGTTTGATCGATGTAGATCTTCCGGATTCTTTTGTCGACGATACCTGCTCTTGGGGTAATGAGGAGTTATGTGTTGTCTCACAGCATGTCGCGAACGGAAATCAATCCGCGAAGGGCTCCGCGTGGATAATTAGGGGAACCTTGGTTGGACGTATACAAGCTTACTACGCTCCGGAAGCGATGGTTTCTACAAAAGATCATATTCGTTTTCGGTTCAAGGTCCTGAGATTTGCAACCGTGGACGGTTGGTCAACGCCGAACGAATAGATTTCCGGGACAAAAG
>JBGSXX010000004.1:0-91197 GCA_041751195.1 Pyrinomonadaceae bacterium | reverse complement strand
CTCAAAGGTAGATTACTTACGTGTTACTCACCCGTGCGCCACTCTATACACTCCCCGAAGGGAGCTTTAATCGTTCGACTTGCATGTCTGAGGCACGCCGCCAGCGTTGATTCTGAGCCAGGATCAAACTCTCGTTAGTTTCCTAGTTCATTTTAACGTCAGAAATTCATCTGACGTGTTCAGTATAAATTGCATACTGAACATTTTTGTGTTCGTTATACGAATTAACACATGGACTCACATATCTAGTTTTCAAACATCAAACTGCTTTCTTTTAACTCGCATCCATTCCGGAAGCGAAACTCCTGATTATACAGAAGTGAATTTTATTGTCAAGACCCGAAAGCCAAACTTTCAACTTTTCTTTATGTCTGGTTGAGAACTTTTCTCTCGAGGCAAATATGTATTCTCTACATCCGACCCTTAGTTGTCAAGCTGACACGCGACTAAATTCAAATTAAATTCAAATCGTCGTGATAAGCCCCTTCGGATCGCCCGGCTACGTTTGTGAAAAACCGGGAAATACACATTTTCACAGCCCGTCGGGCCGGAATGTTCGCAAAAGAAAGTTCCCTCAAAACCAGTTCAAGAGAACTTTTATCGGCGAATTGTGTCCGCACTGTGTCGGACTAACTATGATGGCATCCTTATCGGATTCGTTGCCAAAAATTTTCAAATCTTGGTCGGTGAAGCGATCTCATACTGATATCACCCATTCACCTTAAAATATCCTCGAAGCATTTCCGAGCGATCAGTTTGAGATGGCGCCCCTCTACTGAAGGTTGCCAACTCTTTTTAACGTTAGCCTACCGATTTAGAACGCCTCCATCTTCTTATCTTTTCCTCGGTGATCGTGATTTCTCTTTTTATCAACCTCACCTGCAAAGATCAACGACCGCTTTTTGGGCGATCAGTATGAGATGGCACTTCCTAAAATTCGGTTGCCTGCCTTTAGAACTTTTCTCAAAGATATTCAAATAACCTGCTGCTTCATCAGACAGCCAATTTCAGATGAACGGTAAGTATGCTCCGTTGCCCGAGATATTTCAAGTCTGAAAACAAACTTCTGATGAAAGTCATAGAATATCGTCGAAGTTTAGTGAGGAAGGTAGCCGATCGACCACAGGAATAAGAACGCGAACAAACCGACGGTCGGCAATCCATACGAGAGCACTGCGATAAAAATAGCTTCGTTTCTGAATGAAAATGTGCACAGCTGCTTCATGGAGATCTGTTTGATGCACTGAGGGACAAACTGGAGCGGGCGACGAGGATCGAACTCGCAACTTTCAGCTTGGGAAGCTGACACTCTACCATTGAGTTACGCCCGCTTGTTGCGAAACTTACCACGAAATCCACACGGGGTGCAACACGTTTCTAACGCGTCAGCAACAGCAGCTCCACAACCTCGCGGATCGCACCATGCCCTCCAGCAGCAACCGTAACGTGATCGGCGTGATCGGCCACACTCGCAGCGGCGTCACTCACAGCGACCGCAAAGCCGACCGCCTTCATAACCTCGATTTCTCCAACGTCATCCCCGACGAACGCTGTCTCCTCTGCGGACACCCCTGCGGTTGCAATGATCTCCCGCATATCCGCGACCTTGTCCCGTGAAGCGACCCGCACGTAAGAGATCCCCAACTCATCCGCCCGCCGCCTGACAATGTCACCGGCATCTCGCCCCGAGATTATCCCGGACTTGAACCCCGCCTCATGCCACAGCGCGAGTCCCTGCCCGTCGCGAACATTGAATACCTTCATCGCCTCGCCCTCCGCGGTGAAGTATAGCCGCCCGTCGGTCATCACACCGTCGCAATCCATTAGCAACAGCTTGATCCGCGAAGCGGCTTTCATCACCTCAGACGGAATGTTCATCGGACCTCAAACATCTCAACGGCCGCTAATCTCCACCCTGCTCCGGTTCGCACCAGCCGATAAACAGCGGGCCCGGTCTCCGTATCTCGATTGAGCAGCTTCACAGTCATATTCGCTTCAACCAGCGCGCTATTCGGATCAAGCTCATCGATGTGCAGAACTTCCGTTCGCCATTCGGTCGTCTGCCCCGTCAGCCCTCCCACGAACCTGGTAGCCTCCCCAGGAGCGGTGAGCGCTTCTATATCAGCTTTTCGGTTGGACGCCGCGGCCTTGTCAAATTGTGCGAAGAATGTCCTGATCGCCTCGTTCGCCGAAGCCGGCACGTTCTGCCGGCGTCGCAAAGTCCTCGCCGCCAAACTCGCCCCGTAATCGGCCTCAAACCTAACGGCATCGTTTGCGTACCTAAGGGCGTCCGTTGCCTGCCCCGCCTTCGCAGCTCCTTCGGCCAACCCAACGGTCGCCCACGCAACACTCCGGGCCGTCGGCAGTTTCTCATCCAAAACAGCACGAAACTCCTTCTCAGCCTCAGCGAGCTTGTTCTGAGCCAGCAGCGATCTCGCAAGAAAGATCCGAACGTCATCAAACCGCGGCCACTGCCGCAGCACCACACGCGCATTCTTCTCTGCCTCACCCCACGCCTGTCGGTCAAACTCCCGCTTAACAAAGAGCAACGGATCGCTGTCAGACGATTCCCGAGGGGCGATATCGTCAGCGTAATCTGTCTGGGGATACAGCTTATTTGGATCTATCTCCACCCGAACCACCGCAGCCGGCGCACGGAACGAAACTTCACCGAAACTCTTCGCCGCGATTGTTGCCGGGACGTCCATGGTTTCGCCGTTCGCCAGCGTTGCTCGCACATCCACCGTTACCGGGATACTCCCCGTATTACGCAAGGCGACCTTCGTCTCACCGCCGGACGTCTGCGGAAGCCCCGCCAACAAATTAGTATCCGTGACCTGATCAAAAAGGTGATCGACCAATTCCTTGTTGTCCGTCATCCCCGCCCGAAGGTCAGCCAGCGTCACCCTATCGTCCTTTAATGCTTCCCGCACTATCTCAAACAATCGTTCTTCGCCGATCAGCCCTGCAATGATCCGCCAAACCATCGCGCCCTTGTTGCCAACCGTCGTAAAATAATAATCGTCGAGGGGTGCCGCCGCAGTGATCGGTCCATCTCTCTGCGCAACAGCGGCGTACGCCGCGCGTTGCCGAATCCTCTCAATATCCGCGACATCTTTTCCGTACTTCTGCCCAATAAACTGCGTAGCGATGTAGCGCGAAAGTCCCTCACGTATTGCCCCCGCACCATCGTCGGTCACGATCGTCGTGCCGCCTAACCGGAACCGGATCAACGACTCAGCCACCGTCATAGCCGTCTGCGAATCCATGCCGCGTCGGCGAAAGAACGCTTCTTCAACAAGCACAACGCCCGCACTAGCAAACCCTGCACCGCGCCGTGCTCCGACCAACCTGATCGGAAACTGCGTCGTGTCACCCAGCAACTTCGCCGCGTATGCATTAACTTCGGCCGCAAACTGAGCCAGCTCGGCTGCACGTTTTGCAGACTCGCCGCCGGCTCCAGTGGGGATGTACACCTCCACACCCTGCGTTTCCGTTCGCTCCCAGTTCCCCGTCAGAAAAAACGGCTGGCCATAGATCGGCGTTTCATGGGCATTCTGAGCCGAGTTCCCCGCTGACAAAAAGGTCTGCCCCGTCGGCGCTGTTACCTGCACACGAAAAGGCGCATAATCGGCACCCCGTGCAAAATACCAGCTGTTAGGGGTCGGATACCAAAACGATAGCGGCAGAAACTGAGCACCGCCGGCACCCAATGTATTCAACCCGCTGTTCTCGGCGACACTCAGCCGATACTCCACGACGACATTCAGATTCCCGTTGCTTGCAACGGGAGCTACTCTGATCGAAATGACCTGAAGATCCGAAGTGCCGAGTTTCTCCTGTCGTTTCGAAAATTCCGCTGCCGCATCGTTCACCCTCACGGCCGTAACATTCGCACTCGGGCTTATCCGCAATGTCAGACTCGAAGCCGGCCGCGGCGAGATGTTTTTGAGATCCAGTGTCGCCCTTGACCCGACCGTTCGTTCCGTTCCCGTCTGGGGCAACGTCACGGCAATGTCATACTTGGCCACCTGCCAGGTCGCAGATATCCGCGTATCCGTCGCCTGCGTAAAACCGAATGACGTGACGAAGAGTGTGAGTAGGAGAAGTGATGCGGATCTTTTCATATTACTTATATGGATGGAGGTACTCGTTTAGACTGACCCTTCGTTCACAAGTTGATGGATCTTTTTTAGCTTACGCAAAAGATCTTCTAGCCTTGATAGCGGCAATTGGTTAGGCCCATCGCTGGGTGCGACAGTCGGATCGTTATGGACTTCCATGAAAACAGCATCCACGCCGCAAGCTACACCTGCACGAGCAAAGTGTTCGATGTATTCGGCCTGTCCGCCGGTTGCTTTCCCAAGCCCACCCGGCAGCTGCAGCGAATGGGTCACATCAAACACGACCGGCACTCCAAACGAACGCATTATTGGAAACGAACGCAGGTCCACCACCAAGTTGTTATAACCAAAGCTCGCGCCCCGCTCGGTGAGTAAGATCTTTTCAGAGCCGGCCGCCTCCAACTTCTCGACTATATTCTTAGCGTCCCACGGTGCCAAAAATTGCCCCTTCTTTACATTGACCGCACGGCCAGACTTTGCGGCGGCTATCAACAGATCCGTCTGCCGGCACAAAAAAGCCGGAATCTGTAGGATATCCGCGACCTCGGCTGACTTTTCAACTTGCCATGGTTCGTGGATATCCGTGATCACCGGAACGCCAAGCTCGTCCTTCACCTGCCGCAGCACATCAAGTCCAAACTCCATCCCGTCGCCGCGAAAACTCTCGATCGAGCTCCGATTCGCTTTATCAAACGACGACTTGTAAACGAAACCAACACCGACCTTCTCACAGATCTCCTTGATACTGCGAGCCATCATCGACGCGTGCTCATAAGATTCGACCACGCACGGCCCCAATATGAACGAAAGCTCGCCGCCGCCAAAGTTTACCCCGCCAACCTCAAAAGTTTTAGTCATACGAGCGCCTCGCTCAAACTGAACTTTCCAAGCTCTCCTGATAGTCCAGCCAATCCGCAATGTCCGGCCGCGTCATATTCCACCATACAAAGGCCGCCCAAAATGGGGGCATTATCAACTCAAGCACAAGGCCCAAGCTTGCAACTGAGGACTCTGAGAATGTAATCGCGCTGATTATTAGAAGATACCACCAAAGAAGATTAAGAGTCAGGAATAGAAGCGTCGCTGCCCGCCCTTCTCGTACGCCTAAAAACGCCACAATCGTAGAAGTCAGGGTGAGGACTAAGAGCGCCAATGTAACGACGAGGAGTATCACCGAGATTTCACCATCCCCCGAATAAAGCGCAAGAATCGATCCGTTTAGAGGCAGGAAGTTGGGACCGACCAGCAGCAACTCTCTTCCCACCGGAAATGCCGAGAATATCGGGAATATCCCGTAAGCAATAACAATGAAGATCGTAATTACGGTCAGACGGATGGGCTTGTCGATACGTTTTGCCATAATGCTATTCTTCCGTCCCTATCTCGGCCCTCTCCGGCATTTCGACCTGCTTATCGCTCGTCACGTCATGCTCCAAGTTCTCGCTCTTCAATCGATTTTCCCACGCTGCCCGCACGAACGAAACGAACATCGGATGCGGGTTCAACGGTTTCGACCTATACTCCGGATGAAACTGACAGGCAATAAAGAAAGGATGCTGTGTCTTTGGCAGCTCGACCATTTCCACAAACTTTCCATCGGGCGAAACGCCGCTGAATACCAGACCTTCCTTTGCCAAAACGTCGCGAAACTCGGGATTGAACTCGTATCGATGTCGATGCCGTTCGCTTATCTGTTCTGCACCGTCGTAGATATCGCTTGCCAGCGTGTTTGGTAGCAAACGGCAATCCCACGCACCAAGCCTCATGGTCCCTCCCAGTTCGTCCACCCCCACCAGGTCGCGCAGTTTGAAGATGATCGGAAACGGTGTCTGTTCGTTGAACTCAGTCGAGTCAGCATCGCGCAACCCGCACGCATCACGAGCAAAATCGATGCACGCCGTCTGCATCCCCAAACAGATCCCGAAATACGGGGTGCCGGAGCGCCGAGCATATCTTATCGCCCGCAGCATGCCCGAGATACCCCGTTTACCAAATCCCCCCGGAACCAAGATCGCGTCGTAATCCTGAAGCTCGTTCTCGTAATCGTCCTTGATCAGATTTTCCGATTCTATCCAGTTAACATTGACCCGCAGGTCATTCGCAACACCGGCATGCGTCAAAGCTTCTCGCAACGACTTGTAAGAGTCTTCAAGCTCGACGTATTTGCCGACAATCGCGATCTTCACAGAACCGCCGCTCGGCTCTTTGATCGTCGCCACAAGCTCCCGCCATCGCTTCAGATCAGCCGAAGGAAAACGGTCGTCAAGCTGAAGGTCCTTAACGATCAGGTCATCCAGCCCCTGTTCATGGAACGCCAGCGGCACCTCATAAATTGTCGGAACGTCAAGTGCCGAGATCACTGCGTTCTCCTGAACATTACAAAAAAGAGCTATCTTTCGCCGCAGGTCCAGCGACAATGGCCTATCGGACCGGCAAAGCAGAATGTCCGGCGCAATACCGATCTCCCGCAGCTCTCTAACGCTGTGCTGCGTCGGCTTCGTTTTCAGCTCGCCCGCCGCCGCAATATAGGGCACTAGGGTAACGTGTACAAAGATCGCGTTCCCTCGCCCTTCTTCGTTCCCCATCTGGCGGATCGCTTCCATGAACGGCAGCGATTCGATATCACCCACCGTCCCCCCGATCTCGACGATCAGAACGTCCGGCTCGTGCTCATTCGCCACCGTTCGCACGGCCGCCTTGATCTCATCCGTAATATGCGGGATCACCTGGATCGTCTTACCGAGATAATCTCCTCGCCGTTCCTTTTCGATCACCGAGAGATATATCCGTCCGCTGGTCCAGTTATTCGCCTGTGAAAGCTTAGCGTTCGTAAATCTCTCGTAATGGCCCAGGTCAAGATCGGTCTCCGCGCCATCGTCAGTGACAAATACCTCGCCGTGCTGAAACGGCGACATCGTGCCGGGATCGACATTGATATACGGGTCCAGCTTCATCATCTGGACCTTCATCCCCCGAGCCTCAAGCAGGCATCCGAGCGAACTTGCCGCGAGTCCCTTGCCCAAACTCGAAACCACGCCGCCCGTTACAAATAGGTATTTAGTCATAGCATTTTCCGATATTTAACGATTTAGCCGATCCCCTCGATCACCGCTCTCACCTTCTGCAGATCCTCCGCCGTGTCAACCCCCACAGCCCTTCCGACCGCTTCAACAACTTTTATGATAGCCCCGTTCTCAAGCGCCCGTAATTGTTCCAGTTTCTCGGCGAGTTCCAAATTGCCCGGGCCCATCTTCGAGAATCGCAGCAGGAACTCACGTTGATATACATACAGGCCGATGTGCTTCTTGTATTGACCAGACGAGCCGTCGGACTTTTCGCGAATGTAGGGTATTGGCGATCGCGAAAAATATAGTGCCCGTCCGCCAGCATCCAAAACGACTTTGACGATATTCGGATCGGCCGCGTCTGCCACACTTTCGATCGGCTCAAAAACCGTAACAATATCCGCAGAAGAGTCCCCGATCATTTCCTTGACGGCCCCGTCGATTGTCGCCGGATCGATCAAAGGTTCGTCCCCCTGAACATTAACAATAATCGAACCCTGGGGAAGTGTTTCCGCGACCTCCGCGATGCGATCGCTGCCTGAAATGTGAGCGGCCGAGGTCATCACTGCCTCAAAACCGGCTTCAGTCACGGCGTCGCGAATCCGCTCATCGTCTGTCGCTACAATAACACGGTCCACCGACCCGGCCGCGCGAGCACGCTCACACGTATGCACGATCAATGGCTTTCCTCCGATCGGCAGAAGCATTTTTCCCGGCAGCCTGACAGAATCATACCTGGCTGGAATTATCGCGACCACAGTTTGTTGGTGATTGTTCCCGTGTTGCTCCACGGGATTTTAGATTAGTCGCAATCGCCCTTGATTTCAAGAACGAAATCGCGATACTTGGCGTGCCCGCGGCCATCGGCTAAACTTCGACTTTAGCCGCCGATCATTTATGCAGCAAGAGATACCGAACCTGGTGCCCGAAACAAGTCCCATTAACCCTGACAACCCCCACTGGGGCATCTTCGCGGGGATCGCGGTATGGCTCGCAAGCGTAGTCGCGGTGGTGCTTACGCCGAGTCTGTTTTTGCTTCCGTACATAACGACGTCCGGGATCGAATTCGCTTCGAGCCAGCAAATGATGGAGTTTGCCCGCACCGACCCGAACGCTGTGATCGTGCAATTCGCCGCTATAATTCCCGCTCACCTGCTGACGATCTTCGTTGCATGGGTCCTGGTCACTCGTTTTTCACGGCAGCCATTTCTGGAAACGCTCGGATGGTCATCAGGCGGACTTCGCTGGTGGCATTACGGGGCAATGTTTCTGGGCTTCTATGCACTAGCCTCAGTCGTCGGGTATTACTCTCCTGAGCAGGACAATGAGTTTCTGAGGATGGTGCGGACGTCGCGTACTGCGGTGTATATCGTAGCGATCATGGCCACGTTCTCGGCTCCGCTCATCGAGGAGGTCGTTTACCGCGGCGTTCTCTACGCCCCGATTCAACGTTCGTTCGGAGCACCCGCGGCAGTGCTGCTCGTTACGCTTATCTTCACATCAGTCCACGTTCCCCAATATCTTGGCAGCCCGTCAACAATACTCCTGCTCCTGTTGCTTAGCTTAGCTCTGACGATCATCAGGGCATTCAGCAAAAGCATCTTTCCATGTTTTGTCTTCCATACGCTGATAAACGCCAGCCAGTCTATACTGCTCATCATAGAACCGTATATCAAACCTCCGGCCGAGATAGCACCCGCTATCGTGAGAATCTGGATAATTTAAACAAGAAAAAGGGAGCATTTCTACTCCCTCTTCCATCTATGGTCACGCGTTTTTTGTGTGAGCTTGTTACGGCTTAGTTCCACTCCCACGGGGAACGGGCACATAAATCGGTGCTGACGCAGGCGCGGATGGCATGCGTGTCGGCCCCATGTCTACTTGTGATGGCGACTGCTGCTGCGGAAGCCGAACATCGAGATTCGATCCCGATCTACGGCTCTGCATCTTCACAAAGGGCGGTGCCTCAGCTGTCGCGGATGCAACACCGCGCGAGGCCTTGCCTGGCGTGCTCGGAACTCCGGTCGGAGGCTGCTGCTGGTAGATCACCCGCGGCAATCGATAACGCCAAATGTCATATCCGTAGCCGTATCCGTACGGCGAGTTCCAGCCCATTCCGAAAGGCAAAAATGTATAGCCGCCCCAGAAAGGATTGAATACCCAAAGTCCGAACGAGCTGTACATGTTCCAGCTGTTGCGGGAGAACGATTGCATCAACGAATTGCGAACATCGTCCGCTCTAAGTTCAGAATTCGCTCTGGCAAGTGCCTTAGCTCGATCCTTACTCCATTCGTCAAGTGCGTCCGTTTCGCCGCGGTTAAATCTATTTACCGCGACATCGCCATCGACAGCCGCCGTGGCCTCCCGGCCCTTTCTAACCACGCCGTCGTTCTCGCCCGCGATCTCGGCACGTCCCTTTCGAACAGAGAGTGCAGCAGTTCCGCTCGGCTCAACATCGACGCGGTAGATACCCGTCTCGATAAGTAGAAACCTTGACGCTGGCGTGATGACCGTTACAGCAAAATCTTTGCTCGCGAACACTTCAAGTATCGCGCTGCCTCTGTCGAGCCTCACCTGAAGATCATCCAGAGACGTCGATTCAAACCGGAATGACGCATTACCGCCTATTCTCACGAAAGAACCGGGGTTGAGCAGGATCTCTGCCCGACCGTTCGCCTCGGTCGTGACTGTGTCACCAACCTCGAGCGAATCCCCCTTGATAAGCATTCCGCTACGTCCCGCAGATGTCACGACCCCAGCCTGGCCCTCTACCAGATTGACTCCGCCGGCTTTAGCCGAGATTACCCACTTGTCACCGGCTGCTGAAGCGATAGTTCGCGACTGGGCAACCGCCCCCATCGCCAACATCAACGACATTGCAGCCAAAGAAAAAACCCGCAAAAGTCTTGTGTTCATAATTTTTCTCCGGGAAGAGTAATTAAAGAATAATCTTTTTTCGCAAAAACTTCAATTTTTTCCCGTCCTCTCTCTGATTGTTGAGGTTTACCGCACAAACCAAACAACTAAATTCCTCCCATTTCAATCAAAGTCGGTGTCGTGGCTCGGATCCGACCCGCTCCCGAGGCTAACGAATATGGCAACTTACAAAGATCCCAACCAGTGTTTCGCCCCTCTAGAAGTTATAGAAAGGTTATTGGAGATCAGAGCTGATCTCGGCTATTCCGAAAACCTCTACCTAAATAAAACCGAAGAGCTTACTGCATTTTTGGATGCGTACGGCTTCGATATATATGCCTTTTCAACTGAGAATGAGAAGATAAAGTACGGCGACTACAGCTCGCCTGTCGTTCCCGGCGGCGACAGTATTCACAGCTCGCTTCAAGCTCATTGATCTAGGTATTAGGTTCAACTAAGGAACGCGGAAGGTGATCGGCACAAGGCCGGCACTTCCGCGTTTTCTTTTCTGGGATTTATGAGGCCCTACGTGGCTTTGACAATAAAGAGCGTCCCATCGTCATCGAGGAACTTCCGGTCAGTAAAATCAGCTACACCTTTCCGAATGTAGTCGATCATTCGTTTCGCCGGCAGGTCGCGGCAGTCTAATATGCTCTGCGCAAATCGATCCTGTCCATATTCTTCCCCGACGGCATTCGCGGCTTCGGTTATCCCGTCCGTATAGATCACCATTATCTGACCCCGGTCAAAGCGAATGAAATGCTGGTGATACTGCCCGTCTTGAAACATCCCCAGCGGCATGTTGCCGTATTCTACGTACTTGTGGCTCCCGTCAGTCCCGACCAGCAGCGGCGGGTTATGGCCGGCGTTCGAGAAAACGAATGTACGGTTGGTTCCGTCCAAAATGCCGTATATCGCGGTAATGAACTGATGGTCTTCCGTCGAATCCCAAAGCAAATTATTGACCTTTGACATTGCGATATGCGGAGCGTACCCGATCTGCACGCCTGCCCGCAGCGACGCTCGAAGAAATGACATCAACAGCGCCGCCGGAATTCCCTTTCCCACCGCGTCTGCGACGATTATCCCGATCTGGTCGTCGAAGATCTTTACCCAATCGTAATAGTCGCCCGACACTTCCTCGGTCGGGAAGATATACGCACTGATGTCGAAGTTATCAAATTCCGGGTCGTGGTCGGGCAAAAGCTCAAGCTGCACCTGACGCGCTATCTCCAGCTGCGCTTCGATCCGCTTTTTCTCGATCGCCTGCTCTTGCAGCCGCGCTTTCTCAATGATGATCGCTACGTGCGACGACAAAAGCTGCAGCACGAAAAGATCGTCTTCCGTATAAGCATTCAGGCGGTCGCTTTCGAGGTCGAATGCTCCGATCACCTTATCGTTTGAGATTATCGGCGCGACCATTTCCGAACGCGTCAGCTTTCGCGCAGCAAAATACTGCGGATTCTGGCTCACGTCCGCAGAGATTATCGGCTGCCCCGACTGTGCGACCTGCCCCAAAAACCCTTCGCCCATCCGCAATCGCGGCTCTATCAGCGCGAAGCTTATTTCATACCCGCGTATCACTTTCGATCTGAAAACATTGGGACTCGCGTCATCTTCGCCGGTTTCGATCAGATAGATCCCAGCGGCGTCATAATGGATAAGCGAACCGAGCGTATCCATCACGAGATTCAATATCTCATCGAGGTCGGCGGAACGGCTGATCTTCTGCGTAATGTCCAAAAGCATCCGCAGCTTATCGACCGTCGAAAGGCCCTCGACAGGTTCAGATTTAGATTTATGACCTGGGTCCATTGCTGTCTGTTCTAAAAATGTTCTCTTGGTAATCGCTCCACAGACGCGAGATCTTCAGCCTGTATTCGACAAGAGCGCGGCTAACATTGAAATGCCTCGCGATCTCGGCCGACGTCTTTCCCTGCTCTACAAACCGTCGAAGGGCGGTGAACGGAACAAGTGCCGCGGCCCCGGTTGCATACGCCTCCTCCTCGATCGCGGCGTTGTAGTCGCGTGCCACGACGTTGCCAGCACGGTCCCGCTTTTTGATCATCAAACGGCTCGGCTTATGCCCCAAAAAAACGTGGCATATCTCTTCCATAAGTGTAGCATTGTGCCTGTTTTTCCCGTGGGTCGGATTGAGGATGATCAGCTTGCTGCCGTCGGGTAAGCGTTTCGAAGCCGCTCCGCCA
The DNA here is from genome assembly GCA_041751195.1 of Pyrinomonadaceae bacterium. Lineage (GTDB taxonomy): Bacteria > Acidobacteriota > Blastocatellia > Pyrinomonadales > Pyrinomonadaceae > OLB17. The sequence goes on along the minus strand of JBGSXX010000004.1, from coordinate 78,885 downwards.
GACCACTTATCTTTGGCCGTTTCTAACAGCTGTGCAACCGCAGCCGGGGAAAGCAATCCCTGCACATCTTCGAAGGACACCACACGAAGCTTCGCATATTTCGCAAGTTCGAATGGGTCCAGGCGCTGGTCGTCACGACGAAGGCCCGCGAATTCCCGCAGGCCCCGTGCTCTTATCTCATGGTGACGTCCCTTTTGTGTTGGCGGAAGGTCCGAGGTTTCCATCGAACTTAAGACACCGGTCTAGACCTCTTTGTATTCCGAGTCAACGTCCTCGCCCGATAGGGCGACGCGATAGTTTTTCGACTGCTTTTGCTTGGTGATCAGCAGGTCGTCTTTTGTCTTTAGCAGGTCCGCACGGTTGTATACCGAGATCTCGAAATTATAACCGTGCGTAATGGCGTCCTTCGGACAAGCTTCGACGCAAAAACCGCAGAAAATACAGCGACCGTAATCGATATTGTAAACCTTGGCGTAGCGCTCATCGCGGCCGATGCGTTCTTCGTAGGGTCGCGGATCGTCTTCCGCTTCGATGTAAATACAGTCCGACGGACACGCAGCGGCGCACAGATAACATGCGACGCACTTTTCTTTTCCCGCCTCATCCACGTGCAGCAGATGCTGTCCGCGATAACGCGGTTGAACCGTCACCGGTTCGTCGGGATATTGCACCGTCCACTTTTCGCGGGGAATCTCAGAGAGAGTCCGCTTCATCCCCTTCAAGATTGCGGTCGTAGATTGAATTACATCCGAAATGATCGACATAAATTAAGCTTAACCGCGTGGCTAAGCGAACACAAACTGCGGCAAAAACTTTCGATATAAGCGCGATTTAGACCCGCCGCTCGTTCTGCGACGGATCCAAATCAACTCGATCGAAAACTAGTAAGCTCCCTGCATCATCGACGCCGCGAAGCCCATCATATAGAGGACCCAGAATACGACACCGAGGAGAAGGCTGACGGCTCCGAGGGCGATGCCGATCGTAGCCATTCCGCCGCCGCCGTAAGCTGCGGGATCGCTATTTGCTTTGCTGCGGGCCATAAACCCTGTAATTATGGCTGCCAACCCGACGATGAACCAGCTGCAGCAGAGCAAGCTGATTATGCCGAGAACGAGTGAAACTATTGCGAGCACCTGGCTTTGACCTGCTGCGGCAGCTCCCGGTGCTCCCGGCGGAGTGAATGGTGGATTATTCGGATTTTGCATTTTAGATTCTTTTACTCCCGGCGATCTATCCGCCTGTGACATCGGTCCACCCACAGCCGCTGGGGGCGGCGGGGTGTCAAAGGGGTTAAGGCTCGGCTCTATGGCCGGCGGTTCCTGGAAATCACGTTTCGGTTCTGAGGGAGTTTTGATCTCGGATTCGTCCGACAGCGAGGATTTTGGCGCCGACATTGTCGGGGGTTTTTCGCCAAAAGGCGAAGGGATCGGCGGGGTCGTGTGCTCAAATCTCTCTTCTCGCTTGCCTTCGTCCGCAGCGGGGGGAGTATTGAACGGTGACGGCGGCGGAGCAACCTGGGGCTCATTGAATCTGGGCGGTTCCGGCGGTTGTGCGCCGATCGGCGGAAGGTCTACGACGGGTTCGTCGCTCGACCCTGCTCTGTTCATTTCCGCACGGATCTCGGCTTCTGACGCGACCATTGTTTTGTTAGGGTCGTCGGCTGGCAGTTCGAGGACCTCTTCGTCTCTAGGGGAATCGACGGGTTTTGAACCACCCGATTCTGCCAACGCCGCGGCGATGTCCTTGGGGTTGGCGACCATTGTTTTATAGGGGTCTAGCGTCTCTTCTTCTTCGACAAGGGGCGTTCCGTCGGTCTGGCAAAAACGCAGATTATCGTCAAAGGTCTTATCGCACGTCGGGCAGCGTTTCATAAATTATCCTGGTGAACAGAAAATTATTGTGAAGGAGCAAATGAAAAGCCGTGGTCAGCGTGAAAAAGTTAACGTTTTCCACGGCTTTTATTGACTAATCTTTATACATTGACGCCTAAACTAATTCAAGTTTGCTGAAGAAATAACTTATCTCGATAGCTGCATTTTCGTCAGAATCAGAACCGTGGACGGCGTTCTCTCCGATGGACGACGCAAAATCCTTGCGAAGTGTGCCTTCGGCTGCTTCGGCGGGGTTGGTCGCTCCCATGAGATCGCGCCACGATTTTACGGCGTTTTCCTTTTCTAGTGCGAGTACGACGCATGGCCCGCTGGACATAAATTCAGTAAGTTCTTCGTAGAATCCTTTTCCGGCGTGGACGGCGTAGAACCCTTCGGCTTGCTTTTTAGATTGGTGAATCAGCTTCATCCCGCGGATCTTAAATCCGGCGGACAGGATGCGGTCGATGATATTTCCATAGGTGCCCGCACGCACTGCGTCGGGTTTGATAATGCCAAATGTTAAAGTGCTCATAATAAACAGTTTCCTTGTAATAGAATTCGAAAGATGTAAACCGAAAGGATACATCAATCCACGCGGACGGCGAAGTGTAGCGGGGCATAGAACGTTAGGAAAAGCGCTGGACCTATCGTTTGAACGTGGCGACTGGGGCGGGGGCTGATGTACGGCGGCGGCGTCTGTGGCGGTCATGGTCGAGGTCAGGCACGTCGTCTTCGTAGCGTTTGAATGCAGCGGTCAGTGTTGCGACCGCTATCAGGAACATCACCGCGACTGCCGGCGTGTGCAGTACAAAATCAAAGATGCTGTGCACCAATATCGCAAAACACGCCGCAAAAGCCCCAAGCCCTACGCCCCGGCGATATGTGTTCTCGATCTTTACCGCCCTCAGCCCCAGCCTTATCAATAGGAACAGGAACAGCAACCCCAGCAGCGCACCCGGCACCCCCGCGTCTGACACCACCTGCAGATAATCGTTGTGCGCCTGCTCTACGCGTTCCATCCCGCTATAGGTGTCGTGCCGCGTATAGGCGACCGAGTATGCACCGAGCCCCGTGCCCAGCGGCATCGCGTCCGCAATTGTCCGCAGCGTGACCGACCATATGTGCCCCCGGTTTGTCGTTACGTCCGCGGTCTGGCCCGATTCTGCAATACGCGTCAGCGAGCTTTCGCCGCCCACAAATATCGAACCGCCCACGATCGCCGCCACCAGTGCCGCTGAAAGCACAAGCTTCGCCGCCAGCGCCCTTCCCTTTTTGAACTCCGCCGTCATCAGCACCAGCACGATGATCTGCGCAAACATCGCCACCAGCCCGCCCCGCGAACCGCTTAACACTAGCGCAACGCCCATCAGCGCGATCGCCGTTACATACAATAGCCGTTTGTCCTTCGCGACTGCCCCGACGAACATCAGCCCCAGCGGCAACGCGATCGTTATCTCCATTATCGCCGCAAAATTGTTGCGGTTAACGAACGACCCAAATGGCTGCGCCAGTCCCGCGTCATAGATGCCATAGATAAGGTCCGGGCTCAGCACCGACTGCAATATCGCGTAAAAGGCGTAAACAAATCCAGATATGGTGATCGCCGCCACCATCCGCCGCAGCCGCGACCCGGTCGTAAATACCGTCAGCGTCACCGCAAAAAACACGAACAGCGCAAAGAAATGCAACGCGCTAACGCTCGTCGCAAACGGGTCAAGCGAGATCGTTCGCGGAACGTCCGCCACGCCTGCCGTCTCCGCCACACTGCCGAATGGGATGACCTGCACTAGCCCGTAAACCGCCGCACCCAGCACCGGCACTTGCAGCAGCGATGTGCTATAACGCAGCTCGCCCGTCACCAGCGAATCCACCGCCCACATTATCCCGATCAACGTTACCAGCACATAAAACAGCGCCACCACAGGCTGATGCACCGCGCCATATGCCACGACGGCAAATATCGCCGAGGCGATGATCAGAACAAATGCGATCTTTCCGGCAAGCGTGTTCATCTATGATCAGTTGCGAGTCAGCCGAAAATCGTCCATCCAAAATATCCCCGTGATGGGGCACTCTAGCTCGCAGTATTCGCGCACCACGCGGAGTTCGATCGATGTCGCGTCCTGGGGCATCCTAAAATCGACCGTCAGCTCCTGCCAGTCCGCCGTGCCCGTCGCAAATGCCGGCGAGCGTGCCAACAGCGTGCTATCTTTTGCACTTAGCACGTCCAAAAGGGGCATGCTTCCGCTTCGCAGATTCTCCGTGCGTACGCGAAAGCTAAGCCGATAGGCGGTGTCCGGCTCAACCGTAACGACCTGAACAATGTTATAAAACTCGGGCTTGTTAAAAAGGCGAAAATTCACCTTCAGGCTGCGGTTGCCTTCCGACTTGACAGCCGTATCCGTGCCGATATCCACCCGGTTCTCATTACGAAACACCTGCCACCCAAACAGTGCCTGGTCGTGCGCTCCTATAAACGTTTCAAACCCCGGGTTCGTCACCGCCTCATGCACCGCTTCTTTATCAACACCCGTCTCTTGGGCAAACTCCAGCGCCTCTCGATAAAGCCGGCGTGAATAAAGCTGCCGGGCGATCAACGCCGCCAGGTACTTCTGCTGCTCTTTCTCTTCCACCGAAAGCTTGTTCCACACCCGCACGGCGTCCGCACCCGCGTCGCGCTGTGCAAAGAACTCCGCGAGATAAACCCGAACCTCGGGCGTATCCGCCGCCAGCGATTCCACCCGCGACGCGTCCTGATCAAAATAATTCCACGCCAGTGAAAATACCTGCTCGCGATAGACGATGCTCTTCTCCGTCGTCCGGCGAAATTCCTCAAAAGCCTCGCCCTCACGTCCACGTCTCAGCAAAAAGTTGCCGTACTGCCAACGCGGAAACGCGTAATGCGGAGCAAGGTCGACCGCACGCAAAAACGAACGCTCGGCTTCCTCAAACATCTCCGCCTGCTCAAGCCCTCGCCCAAGCTCGATCCACATCCGAAAATCATAAGGCGCCCGCCGCACCGCCCCTTCCAGCAGCTCGATCGAACGGTTCATGTTCTCTTCTGAAAACCCTTCCCGCTCCTTCAACCCAGCCAGCCAATAAGCCTGCGAGTCCCCCGGCGCAAGGTCCATAGCGGCCGCCGCTATATGAGCAGCATTTGGCTGATCCGCGTTAGTAATATCCGCAAGCAAGCTGCCGATCTGCCATCGAACCGCGAACCACGCAAACACAAGCACAGCGATGACCATCGCGGCGGCCAGAATCTTGCCGCCCGCGCTTCTTGTGCTGATCGTTGCTTCAGGATTCGCCACTAATTCTGTTTGAAAAACTCGATGATCTTCTCGACGACGTATTCGAGCTGGATCATTCTCAACTCCGGAAATACCGGAAGCGCAAGCGTCTCTCGCGCCGCGCGTTCCGACTCAGGCAAACTGCCCTCGCCATAATCTAGAAACGCAAAACACTCCTGCAAATGAAGCGGCACCGGATAATAAATGTCCGTTCCGATCTCGTTCTGGCTAAGGAATGCACGCAGTTCATCCCGCCTGCCCGGCACCCGCACAACAAACTGATTATAGATATGCCGCACGCCCTCGCGTTCAAAGGGCAACACCAGCCGATCTCCGAGCCCGGCATCCGCCAGCAGTTCTCGATAGCGTCCTGCATTAAACGCCCGAGCCTCCGACCACCCGTCCAGCCGCGGCAGTTTCACTCGCAGCACCGCCCCTTGAAACCCATCAAGCCGCGAATTCAACCCCACCCACTCGTGGTAATACCGCTCCTTCGAACCATGAACCCGCAACGCTCGCAACTTCTCAGCCAACTCATCGCTGTCCGTCGTCATAAATCCGCCGTCGCCCATCCCGCCCAGGTTCTTTGACGGATAAAACGAAAAACAGCCGACATCGCTCATCGCACCCGCACGCTTCCCGTTCTCTTCGGCCCCGATCGCCTGCGCCGCATCCTCGACCAGCGGGATCCCCCGGCGTCCACTTATCTCTCGCAGCGCCGCCATATCCGCACATTGCCCAAACAAATGCACCGGCTGGATCGCCTTTGTCCGATCAGTGATCTTCGCCTCGATCTGGTTCACGTCGAGGTTATAAGTATCCGGCTCGATATCCACAAACACGGGCACCGCACCCAGCCGCGTGATCGCGCTTACCGTCGCAAAAAAGCTGTAGGGCGTGGTGATGACCTCATCGCCCGGCCCGACAGCCAGCGCCATCATCGCCAACAGCAGCGCATCACTGCCCGACGCACACCCTATCGCATGCTTCGTTCCGCAATACTCAGCCAACTCGCCCTCAAGCGCCGCCACCTCTGGCCCCAGAATAAAGGCGTTCGTGTCCAACACCCGTGCGATCGCTGCGTCGATCTCCGGCCTTAATGCGTCGTTTTGTTCTTTGAGATCAAGTAATGGAACTTGCATGAAAATTCGCGTCTCCGGCACACAAATACCTACATCAGCAAGATTTGGCGGCTTACGGCGGTCTTGCGTTTATGATATCCGAACACTCTTCAATTTGCATTTTAAGGCAGTGTTTTTTACCTTTACGAGAATGCCTGCCGCCAATTCGCACAATGCACCTGATATCATCAAACGCCTCGCGCGTAATTATCCTGACGCCCACTGCGCCCTGGTGCACTCCAACGCGTTCGAACTCCTCATCGCTACCATCCTCTCCGCTCAATGCACGGACGAACGCGTCAACATCGTCACCGCCGACCTCTTCCGCAAATATCGCGGGCCCGCCGACTACGTTGCCGTCGCGCAAGAAGAGCTCGAAAAAGACATCCACTCCACCGGCTTCTTCCGCAACAAAGCCAAGAACATCAAAGCCGCATGCACCAAGATCATAGATGAGTTCAGCGGCGAAGTGCCGGCTAACATGGAAGACCTCCTGACGCTGAACGGCGTCGCACGCAAGACCGCGAACGTCGTGCTCGGCAACGCATTCGGCATAGCATCGGGCGTCGTCGTCGACACCCACGTTTCCCGTGTCTCACAGCGTCTCGGCATCGTCGAATCGACCACCCCCGAAAAGATCGAACTGGAACTTCAGGCCATCGTACCCAAAAAGCATTGGGTAATGTTCTCGCACTGGCTCATCACGCACGGCCGCCGCATCTGCATCGCCCGCAAGCCAAAATGCGGTGAATGCTTCCTCGCAGACGTGTGCCCGTCATCCGAGATCTTCATGCCCGATGCACCAGTCTCCGAAATGAAGCTGTGATTTCGTTGACAGATTCACAGATTGGGGCGAAAATTGCGAAATGAATTCCACCGTCGAAGGCAAATCACGAAGGGATATGAATGTCACCGACGTGACGTTGCGGTAAGGATGGTTGGTATGTACAAACTAAATTGCTCATTGCGTAAGAAGATCCAATCGGTCCAACAAACAAGGATCGGAATTTTATTCGCCATTTTGTCCACTGCTCCGTTCGCTTTCGGGCAAGAAATAATTGAAGACGAAAACTGGATCGGACGGATAGAAAACGGAATTGCTCCTTTTTTGCTGTATCGCTCCGACGTTTTCGCGAAACAGGACCTTATCTCGGCGAAAGAAAAATACGCAAAATTGCAGGCGTCAGCGGCAAGCGAATGGGAAGGAAGGTACGATCTCTCAGGCCAACTCAGCGACACGAAACTGGTCTGGAATAAAGAGTCTGGCTTTGTCGCGTACTACGTCTATACGTGCATGATCGAATTACGAGCGTTGAACTTCGGGAATGTCGATGAGTTCGCCGACCATCTGGTATTTAGATCGCAGAAACTCTCGCCGCCGTTTTCATTTTTTGACAGCCAGACTTCGAAGAGTTTCGTGAAGGTTAAGTGGGGCGAACGGCGGTATCTCGTTCCGGAAGATGAACTCGAAACGTTTGCGGAGTTGGCGGCCGGGCATTACGGATCGGGTAAGATGGTCCAGCATACATCCCAAGACGGGGAAACTTACGAATACGAGAAAGGGATCTGGGACTCATACTGGCAAAGGGTCGACGGCAAGCTGAGCCATGTATTCGGAATACCTGTTTTTCCTGCCAAGTTCCAGCGGCTCGTTAAGCAGCCGTTCGAGACCACAATAGGTTCAGTAGGCCGATACGAAAAGGATCCCGCTACCGACGAACCTTTCGCGACCTACTCGCGACAGTACCTGAGTATTCAAATGGGCAGCAGAGATGGGATCAAGATGGGGATGAAATTCTACGTTCCTGATCTTAAGGAACGGGTTACGGTCACCAAAGTTTCCGCCAAAACCTCGACCGCTGTTCTGGAGCGGGGGCTCGATTCAGACACCCGAGAAGATTCCTGCCAAGAGAACTGGGAACCCGCACCCTGTAAAGTCCCGAAAAAAGGAATGGTCGCCAAAACCATTCCAGACGAATTACTCGACCACGGAGTGCGATAGTCAGACTTCTGCACACTCGTTTAGGGTTGCCGAGCAAAGAACCAATACAATTTTCCGGACCAGTCCGCGAAGCGGGCCTGATGTACAAATAGCCCACCGAATCATCGGTGGGTACGTATTGACATCGCCAGACAATAGCTACCATAATTGGTCGATCAAAATGGATAGAAAGTTCATAACACTGTGCATATTGCTAGCTGCATTCTTCATCGGCTGCACGACCGACGACGCCGCGAACACCGACTCCCGCCCGGCCTCGTCGAAGTCCACGCCGGTAAAAGCCGCTGCGCCCGATAACGCCTTCGCGGGCGCAGGCGACACCGCTAACCGCGGCATCATGGGCACCAAAGCGGCACGCGAACTCTGCTTTGAAACAAACACCGGCGACGACGTCATTCTACGCGACCAGACATTTGCCATAGACTTCGCGCCGTTCGAAGACACATGCTTCGTCACCGCCCACAATCCCGAGTTCGACGACCCGCCGATGGAATCGACCATTGCCATCTATAAACAAAACGAAAAGGTCTTCGACTTTCCGGGCCAATTCAACGGCGCCGAGTTCGGCTGCTGGGTCGAATCCGTCTCGTTCCAAGATCTAAACGGTGACGCCCTGGTCGATGTCATCGTCATCGGCAAATGCAGCGCCCGAGCCGCCGCGTATAACGAGAACGTCGTATACATCAACGACGGCCGCGGCTTTTCCACGAACGAGGACGCAAATCTCAAAGCATCTGAACTAAAGACCATAAAGGAAGTCGCCGAATTTGTCCGCAAAAACCAACAACTCTTCACACAGTGATCCGTCGCTCCCGCTCATCATCGTAAATCCGAGATCTGCCTCCGGCTCGACGCGTGAGAAATGGTCGGGCGTCGCCGCCGACCTCCGTGCCCACTTCGGCCCTTTCAGCGTCGCGTTCACAAAAGGCCCCGGCGATGGGACCGACATCGCCCGCGCCGCCTGCGAAGCCGGCCGTCAATTCGTCATCGCTTGCGGCGGCGACGGCACGATCAACGAGGTCGCGAACGGCATCCTCCTCTCCGGCGAAGATTGCGAAATGGGCATTTTCCCGTCCGGCACCGGCGGCGATTTCCGCCGCACCATCGGCATGCCCACCTCGCCCCGCGAGATCGCACGAGCTCTCAAAACCGGCCGCACACGCGCGATCGACGTCGGCAAGGTCACCTACACCAACAATGACGGCAAAGACGCGGTACGCTATTTCCTTAACGTCACATCCTTCGGCCTCGCCGCCGCGATCATCCATCGCGTAAAAGGCAGCAGCTCATTAGACTGGCTTCCGCTCGATAACATCCGCGGGCGCGCAAGCTTCGCCCTTTCGACCCTGCAAGAGGTCGCCGGCCTCGACCGCACGATGGCACGTGTCAGCATCGACGGCGGTGAAGAAACCCCGCTCGCAACCGTTAACTTCTGCATCGCCAACGCCCGCTATTTCGGCGGCGGAATGATGATCGCCCCCGACGCAAAGCTCGCCGACGGCTACTTCGACGTCGTAAACGTCGGCGACATCAACACCGCAAAGATCATCCTCAATTCCTATACGCTCTATCGCGGCACCCACATCGACCTCCCCGAGGTAAAAAGCAAGCGTGCCCGCCGCATCACCGCTCGGCCGATGAACGACGGCGACGTGATCGACATCGAGATCGACGGCGAATTGCCCGGCCGTCTCCCCGCCACGTACGAGATCGTGCCGGCCACCCTCCGCCTCCGCGTCCCGGCCAAATAGAGCGAATCGTCGTTTCCTGCTATCCTATCGCAAAGAATTTCACCTCGCCGCACATATGTCCGATTCGTACCTCAAACGTCTTGTTGAATCTTTCGAATCGCGTGCCGACCGCGTCGCGATGCGCATCGTCGGCGACGACTCGCACGTTTACACCTTTCGCGAATCTCTTGCTCAGATCCGCGCGGTCGCATATCGCCTCGAACAGGAAGGCATAACCCCCGGCGACCGCGTCGTCGTCATGGGCGAAAACCATCCCCACTGGGCGATCGCATATCTCGGCACGCTTTACTGCGGTGCAGTATGCGTCCCCATCGACCCGCACGGCGAAATCGGCACCGTCGCTAACTTCTTCCAAAACTCAGAAGCAAAGTTCGCCTTCATCGATCAGCCCCAAATCGAACGCCTGGCTCAGATCACCGCGTCCCTCGGCCGCGAGATCCCGTCGGTCGCATGGGGCGGCGATGAAACCTCATTCCACGAATGGACGTCGACGCCCGTTCCCGATGAGTTCGCCCAACGCACACCCACATTCGCCGGCGATGACCTCGCACTGCTCATCTACACCAGCGGCACCACCGGCACGCCGAAAGGAGTTCCGCTTACGCACGGAAACATCCTCGCGGAACTGAACGGCATCAACCGCGTGCTCCGGCTCTCTGATAAAGAAAAAATACTCAGCCTCCTCCCGCTCTTCCACGCCTATCTGCAAATCGTCAATCTCTGGGTCGCAACCACGTACGGCTGCGAGGTCGGATATTTAAAAGAACTCTCGCCCGCGGAACTCGGCAACGCGATGCGCGAGTTCAAGCCGACGATCCTCACCACCGTCCCTCGGCTCTGGTACCTCTTTCACAAAAAGATCTTCGACGCTGTCGAAGAAAAACCGCGCGCAGTACAGACACTTTTCAAAACATTACTCGCCGCCAATGCCCTCTCCCGCGACGCATTCGGCACGAACCTCGGCCACAAATTGTTCGCCAAGGTTCACGAATCCTTCGGCGGAAACCTCCGCGTAGCGATCTCCGCCGGCTCACGCTTCGATGAGGACGTCGCCCGCGATTTCCACCGCCTCGGTTTCAACATTCTCCAGGGCTACGGCCTGACCGAGACCAGCGGCGCCGCCACCGCCACATACGAGACCGACAACCGCATCGGCTCCGTCGGCAAACCGATGTACAACGCCGAGATCAAGATCGACAACCCCGACAACGACGGCGTCGGCGAGGTCCTCATCCGCGGCGAAATGGTCTTCTCCGGCTACTACAAGAACCCGGAAGCCAACGCCGAGGTATTCACCCCCGACGGCTGGTTCCGCTCAGGCGACCTTGGCCGGCTCGACAAAGACGGCCATCTTTACATCGTCGGCCGAGCAAAGGACGTCATTGTCCTCCCCTCAGGCAAGAACGTCCATCCCGAAGACATCGAGGTCCACTACCTCAAAGCGCCCTATGTCGAAGAACTCGCGATAATTGGCATCAACGACAACTCCGCCAAGCACGCCGGTGCCGAAAAGCTTGTCGCCGTCGTCGTCCCCGACTTCGAATACCTGAAGCAGGCAAAGATCGCCAACTCGCGCGAGATCATTCGCTACACCCTCGATGACCTCGGCCGCGAACTCCCCGAGTATCAACGCGTCCGCGAGTACCTCATCCGCGCAGCTCCGCTCCCCCGCACCGCCACGCGCAAGATAAAGCGTTTTGAGCTAAAACGCCTTATCGAATCCGGCAGCCTGAACGGCCTCGTAAAAGAAGATAAGAGCTGGACCCTCGATGAGAACGATTCAAACCTGCTGGCATCCCCCACAGGCATCGCCGTCACCACCGCGCTTCGTCAGCAAATGAAAACGGACGAAGCGATCCATCCCGACATGAATCTCGAGATCGACCTCGGCCTCGATTCACTCGCGCGGGCAGAGGCGTTCGCCGCACTCGAACACGCGTTCAGCACCGAATTCACGCCCGACGAAGCCGCTAACGCGCTAAGCGTCCGCGGCGTCGCCGAACTCGTCGCCCGCGTCGCCGCCAACAGTGGCAGCAACGGCAGTGCCGGCGAAGTCTCGCTCAACTGGTCGCACATTCTCAAAGAGACCGCCGGAATGGACAAGATCGTCCGCCCCGTACTTCGCCGACGCCCGCTTTTTAGAACCTTCGCCTGGCTCGTCTACAAATGCTTCTACGCCTTTTCGCGCATCTTTATGCGCCTTGAGGTCGCGGGCCGCGAAAACCTCTACGCGATGGACACCCGCCGCGCCGAGACCGGCGAAGCCTTCCTCATTTGCCCAAATCACCAAAGCTACATCGACGCGTTCCTTATCTCTTCGACCTACCCCCACCGCGTCTTCAGCAACATCTTTCACGTCGGCACCAGCGGCATCTTCCAGGGCAAGTTCATGGAGTTCGTTGCAAAGATGCTAAGCGTCGTCCCGGTGGACCCCGACATGCAATTAATGAAAGCGATGAAGGCAGGCGCGATCGGCCTGCGGGCCGGCAAGATCCTGAATATCTATCCCGAAGGCGAACGCTCCTACGACGGCCACCTCCACGAATTCAAAAAAGGCGCCGCCATCCTCGCGACCGAACTCGGCCTCCCCATCCTCCCCGTCGCCATTGACGGCGCGCACAAAGTCTGGCCCCGCGGCACCTACCGCCTACGCCCCGCAAAGGTCAAGATCACCTTCGGCGAACCAATCTTCCCCAACCCCGCCTTCAAAGACAAAGGCCGCGCCGACGCCTCAGACTACGCCGCCCTCATCGAACAACTCCGCACCAACATCCGCCAAATGATCGACCAAATGCGAACCCACCCATGACCTGTGAAGATGCTCGGGGGGTTGGTTGCGGTAGCACCGCCCGGCATCGCAGCAACCCCGCCCTCGGCAGCCAAACCCAACGCGAACACGAATAAGCCCCGCCTCTTCGCCGACCGCCTCCGCCGCTCCGTCCTCCGCAGCATCAAAGACGAACTAAGCGTTTACAGGTTTCAATTTTCATCCAAGGAACTGCCTTTTCCGTACTCTAAAACTCAACCTTTATCGTGTTCACATAACCGGGAGTATTTTCGTTGATTGGCAAAGTGAAAGTAACGCTTTGATTCTCAAACTTAACTTCAGCGGTAAGATAGGCAGCTTGCGAGCTGATGGGCGATATGGGAATTGGATAAGTCCAAACAAAATAACACCAGGGAAGCTTAACAAACTCATTAGCAGAGGTTAATCCAACTTTCTCCTCATTCCTCAAAATAGTATATGCGCCAAGGCTTTTATTATCTCTTCTCACGCTCAGTAAGTAGTCTCCATCAACGGAAGTAAAAACCTTGGAGTCGGGAACTTCTTCTCCATTGAAGAAAACTTTGGGTGTGTTGGTCTTTAGCCACCAATGATTTCTGGTTAAACCAATTCCAATGACCAGAAGTCCAAGGACTAAGAGAACAGCAATTAAATACCAATATCTTCGCATAGACTCGGATTACTTCTTGAGCTGTAAAAACTCGCTGATTATTTACGGCTTGCCAAGCACTAGCATTACCGGCAAAGTATCGCTTGCTGCCGTTCGCCGTGTCTGGATGTGTGATGCGCGGGGGGTTGGTTGCGGTAGCATCGGCCGGCATCGCGGCAACCCCGCCCTCGGCAGCCAAACCCGACGCGACCACGAAGAAGCCCGCCTCTTCGCCGACCGCCTCCGCCGCTTTGCCCTCCCCAGCATCGAAACCTCCGTCACGGTAGCACCGCCCTATGTTGCTCTCCTCGATTTTTCATTCTACTTCGAGCGACCAGCCGCTTCCAAACTTTTCTCAGCGCGTAACCGAACAGAATCCACTGCATATATGACAAAACTAGAAACGTTGCGAACTGTAACCAGGTGCCCCATGTGCTCGCTGTTAGAAAACCCTGCAAAATGGCAGGCGAAAGCAGCAGACTTGAAACCAAGATCGAAGGAAGATTTAGCAAAACAAGAATGTGTACGAGTAGGGGTTGGTTATAGAAATTATGTGAGTCGATAGTCTGGTATTCCGCCCACGCGAAGAAAGTCACCAGAGAAACAGTATGGAGTACCGTTAGAGCCAGAGGGATCTTGTTAGGAATTATTCTCGGGAGTGCTCTAGGTTTCATTGTCATACTCTATGCCGACGCGAGACGGCTCGGGGAGTCTGCTGGCGTTCGGCGTATCTATGTCTGTGATGCGCGGGGGGTTGGTTGCGGTAGCACCGCCCGGCGTCGCGGCAACCCCGCGCTTGGCAGCCAAATAACGTGACGCTAGGGCCGTAAGTCTACACTTGTGAGATTCAGAAGAGGCGAAAGATAGACACCGTTGAAGCAATTACCGCTGACCCATCGTCGAACACGTCAATACCTATGAAGTTCTCCGCGATACCGCTATCGTGCTGTCGCCAGTTTTCGCCATTATCCGAGGTGAAGAACAGACTGCCGCAATCCCCAACAGCAAATCCTTTCTCTTTCCGAAATTGAATCGCATTAAGAGTGAATTCGCACGACAACACTTTCTCCCAAGCAATTCCACCGTCGAAGGATTTATGAATTTCACCTTTTATCCCCAAGAGCAGAACTTCATTCTCTTTAAGCGGGTGAATACCGAGATATGCGCCCGGAAACCTTGCACTTTCGCTCCAAGTATCGCCACCATCGTGGGTGCTGAGTATCTTGCTAAAAGAGGCGTTTTCGGATCGGGTAAGGGCCCATCCGACCATATCATTCAGAAAGCAAATGTTGTACGGATTGTCGCTGAAAGATTGTACGATTTGCCACTCTCTCCCCCCATCTATCGTTCGCCTAAGACGGCCCACCGACTTATATGAAGCGATCCACCCGGTTCTGGAGTTTGAAAAGAAGACATCGTTCGCGACTTCGCCATTCTCTAAACGGACTACGTTCCACGATTTACCAAGATCCGCGGTATAACTCACCTCGCTTTGAGCAAAGCTAGGTATCCAACATTCATTCAGCTCAGTACAGAATACCCGTTGGGCGTGGCTATATGGAGTGCGACTCTCTTGCACCCAAAGATTTTCCCAGTGCGAGCCGTAGTCCACTGTACGAAGGACTTGCCCGCTCCCAACGCAAAAACCAACTCCGTTTGAACCAACGCTTATGCCTTCCAAGTGACGCGTCCATACGCCGCCGTCGCTATCCAATCTCGTGTCTGCACTGTAGCATCTTTCAAGTCGCATATTTCACGGATTTCCATCGGGTCTTGATCTTAGGTCCTTAAGCCACTTTGATCCCAGCGATAGAACCCATGCCCAAGATATGTGATGCGCGGGGGGGTTGGTTGCGGTAGCACGGCCCGGCGTCGCAGAAACCCCGCCCTCGGCGGTTATTGTCTGCATTAGGGATTTTACATCAAGTGCGGAAGAATTCGCCGCATTATTGGTGTGCCGATCCTTCGTTGGCATGTGCGGATGGTGCGTTTGCATGTGCCGATCCACCGTCCGCATGTGCGGATGATGCGTTTGCATGTGCCGATCCACCGTTTGCATGTGCGGATCGTGGGTATGCAAGTGCGGATGCGCTGCTTCCATGAGCCGATTGATGATCGGCGCATGAATTCTGCCGGCAGCCGATATTTTTCTGCCAATTTTATATATTTTTCTGTCAACTTTCGATATTTTTCTGTCAACTTTCAGAAATGTACGCAGATATCAATCGAGCTCCGTAGGAGCGGCCTAAGTCGCCCCGATGGGGCTTGCTGGGGTTACTCTCTGGTTCTACAGACAGTTCGCTCCTACGGAGTTGCGGAGGCGGATGCAGTTGAAGGTCGGGATCACAGGCAGGGCCGCCCGCCATCGCGGGGGCCTTCCTAGTAGCGGAAATCTTCGCCTTGAGGTCGAGTTCGATCGCCAGGTCGCAAAACCATTACTTTTCTGGTAAATTAAGCGAAAATCGCAATTCAGACATAAACACTATGCCATCAACTGCAATCATTTTCGGGGCGATCCTTATCTTGATCGGCGTCATCGGCTACATACTTAGCGTCGTCAACAACAATCCGAGCATGACCGCCATGATCCCGGCCATCTTCGGCGTTGTTCTGGCGGGGCTCGGCTTCGCCTCGCGTGCTAAAGAATCGCTCCGCAAACACCTGATGCATGCTGCGGTACTCGTCGCGCTGCTTGGTTTTGTTGCTACCGCCGCTCAGCTCGTCCGCAAGATCGACAGCCTCGCTTTCACCCCCGCTGTCGTCTCGCAGCTCGCGATGGCGACGGTATGTTTCCTGTTCGTAGTACTCGCGGTCCGCTCATTTGCAGCAGCCCGACGCGGCGAAGCCTAAGCAGGCTTGCCGTTGTTCGCCGCCGGCTGGCAGCGAAATGCCATCTCGACCTCAAGCCCGTCGCTCCAATTCCGGGCCGTGATCTTCCCCGCATGAGCCCTGATGGCCTGCTCCGCGATCGCCAGCCCCAGCCCGATGCCGCCGCTGCCCCGATCCCGAGCTTCGTCCACGCGATAAAATGGCTTGAACAAATTCGCCAGTTCCGCGTCCGGAACCCCGTCTCCGTGATCACGTATCGTAATCGTCGCACTGCCGGCCTCCGCCACAAGCGACACCTCGACCACCGTTCCCTCTTTCGTGTACCGCACCCCGTTCCTCAGCACATTCTCGATGGCACTCTGCAGCAAGCTCTCGTTCCCCGAAACCCGACAATCGCCGATCGCCTTGATAACCACGGATTTCCCCAGCGCCTGCGCCTCAAAATCCGCATCCGCCGCCGTGTGCTCCACCAGCTTCCGCAAATTTACATCCGTCCGCTGAAAATCGTTCGTCCCCGTCTCCAATTTCGAAAGCGTCAGCAACCGCGAGATCATATCGTTCAACCGCTGCGATTCCGTCTCGATCCGCTTTATCAGCGGCGACGATTCCGCATGCCCCTTCTGCTTCGCTAGCTCAAGCGCAACGTTCATCCGCGCCAGCGGCGACCGAAGCTCGTGCGAAATATCCCGCGACATCCGCTTCTGCGATGAAACGAGCGATTCGATCCGCTCCGCCATCACATCAAAATCCTTCGCGAGTGCCGCAAGCTCATCCCGCCGATTCCCCACCTCATCGCCCACACGCGTCCGCAGGTCCCCCGCCGCCAGCTTCTGCGTCGCCCGCCGTATCTTGCCGATCGGCGACGACAAATATCGCGCCAGCGCGTAACAAACAACCAACGCCGTCAGCAGCAACCCGATCAGCCGCAGATGACGCATGTGCGACTCACCAAACACTCGCACCGGCTGCGGCCGCGCCCATCTCACGATAAGCACAAAGTTCTCGCCTGCCGCCGTGCTGAACGCACGCGCTGCCAGCGCCGAATTCGGCTCGTTCGTCGTAACCTGAACATCATTCGTCTGAACCGCGAGACTAATAAGCTCACTATAACTACTGATATCCTCAACATCCGCAAAAAGTATCTGGCCTTTTGCATCGACAACATCTACTTCGGTTATCGTGTCAGCTCTCTTTAACCGGTCGGTAAATTCCCTAAGCCCCGTTACGCCCTCTCCGTCATAGATTTGCGCACCCGTCGCCGAATATATACCCATCTGGTTGCGAACAGACGTCTGCCAACGGCTCACCACCGGCTCCGTCTGCACCGTATAGTTCAAGAACATGATCACGCCGATCATCAGCCCGAGTGCCGCAAGGAACCACAAAAAGATCTTCAGAAAAAGATTCATACGACTGTATAGATGTAACCGACCGACCGGACGGTCTTAATTCTCTCGCTCCCGTCCGCCCGTCCGCCAAGCTTCTTCCGCAAATTGCTGATATGCATATCCAAGCTGCGGTCATACGGCGAAAGTTCACGTTCAAGTACCCGTTCGCTCAGATCTTCCTTCTTCACCACATTTCCCGCGTCCCTCAGCAACGCCGCAAGCAGGTCAAATTCCACAGAGGTCAGCGGCAAATCTTCGCCCCCGAGCTTCACCGCCCTCGCCGCCGGCGAAAGCTCCAGATCATCCACCATCACCTTCTCCGGTAACCCGCCGTCTCCCTCATCCGCCGCCGTCCGCCGCAATATCGCCCGCAGCCGCGCGACCAACTCCCGCGGATTAAACGGCTTCGGCAAATAATCATCCGCTCCGATCTCAAGCCCCACTATCCGCTCCATATCATCCCCGCGTGCGGTCAACATCAGCACGGGCAGCTTCGACGTTTGCCGCAGCTCCCGCAAAACGTCAAAGCCGTTCATCTTCGGCAGCATCACATCCAATATCGCTAGATCATGCTGGCCCGCCTCGGCCCGCTTCAGCCCGGCAGCCCCGTCGTGCACCGCCTCCGTCTCAAACCCCTCGACGCTCAGATATTCCGTGACCAGTTCACACAACTCCTCGTCGTCGTCTATGATCAGCACTTTGTTCATATGCGTCACATTTTACGACAAAACCGTCACCTAAACCGTTGGTTTTACAATTCTTTACTTTCCATAACACAAACATAAGCCAATCGGTGGGCATGCCGCGCGTCATATCTACACGCACGCCCGGCGTGTATGAGGTTAGATTGTTATGAAGAAGATCGCAGCAGTAATTACGGCAATAGCAGTCGGTTCGATAAGTGCCTTGCTCGTTTTCGGATAAGTTTTACGAAGATGTGACTGGACAGAACTTCCACGACAAGGGGGAACAAGGGGGTATAGAAATCGGCTCTGCATGCGCAGGGCCTTTTTCTATTTAACGCGCCGCCCACCAACAAAAACCGCCTTCACGACGCCCGCACTATCCAGTGCAACAATATCCGCCCGCTTACCAACTTCGATCGACCCGCGGTCCGCTTCCATCCGGATAACCGCCGCCGGATTCCCCGAGGCCATCATCGCCACTTCACTGGCCGAAAACCCCAACGACATCATCCGCCTCACCCCGTCGGCCATCGTTATAACCGAACCCGCGATCGCCCCGCCCGCATTTCGAGTCCGCCCATTCTCAACACTTATCGTCTGCCCCCACAACTGATGTTCACCGTCGCCCAACCCCGTCGGCGCGATCGAATCAGAAATAAGCGACACGCGCTCCGGCGTCTTCGTGCGGCACGCCACTTTTAGCATCCCCGGGTGAACATGTATCCCGTCCGCGATAATATCGAACGTCACATCATCATTCGCCAACGCCCACCCCGCAACGCCAAGGTCGCGATGGTGCACGCCCGACATCGCATTGAAAAAATGCGTAACGTGCCGCGCGCCCTTCACCAATGCCCGGTCGAGAACATCGACACTCGCATTCGTATGCCCCAACGCCGCCACCCATCCGTCCGCGACAAGGCTCTCGATCAGCTCGATTCCACCCTCGATCTCCGGCGCCAGCGTCATCATATGCACGCCCGTTTTTAGCCGCGGTAGCTCACGATGCTCCGCCCCCGTAAACTTCTTAAAATACTCCGGCCGCAAAGCCCCGCACATCGCACCGTTCGCGAACACGCCCTCATAATGCACCCCCGCGATCTGCGCAGCAGCCATCCCCGACTGCCGCTCCATCGCCTCATCGACAGCAGCGATCACCCGCGCATAAACATCATCCGTATCCGGCACCAGCGTCGGCACCCAGGCCGTGACCCCGTGCCCCGCCAAAAACTCACCGACCTGAAGCAGCCCGTCCGCGTCCGCCTCATTCACGTCCACGCCCGCAGCCCCGTGGTTATGAATATCCACAAACCCCGGCATCAGCAAACATCCCGCAAGATCCACCACCGGCACATCCGCATCGACACCCACCGATTCGATCAGTCCGCCGCGCACCACAACGACCGCATCGGCACCTTTGATCGCAAATCTGTCCACGTTATTGATATAAAAGGAAGGGTCGCCGCCGCGTTTCAAATTCGCTGCTCACCGAGCGGAACTTCTGCATTATCGCCTCAGGCCTCTCGCCCCGCACCACCATTTCAAGTATCTCGCCGTTCACCAACAGCCGAGCGTAACGCTCCGCCTGCCACTCATTCGGATAAAGCGTCCGCAGCGCCACCGCGATCTCAACTCCGGTCCGAAGCGGTTCAAACACACGCCGGTCCGTGATCACAAAATTCACGCCGCTAAGCTCCTCATCCTTAAAAACCGAAGCATTCGGCCTGAACCGTATCGGCACAAATCGGATCCCCGGCAAGCTCCGCTCATTCAAATATTTCGCCAAGCGCTGCCCGTCCATCCAAGGCGCCCCTATCACTTCAAACGGCGTATCCGTACCCCGTCCTACGCTCAAATTCGTCGTCTCAAGCAGCCCGATTCCCGGATAAAGCGTCGCCTGCGTCAGCGAACGCATATTTGGCGAAGGGTTCACCCAAGTCTGACCCGTCTCATCGAACCACATCCCTCGCCGCCAGTTCTCCATCTTGATGACTCGGAGATCCGCCCCGATCTTCCGCTCCGCGTTCATCATCATTCCAAGCTCACCGATCGTCATCCCATACCGCACCGGTATCGTATGCGCCGCAATGAACGTAAGCTTGTCCTCTTCCGCAAGCGATCCCTCAACACTCGTCCCGTTTATCGGGTTCGGCCGGTCCAGCACATAAACCGGGATCTTCGCCTTCGCCGCCTCCTCCAACACATTCTTCAGAGTCGCAGTATAAGTGTAAAACCGCGCTCCAATATCCTGAATGTCGTAAACTATCGCATCCAGCCCCGAAAGCTGCTCCTGCCTCGGTCGCCGCATCCCGTCTTTATAAAGTGAATAGACCGGCAGCCCCGTCTTCTCGTCCTTCGTATCGTCGATCTTCTCCGTATCCAACTCACCCCGGATCCCATGCTCCGGCGCAAATATCGACACAAGCTCAACATTCTTCGCCTCATGCAAAATGTCGATCGTCGACTTACCCCCCAGGTTCCGGCCGGTGTGATTCGTCACCAACCCCACCCGCTTCCCCGCCAGTTCCTTGAAACCATTCCTCGCTAGCACATCGATCCCGTTGTAGACGGTCGCCGGCTCCGTTCTGGCTATTAGCTGAGAGCTGTTAGCTGTTAGCTGTTTCCTTTCTATAAACCCCGGCAATTGGGCCGCCACCGCCGCGTTGTATCGCGCCTCCGATTCCCGCCACCGCTCCACCGGCATATCCTCTATCGACGACGCCGCGATCGTTGCAACCCGCGCCCTCGTGTCAACCACATCGCCCTTGCCGTCCGGATGCACACGGTTCGACATAAACACCACAAACGTCTCCGACGTAGGATCGATCCATATCGAAGTCCCCGTAAACCCCGTATGCCCGAACGATCCCAGCGGGAAAAGCTCGCCCCGGTTCGACGAGAATGTGGTGCTCATATCCCACCCCAGCCCCCTCGTCATGCCGTCCTCACTAACAACATACGGCTGCGTCATCCGCGCGATCGTCTGTGCCGACATAACGCGGACCGGGCGCCCTGCGACTGGAGGGCGAGCATCCCTGCTCGCCTGGCCAGCAGGATGCTGGCCGCTCCAGTCAGGCACCACTCCCCCGTTCAATATCATCTGCGCATACCGCGCAAGATCATCCGCCGTAGAAAAAAGCCCTGCGTGCCCGGCTACCCCGCCCATTCTATACGCGGTAGGGTCATGGACTTGACCACGAAGAAATTTGTTCCCCGCTTCTTCGTCACCTTCGAACCTGCCGCCAAGATAGCTATTTTGGCCACGAATGTCCTCTGTCGGGGCAAATTGTCCATAGAAACTCATGCCGAATGGCAACCCCGAAACGAATCCAAACCCCGTCCTACTTATAAGTAAAGGTCTGGCCACAATGGTATTGAAATAAATATCGCTATCGACCTTTGTCACGCGTGCGATGATCTCTCCCAGAACAATGAACCCAATATCCGAATAAACAAACCTCGTCCCCGGCGGATTCCGCAGCTTCTCTTTCTTCAACGCCGCAAGCATCCCATCCCGGCCTTCCCACTTTTGACTCAGATCAAAGCTCGGACGCAGCCCCGAGGTGTGAGTCAGCAACTGTTGGATGGTCACTCGCTTTACAGCATCATCTTCGATATCAGGAATGAACCTGCCGACAGTATCAGAAAGCCGCAGTTTTCCCTGCTCGACCAAGATCATTATCGAGGTGGCCGTAGCGACCGGCTTCGTCAGCGAAGCAACATCGAATATCGTATCCACCGTCATCGGCTCAACTATCGGGACCAGCGACCGATTGCCGAACGCCTTCCGATAAACGATCTGCCCCTTTCGCCCTACTATCACCACCGCCCCCGGCAGCTTCTTCTCTGCGATGTCCGCCAAAACGATCGGCTCGATCTGCTCAAGCTTCGCCCCGCTCATCCCCACCGTTTCCGGCTTCGCCAAAGGCAGCCCCTGCGCCCCCGCCAAAACCGCAAACGACGCTGCGACGACGCAGAAACGCAATGCGGATATCATTGACAAACAAATCGACCACCCAAACTTATTCATGCGTTCCTTCTTCTCTTTTGCGTCTTCGCGACAACTATCCTTTCTTTCTCGCGACCCTCAATTCCCTCTCCCGCTCCGCGAAACTCTCCTTACACAGCCGCACAAACTCCTTACATATTGGCGAAAAATGGCCGCCCCGCAGCCTCGCCAACCCCAGCTCCCACTGGATCTCCGCGCCCTCTATCATCCACGAAACCAGCCGTCCATCACGGATCTCCTTCGCCACCGACTTCGCCCCCGCCATCCCGACACCCAGCCGGTTCTCGACCATCTTATTGACAGCCTCCTGCCGCGAAAGCTCCATCGTCACCTTCGGCCGCACATTCGCCGCATCAAAAAACTCATCGATCATCCGCCGCGTATTCCCGCCGCGTTCACCCAATATCAAATTCTCCCCCGCCAACGTCGCCGCACTAATGAACTTCTCCCCGGCCAACGGATGGTCCGGATACGCTATCGCCACGATCTCATCCGTAAACAACGTCTCCGTCGTAACATTCAAATTATCAACCGGCAGCGAAACAAACGCCGCATCTATCTCCCCGTGCATTATCCTGTCCACCAGCCGCTCACTCGTCCCCGACGCCACCGTCACCTCCGAGTTCGGATATTTCTCCTTCAAGCTATGAACTATCCCCGGCAGTTGGCTCATCGCAAACGTCCCCGACGCCGACCCTATCCGCAGCCGCCCATATTCCGCACCCGCCACCTCCGCGATCTCGGCTATCGCAGAATCATGC
Organism: Pyrinomonadaceae bacterium; assembly: GCA_041751195.1. Classification (GTDB taxonomy): domain Bacteria; phylum Acidobacteriota; class Blastocatellia; order Pyrinomonadales; family Pyrinomonadaceae; genus OLB17. The sequence continues at coordinate 55,740 of JBGSXX010000004.1, read as the reverse complement.
TCGCGCAATATCCGCCGCGCCCGCTCCAGCAGATACTCCCCCGCCTCGGTCAATATCACCTTCCGCGGCGTCCGCGTAAATAGCGGCAGACCGACCTCGTCCTCAAGCTGACGGATTTGCATCGATATCGCAGCCTGCGTAACATTGACCCGTCGGGCGCCCGCAGTGAAAGTCTTTGCTTCCGCAATAGCCAAAAATGCTTTTAATTGTCTGATTTCCATGGCGATTCTCGTCTCACGGAGGATAGGTCGGAATAGGACTCGTATCAACTATTCTTATTGATACGATAAAATCCGTTAAGTTTGATTATAATGCAACTTTATCGAAGAATAGAACGGCGAACCAGCAAATTTTAGCCCATGGCCGTGCGCTCCGCAAAACCAATTCGCACACTCGAATCACCGAGATTCTACCTCGGCGTCGACGGCGGCGGAACCAAGACGCACATCGCCCTCATCAACTCACGTCACGAACTCGTCGCCGAGGCATTCGCGGGCCCGTCCAACCCCCTTCGCGTCGGCGTCGAAACCGCCGTCAGCAACATCGGCAAAGCCGTTAACGAAGCCTGCGAGATCGCCGACGTCTCACGTTCTGAGATCGCCGCCGCCACCTTTGGGCTCGCCGGCGTCCGCCGCGGCGACCTCCGCACACGCGTCGCCGAACGCTTCCGTCAATCTTTCCGCATCGGCGAGATCACCGTCGTCACCGACGCCGAGGTCGCATGGTACGGCACCACGCTCGGCAAACCCGGCATCGTCGTCATTGCCGGCACCGGCTCGATCTGCTTCGGGAAGAATGCCGAAGGCGACTTCGCCATCGCCGGCGGATGGGGCCCCCTCGCAGGCGACGAAGGCGGCGGCACCGGCATCGGCCGCCTTGCCTTACAAGCCGTGGCGAAAGCATCCGACGGCCGCGGAATACCAACCACCCTCACCGACCGGGCATCCGAATATTTTAGAGCCTCCGGCCCCGAAAACCTGATCGTCGCTATCTATTCACCGCAAATAGATAACATGCGCATCGCCGGTTTCGCCCGGCTAGTCGTCGAAGAGGCCGTCGCCGGCGATCCGGTCGCAACCGACATCCTCCGCCTCGCCGGCGAAGAACTCGGCACCGCAGCCTGCGCCGTCATCGGGCGCCTCGGCCTCGCCCGCAAAAAGGTCCCTGTAGGCTGCGTCGGCAGCATCTTCAACGCCGGCGATATCCTCACCACCCCGATGTTCAAAGTGATCGCCCGCGTAGCGTCCAGGGCTTATCTCGTCTCCCCTAAACTGACACCGGCTAACGCAGCCGCTATAATGGCAACTCGACCCCGTTAGGTCGCAAAATGAAACATTGCCTACTATTTCTTATTGTCACGGTGCTTCTGACTGTCGCGTCCCTCGCTCAATCGTCACTCCAACCTGACTCGCTGCTTTTCATCGCACACAAGCCCGAAGCTGAACATCCAGCCTCAGAAGGCGGGACTGTGTGTATCAGGGGCTCCGTCCGTCTGCGAGTCGAGTTTCTGGCGTCGGGTAAGATCGGAACCATTACAGTGATATCCGAGCTACCCCTCGGCGCCACCGAAAATGCGATCGAAGCGGCTCGGAAGATCGTTTTCGCCCCGGAAAGGAAAAATTCCCAAAACGTCACTGTATACAAGATCATTGGTTACAACTTTGGAATTTGATTAGTGCTTCCCCTAACCGAACAAGAAAACCCAAACACTGCCACCATCGATACCGCGTCGACGCTCGCAGCCCTGCGCCTCATCAACAACGAAGATAAACTCATCGCCGAAGCCGTCGAAAAAGTTCTCCCCCAAGTCGCCCAAGTCACCGATCAGATAGTCGATCGTCTACATAATGGCGGACGCCTCTTCTACATCGGCACCGGCACCAGCGGCCGCCTCGGCGTACTCGACGCATCCGAGATCCCCCCGACGTTCGGCGTCTCCCCCGACCTAATCCAAGGGATAATCGCCGGGGGCTACGACGCCCTATACAAAGCCACCGAAGCAAGTGAGGATAACAAAAACGCCGGTGCATACGACCTAGAAGCCCGCGGCCTTACCCCCAACGACGCCGTCATCGGCATCGCCGCATCCGGCCGCACGCCTTACACCATAGGCGCCGTCGAATACGCCCGCACCCTCGGCTGCTTCACCGCGTGCATCGTCTGCACGCCCGATTCCGCCCTCGCGGCTATCGCCGACATCGCCATCGAGCCCCTCGTCGGCCCCGAAGCCGTTACCGGCTCCACCCGCATGAAAGCCGGCACCGCACAAAAACTCATCCTCAACATGATCTCGACCGTCACCATGATCCGCCTCGGCTACGTCACAGGCAACCGAATGACCAACCTCCGCCCCTCCAACGAAAAACTCCGCGAACGTACCCTCCGCATCCTAATGTCCGAAACCGGACTCGACAACGTCGCCGCAGCCGAACTCCTCGCCGCCGCCGACGGCGACCAGCGCGTCGCACTAGTAATGCACATCACCGGGGCTACTACGCAGGCCGCCCGCGAAGCTCTCGAAAACAACAACTTCATCGTCGAACGCGCCGCCGAAATACTCAAGCAATGAGTGACTATTCCCCGGACCTTCTCAACTACGCCCTCCAACTCGCCACCGAATGGGGCGAAAGTTTCCGCAAGCCCATCAACGAACGCCTGATAGTCAAACTTCCCGGCCTCTCCGACACCGAGATCGCCGAGATCACCGACATCGTCCGCGCGGCCGAATACAAGATCTACGCCCTCGCCGAACGCGAACTCGCCGGCGAGATTACAGAGGGCGACATCACACGCCTCGCCCACGAAGAGATCCCGTGGATCACCGACGACCACGCACTCCGCCTCAAAACCATCGGCATGTACTACGCCCGTCGCTAAATCCTGCCTCAACCGATTTGACCAAACGCCGATTTTCCGATAAAAACTTCTTATCGCTTTTCGCGAATCCGACGGTTCTGCTTATCGGTACTCTCAATATATGGGGTTTTCTTCCGTAGATTATGTGATCTTGATCGCATACCTGCTCGGCATCACCGCATTCGGCGTGATGTTCCGAAACACTCAGAAATCCGCCACCGATTACTTCGTCGGTAACAAAAACACCCATTGGTTTGTTATTTGCGCTTCCATCGTCGCGACCGAGACCAGCACGCTAACGCTGATCGGCATCCCCGCCATCGCATACGCTAATTATCAGTCTCCCGAGCAAGGCGGCAATTTCGCGTTTCTCCAGATAGTCTTCGGCTACATCGTTGCCCGGTTCATTATCAGCGTCCTTTTCATTCCTGCGTATTTCAAGGGCGACCTGCAAACCGCATACAAGCTGCTCGAAAATCGTTTCGGCGGATCGGTGAAAAACGTTGCCGCCTCCCTATTTATGGTGGTGCGCGCGGTCGGCGACGGCGTCCGCACCTTTGCGGCGTCCATCGTCATCGCTGCCGTGCTAGCATTCTCGCTGCCGGATTTTCCGCAGCTTGCAGTCGTCTCGATCCTCATCGTCGGCATTCTTACACTGGTCTATACCTATCAAGGCGGCCTCATTGCCGTACTCTGGACTGACCTAATCCAGCTTGTCATCTACGTCTCCGGTGCCGTCATTGCCGCCATCATCGTCTGGAACGCCATCCCAGGCGGATGGGAGGAGATCCGCTCCGTCGCGTCTGCAGCCGATAAGTTCGAGTTTGTCTCGTTCAAGCTAGACTTCACTGTGCCCTTCACGTTCTGGGCAGGGTTGATCGGCGGCACATTTCTGACCACCGCCTCACACGGTACCGACCAGATGCTCGTCCAGCGTCTGCTCGCCTGCCGCAACGAAAGCGACGCCAAAAAAGCAGTTATCACCAGCGGATTTATCATCCTTTTCCAGTTCGCATTGCTGCTTTTCGTAGGCGTACTTCTGTATGTTTTCTATTCTCACTTCCCGCTTACCGACGGCACACTCGCCGCCGCAAACTGTGTCGCCGACAGAAAGTGTGACGGCATTTTCCCAAAGTTCATCGTGGAACAACTCCCAACCGGCGTCGCCGGCCTTATGATCGCCGCTCTGACCGCCGCCGCGATGTCAACGCTTTCAAGTTCGCTCAACTCGCTCGCTTCCAGCAGCATTCTGGATTTTTATAAACCGCTGGTCGATCCGAACGCCGACGACCGCAAGCTCTTAAAACTCTCCCGATGGCTTACCGCTGTATGGGGCGTGATTCTCATCGGCATCGCGTTCCTTTCACAGGGAATCGGATCGGTCTTGACGGTCGGCCTTTCGATCGCCTCGCTCATCTACGGCCCTATGCTTGGAGCTTTTCTGCTGGGTGTTTTGACAAAACGTGCGAACGGGACGGGTGTCGTCGTTGGAATGGTCGCGTCCTTGATCTCAATGGTATTGATATGGAATCTCACCCCGATCGCATGGACATGGTATGTGCTGATCGGCACTAGCATCTGCTTTACCGTGGGTTATTTGGTAAGCCTCGCACTTGGAAACGGAGAAACCGAGAATCGATCTGATTTATAATGGCCTTATCACGTTTTAGAAGTATCGTTTGGTGTATAGCGTTGTTGGCGCTGCTCTCCACCGCCTCAAGCTCCGCGGCCCGAGACCAACAAACTCCGAAGTTTGAGCCCTCCCGCGCGGCCTGGCAGTGGGCAGACAAAACGCTCGCGAAAATGTCGACCGACGAAAAGATCGGCCAGCTCATCCACGTCGGCATTAACGCAAAATACGTCCACCGCGAAAGTGCCTTCTATAAAGAACTTCACCGCCACGTATCCGAAAACAAGATCGGCGGCATCATCTTCTTCGTCGGCCCCGTTTACGAGACCGTCCACCTCGCGAACCGCATGCAGGCCGCTGCAAAAACGCCGCTCCTCATCTCCCTCGACGCAGAAACCGGCGTCGGCATGCGCTTTCTCGACGCCGACGTATTTCCCTGGGCGATGGCGGTCGCCGCCACCGGCGAACCGGAACTCGCACGCCGCATGGGCGTCATCACAGGCCGCGAAGCACGTGCTTTAGGCTTTCATCACGTCTTCGCCCCAGTCGTCGACATCAACAACAACGCCTCCAATCCGGTCATCAACGTTCGCAGCTTCGGCGAAGACCCCGAGGACGTTGCCCGTTTCGCCAACGCCTTCACCGCCGGCCTCCAAAGTCAGCGCGTCATCGGCACCGCAAAACACTTCCCCGGCCACGGGGACACCAACGTAGATTCTCATCGCGGCCTCCCGATCATCGACCTAAACCGCGATCGCCTCGATCAGATCGAGCTTTTCCCCTTCCGCCGAGCCATCGAAGCAGGCGTCGCATCCGTCATGATCGGCCACATCGCCGTGCCTCAGATCGACGGCGAAGAGATCAAACCGCTCGAGGAATACAAAGGCGGCGACGCCGAACGCGGTTCCGAGATCGTCGTGCAGAAAGCAACTATTCCTGCATCGCTTTCCGCACCCATCCAGACCGGCATCCTCCGCAACGAAATGAAATTCGACGGGCTCATCGTTTCCGACGCCCTCAGCATGAGCGGCCTCACGCTCTATTTCACTCAGGAAGAAGCCGGCGTCCGAGCTCTTCTTGCCGGCACCGACATCCTGCTCAAACCCGCCGACGTCGATGCAATGATCCGGGGTCTAAAAGCTGCCGTCGCCACCGGCCGCGTCCCGATGTCGCGCCTCGACGAATCGGTTCAACGCCAGCTCGCATGGAAGTATGAGGTCGGCCTCGCAAAACAAAAGATCACCCCGCTCGACCAGATCGACGGGATCGTTTCGGGCCCGGACTCCGCTGCACTCGCCAACGCGATCGGCGAAAAGGCCGTCACCCTCGTCCGTCACGAAAATGCAGCACTTCCCCTCGACCGAAACAAAAACATCGCCGTCATCGGCATCTCCAACGGCTTTGAGGGGGCCGCAACCATGGGTGCACTCAACGCAAATCTTCGCAGCAGCGGCCTCAAATTCACCTCTACCTATCTCCAAGAAAATTCGACCGCAGACCAGTTCGCCGCCGCGCGAAAGGCAGCCGTCGACGCGGACACCATCGTCGTCGGCCTCTACGGCCGTGTACGCACCGGCGCCCGCAACAGCGTCGGCATTCCCGAAAATGGCGCCGCCATCCTTCGCGAAGCTTTGGCCTCGGGCAAACAAGTCATCGGCATCAGCTTCGGCAACCCGTACATTCTGTCGGAGTTCCTGGAGCTTAAAACATACATCGTCGCTTACGGCGATATGCCCGGCCTGCAACGCGCCGCCGCCCGCGGCATCTTGGGCCAGCAAAATTTCACCGGCCGGCTCCCGATAACGCTGCCCGGCCTCCACCCTCGCGGAACAGGAATTCAGATCACGAAATAAGCTTTATATGACTCAACGCTGGGAGATCTCAAACTTTCTCGAAACCCGCAACGGCCGCCTCCACATCGACGGCGTCGACGCCGTTGAACTCGCACGCGAACACGGCACGCCGCTCTTCGTCTATTCTGAGCAGCGCATCCGCCACAACATCGACCGCCTCAAACGCGTTCGGGACCACATCGGCTGCGGGCTAAAGCTCTGCTACGCCGCAAAAGCCATGTCCACCATGGGCATTCTCACCGCCGTAAAAGATGCGGATTGCGATATCGAAGTAAACTCGGGCGGCGAACTTTGGAAGGCTATTAAGGCAGGATTCACCGGCGACCAGATCATCTTCAACGGCACCAGCAAACAGGTTTGGGAGATCGAGCTTGCGATCAACTCCGCCATCTACGCCATCCAGGTCGACTCTCTCTACGAACTTTCCCTTATCGAAGAGATCGCCGAACGGCTCGACAAGACCGCCGACGTCAGCCTCCGTCTCGTGCCCGAGATCGAAGCCAACACGCACTCCGGCCTGCAAACCGCGCTGCTCACCTCAAAGTTCGGAATGATGCCGGACGAGGCGTTCGCTGCCTTTACGCAGTACAAAGATTCGCCGCATCTTGCCCTGCTCGGCGTTCACCTCCACATCGGCTCACAGATCCCCGAGGGCTCGCCATACACAGAGGCGCTGATGAGCATGTTCAAATGCCTTCTCCGTATCCGCGACGAATCCGGCATCGAACTCCAACACATCAATCTCGGCGGCGGCTTCCCCGTCAATTACTTGCGCGACAACGCCATGGCCGAGTCCATCCCTGCCGAACAGGAAGAAATGTTCGCCGCCGATTTCGAACCCGCCGATGCCATCCGCGCTGCATGGGCAGAGGTTGAGGCATTTGCCGACGAGAATAACGCCGGCGAACTTCTGAGCAACATCACCCTGCTCCTCGAACCCGGCCGCAGCATTATCGCCGATACCGCCGTCTGCCTCACTGCCGTCCGCAACGCCAAACAGCGCCCCACCAACGGCCGCGAAGGCGCGATCGACCACTGGCTTCTCACCGACGCGGGCTTCAACCTCCTGCTCTCGATGGAAACCTACAAGTGGTACTACCACCTTATCTCCGCCGACCGCGCCGGCGACCCGCACAAAACTCCCTACAAACTCGCGGGCCCCCTATGCGACGGCGGCGACGTATATTTCGATATCGAAGGCGAAGGCCGCCTCCCCGATCACCGCCTGCTCCCCGACGACGTCAACCCCGGCGAGATCCTCGCCCTCCTTAACTGCGGTGCGTATTCCCTGGCCCAAGCCTCGCAATACAACGCCCGCTTCCTCCCCCCGGTCGTCCTAATAAAACCCGACGGCACCCCAACCCTCATCCGCCGCCGCGACACCTTCGACAACCTGATCAATAACGATGTCTGATTCGGGGATGTGCGCGGATAGTTGAATCAGCGAACCGCGAGACGCACCCCATGCTCTATATCCAACGTAGGCGCGTACTCAATGTGCAGAACACGTCGCGGCTCATCATTCAAACACTTTGACGACGCGTGCAAAATAAGCGGGCTCATAGCAATCACGCCGCCCTTACCGACCGGGCATTCCACAGATTCCGCTAGCTCAGCGAGATCCACATCCCCAGTTAACCGCTCTCGATGGGTATCTGGTATTACTCGCAACGGTCCGTTCTCCTTGCGCGAACGATCCAAATGGATCCGTATCGCAACGATTTGCCTTAATGCGGACGTCGGCGCATGAGCATACAAAACCCCTTCTTTAGTTGAACCCGAGCCCCACCCGGCGGTTGCCACAGGCCCCTCAACCGGCAGCGCCGTATCCTGATGCCACGCGACCAGCCAGTTGGCCTTCCCGGCCTTCGTAAACAGCGTCGCCTTGAACGGTATCAATTCACTGCCCGCGATCCGCTCGGTCAGCGAAATCAAACGCCGATCGTTCGCGATTTCCCGCACAACCGAATGCGACATCAAGTTGCGAATACCCGCCCGGTTTGGCCGACCCTCGAGATCAGCAAAAAACCCGACAATCTCGTCGCATTCGGAGTGCGTAAACACGTCCTCAATGATCGCATAACCGCGTTCAAGCATACCGAAACTTACAACCCCGATCGCTCCGCCGCTTCACGCAGGATTGCCCGATCAGCGTCCGTCAGTGCCAGTTCCGATCTGTCAAAGAGCCCTGCCAGATTTGCAAGCGCGATCGCCTTCGTACTTTCTCCGCGAATCTCCGAGATCGTCGCAATGTTCACCGACGCGATCTCACCCGCACGCCCAATATCCCCAAGCTCTACAAACCGCCCGACGATCTCACCCAATGCCGCCGAACGCGCCGACATCTGCGGCACTTCCTCGATCAACGCCGCCGCTTCGTCTAATAAAGCTTTAGCCTTATCCGTGTTGCCTTCCTTCGCCGCAGCATCGCTCATCCCGATCAGCGCCAGCGACCGGTTCTGGTCCATCGCGATCGCATTCAATGCCTGACGCGCCTGCTCGTCATTCCCCTGCGTCGTCAAAATACGTGCGACCTGCCCCAGCGCCAACATCACCTGCTCATCGTCCTCGATCGACTCCGCCACCTCGATCGCGCGCTCGCCTCGCTGAAAGCCGGCGTACTGCGCTGCGATCGTCCCAAACAGCGCAAATTTCGCCTTACTGTCACGCGTCTCGCTCTCCCGTTGCGAACGCAAAATGTCATTCGCCTCATCCAGCGCTTCTATCGCCTCGTCCTTCTCACCCCGTTGCCAGTAATCCCGCGCAAATCCCAAAAGCACCGTCGCCATCTGCGTCTTGTCCGCAACCGCATCAAGCGTCCGATCAGCAAGATCAACACTCCCCGCCCTGAGAAATCCGAGCGAAACCGACGCCAGAAGCCCATCCCGCTGAACGCTGTCCATCGCCTCCGCATCACCTCTGGCCTTCTCCAGCGTGCCAATAGCCTCGCCCTTTCTGCCCGCATCAACATACGCACCCGCAACCTCAACCAGCATCCTGATCCGCTCAACATCGTGCTCGATCTCCAGAGCAACCACGCCCGCAGTCTCAAGATACTCCGCCGCCCGCACGGTATCTTCCCTCTCTATCCGCATCGCCGCCATCGCCAGCAACGCCGCCACCGACGACGCCGGATAATCTATCTCCGAAAGCGTCTGCGTCGCCCCTTCTTCATCGCCGCTTTCAGCCTGTCGTACAGCGATCCCCGCCAACACCCGGTCCGGATGCGCCACCGAATCGATGATCTCGCGAGCCTTCGCAAAATCACCCTTCTGTGCCTTCGCGAGCGCAATCGTCTCCCGCGCCTGCGATTGCAGCCCATACTCCTCAATCGCATCCGCAAGCTGCAGCGCATACTCATCATCGTCCGTCTCTGCACACTTCTGCGCCACATTTATCAGTAGCCTATCCCGGACATGCGGATCATCCACGCTGTTCGCAAGGTCCGCCGCAAGGTCGACCTCACCACGCGCCAAATACCTCGGCACAACAGCGGCGATCGCCTCCGCCCGGTCGTCGCTTCCCGAGATGTCTTCCGCCAAATAAGTAGCCGCCGCAAGCAGATCGCTGCCCGCGTCATCGATCGAAATAAAATGTTCAGCCATAATTTACGAAAAAACGAGCCGTACGCTATCCGGCACCCAGTCCGACAGATCTTTCGCGATCGCCCACGCACCTGCCGCACGTAGCTGTTCAGCCGAGACGGTATTCGCAACGCCGAGCACCGGCAGCCCCGCCTTCTGCGCCGACATGACCCCGGGCGGCGAATCTTCCACCACCAAACACTCCGAATGCACCATCGGCAGCCCGCCCTGCTCTACCCGAAACAGATCTATCCGCCGAAATCCCTCACGATAACACTGCGGGTCCGGCTTGCACGCGGTCACATCATCCGCGCTGATAATCGTCGAAAAATAAGGGGCCATCCCCTTCTTCTCCAACACAAAATCGATCTCCTCTCTCCGCGCCATGCTCACGATCCCCAGCGCAAACTCCGACGCCATCTTCTTAACAAAATCTTCAACACCCGGAAAAAGCGGCGGATCTTCCTCCACTATCTTCCGCCAATGCGCCGTCTTCGCCCGCGTCCCCTCGCGAACCTTGTCGTCGTCAACCGTCTTCCCCGCCGCCTCATAGATCGACCTCACGAACGTCCGATCGTCCATCCCCAGCCGCGCATAATATTCCTCATCGCTGATCTCGATCCCCTCTTCCTTAAAGATCGCGCGATACGCCTCGTGCTGGATCGGCTCGTCATCGATTACGACCCCGTTGAAATCCATCAAAATTGCTTTGATCATATTTAGTTATTTGCGTGTTCCGCAGCCGCAGCCGGCGGCAACTCCATTTGCACCAACCCCTCAAATTGCACGTGATAAGCCACGCCCTTCACCGGCACCGACATTTCGTCATCGGTCTTTCCCTTTGAATTCGCAAGCCCCACACTCGCAAAATAACAGGTCGCGCCATGTGCCTTAGCATGCCGCACGAGCTGCTCATAAACCGCCATGCCCTCTTGAAATTTCCCCCTCTCCGGATACATATCCGTCCGCACAACAAAGAACGCCAGCTCGCCATCCTTCATCGCCGTTATCTGCGGCTCGCTGTCCATGACCGCCTCCGCATCCGCCGTCTCTATCCGCCACCCGTCCTTCTCTAACTGCTTATAAACGATCTCGATCCCGAAGGCATGAATGTCCAACGGCGTCATCATCTCCGACTGCTCCATATACCTACATCGTATATTTCAGCGCAATTTTCAGCAACCACGCTCCATCGACCGAAGGAAAAACGGGGAGGCATGGGGCAATTTAGTGTGGCATATCACCGCGCCCGCCGGCCCCTGCGGAACACTCTCGCGCTTTTGCTGAGATTAGTGCAGTTATTCCATCGCCATTGACCATGGCACGGTGATTGAGTAGCGCATTGTTAAACGCGCGACCACGCGCCGTCCTTTCGACAATTGCGTCGGGCTATAAATAGTCCGTCATTCTCACCAACTTACCCGGATAAATCTCCAAACAAAAAATATGATCACAATAAATCGGTTTCTCACAAATGCTTCCGCTCTCGTCGGAATGTGCCTGCTTTTCTTCGCTGTCAGTGCAAACGCAGCGACCTTGACCGTTACCACAACAAACGACGCCGGCGCTGGCAGCCTTCGCCAGGCACTGATCGATGCAACGACCAATGCCGAAGCAAACGACATTGTCTTTGCTATCCCGACGTCCGATCCCAATTATGACGCCGGAGAAAATCGGTTTACGATCACTCTTTTGTCGGCCCTTACGGACATCCCCGTCGCTGCGACGAACATCACCAACAGCCAGCTGCAGGGTGTGACCATCATGGGCAACAACACCTTTCGCATCTTTACCCTAGTGAACAGCGCCGTCGTCGTAATGACCAACCTGACCCTAAGCAACGGCGGAGGGCAAGGGATCACAGCCAATGGAGATGGGGGAGCGATCTACATGGGCGACAGCGGTACGCTCACGCTCGATTTCTGTACAGTCGCAAACAGCTCGGCGGCGTCGCGGGGCGGCGGCATTTTCATGAACAACAGCGGCACGATCCACATGAACCGCAGCTCCATCCGTGGGAATAATGCAAACTTCGGCGGTGCAATGTTTATCAACACCAGCGGCACCTTGAATGTGTACATGTCGACCTTGAGCGGCAATACCGCCTTTTCGACCAGCGGCGGCGCTATCGACAACCGGGGCACTATTACCGCGGTCAATAACACCTTTAGCGGAAATACTGCAGCTTTGGGTGACGGTGGTGCCATCGCTAATTTCGGGACGATGACTTTATCAAACAGCACCGTGGTCGGAAATCACGCTAGCTACGGGGGCGGGCTGATCAATTTTATGGGAGCCGCGACGCTGCATAACAACATTATTGCTCTAAACACAGCTGTGGTCCGTGGATTGGATCTCCAAGGGGATTTCACGGGAACATACAATCTGATCGGCATTGCGGATGACAGTTGGGGGCTGACCACAACCACTAACCTTTGGGGTGACACCGAAATGGGTGCTCTCGACCCAATGATCGGACCGCTTCAGAATAACGGCGGGTATACCTTTACGCACGCCCTTCTCATAGGCAGCCCGGCTCTTGACCAAGGAAACAGCCCGACTTACCTTACCGATCAACGCGGATACACACGACCGTACGATGATCCGAACATTCTAAACGCAGCCGACGGCAGCGACATCGGTGCCTTCGAAATGCTCGCTCCCTCCTCATCCAATGTGTCTATCGGCGGACGCTTTCTCTCGTCATACGAAAAAGGCGGACGCGGTATCTCCGGCGTCACCGTCTCTCTAGCCGATCAAGAAGGCAATGTCCGCACGGCAACGACAAATGCGTTCGGCTATTACGTATTCTCCGACGTACAAACCGGTCAGACGTATATCGCCTCAGCAACCCACAAGCTTTATAAGTTCGAAACCAAAATGGTGGACGCATCCGACGAGATCACCGATCTCAACTGGACACCGACAACACCAGACCGATCTCCTTCACGAACTGTTCGAACAACACGTCTCCCGTAAACGTTTCTCAACTAAAAAAAAAGGCTTCGCTGTAACGCGGAGCCTTTTTTCATTCCCGCCACCCCAAGTCTTGTTGCAATGCCCACACGATTTAGAGTATAAATCTCTCGTTCACCTCACCTTCTGATCACCAACGGAATCTACAACTATGAATACCACCCCCGGAAAAGCAACTTTCGTCGCACTCGCCGCCGCGCCGTTCGTCATAGCCGCCCTCGTAGCCGCAAATCCGATCCGCACCGCCGGATACCACATCCCCGTCGGCATCCTGGCATTCATAGTGCTCGCCGTCCTCGTATTCCAATTCCTTCGCATCGGAGTGCGTTCCAACGACGGCCGGGAACTGGCAGCCGCAGGCGTCCTCTTCATTCTGCCCTTCGCTCTATTCGCTCTCCTTTGGGTCGGCATCGCGACGCCGTACCACACGACTCCCGCCGAAAACCTAATGCGCTACGAGGTCCTTGCGATCGGAGCCATCGCCGTAACCTGTGCCTTTGTCTTCCTTTTCCGCATCGTAGCGGACCACGGTGACCGCTTCCTCAACACGCTCTTCTTCGGCACCTCAATGCTCGCCGGAGTAGCCTATCTAATATGGCACTGCTTCCAAGCCGGAATGTGGCTCGTCCGCACCAAGAACGATATCATCACACCGCACATGGCCGACATGATCTCCATCTTCGACGTCTTTGTTTTTTTCGGGACGATCCTAACCTACATCGCCACCGCCCTCGCAGCGCTGTCAATGGCGCGAGCCAACCTGCTCTCCACCCGCGCCTCTAAGATCTATCTCGCCCTATCTATATTCGGAGCCCTCGCCGTGATCCTCCGCGGCGTCACCTATCCCGGCGACCCCCGCACCTACACCCCCGCACTCTACGAAGTCCCCGGACTGATCGCCGGCATACCCGCCATGCCCTGGCTCATGCCGTGTCTCCTCGGCATCGTCCTCCTAAAACGTTCGGCCTCGCCAATGTCCGACGAGGCCGAGCCGCTGCCTTAACCCGACGATCAAAATTCGCCCGCGATTTCCGCAGTTATTTTGTCGATCAACGCCTTCAACACCTTTGCCTGCATTTCGGGCGCACCCGGATTGTCCGACATCCTCATCGTCGCCTGCTGTGAGATCTGCCCCGTATGCCGCACTTTCCCCGTAGACGTTTCAACGACTCGAAAGCTGACCTTAGCCGAACCCTTCGTGTTGTATTCATTAACCGTCCCGGTAACCACATAAGCCACCCCGAGCTTTTTCCCGAGCGTCACCGCAGCCGCCGTCGACGCACCATTGATCGAAGCAAGGTCCGCCTGCGAAGCGTTCCTCGTGTGCCTCGTATCATAAACGTCAAACTTGCGCGTATGATTGAGCGCCGCCGAAAGCGCCGACTGCAGCCCCCGCTTCGCCTGATCCGTCATCCCCGAAGCCCCCGTACCGACCGCAAATTCCACCACAGCCGTCTTCACACCTCTATCCCTCACCGGCGCCTGAGCATAAGAAACCCCCGCCAGCACGATCCCCAAAACCAAAGCTGTAAATATGTTTTTCATAATTTCTCCTTTTTCATTCTCCCGGCCACTAACGTCAGCCACCTATGAATGCGTCCAGATCACAAAAAACCTATCATTAAAAATTCCCGAATACTGGAGCGGCAAGCATCCCTGCGTGCCCCTCTCAATTCCACATCCGCCCCCCGTGCCCCTCAAATACAAAAGGGGTCGGGCTATTACGCCCCAACCCCGATTAACGTCGCAACTGAGAACATCTATTTCAGATACCTCTTAAAGAAAACAAGCGTCCGTTCCCACGACAGTTTCGCCGCTGCTTCGTCATACCGCGGCGTCGTGTCGTTGTGAAAGCCGTGCTGCTTGCCCTCGTACATGAACGATTCGAAGGTCTTCTTGTTCTTTTTCAACTCCGCCTCATACGCCTCGATGCCCTCATTTATACGCTGGTCATTGCCCGCATAATGGAACATCAGCGGCGCCGAGATCTTCGGCACATCCGCGATCCCCGCCTGCCGTCCGTAATACGCAACGCCCGCGTTCAGGTCTTTCCCCAGCATCACCGCGAGTTGGTTCACCATACCGCCGCCAAAGCAAAATCCCACTGCTCCCAGTTTCTTCGTGCTCTCAGGCCGAGCCTTCAACCATCTCGCCGCCGCAACAAGATCCTCGGTCATCTTTGTCCCGTCAACCTTCCGAAACAACTCCGCGCCTTTCTGCTCATCCCCCGGATATCCGCCGACCGAAGTCAGGCCATCCGGCGCATACGCCATATACCCCGCCTTTGCCAGCCGCCTAGCAACATCCTCAATATAAGGGTTCAACCCTCGATTTTCATGGATCACCAGCACTGCCGGAAAGGTCTTCCCCGCCGCCGGCCGCGCCAAATAGCCCTTGATCTCGCCATTCCCCTTCGGCGACGCAACAGTCTCGTACGCAACGCGGATATCCTTATCATCCGGCTTCACGGTCTGCGCCCAGGCGTAATTCGGCGTCAAGCTCTTATAGATCGCCGCGACCGTGAGCCCCCCAACCGCAAACCGCCCGAGCCCCTTCAAAAACGACCGCCGGTCGATCTCCCCATGCTGATACTCATGAAAAAGGTCCAAAAGCTCCTGCGGATATTCATCTGCCGTTTTCCGTTCCATATTTCCTCCAAGTCCCAATTCGCCCTCTGCCCCAAAATAGATGTTTTACGATTGTACGCCTCGCCCCCCTATTCACAAAAACCTTGTCCTCCATCGCGAGCGAGTGTATATTTGATTCATTGCCCTCAAACTACCGCTCATTGGTCAATTTCGACCGTCGAACGGGAATGAGGGCAAATCTACTTAAAGGGGGAATCTTCAGAATGGCAGACAATGACAACAAAACATGCGCACACGATATGTGCAATTGCAGAACACAGGGCGAATCGGATTACTGCAGCGACCACTGTAGGGACGTTGAGGACCAAAAGCTCGTAGAGATCAGCTGCGACTGCGGCCACCCGGGCTGCGGCGCATAACAAAAAAGAGGCCCCGGCAATTGCCGAGGCCTCTTTCACATTGTGACTCGGGAAAGTCTTACATTCCCATTCCCATGCCGCCCATGCCACCGGGCATTCCGCCACCGAAGTCGCCGCCGCCCTTTTCATCAGGAGCGTCTGCGATCATCGCTTCGGTCGTGAGCATCAATCCTGCGATCGAAGCTGCGTTCTGCAGAGCATAGCGCGTAACCTTCGCCGGATCGATAACACCCGCTGCAACGAGGTCTTCATACTTCTCGGTAGCTGCGTTGAAGCCAAAGCTTTCGCTGTCTTCTGCCCGGATCTTCTCAACAACCACCGCACCTTCTTTGCCGGCGTTGCCGACGATCTGGCGAAGCGGCTCTTCGACCGAACGCTTGATGATGTTGACACCGATCTGCTCATCCGAATCTTCGAGCTTCAGGTTATCAAGCACTTTCGAAGCACGAACCAGCGTAACCCCGCCGCCTGCAACGATGCCTTCTTCAACAGCAGCACGTGTCGCATGCATTGCGTCCTCAACACGAGCTTTCTTCTCTTTCATCTCGGTCTCGGTTGCTGCACCGACCTTGATCACCGCAACACCGCCAACCAGCTTGGCCAGGCGTTCCTGCAGTTTTTCGCGGTCGTAGTCGCTGCTCGTCTCTTCGATCTGCGTTCGGATCGTCTTAACGCGACCATCGATAGCTTCACCCGAGCCCCCACCTTCTACGATCGTCGTGTTTTCCTTGTCGATCGTGATCTTCTTGGCCTTACCAAGGTCATCAACGGTGATCGATTCGAGCTTGATGCCGAGATCTTCGCTTATAACTTTGCCGCCCGTGAGGATCGCGATATCTTCGAGCATTGCCTTGCGGCGATCGCCGAAGCCAGGAGCCTTAACTGCCGCAACGTTGAGCGTGCCGCGGAGCTTGTTCACAACCAATGTCGCAAGAGCTTCGCCTTCTACGTCTTCTGCGATGATCAGCAGCGGACGTCCCAATTTTGCTACCTGCTCAAGGATCGGCAGAAGGTCACGCATATTCGAGATCTTCTTTTCGTTGATCAGGATGAGCGGTTCGTCAAGAGCTGCTTCCATGCGGTCCGGATCGGTGACGAAGTACGGCGAGAGATAGCCTCGGTCAAACTGCATTCCTTCGACAACTTCGAGGAATGTGTCCATTGTCTTCGATTCTTCGACCGTGATGACACCGTCTTTGCCAACTTTATCCATCGCTTCTGCGATGATCGTGCCGATCGTCTTGTCACCGTTAGCCGAAACTGTTCCGACCTGGGCGATCATTTCGCCCGAGACCGGCTTCGACAAACGACCAACTTCGGCTACTACTTCTGCAACGGCCTTTTCAATGCCGCGCTTGAGTGCCATCGGGTTTGCACCAGCCGCAACCGTGCGAACGCCTTCCTTAAAGATCGACTGCGCAAGGACCGTAGCGGTCGTCGTGCCGTCGCCGGCGACGTCTGAGGTCTTCGAAGCGACCTCACGAACCATCTGAGCGCCCATGTTCTCGAGCGAATCTTTCAGCTCGATCTCTTTCGCCACCGTAACACCATCTTTGGTTATGGTCGGCGAGCCAAATTTCTTGTCGATAACAACGTTGCGGCCCTTCGGTCCGAGCGTCACTTTCACCGCATCTGCGAGTTGGTTAACTCCGCGCAGGATAGCGGATCTTGAATCTTCTCCGTGAATTACTTGTTTTGCCATGATATTAAATTCTCCTTCCTAAAAAGTGCGAGCGGCTTGCCGAGCAGGCTGCCACCGTACCGCAGATTCTTACGCTGCTGCTCCTGCGCGTTCGATGATGCCGAGGATCTCATCCTCACGCATGATGATGAACTCTTCGCCATCGAGCTTGATCTCAGAACCGCTGTACTTGCCGAACAAAACACGGTCACCCGCTTTTACGTCCAGCGTCTGCCGCGTTCCGTCTTCCTTATACTTGCCCTCGCCGGCGGCGATAACTTCGCCTTCCTGCGGTTTTTCCTTTGCTGTGTCCGGGATAAAAAGTCCGCCGGCTGTCTGATTGACGTTGTCTTCGATACGCCGAATGATCACGCGATCATGCAGCGGCTTTATGTTAGTTGCCATGTCTATATACTCCTTTCGAAATTAGTGTAAAGCGATTAAGATAGCAGCTTGGAGCCAGGATGCACCTTCGGTTTCATTAATTAGCACTCACGCTCCAAGAGTGCTAATTTACAAAACATTGTTTGCTTTGTCAACCTAAAAAATAGAAATGCAGAAAATGTGAGTGTCACCTTATCAACCATGGAACTATCGGAAATAAACGTTTACCCGGTTAAATCGCTCAGCGGGATCCGAATGGAGAGCTCGATCGTTGAAAGCCGGGGCCTGCAACATGATCGCCGCTGGATGCTCGTTGACCGAAACAGTCGTTTTTTGACACAGCGAGAACACCCACTGATGGCCCGTGTGTCGGTCCGAGTTGATGAGTCCGGAATCGCGGTCGCTGCCCCTGGTACTTCTGAACTAATGATCGGGCCCGGTAACGAGGCTGACAACGAACTAGCGGTAACAGTATGGGGATCGACCGTTGCCGCGCGTACGCACGATTCTCACATCGATGACTGGTTCTCAGAAGTTTTGGGGATGGAATGCAGACTGGTTGCGATGACGGCGACTTCGATGCGGCGGGTGAATCCGGACTACGCCGTGAACGGTGATGACGAGGTTAGCTTCGCGGACGGTTACCCGTTTCTGCTAATTGGTGAACGCTCGCTTGATGACCTCAATTCTCGTTTGGAGCAACCTGTCGAGATGCGACGGTTCCGTCCGAATTTTGTAGTTAATACGAACATCCCGTTCGAGGAAGACAACTGGCGAAAGATAAAGATCGGCGAAACTGTCTTCCATGTGGTCAAACCGTGTGCCCGCTGCGTTCTCACGACGGTTGACCCGGACCGCGGCGTCATCGACGGAAAGGAACCGCTAAGAACTCTCGCGACCTATCGAAAAACAGATCGAGGCGTGCTGTTCGGTCAGAATCTAATCGCGGAAAACCCTGGAGGGGTCGTGAAAGTAGACGCCGAGGTCGAGGTTTTAGAGTCGGCGTGAGCCACCGCCGTTTCGGGAAGTGAGTTTTGGATCAGTTCGATAATCCGCAACTCTTTTAGATAAAGTGTTGCGATGGATGCCGAGAGCGGATGCGGTGTTTGAAAGGTGATCGCCGTTTCGCTCCAATGCTTTTTCGATATAGATCTTCTCGAATTCGCTGATCGCCTCGGCAAGCATGATCTTGCCGTCGAGCATCTGTTCGATCAAGTTTTCCATCCGGTCGCGCATCTGTTTATTAAACTGCTAATCGATCGAAAGTTCCTGACCTGTAAGTAATGCGTAGGCCTTAAGGTATCGCTGCGAAGTAGCCTCTGCGATCTCGTCAGGCAACGGTGGAGCCGGGGGTGTTTTGTCCCAGTCGAGTGTTTCAAGATATTCCCGAACGAATTGTTTGTCAAACGAAGCCTGTGCGTTGCCGGGCTCGTAAGTTTCCGCGTTCCAAAAGCGCGACGAGTCTGGCGTCAGGACCTCGTCAACTAGAATGATCTGGCCGTCGGCATCACGGCCAAATTCGAACTTCGTATCGGCGATGATAATACCGCGTTCCAAGGCGTAAGCTCGCGCTTCGTTATAAATCTCAAGCGAAATACGCTTCAGCTCTATCGCCGTGTCGTGTCCGAGGATGTTTGCGGCCTCGAGTTGAGAGATATTCTCATCGTGACCGGTTACGGCCTTGGTTGCGGGGGTGAATATGGGCTTGTGCAGCTCTTCACACTGCTTCAGTCCCGGCGGCAATTCGTGGCCGCAGACCATTTTCGTTTCACTGTAATCTTTCCAACCTGATCCTTCCAGATATCCGCGAACTACGCACTCAACGGGAAAAACATCAGCCCTTTTCACAAGCGTGGATCGCCCCCTCAGCTCAGGGTACTTCTGAACCGTCTCCGGCATCTTCGCAAAAACCGACGTTATGTAGTGATTCGGCACGATATGCTTGAGCCGATCAAACCAAAAGGCGGAAAGAGCTGTCAGCACCCGCCCCTTGTGCGCGATCGGGGTTGGTAGGATACAGTCAAAGGCGGAGAGCCGATCTGTTGCCACCAAGAGTAGCCGATTCACGTCTATGCGATAAACGTCGCGCACCTTGCCGCGATGAACAAGCTCGAGATCGGGAAACGATGTTTGTGAAACTGTAGAGGGTCCGGTCATCACCAACGCACTTAATTGAAAGGATTACTTACTTTATTACGAATCGGCTCTTGCGTAAAGCGGCAAACTTTTTCGCCCCTTCAGACCTTTAGAAATATTCGCTTGCGATAGAGGAGCCACATCAGGAACAGCCAGAATAAAATGAACGATAGGGCATAGAGCAGCGATGCGTTGATCGGCGACGCCAGGGCGAGGAATAAGCTCTCGAATATCCATTTCTGCAGCGGGATCGATCCGGCGTCAGCTTCAACTCGTATGATCGAAAGCATCCGCGCAAATATTCCGGAAAATACAAACAGGGCGAGAGCATTCACGCCAAAAATCACAAACGGCTTCGCCCAGCGCCGATAGCCTTTGATATCGATAAGCCAGTAACAGGCGGCGAGCGTGAGCAGCGCGAGACCTGCGGTATAGACGACATAGGAACTCGTCCAAAGTGCTTTATTGAGAGGAAATACAAGGCTCCAGGACCAACCGATCGCCAACATCAGAAGGCCGAAGAAGAACATACCGTTCACCGTTTCAGCCGGCCGCTGTTCTTTACGCAGCCACGTTCCGGTCACCACGCCTGCAATGGTCGTGGCACTCGCGGGTAGCGTTGAAAGGAGGCCTTCCGGATCATATACCTTTCCTGCCCGCCAGATATGTGCCTCAGTTAGTATAAGGCGATCGATATAAGCAGCAAGATTGCACGCTTTGTCACTGATGGATGCGACCTCGCAACCCGGAACCGGCACCGCCGTCATCAGCCACCAGTAAATGAGCAGCAAGCCGACGCCGATCGCGACCTGCTGCTTCCAGTTTGTATGCAGAAATATGAGCGCAGCGAACAGATAGCAAACAGCTATGCGCTGCAGCACACCGGGAATACGCATCCCCGCAAAGTTGTAGCCGATGATCTCGTAGCCCGCTAGCTGCGACACTCCCAATATCGCGGCCCAAACTGCCACGAGGGCCATCGCAACCTTGAACTTCCGTAGAAACAGGAAGAACAGAGCCGCGATCACCGCGACGACTGCTACCCACTTGAACAGCCCCGGGATCGTCGTTTTGTTGATATCGAAAAGCGGGAGAGCCGAGATCGCGAGTCCGGCCGCAAATATTGCTACCGAGCGTGACACGATCTTGACATAAGCGTGGCGAGTTATGCCGTCGGCAACATACTTGCTCAACGCGATCGGGATCGCAACGCCAACAATGAACAGAAAAAACGGAAAGATGTAGTCGGTCGGGGTGATCCCATGCCACTCCGCATGCTTCAGCGGCCCATAAATAGCCGACCATGTGCCCGGGTTGTTCACAAGAACCATCCCGGCGATCGTCATCCCTCGAAAAACATCGAGCGATACCAATCGACCTTCAAGTGCCGGATTCGACATGGTTACCACCCGTGCCGCGTTCGTGTTTGAGTTATGTGTGCAAGATGGTGTAGGGAATGCCAAGCATAAAGGCCGAGTGACCTCTCAAGCGTCCATCGGCCGCTTTCCGGGTGAATGAATTCCCGTTGGAACAGCGCGTCCGTCATCGACTCAAGTAATACTACCCATCTCCTGTGCACACCATCAATGATCGCCAGTGACGGACTGATCGGCATGGAACTGTCTGCAAGTTCGGCCCAGCGCTCTTCGAAATATGGGCGAATGGTCGGGCTTTCGTCCTCAGTTAGTGCCAGTTTGAACCTGCACAGCGAATTGATATGGCTGTCGGCAAGGTGATGAACGGTCTGCCTCAGCGTCCACCCACCGGCTCGATAGGGCTGGTTTAATTGCTCGTCGCTCAAGCCGGTGATCGCAACCGCCAGCTTCTCTGGCAAGCCTGCAATGGTTCTGACATTTTCACTTCGGTCGGCAAACCGGCCGGCATCGAATGTCCCTATCGGATACCGTAGGTCATCTGCCACACGTTGCTCCATGATCAATTCGAATAGTGGGAATCGTAAAGGTCCTCAAAACGGGTGAAGTTCCGCAAAAATGCCATCTTGATCGTGTCGGTGGGCCCATTACGTTGTTTCGCGATGATGATCTCCGCGATGTTCTTCTTCTCTTCCGCAAGTTCCTCGTCCTTCGCATAATAATCTTCGCGATAGATGAACGCAACGACATCGGCGTCCTGCTCGATACTGCCGGATTCGCGTAGGTCAGACATCATCGGCTTTGGCGGGTTCCGAGCCTCTGGGGCGCGTGAGAGCTGCGACAGAGCCAGGACCGGTGCGTCAAATTCTTTTGCCAACGCTTTAAGGTCACGCGAGATCTGCGAGACCTCCTGCTGCCGGTTCTCGTTGCGTTTGCCTGACCCCCCCATCAGCTGAAGGTAGTCGACCACAATGAGGTCGATCTTTTTCTTTTCTGCCGCGAGCCTCCGCAGTTTCGCACGCATTTCGAGCACGCCGATGCCGGGGGTGTCGTCAATGTAAAGATCAGTCTCACCCAGGGCGACGATCGCTTCCGCGAGACGGCCCCAGTCTTTCTTTGAAAGTATACCGAGCCGCAGATTTCGAGCATCGACGGATGCCTGAGCACTCAGCATACGCATTACGAGCTGCTCCTTAGACATTTCAAGCGAGAATACTGCCACCACCGCTTTTTCACCTACTGCCGCCCGCTGGGCGATATTCAAGCAAAGAGCGGTCTTGCCCATTGACGGACGCGCGGCAACGATGATCAGGTCGCCTGCCTGAAAACCGGACGTGATCGCGTCTAGATCCCTGAAGCCGGTTGACAGGCCGGTAAGTGCGTGCGATTCCCTACCGGCGAATTCCTGGATCTTCGCAAAGACTTGCTGAGCGATCGGTTCGATCCGCGAAAATCCCGGTCGCTCCTTCATTTCGGCGAGTTCGAAGATCAGGTGCTCGGCGCGGTCGAGGACGATGCGGGCGTCATCTTCTTCTTCGAGGGCTTCGCTTGTGATCTGATTGCACGTGCGGATCAAGCTTCGCATTATCGCCTTTTCGCGCACGACACGGATGTAATCGTCCAGATCCGAAAAGTGCGGCAGCCCGTAAGTAAGATTGGTGATCGCGGCGATCCCGCCCATCGTCTCAACCGAACCCTCCTTCTTTAGCTCTTCGCTGATAAGTATGGGGTCTATCCGCTTTGAGGATTCGAAGAGTGCGACCATCGCCGCAAATATCTTGCGGTGGAACGGGCCGTAAAAGTCCTCCGCCCGTAGGTGCTCAACGGCTTGCGATATCAGCGTATTATCTAGCAGGATGGCACCCAGAATGGCCCTTTCGCTGTCTTCATTGCTTGGCAGGGGCCGTTCTAAGTATTGTTCGCGTCGGGCATCGGGGTATGCAGCCATTGGGTCAGTTATCCTCCACCAGGAGCTCGTTAGGCGCGGCTCGGTCTATAAAAAATGAGAGCTAATATGTGTGAATTCTCCCCTCTCGGGGTCGGAATGTAGATTCAGATAATACACGCGCGCATGGGTTCCGACAACACTCGCTCGACGATTTTTTTCTTCATATTCAGCCTTGTTTTGAACAATAAAATGACCGCGCCGTTTAACACGAACGCGGTCAATATTTTGCCTTCCCTTCGGTCTATTCTGACTCGGTTTCGGCCTCTGAAACAGCAGGAGCTTCAGCTGTTTCGGTCTTCCCTTTTTCCGACTTAGCTGCTTTTTTATCAGCTGCCGGTTCTTCGGCGCCGCCTTCCGCAATTACGCTGACAGGCACATCAAGGGAAACCTCGCGATGAAGCTTGACCTTCACAGTATATTCGCCGGTTTCCTTGATCGCGTCTTTTAACACGATTCGGCGACGATCGATCTCATAGCCCTTCGCCTGTATCGCTCCGGCGATGTCCATGCTCGTAACCGAGCCAAAGAGTGTACCGCCTTCGCCCGCCTTTCGCTCAAAGGTCAGTTTGATATCGCCCATTTGATCGCGTTGAGCCTCAGCGGTCGAACGCTCTTCGGCTGCACGCTTAAGCAGGGCTTCTCGCTCCTGCTCGATCTGCTTGACGTTGCCTTTGGTGGCAAGCGTCGCAAGCCCCTGCGGAAGCAGAAAATTTCGGGCAAATCCGGCTTTGACCTTGACGATCTCGCCGCGTCCGCCGACGCTCTCGATATCTTCTCTTAATAAGATAGTTGTTGTAGCCATTTTTACCTCTTTAGAATTCTGAAACGAACGGAAGCATAGCCATCGTACGGGCACGCTTGATAGCGGTCGCGAGACGTCTCTGATCCTTCGCCGAAATGCCTGAGATGCGCCGCGGCATTATTTTCCCGCGCTCTGGGATGAACTGCCTTAAATATTCGACATCTTTCCAATCTACATAATCCGGGACCACGTAACGCGGCCTGCGTCGCTGATAGCGCCTCGGCATCTTGTCGCCGAAGTTATCGTCCATCGACATATCCCGGTCTTGCGATTCGTCCATATCTCTTTCCATAATTGCCTCTCCGTCTATGCGTTTGCCTCTTCTGCCGGTACGTCACTGTCTTCGGTTCGTCGGAACGATGCCCGCTGAGCCGAACGCTTCTCGCGTTTGTCGCGCATCTTATCCGCTTTCTTTCTATCTTCGTCAACCCGGACCGTGATGTATCGCATTATCAGATCGTTGACCCTCATGCGGCGCTCGAGTTCTGCGATCTCCTGGCCGGAGCCGTCCACTTCGAACAACACATAGTGGCCTTCGGTCTTTTTGTTGATCTCATAAGCAAGGTGCCGCTTGCCGACGTTGTCCATCCGCACAACCGTGCCGCCTTCTTTCTCGATCAGCTTTCCAACCGCTTCGTTAAGCTGGTCGATCTTGTCGGCACTGGTCTCCGGATCGACGATATACATTACTTCGTATGTTCTATTAGCCAATTTCTTTCCTCCTTTCGGTTTTCCAGCTTAAGCCTGTTTCGGCCCAAGCAAGAAGGTCATATGTGACGTCTCTGGTCACTACTCATCTGTCGATGTCTCACTGTTAAACTCAGCCATCGCCCGATCGACTTTGTCGCGAACGATTGTCTCCACTGCTTTCGCACTACGTTGGATGACCGATTCCATGACGTCCCGCTCACTTCGCGGAAAATCGCTAAGCACAAAGTTTTTCAAACTGCCGACTTCGTGATCCGGCAGTATCCCGATCCGCACTCGGATGAAATCCTGCGTCCCGAGCCGGTCAATGATCGAACGGAGCCCGTTCTGACCCCCGTGCGAACCCTTCTTTCTGATCCTGATCCGACCGAGCGGCAACGCCGCGTCGTCCGAAACCACTATCAGCCTTTCAATCGATCGGTCCTGCTTCGCCAGCAGACAGCTAACGGCCTCGCCGCTCAGGTTCATGAACGTCTGCGGCTTGGCAAGCTCCACCGTCTCGCTGCCCCAGTACGTTTGCCCCATCAAAGCTCGGCATTCCGCCCGCGACACGCTTACGTTGAACTCGCGGGCCAGCCGATCGATGACCATGAACCCGACGTTATGCCGGGTCCGCTCATACTCGGCCCCAGGGTTACCCAACCCGGCCACAAGCCACTTTGTCATCGGCCCAGATTCCAATTCGACTATTCCGAATCGGTTTCTGCCGCGGGTTCGCCCTCGGCTGCCTCGCCTTCACCGGCCTCAGCACCTTCTTCACCAACAACTTCGGGCTCGGCACCTTCTTCAAGCTGCGGCTCAAGGTCAGCTTCCTTGATGATTACGATCGAAGCTATAACTCCATCCGGTGCATCTTGGATCTCGATCCCTTCTTCGACCTTCAGATCCGAAACATGTATCGGATGTTCCGCGGTCAATTCCGAGATATCAACGTCAAACGAATCAGGCGTCCGCGCCGGTTCGCACAAGACCTTGACCTCACGCATTGCCTGTGAAAGAACGGCACCCTCTTCTTTCAAAGCCTCGGGTTCGCCGAGAAGATGCACGGGCACCGTCATCTCGATCTTTTCGCCCTTAGCAAAACGACGAAGATCAGCGTGCAAAAGCCTTCCACGAAGCGGGTCGATTTGACGATCCTGAAAGATGACGTCATTCACGCCCTCGCCTTCGATATCCAACGAGAACACGGTGTTCACGCCCGAGTCAGTACGCAGGATAGCCGCAAGCTCGCGTAGCTCAGCGGATGCAGCAACGCTCTCGCTGCCGCCGCCGTAAACTACGACCGGGACCTTGCCTTCCGCACGCAAACGCCGGTTTACGCCCTTACCCGTCTCTTCCTTCTTATTCGCCTTAATTACAATCTTTTCAGCCATAATGTCTCCCGCTCGGGTGTTATATGAACAGTGACGAAACACTCGTTTCGTCGTGGATCGACTTGATCGCCGATGCCAAAAGCTTCGATACAGTTAAGATCTCGATCTTTCCGCCTTCGACCAGCGGTTTTCCGTTAACTTCTACCGGGATCGTGTTTGTCACGATCACCTTTTTCAAATGCGAGTTCGTAATGTTGTCGACCGCGTTACCTGAAAGCACCGCATGCGTAAAGCACGCATAAACCTCATTCGCTCCCGCTTCGTGCAAGGCCGCCGCGACCTTGCATATCGTGCCGCCCGTATCGCACATGTCGTCGACGATAAGACAATTCTTGCCCTCAACGTCACCGACGATATTCATTACATCCGCCTCATTCGCACGCTCACGCCGCTTATCGCATAAGGCCAAGCCGGCATCCAGCCGCTTTGCATATGCCCGGGCACGTTCGGCTCCGCCTGTGTCCGGAGCGACAACAATGAGGTTCTCGATCGGATTCTGACGAAAGTATTCCACCACGATCGGGGCAGCGTAAAGGTGGTCTACCGGAATATCAAAGAAACCCTGTATCTGAGCAGCGTGCAGATCGATCGTCAATATGCGCTGTGCCCCTGCAACTGTGAGCAGGTTCGCGACGAGCTTTGCCGCGATAGGCACCCGTGGACGGTCTTTCTTATCAGACCTTGCGTATCCAAAATATGGGATGACCGCGGTTACCCGTTCCGCCGAAGCCCGTTTGAAGGTGTCGATCATCACCAAGAGCTCCATCAAATTCTGGTCCGTGGGCGGGCACGTCGGCTGCACTATAAAGATATCGGCCCCGCGTACATTTTCGCCGATCTGGAAATTGAACTCTCCGTCGGAGAATCGATCGGTACTGGCCCGGCCGAGATCGCAGCTCAAATGGCCGCAGATCTCATCTGCAAGGGCACGGTGCGCATTGCCCGAGAATATCTTTATGTTTCCGGTTACACTCATTATGAGCAAACAAAAAAGCGGACGACCTTTAAACAAGTCGTCCGCTCCGATTTCAATATTGGCTGGGGCGGAAGGATTCGAACCTACGAATGCCGGATCCAAAACCCGGTGCCTTACCACTTGGCGACGCCCCATTGCGATATTGTGAAAATTACTCGGAAGCGAACTATAGCACTTGTTTTAATGCCTCGCGATACTTTGATCGCGAAATAGTCGCTACGGCAAAACTTCGCCAGTTGGTCTCAATGCCAAGGGCTTTCATTGCTGTTTGCCGTGTGTTCTCGTTGTCAAAAACTGCAAATACGCTGGCACCGCTGCCGCTTAACGCTGCGACCGTGGCGCCGAGTTCGAGCAACATATTCCGTGCTCGCGCTGTCTCAGGATATTCGGAAAATACGAAATCCTCAAAATCGTTTTTCAATGCCGCCTGGTCAAGTTCCCCGGAACCCGCCCGAAAACGGTAATTGGAAAGAATACGATTAGCCTCAATATTTGTCAAGCTATGTGCATTAACGGCCGCAAAAGCCTTTGCAGTCGGAATTTCCTCATCCGGCGTAACGATGACCATGTGCTCACACGAAAATTCCTCGGCTTCTGACAGATCGATGCCCCGCCCGGTTCCGAGCATTGAGCCTCCATATAGAAAGAACGGAACGTCGGACCCCAACTCCGCAGCCAACCCTTTCAAATCATCCCTTCCGGCATCGAGATCCCACAATTTCGCGAGAGCGAGCAGGGTCACAGCCGCGTTCGAAGACCCTCCGCCAAGCCCCCCCGGCGACGGGATTCTCTTGTCAAGAGTTATTGAGGCTCCGGCACTCCGTCCGAACTTATCAGACAAAGCATTCGCTGCCTTTATGATAATGTTGCGGTCACCGACTGGGACCCTCGGGTCATCGCAGATCAAGCTGATCTCGCCAGATCTAACCACCGTGAACCTCAACGTGTCCGCAAGCGATATTGTCTGAAACGTTGTCACCAGCTCGTGGTAGCCGTCCTCTCGCTTTCCAAGAATACGCAGGCCGAGATTGATCTTGGCAAACGATGGGAGTGTTAGCGATGGTTCCTGCACCGTTCAAAGATAGTATCAGCCACTATAAAAGTAAAAAGCGTGCATCCTTTCGGATGCACGCAGTCGGCGCAGGGTGAACACTCCACTAGCCCCGAAGTACAAAAACCTGTGTGAAATAGTGCTTACCGTCGGGAGTAACTGCCACGCCAACCGCACTTTCCTTCCAGCGGGGCGAAAGCACGTTGTTACGGTGCGATGCAGACTCCATCCATTTCTCAACCGCCGAATCCGCCGGGTCTGCATACCCCTTAAGAAACGCGATGTTCTCTCCGATAGCACGCCAATCATTCAGTCCCAACACCGCGGCTCGGTCATCAACCAACCCGCCGTCTTTTCCGCGATGGCTGAAGAAATCCTGTTCCGCCATGTTCTGCGAGTGCATCCGGGCGATCTCAGCTACGCGTTCATCCCAAACCAGCGGCGGCAAACCCTGTGTTGCCCGCTTCGTGTTGAGCAGATCGAACGAGCGCCGCTCCACATCAGATGCGAAGCTCACCGTCGACGAAGGCCCAGCGGAACGAACGGGCATCCGCGGGGATGCCATAACAGATCGACCATTCGGCCCGATGACGTCCACCAAGATGGGCTGTGGCCTCGACTGTGCAGTCGTAGTCGCAGCAAAGCCAGGTATGATAAAGAAAAGAAAGAAAGTTAGACGTTTCAAGATGACCTCACTTCGGCAGCCGGGCGGCCTGGATCTCAGGCCCCGAGCTTTGCGTCCGCCATGCGGCGGTTGCCTTTTCGGTTAAGGTAATAGGGTGTAACGAGGTATAGCTCCGTTCGGAACTTCCCCATATTAATTAAAACGATGAATTATTGAGTAGTTCCGAAAAACTGAGAGTGCGGATGATAACATGAGGGTATGATGACCGCCGCCGTGCTGGCGAAACGCACCCAAACACCGATCTACACCGTCCGACATTACACTCGCATTGGCCTGCTAAAGCCGTCTCGCGACCTGCGTAACGGTTACAAGATCTACACACCTGCAGACAAGGAACGCCTGAAGTTCATCGTCGCGGCGAAGGGGCTTGGCTTCACACTTGGCGAGATCGAGCAGATTCTCGACCATGCGGGCGGCGGCGACTCGCCTTGCCCCATGGTCCGATCCATCGTCGAAAGACGAATCGCCGAAAACCGCGAACGCATTCGCGAACTGCAGCGTCTCCAAGAGCGGCTGGAATCCGCAGCAGGAGCTTGGAGATCAATGAAAGACTCCGAGCCTGATGGCCATTCGGTATGCAAACTGATCGAATCTTTTGCAGACGCAACATGACCACTTGACTTGACACTTACTGACAGGTCGTACAATCAGTCTCGGAGGCAAGGATCATGAAAAAAGAACACATAGACCCCGTCTGCGGCATGACTGTCGACCCCGAGACCGCCGCGGCGGCATTCGAATACGAAGGCACCTCGTACTACTTCTGCAACCCGGGCTGCAAGACGCGTTTCGAAGCTGAACCCGAAAAGTATCTCGCACAGGATGACTCGGCCAAATCCATGCCCGCTCCGCAGATGATCGGTATCTCGAGAGCCAGGCCGGCGGCAGAGTCCGAACACGTCGACCCAGTCTGCGGGATGACGGTACAGGCCGACACTGCCGCCGGAACGCACGAGCATGAGGGCACGCCGTATTACTTTTGCTCAACCGGCTGCGTTTCAAAGTTCGCGGCTGACCCCAACAAATATCTAAATCCCGTCCCCGACGAAGGTCTTCCGCAGGATGTCGAATATACCTGCCCGATGCACCCTGAAATAGTTCAGATCGGCCCGGGCTCGTGTCCGATCTGTGGGATGGCACTGGAGCCGAAAGAGATCAGTCTCGACGACCGGCCCGATCCCGAATACATCGACATGAAGCGGCGGTTCTGGATCTCCGCCGCGCTGGCGCTTCCCGTATTCATACTAGCGATGGGCGAAATGTTCCCCGCGTTTCATTACGTCGTGTCGCCTCGGGTATCGATCTGGATACAGTTCGTCTTTGTCACGCCCGTTGTACTCTGGGGCGGATGGCCGTTCTTTGAACGCGCGTGGGCATCGATAAAGAACGTCAGCCCAAACATGTTCACGCTGATCGCGATCGGCACGGGTGCTGCTCTTCTCTATAGTTTCGCCGCGCTTTTTGTGCCGGGCATCTTCCCTGAAGCCATGCGGGACGCACACTCGGGCATTGTCCCGGCGTATTTCGAAGCGGCGGCAGTCATCACCACGCTCGTTCTCCTCGGCCAGGTACTGGAACTGCGGGCACGGTCACAAACGTCCTCTGCGATAAAGGAGCTGCTGCGGCTGGCACCTGAGACCGCGACCGTGGTCGCCGACGACGGCACTGAAGAGGTGATCGATCTTCGCCACGTTCTCGCGGGGCAAACGCTCCGGGTCAAGGCGAATGAGAAGGTACCGACCGACGGCGAGATCATCGAGGGCACGACCTCTATCGACGAATCGATGGTGACCGGCGAGTCGATGCCGGTCGAAAAGTCCGCCGGCGACGCTGTTATCGGCGGGACGATCAACGGCGGCCGAAGTTTCCTGATGCGTGCGGACCGGGTCGGCAGCGACACGCTGCTCGCTCAGATCGTGAAAATGGTCGGCGAGGCGCAGCGATCGCGGGCGCCGATCCAACGGCTTGCCGACGCCGTGTCGGCGTACTTCGTGCCCGCAGTCATCGTCGTCGCAGTTGTAGCGTTCGTCGTCTGGCTCATCGTCGGCAGCCTCACGTTGGCGATCGTCGCCGCGGTATCGGTGCTGATAATCGCCTGTCCGTGTGCCCTCGGCCTCGCCACGCCTATGTCGATCATGGTCGGCACCGGCCACGGTGCAAAGAACGGCGTGCTGGTGAAAAAGGCCGAGGCACTCGAAACCTTCGAAAAGGTTGACACGATAGTCGTCGACAAGACCGGCACCCTGACCGAAGGCAAGCCGACGGTTCAATACGTCGAGGGATACGATGGGCGCACTGAGGAAGAGATTCTTGCTCTAGCGGCTTCGCTTGAAATGTTTAGCGAGCATCCTTTGGCATCCGCGATCATAAAAGAAAATGATCGACGACGCGGTGGAAAGCATGAAGTGAAGGATTTCCGATCGATAACAGGGATCGGAATAGAAGGACAGATTGACGGAGCAAAGATCGGTGTCGTGAGCGGACACCATAGTCTAGGTACATCCTCATACATTCCCAGAATGAGCGATGATGCAGCTGGGGAAATGATGATGTCCGTAGACCAGAATCGGCCGAGTTCATTTGTGTATGTGATAGAAGACGGAATCGCAATCGGCGGGATCGGAATCGTTGATGCGATCAAACCGTCGGCATTGTCTGCGATCAAGGAACTCCGTAATAAGGGTGTCGAAGTAATAATGATGACGGGCGACAATTCATTGACTGCCGAGATCGTTGCTGGCCAGCTAGGTATCAAGACCTATTTTGCGGAAGTCATGCCCGAAGACAAAGCCGCGAAAGTGAAGGAGCTTCAGGCGATGGGCAAGCGTGTGGCGATGGCGGGTGATGGCGTGAATGATGCTCCCGCTCTTGCACAGGCTGACGTCGGGATCGCGTTCGCGAGCGGGACGGATGTCGCTATCGAGTCTTCGGACATCACGCTGCTCAGGCCCGACCTGAACGGCATCCTGCGGGCGCGGGCCCTCAGCCGTGCGACCATGCGGAACATCCGGCAGAATCTCTTTTTCGCGTTCATCTACAACGCCGTCGGCGTTCCGATCGCGGCAGGCGTGCTCTTCCCTGTGTTCGGCATCCTGCTCTCGCCGATGATTGCGAGCGCGGCAATGACGTTCAGCTCCGTCTCGGTCATCGCCAACGCGCTGCGGCTGAGAAATCAGAAGATCTGACGTATGATTTGTTTATGGCAACGATAGCAATTCATGGCGGGGCGGGTACGATCCTGCGTTCGGCGATGACGCCGGAGCTTGAGTTGGAGTATCGCGACGGGCTTGCGGCGGCGCTTGATGCAGGCTGGGAGATTCTCGATCGCGGCGGGCCGTCGCTCGATGCGGTAGAGGCGGCCGTGGTTTCGCTGGAGAATTTTCCGCTGTTCAACTCGGGCCGCGGGTCGGTGTTCACGACCGAGGGCAAGAACGAGATGGACGCGGCGATCATGGACGGCTCGCGGCTGCGGGCGGGAGCGGTGGCGTTCGTGCAAAATGTGGTCAACCCGATCAAGCTCGCGCGGCTCGTGATGGAAGAAACCGAACACGTCCTGCTCGCCGGAACGGGTGCGAATCAGTTTGCCGCACAGCAGGGCGTGGAGATGGCCGACGACGCTTACTTTTTCACGCAGCACCGCTACGATCAACTGCTCGAAGCCCGCGATCGCGGCGTCGTCCAGCTCGATCACACCGCCGCCGAACCTGAAATGATCATGGAAGCGACCGACCGGCCGAAAGGCACTGTTGGCGCAGTGGCTTGTGATAACGCGGGACGGCTTGCGGCTGCCACTTCTACGGGCGGGATGACGAACAAGAAGTTCGGCCGCATCGGCGACACTCCCATCATCGGCTCGGGGACCTATGCCGACGACGTTTGCGCCGTTTCGTGCACCGGCCACGGCGAATATTTCATGCTCGGAGCGACCGCTTACGACGTCGCCGCCCGGATGAAATACCAGAACCTGACTTTGAAAGACGCCGCCGCACGAACCATCGCGCGCCTCACCGACATCGGCGGCGAAGGCGGCCTGATCGCCGTCGACAGCCTCGGCAACGTCACCCTGCCCTTCAATTCCGACGGGATGTACCGAGCCTTCGCGACCGCCGACGGCAAATTCCGCATCGATATCTACGCCTGACGCTTCGGCGCCTACGGCCGGGTGATCACCGAAACGGTCGACGACCACTTGCTCACCGGTTCGTTCTTTTTCATCAGCCGCCCGCGGAATGACTGAGACAGTTGTCCCGATGACCGGGACAACTAAAACTTGGTCGGATCTTATTGAGATTTAACGGAGTGCCAATAAAAAAGGGGCCGCCCAAACCGGGCAGCCCCTATGTGTACCTGCGAGATGCAGCTCGCTACGGTACGGTTGTGAAGTTCACGTTCGACTGTGACGCTCCAAGTACGATGACCTGGGCCGGAACAGTGAAAGTGTGCCTCTTCGAAAAGACGGTTACCGTGTAGGTGCCCGCATCCAGCCCTTCGAAATTGTAGAATCCGAACGGGCTTGTGAATGCAAGGCGATCCTCACTAAGGTTTCCGCCGCTTATGCGAAGCGTGACGCCGCCGATACCGCGGCCGCCCGCAGTCAGAACGCGTCCGCCAAGGTCGAGGTTCACAGCGCCACCGACAACTTCGTCAGCACCCATGTCCGGGTTGACCGGATCGCGAGCGTCGCCATCAAAGTCTTCGGTGACCTCTGCGATCGGAGTCGCCTGCCCTCTCACCGGGCTACCCGGTTCGATGTGCAGGTCCGTCGGTGAGACGAACAGCGGATCGACCGCCAGGGAGTTGGCGTCCTGCCCCGTTGCCGCCTGCCAAAGTGCCAGCGTTGCTTGTGCACTGCCGAGGAACCCGACACTGCCCGTCGACCAATAATTGTTGTAATTGATCGCCGAATAGACGGAAGACGGAGCCGCACTGTGGAACGAATAACGCGTTGCACCCGAGGTCTGAGTGTTCGCAAAGATGTTATTGCGAATATTCAGAGCGCCCGCAGCCGTTACACCGCTTGTGACATGCATCGCAGCCGTCGTTCCCGACGTCTGGTTCGTCGCCAGATTTACCGAGTTGTAGTAGAAGTTCCAACCCGAACCTCCCGTAGCCGTGATCCCGTGGCCGTTGCTGAGGACGGTTGCAGAACCAACCGCAGCGACGTCTGAGATCATGTTGTTGACGATCCATGTGTTCGCGTTAGTTGTCGTCGAACTCATAGCGATACCTGCGGCACCTGTTCCACTTGCGCTGACATTCCTGATGTTGCGAATGTCATTGCTGGCTATCACACCGTTGGTTGCCGCCAGTGCGACTTGGATACCGCTCATGGCAGCCGTTGTTGTAGCCGTGGAAATAACGCCCTGGACCCGGTTGTTGGTGACCCAGAAGTTGTTAGCATTACCGATGAGCATTCCCCGGAAGGTGTTATTCTCACCGGTCGCCGCCGACCCCATGTCATTATCAACTATGACCCAGTTTTGATCGATGTTCCCACCGAGGCCGCCGCGAACGTACATCGAATTCTGAACACCAAAGATCCAGTTGTTCTCGATTCGGTTGTCGTTGTTTGCTGCTTCGGCATCGTTACCGATCGTCGCGCTGCTGCCGGTCAAGATGCCGGCCGTAGTGGTCGCTGTGCCAACAGTAGCTCCGTGAATGATCGTGTTCTTGATCACGTTGTTGTTCGCACCATTGCCCGGAAGGCTCTTGATCCATACAACCGTCGATGTACCCGTTTGAAGGTTCCGGATCGTAAGGCTGCGGTCATCGCCGCCGTCCAACGAGCCGTCAATGATCAGACGATCGGTCCCGTCGAGGTTGATGATGCCGCGGCTAGTGGCTGCAGTACCGCTTATGATGCGGGGACCGCCCGACGGTTTGATGGTCAAGGTATAGCCGCCCGGAGCTTCTTCGGTAAACTCTTCGAGGTTGATCGCACCGGTCTCCGCCGTCAGATCCGACGTGATGTTGATCACGGTGTCGCCCGTCAGTGTGAACCCAACGTTGAGAGCCTCGAACAATCCACCCGGATTGGTTAGCGATGTAAACATTCCGCCGTCGCCAACGTTAACTGAGGTCGGAAGTGCCCCGACGATCAGATACGAGTTCGGCGAAGGTGGTGCCTCCGTGACAGTGTTTACGTCGGTCGCCTCGACACCGCCCGGGTTTGACCCGACGTTGACAGGCGTCGCGGTATCCTGGGCAATGACGAAATACTCAATCGAATCACCAGCCATAACGCCGCCAAGGGCCGCGCTGCTGATGGTGCAGGTCCAGGTGCTGTTTGTGGCCGTTCCGCTCTCGAACGTGCAAGGTGCTGACACATACGCGCCGCCGTTCTTCGAAGAGTAGATGCGCGGAATCAGAGCCCCGTCCGTCGGGATACCGGTCTCATCGGTGATGGTCACGGTGATCGATCGATCGCCCAACTCCGTCGTATTTGAAAGAGCAGAGTAGTTGATCGACGGCGGCAGGAAGTCATCCACAAAAAGGCCATCGAATTCGTCGGCACCGATATCCGGCGTCGTCGCGTCGCGAGCCTCTTCATCAATATCTATCAGAACGCCTACAGGCGTACCGCGCGATTCCATAGGAGTCGATGTGCCATCCGGAATGTGAAGGTCCGTATTCGACACGAACGGCGGAGCTCCCGGGAACGCGAACGATGCATTGTCATTCGTGCCCGCCGCTGACAGTCCACTCGTGTAAGCCCTAAAGTTAGAAGCCGGCGAGGTCGACGTCGAATCAAAATCGCCAACTTGATAGTTCACGCTCGTCGCAAAAGACGGGCCTACCTGCGCGAGTGTATTCAGCGCGTCTGTTCCTGCGTACAAGGCGTTGTTGTTGATGGTTAGATTCAAAGACGACGTACCGCCCGGGGGCAGGTAGATCACCGTGTTCCGAGTACCTTCAGGATTGCCGCCCGAGATTTGGTTTGAAAAGATGTTATTGCGAACATCCACACCGGTCTGCAGTGTCGCGGAGGTCATCACGAACGCCGCTGTGAGGTTCGAGCTGACTGAACCAGTCATTGCTCCGTAAAGATGTACCGAGTTGTGGTAGATGCTATGACCCGTTCCGGAAGCTATCCTAATTCCGTAAGCGCCCCAAGTGGTGCCAAACGCGCCCGTACCGGCCGTCTGCGAGTTTATAACGCCGGAGACGAAGTTGTTAACGACCGCATGGCTGCTGCCGCCGCCAAGATTGATACCATATGCCGACCAGCTAGCCGGATTGTTGTTGCGAGCGCGGTTCACCATGTTCCGTTCAATCAACGCACCCGTTGTTGCAGTGCTGAGCACGCCCACCGAAATTCCGTGACCGGCAGCGCTAGAGGCGACGTAGCCCTCAACATTAACCGTGTTTTCACGAATGACAGCATTCGTCGAACCTGCAACGGTAATGCCAACCGCCGTAACTTGGTCCTCCTCGCCAGCAACCGAATTGCCAATGGAATTGCCGTCTATAAGCAGATCCGGAAAAACGGTATTTGCAGACGCGTTCATCGAAATCGCGCGCGCCGCGGTGACGATGTTGTTGTTCTCGATCACCAGGTTTGCAGCCGTTGCACCGGCACCGACATTACCGGTTACCGAGGTGATCGCGGCAGGCTCGGTCGACGCGTCGGACGCATTCGGACCTGCAATGATGCCGAACGTTGTATTCTCCGATGCGGTTGTAGATGTCGCCGTATCAATGTTCCGCCCGGTGCTGCTTCCAACGAGATTCAGATTGCGAATGAGGTTGTTGTCCGCGCTGTTTACGGTCGTCGTGTTCAAGGCAATTCTAATGACGGAGGTAAAGGTCGTGGTATTTGACGCCGTATTGATGATCGATAGGTTGCGATTTGTACCCGCGCTGGACGGGTTGTCGCCGTCGATTACCACATTGTCTGCACCGTTCAGCTCTATCAAACCGCGTCCCTGGGCCGAAGCACCGGAAATGGTCGCGGAATCAACCAGGGGATACATAACGATGTCTGAATAGCTGGCAGCACCCGCACCGGAACTGTTGAGCACGGCCGAACCGCTCTCCGTCGTATTCCCGCAAACGTGTATGGCGATCATGCCTGTGTGTGTGCCGGCATTGATCGCGGCGAACGCCGCGCCTAATGTGGCATATCCGACCGCCGCGTTGCCGGAGGTTTGGACCTCGATGGGTGAGGCTCCGGCCAATTCGCAAACGGGGTTGCCGATCGCTTTGGATTTATCGCCTACAGCGGCTCGTCGTTGAGCATTTGCTCCATTGTCGACGAACCACAACGCAGACATCAGAAATACAAATGTCACTGTGAGTTTAAGAATCTTCATTTATCCTCCTCGAATTGAAAGCTGACCGTTGACGCAAGGCTATGCGGGCCAGCAAGTTTCGGCCCCGGTGGGCCAATGAATAGCAATTTGGTACTTGTTGAGAGGTGAATCGAACTGAACAGCGAATTCTTACACCATAATGGCGGATTCGGCGCCATTACACGGCATGGGAGCCGGCTCTTCGAAACCTACAGTTTTTACTCGTGTTTGAGGTTAGTTTTTGAGCAAACTATCCCTGAAAGCAAATGGACTATGCCGATGAGAATAATGCGGTTTTGATATAAAAGTCAAGCTTTTGGATGTTCTGGGAAAGGCGACACGGAATCAACTCAGTCGTGGATACCGACAGGCGCGGGTCAACCGCCCGTCGAAGCGAACCTCTGTGAGGTGCGCAGCGGCTTTTTCTTGCTGTTCATTGTCCCCCCTCTTGGTACTGGCAAAATAAAATAGGCCGCGAAGCCTTAAGCCTCGCGACCATGATTACAGAATGCTCGAATGCGGGTTGTAGTCTACGCTACGTGCGTTACGCCTTCGCTTTCTTTATCTCCTCTACAAGGACGGGGACGGCCTCAAAAAGGTCGCCGACAATGCCGTAATCGGCGATGTCGAAGATGGGCGCCTCAGCGTCTTTGTTGATGGCGACAATAGTTCCGGCGTTTTTCATACCGACGATGTGCTGGATGGCTCCGGAAATACCGAGAGCGATGTAGAGTTTGGGGGCGACGGTCTGGCCGGATGAGCCTATCTGGCGGTCGATGGGCAGCCATTCGCTATCGCAGATCGGACGCGAGGCGGCGATGTCGGCTCCCAGCACCTCAGCTAGCCGTTCGGCAACTGCGATGTTCTCCTGAGACTTGATACCGCGGCCGATAGCGACAATTACCTCAGACTTTGTAAGGTCGACGGACGCTTTTGCTTCCTGGAAGGGTTCTTCGGCGGTCATGCGGACCTCGCCGACCTCGACATCCATCGTTTCAACCGTTGCGGAGCCTTTCTCTGCGCTGTCGCCGCGGAAGGCACCCGCCTGGAACGTGATGAAATGGGGTGCATCGCCTTCGACGACGACGTCTGCGTCGAGTTTGCCGAGAAAGATCCGGCGAGAAAGGCTGAGTTTTCCGCCCTCGTTCTTGTAACGGATAACGTCGCCGACGAGTTCGCGTCCTAGCCGGGTGGCAACCTTCGGAGCGAAATCGCGGACCTGATAGGTGTGCGACATCACGACGAACTGCGGGTTTGTCGCCTTGATCACCTGCTCCCAAGCGTCGGCGTAGGCATCGGGGGTGTATGTGCCGAGTCTGTCGTTGGTGGCAACGATGACCTTGTCAAGGTCGTAGCCGGCGATCTGCTCCGCGATGCCACAGTCGCCTGCGCACGGGATCACAGCGGAGGCACGAATGCCGAGGTCTTTCCCGATCGCCTGTGCCGCAGCGATCGCTTCAAGCGATGAGCGGTTCAGGACGCAATCTTTGTGTTCGATGAATACTAGGATCATAAAATCTTTCCCGGTCGAGCCACTAGAGTACCCGGACCTCCGTCTTGAGCTTCTCGACGAGTTCTACGGCTCCGGCCTTGGCATCGCCGTTACCGAGCATCTGCGTTTGTTTGGTCTTCAGCGGCATATAGACCTTCTCGATCTTTTGCCCGGACGCGAAAGACTCGATCGAGGGGGTGACATCGCGGATCTCTTTTTTCTTTGCCGCCATGATGCCTTTCAGAGATGCGTAGCGGATCTGAGAGATGCCCGACTGAACGGTGAATAGCGCGGGGAGCTTATAGGTGAACCATTGATACCAGCCGCTTTCGAGTTCGCGTTTGATGCGGAGGCTTTCGCCAAGGCTTTCGCGGTCGACCTCAATGACGATTGTGCCGTGCGGTACTCCGAGAAGTTCTGCCAAGACGACCCCGGTTTGTCCGTAACTAGCATCATCTGACTGGAGGCCGGCGAGGATAAGATCGGCATTCTCGTCACGGATCGCGTCGGCGATGGCAGAGGCGATCTGGAACGGCGAAAGCTGTTTGGAGTCTTCCACGAGGACGTGGATGGCCCGATCCGCTCCGCGTGCTAGGGCATCTTTAATGACCGTTTTGGCACTCGCGGGCCCGAGGGAGCAAACGATGACCTCGCCTTCACCCTTTGCTTCTTTCAGTCGAAGCGCTTCCTCAAGCGCGAAGCCGTCGGATTCATTTGTCTGCTGGGCGATATCAGCTTCGTTGATCCATTTTTCGTCGCTACTGATGCGGAGAACTGCATCTTTGTTGGCGACCTGCTTCATTAGGACAATGATCTTCATAATTAGATTTTAGCATATGAATGACGGTTCATTCATTTCCATCATACGCGATTCGGAGCATCGGGCAGGGTTTACGACAGAATTATTCCTCGAACTTCTTGAACAGGAGGCACGCATTGGTGCCGCCGAAACCGAAGCTGTTTGAAAGAACGTATTTGACCTCGGCGTCTCGAGCAACATTCGGCACATAATCGAGATCGCAGTCGGGATCGGGAACCTCGTAATTAATGGTTGCCGGCAGTTTTTGCTTATCGATCGCGAGGACCGAGAACACTGCCTCGATGCCACCGGCAGCGCCAAGTGCGTGGCCGGTCATCGACTTGGTCGAACTGACGGCAACCTTTTCGGCATGGTCACCGAGGAGCTTCTTGATCGCGAGCGTTTCAAATTTGTCGTTATAAGGCGTGGATGTGCCGTGGGCGTTTATATAATCGACCTTGTTCGGTTCGACACCGGCGTCATCGAGAGCACGCTTCATGACCCGGATCGCCCCCGAACCGGTCTCGTCCGGCATCGTGACGTGAAACGCGTCGCCACTCATGCCGTAACCGACGATCTCGGCGAGTATGTTTGCACCTCGGGCTTTCGCAAACTCCAGTTCCTCAAGGATCAGGATGCCCGCACCTTCGCCGATGACAAAACCGTCCCGTTCCGCGTCGAAAGGCCGCGATGCATGTTGGGGGTCGTCGTTGCGGGTTGAAAGAGCCCGCATCGACGCGAAACCGGAGACCGACATTGGGGTGATTGCGCTTTCCGCACCTCCGCAGATCATAGCATCGGCGTCGCCGCGTTCGATCAGGCGGAAGCTGTCGCCGATCGCATGTGCTCCTGCGGAGCACGCGGTGGCGGTGGCGGAATTTGGCCCTTTTGCACCGTGACGGATCGAGACGTTGCCCGCCGCCAGATTTACGATCGCCGAAACGATGAAGAATGGCGAAACCCGGTCCGGTCCGGATTTGAGAAGCTTTTCGTGTTCGCGTTCGATCGCCCAGAAATCGCCAATGCCGGAGCTGATGTAAGTTCCGACCATTTCGTCATTACTGGCGTCAATAACAAGGCCGCTGCTCTTGACTGCTTCGTCGGCAGCAGCAATAGCGAAATGCGTGAACCCGCCCATTCTCCGAGCTTCTTTCTTATCTAGGAAATTGAGCGGGTCGAAATCCTTTACTTCGCACGCGAACTTTACGGGATACTCGCTCGCATCAAATTTCTTGATGTAATCGGCACCGTTGGCGCCGCTCATCAGGGCGTCCCATGTTGATGGAACGTCATTCCCGATCGCCGTTACCAACCCTATCCCGGTTACTACTACTCGACGTCTCATAGTGGATCAAATCTCGCGAGCAAACCTATCGACAGCTTCCGGCAGAACGTTCCGGCCGGAAGCTGTCGTCGAATTCCCTACCTAACGCCGACTAGCTCTTGTGCTGTTCAACGTAAGCATAGGCGTCGCGAACCGCCTGTATCTTTTCCGCGTCCTCATCCGGGATCTCGATGTCGAACTCTTCTTCAAAACGCATGACGAGTTCCACGAGGTCGAGCGAATCTGCTCCGAGGTCCTCAATGAATCGGGCATTTTCCGTAACTTCTGCCTCGTCAACACCTAACTCATCAACAATGATCTGTTTGATCTTATCTTGAACTTCTGACATATGTTCTCCTTTAAAGCGTATCTTTAGTATTTCTTAAACTTTGGGAATCCTCAACGTTGGAACAGCGAACTTCGCGATCGATCTGTTTCATCAGTCCGCATAGCACCTTGCCGGGCCCGACCTCGACGACGGAGTCGACACCATTTGCCTTTAACTCACGCATTGACTCGAGCCATCTCACGGGCGATGAAACCTGCGAAGTCAAAGCCTCTACAACAACCGACGCGTCGCTATTCACCTTTGCATCGACGTTGTGAACGATCGGGAACGCAAATTTTCCGTAACTTAGATCTTTCAGATCACCGGCGAGCCGCTCTTGTGCCGGCATCATCAGTTCGCAGTGGAACGGGGCCGAGACGTTGAGTTTGATGGCACGCTTTGCTCCGCGTTCTTTCAATAGTTCGCATGCATCGTCAACGGCTTTAGATGCACCCGCGATCACCACCTGCCCGGGGGAATTGATGTTCGCCGGACTGCAAACGCCGTGAACCTCATTGCAGACCGCTTCGATCACATCGAGCTCCGCCCCCAGTATCGCTGCCATCGCACCGGTTCCGACGGGTACCGCTTCCTGCATATAACGTCCCCGACTACGTACGGTGCGGACGGCGTCAGCAAAATCTAGCACGCCTGCGGCGACAAGTGCCGAGTACTCCCCGAGGCTGTGGCCAGCGACGAAATCGGGCTGCCGAAGGCCTTCCGCGATCATTCCTCGGTAAGCGGCCACTGACGCTGTCAAGATTGCCGGCTGAGTGTTTTCAGTCAACTGAAGATCTTCGGCATTCCCGGCGAAGCACATCTCCGAAAGTGAAATCCCGAGGGCCTCGTCGGCCTCTTCGAAAACGCGACGCGAAGCTTCAAAGTTGTCAAACAGGTCTTTTCCCATTCCGACGGACTGCGAGCCCTGTCCGGGAAATATGTACGCGATCTTCCCCATCTTCTAAAACCGAAGCACCGTCCCGCCCCAGGTTACGCCGCCGCCGAACGCAGTCAGCAACACCGTGCTTCCCTCTTTGATCCGCCCGGACTGGATGCACTCGTCCATGGCGATCGGGATCGAGGCGGATGACGTGTTGCCGAGCTCGGCAATGTTCGAATAAACCTTTGTTTCATCAACACCCAGACGCGACGCGACTGCGTCCGTGATGCGTTGATTTGCCTGATGAGGAATGACGATATCGACATCGTCCACGGTCAGCCCCGCACGTTCGAGCATTTCCGCAGAGATCTCTGCCATAGAACGCACGGCGACCTTAAAGAGTTCGTTGCCCTTCATTTTGAAGAAGTGCATTCCCTGATCGATAGTTTCGTGCGTAGTTCCGAGCTTTGTACCCCCGCCGGGTGCATATAGCTGCTCTTCGTAGCGGCCATCGGAGCGGATCTTTGTCGCGAGAATGCCCTTCCCTTTTTCAACCGGTCCGAGCACCGCTGCCCCCGCACCATCACCGAAGATCACGCAGGTTCCACGGTCGGTGTAATCGACGTATTTTGTGAGCACCTCGGCTCCGATGACCAGAGCATGTTCGATCTGCGCGGTGCGTATCATCGATTCGACCATCGTCAGGCCGTATAAGAATCCGGAGCAAGCAGCGAAAATGTCCATTCCCGCAGCGTTCGTCGCACCAAGTTGTGCCTGTATCAACGCTCCGGTCGAAGGCATTATCTGGTCAGGAGTGGTAGTAGCGCAGACGATCAGCTGAATATCGGTGGGCTCTAGCTCCGCGCGCTCAAGCGCCTGCTTGGCGGCCGCGGTGCCGAACATCGACGTGTATTCATCATCAGCAGCCTTGTGCCGCTGTTTTATGCCCGTGCGTGAGGTTATCCACTCATCGGAGGTTTCGACGATCTTCTCCAGGTCGGCATTCGTAAGAATACCGTCCGGGTAAGAGTGTCCCATCCCGATGATGCCCGCATTTCGTTCAGTCATTGATTATGAATTAGAACCTAAAGTTTCGAAGAATTCAAAAATCTAGTCGCTATCCTTTACATCAATGATCTGGCGGCCTTTATATTCTCCGGTTTCAGGGTCGATACGATGCGGCTTCTTAGCCTCGCCCGA
Source organism: Pyrinomonadaceae bacterium (assembly GCA_041751195.1). Taxonomy (GTDB): domain Bacteria; phylum Acidobacteriota; class Blastocatellia; order Pyrinomonadales; family Pyrinomonadaceae; genus OLB17. The sequence continues at coordinate 12,403 of JBGSXX010000004.1, read as the reverse complement.
GTCCTTGTCAATGTAGAACTGCGGCGTTTTCAGCGCATCATGAGCGCGGCGTTGGCGAGTGCGCGATTTTGAGTGTCGTCGTTTAGGATTTGGCATTTATATTACCTCGGTATATTACGTGCAGACCTGGTCTGCGATTCTAAATTAGATCTTTGAGTCCTGCCCATCTGGGGTCGGGTTCGGCCGTTTCGCACTTGCAATCGCCGTTATTAAGGTTCTGCCCGCATTTTTCGCACAGGCCGCGGCAATTTTCACGGCAGATCAGCTTTTCCGGAATCGCAAGGATGATCTGCTCGCGCGTGATCTGTCCCATATCGATCTCAGAGTCGGTCACGATATCAACGTTCAGATCGTCCCCGGTCAGTTCTTTGTCCTTCTCCGAAGAGAAATGTTCGGGCTCCACATATACAGCTTCAAAATCAGCCGCGATTGTGAGCGGGAACGGTTCGGCACATCGCCTACAACTTGCGGTTGCCGGTGCCGCCAAGTGGCCTGTGATCTCGATCTGCACGCCCTGCCGCCGAATGGTGCCGGTCACGGAAATATCCGCTGACAATTCTAGCTCGGCAGTAAGATCGTCGATCTCGTCACCACCGACCTTAAGGTCGAACGGAAGCGGTTCGTGTGACAGAGTTGAAAGATCGATCTTCATTGTCAAATGCCTTCAAACTATGACCGGAGCTTCGGCAAAAGGCAAATTTCTAATTATAGCGTTCTAAGCAGGGGTGTCAATCATTCAGCCTCGCTGCGCGGCGGAACCTACGGCCTGGTCCAAGGTTGCGAATCCGCGTTCGGCAAGAAGCTTCTCCAGTCCCGTGTTAATGTGTTGGGCAAAGGACGGGCCCCCGTAGACGAAGCCGGTGTATGTTTGCAGCAGCGAGGCACCCGCAGCGATCTTTTCGAATGCGTCCTGCGCCGACATTATCCCGCCTACACCAATTATTGGTACTCGTCCCTGGGTCAGTCTGTATAGGCTCGCGATCACCTCCGTCGACCTTTGCGTGAGCGGGGCTCCGCTAAGGCCTCCGGCACCGATCTCGGCGATGCCCGGTGTGATTAGGCCTTCGCGGGAGATCGTAGTATTCGTCGCGATAAATCCGGCGACTTGATGGGACGCGGCCGTCTCCACTATTTCTGCAAGTTCCGTTTCACTAAGGTCCGGTGCGATCTTGACCAGCAGGGGCTTCATCGGGCCGTCGTTGGAAAGTTCCCTGTTGCGTTTTTGGATCGCGCCGACAAGCTCGGCAAAGCTTTCGCCTTTCTGCAGATCTCGCAAACCCGGCGTGTTGGGCGATGAAATGTTCAGCGCGATGTAGTCTGCCGCGTTGTAAACGGCGTCGAAGCATTCGATATAATTCTCGACTGCTTCTTCGACAGGGACATCGCGGTTTTTCCCGATGTTGATCCCAACAATGCAGTCGTGGGGACGGGCGGCGACGTTCTTCGCTATCGCTATCGCACCGTCGTTGTTGAAGCCCAGTCGATTGATCAGGGCTTTATCGGCAGGCAGGCGAAACATTCGCGGCTTTTCATTGCCGGGCTGCGGACGGGCTGTCACCGTCCCGACCTCAACAAATCCGAATCCGAGTGCTGCGAGTTGGTCGATGACAACGCCGTTCTTATCGAAGCCTGCGGCAATGCCGAACGGGTTTTCGAATCGAAGTCCGAAACGTTCTATTTCGCCGAGGCCGTCGAAAACGCTCTGTTTGGAAAACGCTCGGCGTGCTGCAGCGGTGCCGAGCCCAATTTGTAACGCAGCAAGGCCCCGCTCATGAGCGGCTTCGGCATCCATCCGAAAGGCGATGGGTCGGACGATCTTTTCGTAAAACAGTGACATCGGCTAAAGCGATATATATTAGACGAACGGTGGCGATTAACTAAACGGATACTTTGAGTTTTCGCCTGCCCTTTGTTACGATTTGCTTCGAATGGGAGACAAACTCAACTTAGTTGAAAAGTCGCGAATAATGGATAGTTCGCGGATGAAGCGTGCGCTGTCGCGACTGGCGTCCGAGATCGTCGAAGAAAATCAGGGTGCAGATAACCTTTATATCGTCGGCATAAGACGCCGCGGGGTGCCGCTGGCAGAACGTATAGTCGACCGCATCACGCAGCTTGAAGGCAAGGTACCGCTCTATGGAATCATAGATATCACGCTCTATCGTGACGACCTCTCGACTGTAGGCGCAAATCCGATCGTAAACCGTACCGAACTTGACGCAGACATCGAAGAAAAGGTGATCGTCCTCGTTGACGACGTGCTCTATACCGGTCGTACGATCAGAGCCGCGCTGGATCAGCTCATGGATTTTGGACGGCCGCGAAAGGTGCAGCTCGCGGTTCTTATCGACCGTGGACGCGAGCATCGCGAGTTGCCGATACAGGCAGATTTCGTCGGCAAGACCGTTCCAACCAAACATTCCGAGATCGTCAAGGTGATGCTCAAGGAATACGATGACCTCGAAGCCGTCGGAATATTCGAACGGCCACCCGAGTAATTCAGAGCAAGGTTAACCGCCTTGCTTTTTTATTGCACTGCGCTTGCGGCGTGTGTCCCCAAAATGGATAAACCCTTTCGACGACGAGACCTGCTCGGCATCCGCAACCTTTCGGCGGCGGAGATAAAGGGCATTTTGGACACGGCTGAGAATTTTCGCGAGATAAATGCCCGCGAGATCAAGAAAGTCCCGACCCTCCGCGGCAAGACGGTCATCAACCTTTTTTTCGAGAACTCGACCCGCACGCGAACATCTTTCGAACTCGCAGCGAAGCGGCTCTCCGCAGACGCCGTCAACATAAGCGTGTCTTCATCGAGCGTTAGCAAGGGCGAGACGCTGGTTGATACGGCTTTGAATCTGGATGCGATGGACCCGGATTGCATCGTCGTGCGTCATGGTTCCGCGGGAGTGCCGCATCAATTGGCGAAAGTAAGCCGCGCCGCTATCGTAAACGCCGGCGACGGAGCAAACGAGCACCCGACGCAGGCGCTGCTGGACGCGATGACCATTCGCGAGCATAAGAAGAAGATCAAAGGGCTTGAAGTGGCGATCGTAGGCGACATACTGCACAGCCGTGTCGCGCGGTCGAACATACACTTATTGACAAAGCTCGGGGCGACGGTGCGGGTTGCGGGTCCGGGGACGCTGGTGCCGAATGATTTCGCTTCGCTGGTCGACAGCGGCCTGGAGGTTTGTGCACATACCGAAGAAGCGATCGAGGGTGCGGATGTCGTGATGATCCTGCGGATTCAGCGTGAGCGGCAGGACTCGGCTTATTTCCCAACGCTGCGGGAGTATGCGATTCACTACGGCCTGACAAACGAACGCCTTGATCTAGCGAATAAAGACGCGATCGTCCTGCATCCCGGGCCGATGAATCGGGGCATCGAGATCGCTTCCGAGGTTGCTGACAGCTCGCGGTCACTGATATTAGATCAGGTTAAGTACGGCGTGGCGGTTAGGATGGCCGTGCTTTATTTGGCGACGGGTGGCAGCATAGAGAAGTAGTGACTGTATCGCCATATATGTGTATAATATGAACTTCGAATGGGATTCGGAAAAAGCGGAGCACAATGAAAGAAAGCATGGCGTCACTCTTGAAGAAGCAACAATCGTTTTTTTCGATACTTTCGCACATGAGAATACTGACGAAAGTCATGGTGAAACGCGGTTCCAGCGTATTGGATTGGGTGCCAACGGAATCCTTTACGTTGTTTATACAACTCGGGGAGAGAATGAAGAAAGTTACCGATTGATTTCTGCTCGGAAGGCGACAAGAAATGAGACGATCATCTATTTTGAACTACGACGATGATAAAGAAAGAGTTTGTAATCGAGTATACCGAAGCCGATATTGAGGAAATGCGGGCACAGGGTATTGATGAAGATGCAATTCCATCAGTCGGAAAGCACGTGTTTAAGCGCGTCACACCAGACCGATTAGCTTCACGAAAGGATTCTAAGGTTCGCATCAACATCTATATAGACCTCGATGTTTTGAGCCATTTTCGCCGGAGGGCTGAAGCACCGAATGCCGCTCCCTATCAAACACAAATCAATGCAGAACTCCGATCCGTGATGAAGAGGGATCTTTCACTAGAAGAGATCGAGGTCGATCAAACTGCACGCCGCCTGCTGGAGGATGACGAGTTTCTCGAGTCGCTTTCAAGAAAACTTAAAGAAAAGGATCTGAAGGCTGCCTAATCAGGGATGGCGTGGCGATCAATACTAAAGATGATGTGCTTCATCAAGCGGACTCTTACTGTGACATTGCTCACTTTAGGGATGGGGGCGACTGTTCTGGCGTGCACATGCGAGTTAAGGCCTCCCGCTTGTTACGAATACAGCCGAACTAGTCGCATTTTCCTCGGTACTGTTGCGTCTGTGTCAACGACGGAAAACTCGCCGTTCGAGGAAGTGGAGATGAAAGTCCTCGAATCTTTCGTAGGCGAGACGCCAGAAAAGACCTTCACATATAACTACGGACATTCTTGCGCTCATACTTTCAAACTGGGCGAAACCTACCTGATTTACGGATCGGGCGTGGGCGAGGATGGTAGGAAGAATGAGTTCAGCACTAGCTTGTGTACCCGAACAGCAAAAGAAAGTGACGCTCAGACGGATCTCCAATTTCTGCGTGCAGTGAAACGCGGAGAGTCCCTGTTCTGGATATCAGGAACGATAAGCAAGACCGGATATTATCTCGCACAGAGTGGAATACGTGCCGAAGTGCTGGGTTCGCGTCCAAAGGTCGAAGGCGTGAGCGACGAGTCCGGGTATGTTGGTCTTGATGTCCGCAAATCCGGACGATACAGAGTCCGGGTTCATCTTCCGAAAGGGCGTGGAGACATCAACTCTATGATCCGCGATGATGTCGAGCTGTGGGAGGAGAATCGAAAGAAAATTGTGGGCGGTCGTTTTGCGGGGGAACGTCCGTATGTTGACTTTCAGGTCGACGTAAAGGCGAATCGCTGCAGTTGGTTCGACGTCTCAATTCCCTCACACCAATCAAGATGAAATTACTCATAGCGAACGGGCATTTGATCGATCCGGCGGGGTCGGAGAATACCGGGATGAACGTCCTCATCGAGGGCGGGCTCGTCAAGGATTGGGTGAGGCCCGGGGAAGCGCAGCCTGAGGTGGATGAGGTGATCGATGCCGCGGGTCTGCTGGTGGCTCCCGGTTTCATCGACCTCCACGTACACCTGCGTGAACCGGGGCAGGAGCATAAAGAGACGATCGCGTCGGGTTGTGCGGCAGCGGTTGCGGGCGGGTGGACGAGCGTTTGCCCGATGCCGAATACGACGCCCGTTAATGATAACGCGGCTATTACGCGATACATGATCGAGCAGGCGGAGCATGGCGGGTTGGCGAATGTGTTCCCGATCGGGGCGATCACGAAGTCGTCCGACGGCGGCGAGCTTGCTGAGATGGGCGAAATGAAGGCGGCGGGTGCCGTTGCCGTGTCGGATGACGGGCGTCCGGTGCCGAATGCAGGGATCATGCGGCGGGCGATGCAATATGCAAAGGATTTTGGCCTGCCGGTGATCGATCATTGCGAGGACAAATCGCTCTCCTCAGGCGGGGTGATGAACGAGGGTAAGATGTCGCTCCTCCTCGGGCTGAAGGGGATGCCGGCGCTTGCCGAGGATATAGACGCCGTTCGCGACATTTTGCTCGCGGCCGAGACGGGCGCGCACATCCACATCGCCCATGTTTCGACAAAGGGTGCGGTCGAGGCTGTGCGGCGCGCCAAGAATGAAGGGCTCAATGTGACTTGTGAGGTTACGCCGCATCATTTTACGCTGACCGACCGTTCGGTGGAGGGGTACGACACGAACTATAAAATGGCTCCCCCGCTGCGGAGCGAAGCCGATGTTGAGGCCGTCATCGAAGGGATCCGGGATGGGACTATCGACGCTATCGCAACGGACCATGCTCCGCATCATCATGATGAAAAAGCTCTTGAATTTGACCGCGCTCCGTTTGGGATAACGGGGCTCGAGACAGCAGTCGGGCTTACTTTCAATGAGCTAGTCCAAAAGGGGATCATCAGCCTGGAGCGTTTGGTGGAACTTTGCTCGGCCAATCCTGCACGCATCTTTAAGCTTGATGGCCGCGGGACTCTGAAGCCAGGATCGGTGGCAGACGTCACGATCATTGATCCGGACCTGAAATGGACGTATCGCAACGCTGATTCACGGTCGAAGTCCCGGAATTGCCCTTTTGACGGCTGGGAATTCACCGGGCGCGCTGTGATGACGATGGTTGGCGGACGGGTCGTGTTTCGTGCTGAGTGAGGGTTCGCCGGCTTGTCAGTTAATTTTCGACCACGCAAGGATGACTTGTCCTGCACTTGCACGGGAACCTTTGCGTCGGAGGGAAAGATTAACGGAGCGGCGTTGGTTGTTAGCGCATAGGTCCAGAGATAACCGTGTTTCTGCCATCGGTTTCGGAGCTTTTCGGCATGTCGGGGACTTGTCCGATCGATGTTTTCTGACCAACTTTGACCAAGGATCTGGAGTGAAACGTTGGATAGGTTCTTGATCCGCTCCCAGCTGATCTCGTCGGGGCGATTTCGGTTGAACAAGAGCGGGAGTTGAATTTTTAGTTGCTGCTTGAAGTTCCGAAATTCGCCGGGCTGCAGAATCATGAACATTGCGGGATCGGGCTGACGTGCGTCGAGTTTCTTGGCGAGGTCACTCCATACTTGTGACCGATCCACGGACTCTCCGCTGAAGTTCAAGTATAGCCGTTTAGTGCGGCCGGGATCGCCACCGCTCCCGAGGAGCGTAAAGCCCGAATCAAAATGCGGGAATCCCATATGATTGAGCAGAAATACCGGCTCTTGTGTCCGGTTTGTTAGCACGATCGTCGCATCGATAGTCAGCTCAACCAATTTCGTGGTTTCTTCCCTTACAGTGATCGAGTCAATATTCAGCGCTGCGTGGAGTTTTTCGCTCGGAGTTCCTTTAATTATGACCGTGCAGAAAAGCAGGAACAGTAGTGTTGGTGTTGCTCGGCTGGCTAGGTTCGACATTGTCATACTTCGGCTGGTGCTCGTCGTATTGCAGTATAGGCCATTTTTTATTTCGCGTGGCTTTTTTGTTTGCAATTTGCCTTTCAGAGAACTAAAACAAGAGCAGTACTGAAGAACAGTTTTATTGGAGCTAACTGCAAATGGAAATGCTGACTGATCCAAATGTTTGGATCGCTTTTGCTACTCTTACACTGCTCGAGCTTGTGCTCGGCATCGACAACGTCGTTTTCATTTCGATCCTGGCGGATAAACTGCCGCCCGAGCAAAGGGCGAAAGCGAGATTCATCGGCCTCGGGCTCGCGTTCGTTATGCGAGTGATCCTGCTCTTCTCTTTGAGCTGGGTCATCGGTTTGGTCGCTCCGCTTTTCACTGTTTTCGGGCAAACCGTATCGGGCAAAGATCTCGTCTTGCTTATCGGCGGGCTGTTCCTTATTGCAAAAGCCACCCACGAGATACACAACTCGCTTGAGGGCGAAGAGGGCACGGCGGTCAAGAAAGGCTTTTCGAGTTTCTCCGGCGTGCTCATCCAGATCGTGCTGCTCGATATCGTATTTTCGCTCGATTCTGTCATCACGGCGGTCGGGATGATCAGCGATCAATACGGTCCAAACGGCATCTGGATCATGATAGCGGCAGTCATGATCTCGATCGGTGCGATGATGGCGTTCGCCGGCCCAATCGGAGAGTTCGTTCACAAACACCCCACCGTAAAGATGCTCGCACTTTCATTCCTGATCTTGATCGGCGTGATGTTGGTGGCCGAAGGATTTCACCAAAAGATACCGAAGGGGTATATCTACTTTGCGATGGCGTTCTCGATCCTTGTCGAGCTGCTCAATATGAAGCTGCGTAAGAAATCGCCAGATCCGGTAGAACTGAAAGATCCGTTCCGCGAGGGCAGCAGCCCGGCACCGACTGAGACCATTCCGGAGGCGGCGTAATTGCAATTGGAAACGTCGCTCATTTTGACTTGAGAGGCGTTTCACGGCATTTTCTATATATGCGAATAATTTCACTTTTCCTCATAGCTGTGATGCTGATCGGTGGAGCTGTATCTGTTAACGGGCAGGCAGCGCCGGTTTATGATCTTGTTATAACAAATGCCCGGATAATCGACGGGACCGGGAACCCTTGGTTTCGCGGGTCTATCGCGATAAAGGACGGGCGGATCGCGAGGGTCGGGTGGTTTGATACGTCGGGTGCGAAGCAGACGATCGACGCTAGGGACCAGATCGTTGCTCCGGGATTTATCGATGTGCACGCGCATTCGGAGAACGTGTTTGAGCATCCGGATGCTGAGAATTTTATTCGGATGGGCGTGACGTCGTTCATTACGGGTAACTGCGGCGGGTCGCATACGGACGTCGGCGGATTTTTGGGCAAGTATGCGGAGACTTCGCTCGCGATAAACGTAGCGACGCTGATAGGGCACAACTCTGTGCGGCAGAAGGTGATGAAACTGGACAACCGTGCGCCGACAGCGGTCGAGCAGCAACAGATGAACGAGTTGGTCGAGCAGGCGATGCGCGACGGCGCGGTTGGACTTTCGACCGGGTTGATCTATTTGCCGGGCACGTTTTCGAAAACGGAAGAGGTTGTGGAACTGGCGAAGGCTGCTTCGAAATACGGCGGGACTTATGCGAGCCATATCCGAAATGAAGGCATTGGGGTTTTTGATGCGATAAACGAGGCGATAAACATCGGCGAGCAGGCGAAGATGCCCGTGGATATTTCGCACTTTAAGATCTCTGCAAAGAAGCTGTGGGGGCAATCGGACAAGACGCTCAAGCTGGTTGAGGACGCACGTGCGCGGGGGCTGACGGTCACGGTCGATCAGTATGCGTACCCGGCATCGTCGACGTCGCTTGATGCACGGATGCCAAGTTGGGCGATCGCGGGCGGGCGGGATGAGGGCCGGACGCGGCTGGGTGACCCTGCGACGCGGGCTAAGGTTGCGGCCGAGATGAAGAAGTCGCGTTCGGAAGCGGGGTTCGCTGATTATTCGGACGCGTTTGTGGCAAGCTATCGCGAGAACCCGGCATTTAATGGCAAAAACATCAAGCAAATCACGAAGGAGGTCCGCGGGAAGGACGATCTGGATTCGCAGATCGAGCAGATCTTTGAGATGTATGACAAAGGCGGGGCTCAGATGGTCTATCAGGTGATGAGCGAAGAGGACGTGAAGCGGATAATGGCAGCGCCGTTCACCATTTTCGCTTCGGACAGCGGCGTGCGTGAGTTTGGTGAGGGCGTGCCGCATCCGCGTGGGTATGGGAACAATGCCCGCGTGCTCGGGCGGTATGTCCGCGAGCTGAAAGTGATAACACTGGAAGATGCGATCAGGAAGATGACTTCCCTGCCGGCGAATACGTTCGGGCTGAGGGATCGCGGGCAGATCCGCGAGGGGATGGCGGCGGACATCGTGATCTTTGACGAGACGACGGTCGGCGACAAAGCTACGTTTGAAAAACCCCATCAATATGCTGAGGGTTTTTCGGCGGTGATCGTCAACGGCGGGGTCGTGTTTGACGGCACGAAGATGACGGGTACGCGAACGGGGCAGCCGATATATGGTAACGGTCATCGACGTGTTGCAGCGGGCGACTAGGTTTGTGATCGCAGGATAATAATGAATGAAACTCCGACGGCACGCGACGAACCAGTCGAACCGAAACTGAAGGTCTCGACCTCTGCACGGCTGCTGCCGATCGGGTCATATTTGCTTTTGTCGCTCGGGGCTGCGATCAGCTCCGGGCTTCTTCTTTATGGGCACCTCACGGGCTCGTTCGCGGGGCTCCGTGTGCGCGAATATTTTCTTGCAATGGGGCAGGCAAATTTGGCGGTGATGCTGCTGATCTACGCGGCGTTCGCGTTCGGTTTTATCGGCGTTGTGCTGACGTTCTCGCGGCTGATGGTCAATACGATAACGGCGTCGCCGCGACCGGTGGATCTGATAAAACCGGGGGTCGTCGCACTGATAGCGCCCGCATTGCTGTGGTTTGCGGAGACGCGGTTAATAAGCACGGCGGTTCCGGGGGCGCTTGAGCCCGGGACGGACGTCGCGTGGATCCTTGCGGTGGCGTATACGCTGCTTGGGCTCGCGGTTGTCGTGGGTGTGGGGTCGGCGGCGTATTCGGTCGTGGCGATCGCGCATAAAAAGGCGGCGGTGCCGCGTCGGGATTTCTGGCTGCTCATCTGGGCCGTTATCCTTCAGGGTGCGCTGACTTACGCGATGTTCGGCTACCAATATCGGACGTGGTGGCTTTACAGCACGGCCTATTAGTGAGATGGAGTACTTGATAAGACAGGCTGTGGTTGGAGAGATCGCGCGGCTTAGGGAGATAGAACAGGCTGCGTCGGAGTTGTTTGCGGATACCGTGTATGCGAGCGAGATTGCGGGCGAGGGGCTCTCGGCGGCTTTTCTCGAGGAACAGGTGCGCAGCGGGCGGCTCTGGGTGGCGGCGGGGGATGGCGGTGAGCCCGTGGGATTTGCAGCGGTGATGATCATCGATGGGCGAGCGCACTTGCACGAGCTTTCGGTGCATCCGGAGCACGGACGGCGCGGGCTCGGGCGGCGGCTGACCGAAGCGGTGTGTGAGTGGGCGGCGGCGGCTGAGTTTGAGGGCGTTACGCTTTCGACCTACCGCTCGGTCGCGTGGAACATGCCGTATTACGAGCGGCTCGGCTTTCGCGAAATGAGCTTTGAGCAGACGGGGCCGGGGCTGCGGATGCTGCGGGAGCATGAGGCCTCGATGGGGCTGGCGGCCAGTGAGCGGGTGATGATGTTCCGCTCGGAGGCGGGCGGGGAGCCGACGGCGGAGTTTATCTTCCGTTACGCTGAAACTTCGCATCTTGGCAGAATCGCGAGCTTCCGCACGGTCACCGCGAATGCCGTGCGGGCGACGGGCTGCGCTTTTCCTGGGCCGCTTGAGTTCCTGCGTGAATCAGATATGCCCGGTGACAAGCGCGTAACGATGATCGAGGACCGGCGGGGCGGCCTGCACGGCTTCGTCGTCATGGATCGGCTCGACGGGCACGCGCATATTTACGAGCTTGCGGTTCCGACGTCTCGCCCGGATATCGCGAGTGCAGTCATCGGCTCGACGGTTGAATGGGCGCGGCAGGCGGGGATGCGGGGCGTTACGATCTCGCCGCTGCAGTTTTCAAATCTTCCGCAACTGCTCCGCCAGTGGGGTTTCACGCAGGCGATGGAGATGCATCTCGGCGAAGGGCTTCAGGCGATCTGCCGACGTGAGAAGGCCGCGGGAGTTCCGCCTAATGTCCGGACTCATTACCGTCTTAACTTTGCTGCGATCCGTCGGTGAAGTCTTCGGGATCACGTTCAAACGCAGTGCGTTCGTTCGTTATCGGGTGATCGAACGCGAGGCGGCGGGCGTGGAGGTATAGGCGGGGGGCGGGGGCGGCTCCGCGGGCGGTGTCGCCGACGATCGGATGGCCGATGTGAGCGAGGTGAATTCGCAGTTGGTTGGTGCGGCCGGTCACCGGTTCGAGATCGAGGAGAGTTGTGTCGTTCATCCGCTTTTGAACCCAAAAGCGGGTCTCGGCGTGCTTGCCGTCGGGATTGACCGCCCAGAGTTTTATGTCCGGGAAGCGTGCGATAGGGGCTTCGATCACGCCTTCGTCATCGTCGATAAGGCCTTCGACGATGGCGGAGTAGCGCTTTTCGACCCGTTTTTTGCCGAACTGACGCGAGAGGGCACGGTGAGCGCGATCGGTCTTGGCGGCGACGATCAAACCGGACGTTTGTTTATCGAGGCGGTGGACGAGACCGGGGCGCATCATGCCGCCGCTGCCGTTTTTGTTCAGGTGATGGGTCAGGGCGTTGAGCAGTGTGCCGTCTTTGTCGCGGTGGGTGGGGTGGACGAGCATGTCGGCGGGCTTGTTGACGACGACGAGGTGTTGGTCTTCGAAAACAATATCGAGCGTGATGTCTTCGGGCCTCATGGCGTTGGCGCGGGTGAGGTCGAGCCGGATCTCGATATGGTCGTTGGCACGGATGCGGTGTCCGACGTTCTCGTCGCGGCCGTTCACCTCGCAGAGGCCGTCGCGAACCGTTTCGCGGAGGTACATTTTGCTCAAACCTGAGAAATGGGCGAAAAGAAAATCCTCTAGACGCTGCCGGTGCCAGTCCTGCGGCACGTTCACCTCGATCAAATCTCTCACATCCCGATAATAACACGCGTTGGCGGCAGTTTCCGCCGACTGTCCGAGGGTGTAACTCGTCTGTCGGGACGACGGCGGCACCTGTCGGGACGACGGCGACATCTGTCGGCGAGGCGGCGACACTTGCCGGGACGGCGGCGGCACCTGTCAGCGAGCCGGCGGCACCTGTCAGCGAGGCGGC
>JBGSXX010000003.1:0-85773 GCA_041751195.1 Pyrinomonadaceae bacterium | reverse complement strand
AAAAAAACGATAAGTGCGATCATTCGTTCAGGCTTTTCCATTCTTGTTACTCCTGATTTGCTGGTCAACGGTTCTTACGCTTCCGTCCGAGTTACCTATGTCGGCCCAACCCGTTACGAACGGCCTACGATAGACCGGTGTGACGTCTGCGATTCGTGGGCGTTTCTGGTTCTGTGATGCGCGGAGGGTTGGTTGCGGTAGCACCGCCCGGCATCGCGGCAACCCCGCCCTCGGCGGCCAAACCCATCGCGACCACGAAGAAGCCCAACCTCCGGCCCGATCACCGGCCAACACGGGCCCGCCCCCCCCCTAGGGGTACGTCGCATCTCGTTTCGCGTCGTCGACCTGTCGCCGGAGACCTTGACTTATCTCAGAGGTTAGTTCGAGGAGTCGAATCAAGCTCCGCGGATAATAATCTGCCTTCTCGGACAAATGGAAGTGACTGTCGTTCTCATGGATAACAATCGTTTGAGTGACGTCCTGGAATTTGATTCTTATTGTTTTCTGTACTGTTGCGTCGAGTCCTGGGCGAGTAGGCGGATATACATCATTGACGTCTACCATAATCAGCTCCGCCAGAACGGCCTCTACTCGCTCCATATCCTCGGGGGTTAGGCTACCCTCCAATCTCTCACTCTTGAACGATGATCCGAAATTCCCAAACGAAGTCGCCGGGTAGAAATCGAACTCCGCCGTGCCGTCACTATAATGCATAAGGTCTAGTGTCTCACCCGGTGGATAAACTGTGGGGCTATTCACGCTAGTCACCTCGAAGATCGGGTGCCGTGAAACATTACTGCTGCTGAACGGGGAATCCGAGCTTGCGAGCTCGCCGCCACACGCAAGGAAAGATAAAAAAAGCAGTATGCCTATTATGTTCACTTTCACCGCCACCTCCTTATCCTTTCCGAAAACATAGGTTCTTGCAATCGACGTATCGGGGTCTTTGCTCTGCGTTCGTCGGGTCTGGGTATGTGATGCGCGGGGGGTTGGTTGCGGTAGCATCGCCCGGCATCGTAGCAACCCCGCCCACGGCGATTCTTGCCTTACATTAAAGATTTTACCTCAGGTGCATGCAAATCGCAGCATTATTGTCACGCCTTTCACGTCGCTTGTAATGCGTGTCACGCGGCTTGTCAGGTCTGTCACGTCGCTTGTCACGCCTGTCACGTCGCTTGTCACGCCTGTCACGTCGCTTGTCACGTGTGTCAGGTCGCTTGTCACGCGTGTCACGTCGCTTGTTCCGCGTGTCAGGTGTCCTGTCACGTGTTACATGGCGCATGGGAAACTTTTTCCACAGAGTGGTGAATTGCGTTAAGTTATCCGCGTAAGTTAAACACAGGAGGGAACTTAGCGGACCCGCCTTGGAACCCTATGCACCACACCGGCACAGTTCGGCTTTTGGAGATCGGCGTGAGGGGCACCATCTCGGGGACAAAATTAAGGGCGCGAAAAACTACACACTCCGAAGGACGTATGAGGCCCTTCGTTGACTTGAACGTAGGGGACCAATTCCGTCACTTTACGTCTGGGGAGATCTCCCTAGAGGGCTCTGAATATGATTCTTAAAGTTTTTTTCACGTCGAGCAAAATAACTATTGACAACGATGTTTGTCACCGTTTATATTTATTTTCGGCCCGGTCAACCGGTGCCTAATCTAGAACGTGCCGCTCCCACGTTAAGGAGCTAATTCTGTGAGAAATGTAAAGATTTCTCGAAACCCGGAGAAAGCGTTATGGCAGATGTATGCCGTTATCGCCCGTCTCTCGGAGTTTCAGACAACTCTCGGCGTAACGCCTGCCGAGATCGGAGCGCTGCAGTTGAACGCAACTAATCTGCAGTACCTTGTAAATTTCGCGAAGCAGCTTAAGGATCGCGTAATGGAGTTCAGTGCCTTTCGCAAGTCGATGCTTGACGGTGCTGTCGGTGTGGTTCCGCCGCTTCCGGTGTTTGAATCGGTGGCACTGCCCGAGGCAACGGTCGGCGGAATTCTTACAGCGTTCCGTCAACTGGTCAAAAAGATCAAGGCATCGCCGGGTTACACGGTTCAGATCGGCGAAGCTCTTGGCCTGGTCATCGCAACGCCCGAACCGCAGCCGGAACCGGCGTTCAAGCCGACATGCAAGGCCATTGCCCTGCCCGCAAATGAAATGGAGGTCCGTTTCACGAAAGGCAAGTATGACGGTGCAAGGGTCTATGTTCGCCAGATCGGTCAGACCGATTGGCAGGACATGGGACTTTTCACACACTCACCGGCGAAGATGGCAGCACCGGTGGCGGCGGACCAGCCCGCAATGCTGGAGTTCAGGATAAAGCTGATGAAAGCAAACCTGCCTGCATCAGACTTTTCCCCGATCTATCGGGTCGTTTCAAACCCCGACTAGTCGGCCTAAGATAGGGTCATTCGAAACTGCTCTTGTCACTGCACAGACAGCCTACCGAATCCCCACAACTACAACTAAATAGAAAACGCCTGCCGAATGTGCACACGGCAGGCGTTTTTGTTCGACCGACGGGAAAGGCGTAGCCATTCCACACATCGGCGGGTACAGCCCGAACTAGGATACGACACTAATACGAGTCCGTTAGAAATTCAGTGGCCTTCGGAGGCTGTGGCTTGGGATCGATCTTCGGGGCGGTCGCTGTTGTCTGCGTCCGCTAGGTCGACGCCGCGCGTTAGTGCGATGCCGCGGATCTTTTGTTCGAGGTCGGCATCGATCTCCTGCTCGCCGGCTAGATATGCCTTGATCTCGGCGGGTTCTCGTCCGAGGGCAAGGGCAGCTGCTGCGGGTTCGCCGTCGAATTGCTCATTGCAGAGACGTTTTAGCATCTCTAATGCCGCCTGCGCATCGTCGCCGGTTTGCGGGTCGTTGGGGTATGCCTCTTCGGACACATCTTCCAGATCTTTTCGTTCGTTTTCCATAGCACGATGTTAACCAACATCTACTCCGGCCAATGTCATTTGGCGGACAATCGTTTATATTTAAACTACGATTTAATTAGGGGTTACGGATGCCGAGGAAGCTAACAATTTCGCTGGACGGGAATGAGATGCAGGTCAGCCTGATCCGCATTGACCGCGAGAAGCTTTATGGCAGCGTGGAGGTTGAGGCGTTTGACGAAAAAGGGAAGCCCGCCGAGATCAAGCTGCTTGCCGCCGACGGGCGCACGCTGATCAACAAAGGCGGAACGGGCCTTGAGGTGCTCACGGAATCCGGCAACTCGATCGACCGCGCAGAATTGAAAGCCGTGGACGAGAACGGCGAGATCATCGAGGAGGTACCGTCGTCGTTTGACGCCCCGAACGAGATCGGCCCGGCTACGATCGACGAATATCTCAGCCTGATCGTGAAGTCGGTTTACCTGCTCGACCCGGTCGAAGCCGACGCGCTTGATCTGCTTTACGATCATCTGTCGGACTCACGCGTGTTCAAGTTCCCGTTCAGCTATCGTGGCGGAACGAGCTATGACTCCGCGTTCATCGTCGGTGCCGACAACGCCGCCTTTATGGTCGTAGGTCGCGAGGCCGAACTCCAATTCCTGAAACTTAACCAAGCAGTGACCTATGACGCGACGGGCGACGACGGTGTCACCGAAGACGACATCAGCTTTGACCTGCTCTAAATGATCTGAAATGCCGATAAACCTCAGCAACGATCAGAACCGCGACGCAGTGGTCGCACTCGAAAGCCTTCGCGACCCGAAGCTCATTTTTTACGTCGATAAGAAAGGGAAGCCGACCACCTCGCGACGCGTTCTCAAATCAGACTCGGACCACGACCTCGAAAAGATCCAGGGCCGCAAGAAGATCAACACGCTTGCGAAGAATCTGGTCGAGGACGATCCGGAAGTCGACATCGAATCGTTCGGGATGTTCCTGACCGACACTTCGCGGGTTTACGTTTCGGCCAGCGGCATCGTGCATCTGGTTGAAGAATTTGACGTGATCAAGAATCCCGACGGCACCGTGCGCGACCGGCGGCCGGGTAAGAAGGAACTGCAGAACATCAACACTGAGTTTCCGGTCAGGTGGACAGGGAAGTACATCCCGAAAGAGACGGCGGTCAAGAAGTTCGTTTTCACGAACAAGAAGCAGATAATGCACATCAACGGGCTGACGTTCGATTTCCTTTTCAAGATGGCCGAGGACCTTGCGGAGCGCGATTCGCTGCTGCTGCTTCGGGCCGGCGAAAAGGGCGATAAGCCGATAGTGATGAACCGCGGGGGAAAGCAGTACAACGCGTTCTTGGAGGGCCGTGTGAAAGGCGAAAGCTATTGCCTCATCCTGCATCTTTCGAATATGGAACTTAAGAAGCCGGAGGCTGGCGATGCTGACGGCTAAGTTCGACAAGAAGGCGTTCAAATGCAAGAACGGCTACTGCATCGGTAAGGCGAAGGGGCTTGAGGACCCCGCGCTCTCGGCACGGGCGCAGGAATATCGACGGCGGCTGAGCAACTCTATGCGTGCGGTGCCTGCAAATGAGATCCACAAACTGCCAAAAGCGCGAGGCTATCACATCTCACGTAAATACGACGGGGAATTTGGGCTCGTGGTTTTTGACGGTGAGAATCTTGTATCCGTTAATCCGGGAGGGACGGTGCGTGCGGGGCTTCCGGCCTTGGACGAAGCGGAAAAGTTGTTGAAGAAAGCGAAGGTGGGTTCGTGTATTCTCGCCAGCGAATATTACGTAATCGACGAGCCTACACCGGCCCGAATGGTCCAGCAGACCGTTGGAATACTTAGGTCGCAATCGTCGAAAGATGAACTGTCGCGCATCGCGATGGCGATGTTCGATGTCGTTGAGATCGAGGGCAAGCCTCCGGCGACCATCAAGAAAACGCACGAATTTCTGGACAAGACGTTCGGCAAGGGCAAGAAGGTGCATCCGGTCGAGACTAAACGCGTGGATAAGGTTGAGTCTATCGAGGACATCTTCACGGACTGGGTTATCGCCGAAGGCTCTGAGGGCGTTGTCGCGCGGCACGACTCTGCGGGTTGGTTCAAGATAAAGGTCCGTCACAATCTGGACGTCGCGATCATCGGGTTTTCGGAGGGGACGGAGGGTCGCAAAGGCATGCTGCACGATCTGCTGGTCGCGGTCGTTCGGCCGGACGGAACCTTTCAGGAGCTTGCGCGGGTTGGCGGCGGATTTACGGACGACGACCGTAAGGAATTTGTAAAAGATCTGAGGAAGCGAGTCGTGCCGTCGGAGTATGTCGCGGTGAACAGTGACTATGTCGCCTATGAAATGATCGAACCGGGGCCGGTGGTGGAGATTGAGTGTCTCGATATGATCACTGAACGCGTACGCGGCGGGCCGGTGAACCGAATGGTGCTCGAATGGACGGGCGAGAAGTATCGGGCGCTTTCGCGAATGCCGCTAGTCAGTGTTATCTCGCCGCAGTACGTCCGCGTCCGCGACGACAAAGAGGCCGGGCCGGATGACGCAAGCATTCACCAGGTGTCGGAGCTTCGGTCGATCCAGAAGGTCGAGCAGTCTGCGGACACTTCGCAGCTCAACCCGAGCGAACTGCTCGAACGCACCGTTTATACGAAGACGATGCACGAGAACCTGATGGTCCGCAAGCTGATGCTGTGGAAGACCAACAAGGAAGAGAGTCCTGACTTTCCGGCATACGTGGTATATTTGACCGACTTTAGCCCGAACCGCAAGACACCGCTCGAGCGGGATCTGAAGGTCGCAGGAACCGAAGCGGCCGCCCGCAAGATGTTCAAGGAACTTGCCGAAAGCAAGTTCGTCGGCGGTTGGGAGAAGGTCGCGTAACCTGATATGCCCCAACCCTACGCAGAATTCAAAGGAAATCCCCGCCTGCTGTGGATCGCCGAAGAATGGCAGCGCTATTCCGACGAACTTGCCGATTGGGCGATGGAACGCCTGGTGAACCGCCGCGACGTCTGGAGCCAGTATACGCTAAAGAACGGCGAGATCAGCGTCGTTATGTTGCCGATCAAAGAACGCCGCAAGCTGGGCACCGACATGGTGACGCTCGATAAGCTAAAGCGTCACTTTGCAGCCAAATCGCCCGCGCATCTGATTGGTCTGCACTCGATCAGCGATCACAGCACGTGCAAGTGGTTTTCGATAGACATCGATCTTCATAACGCGAAGATGCCGAACGCCGATGAGCTTGCGGAATCTAATTTTGCGGCGGCGCAGGATTGGGCGGCGAAGCTGCAAAAGGACGGGTTTGACCCGATGATCTTTGACAGCAACGGCAGCGGCGGGTATCACGTTTGGACGTTGCTCGATAAGGAATATCCGCTGGCGGACGTCTACGATTACGTCACGAGCATCCGCGACGATTATCAGGATTACGACCTGCCGAAAAAGCCGGAGGTTTTTCCGCCGAAACGCGAGGTCGAAAAGGACGATCTGCCCTACACACTGCGGCTGCCCGGGCGGCATCACACGCGGCATCATTACACGCGTGTGTGGAATTATGACAGGCTCGGCGAGAATGACTGGCTGGAGGGCGGCGAGGCGATCGAGGCGATGATGCTCGCACGGCCAGCCAAGCTGAAAAAGGTGACCGTCGCCGCGGCGACAACAAGGAAGACAGCGGCGAAGAAGCCGAAGGCACCGGTGAAAAAGCGTTCGAGCGTGTGCGTGGACCTGGATGGCGTGCTGGCGCAATACGAAGGCTGGGAAGGGCCGGAGCACATCGGCCCGCCGATCCCCGGGGCTCTGCCGTTCGCGAAAGCGCTCGCAAAGATCGCGGAGATCATCGTATTCACCAGCCGTTGTTCACAGGAACCGCGCGAAAATGGCCCGGCAACAACTTTATCACCGGGCCAGCTTCGAATACGCGTGATTGATTGGCTCGAAAAGCACGGATTCCCGTACGGCGATGTTTACATCGGGCAGGGCAAGCCGCTAGCGGATGCGTTTATCGACGATCGCGGAGTGTCATGCCGGCCCCAGGAAGATGAAACCGCATATGCTTCTGCACTTGCACAAGCCCGCAGCCTTGTTAAACCGATCCGCAAGCGAAAATAAAACTATGCGGCGGCTGCGACCACTTTCTGTGCCGCGTCGTTCATTCCCCCCGCAGCGATAATGCCGATGTCAGAGTTGTTCAGGATCTCTCTGCCTGCTTCGACATTGGTCCCCTCGAGCCGAGCGACGATCGGGATCGAAACGCCGAGATTCTTCGCCGCTGCTACAACACCGCTCGCGACCATATCGCATCGCACGATACCGCCGAAGATGTTGATTAGAACCGCTTTGACATTTTCATCGGCGAGCAATATCTTAAACGCCTGCTCCACTCGTTCCTGCGAGGCACCGCCGCCAACGTCCAGGAAGTTCGCTGGTTCACCGCCGGCGAGCTTGATGATGTCCATCGTGGCCATCGCAAGCCCGGCACCGTTGACCATGCATCCGATGTTGCCGTCGAGCTTGATGTAATTGAGGTCGAACTTTGACGCTTCTATCTCGAGCGGCTCTTCTTCGTTGAGGTCGCGAAGCTCGGCATATTCTTTGTGCCGGAACATCGCGTTGTCGTCGAAGTTAACTTTCGCGTCGAGTGCTATCAGCCGGTTATCTTTCGTGAGCAGAAAGGGGTTGATCTCGACGATCGAGGCATCCATCTTTTCGAACGCTTCGTATAGCGACATCATAAACTTGGCCGCCTGATTCACCAGCTCGCTGGGAATGCCAAGCCCGAATGCCAGTTTGCGTGCCTGAAACGGCCGCAGGCCGACTGCGGGGTCGACAGTTTCCTTTAGGATCAGCTCCGGCGTTTCTTCGGCGACCTTTTCGATATCCATTCCGCCCTCTGAGGACGCCATGAATGTGTTGCGGCCAGTGACGCGATCAAGCGTGATGCCGAGGTAGAATTCCTTATCGATCGGCAGGCCTTCTTCCACCAGGAGCGTCTTGACCTCACGGCCCTCCGGGCCTGTCTGGTGCGTGACGAGGGTCATCCCGAGCATCTCGGAGGCGATCTGTTTCGCCTCCTCGGGCGATTTAGCAAGCTTGACGCCGCCGCCTTTTCCACGGCCGCCGGCGTGTATCTGAGCCTTTACAACTACTACATCTGTGCCCAGTTCGCTTGCTGCTGCTTCGGCCTCTTCCGCACTGTTAGCAACGATGCCCCGTGGCACCGGCACGCCGTAGGTTTTGAGCAGATCTTTACCCTGATATTCGTGGATCTTCATAACTTTCTCTGTTTAAGTAAAAGGAAATCTTAGCTTTGCAGGCATCAAAAAGCAAAACCCCGCAATTCGCGGGGCCTAGCCTGACTCAGACGTGGTCAATGCTATTTACGCCACGGTTCCAAAAGTAGTATCCAGCTATCGACGGTACGCTTATACTCCGCGGGGCAACGCTCGGCCCGTTCGCGCGGAAGATAGCCTTCTGTCACGATCTTTGAATAGCGTCCAACGTTCGATCCATAGATCATGCACAGCGAATTATAAAAACGCTGTTCCTGCAACAGATGTTCGCCGGCCAGATTTGCACGGCCGGGCTTGCTGAGTTTGGATTCGATAGCGAAGGCATCAGCCGCAGCAAATACGGCCTCTACCCCTTCGTCGCCAAGTTCGGTGAGATTAACGTAAGATGAGAGCCGATCGGCGGCATCTTCTTCGTTACCCGCAACCGGCAAGCTATAAACGTCGATAAGCGCGTGACCGATCTCGTGGAGGAAAACGAAGCGGACCGCGGAAAACATCTTGTCGTACGCCTCTTCGTCAGAGTTTCCGACACTCTTAAATATCCGATAGAAATGCTCCATGAGCTCGTAACACATCGTTATCGAGCGTTCACTGGGGCTGTAAAAGGCGTTGACCTGATTACAGTCTTTGGTTCGAAGGAAGATGTCGTGGGGCAGCACCAGCGCGTTATTAAGCTGCTCTGCGGCGGATTCGAGCAGCCTCTCGTTCTTTATCTGCTGGTCAAGCTCAAGGTAACGAGGCGTGCTAACGTCGAGGTGTTCAACCAGGAAATCACCTTCGTCCTTTCGGCGTGAGGGATCGCTGCCGCGTTCACTGTCAGTGGATGTCAGCTCGCTTATACGGGGCGTGTCTCTCGTGCCGCCGGAATCGCGATCGGAGCGGCAAAAACATGCCGTGACGAGAAGTAGCAATAACGCGACAAAGGCAAGATTGAGCGAGTTCCGGTTCATAGTGGGCATCGCTTCGCGCGAAATAAAAACGGCTGATAAGGGAAATCTTACCAGCCATTCTAGAGTCAATCTGTCTTTTTGTCTATTCCGAACGCTCGATGAATTTCAGAAGCGAACGGATCGCGACGCCCGTCGGGCCTTTTGCCTGATGGGGCTGAGCGGCGTCGGCCCATGCCGTGCCTGCGATGTCGAGATGCGCCCACTTCGCTTTATCGATGAATTCCTGAATAAACACGGCACCCATGATCGTTCCGGCCTTCATCCGCGGACCGATGTTTTTGATGTCGGCAATGTCAGATCTGATCTGTTTGCTGTATTCCGGACTTACGGGCAGCTGCCAAAATCCTTCGCCGGCTTCCTTTGCACTCGCAATGAGCTGGTCAACGAGGTTCTGATCGTTCCCAAGGATTCCGGTGTTTTGATCACCAAGAGCGATGATCACCGCACCGGTAAGCGTTGCCATATCGACGATCGTCGTCGCACCCTGCTTTTCGGCGTAAGCCACGGCGTCTGCGAGGACCAGCCGGCCTTCGGCGTCGGTATTTAGGATCTCGATCGTCTTGCCGTTCATCGCTGTGACGATATCGCTGGGTCTCGAAGCACGGCCGTCCGGCATGTTCTCGGCTGCTGCAACCACGCCAAGAACCGGGACAGAGGGTTTGAGCAACGCGATCGCACGCATGGCGCCGAGCACGGTCGCTCCGCCCGACATGTCATATTTCATCGCGTCCATGTTCTCGCCCGGTTTAAGCGAAATGCCGCCGGTGTCGAACGTGATCGCTTTACCCACGAGGGCAAGCAATTCGCCTTTTTTCTTTGACGGCTTTTCGGGAGTATATCGGAGAACGATCATGCGGCCGGGTTGTTCGGATCCCTGGGAAACGCTGAGCAGCGAGCCCATCCCCATCTTCCGCATCTTGGCTTCGTCCAGGATTTCGCACTTTAGCCCCGTTTCCTTGGCCATCTTTTGTGCGCGATTTGCCATTTCCGTCGGATGCAGAATATTTGGCGGTTCATTCGCGAGGTCACGCGTAAAATTCATCGAGTCGCCGATCGCACGCCCGCGGGCAATGCCGGCTTTGATGTCCGAGCCTTTCGCACCGTCAATGCAGACCACCACTTTCGTTATGGCTTTGTCGTTCTTGTCCTTCGTTTTGTACTTATCCAGCTCGAATTGGCTGGTGATCGCACCTTGGACGGCGTTCTGAGCAGTGTCGATGGCTTCTCCGCTAGATCGCGGAAGTATTGCAAAGCTCTTAACGTTACATTTTCGAAGGTAGCGTGCAGCGGTGCCCGACGCGACCGCGACGTCGGCGGCCCGGTACTTGTCCCTTTCGCCTACACCTACCACAAGTACGCGGTTGGCCTTGACGCCGTTCGCTGACGAGATGCGAAACATCGCGGTGTCGCCCGCTTCGCCCTTGATCTCCTCACTCTTCAACGCGGCTGTTATCTGCCCGCCCGTAAGGTCGTCAAGCTCTTTCACCGCCGGATCCTTTACGCTCTCGTTCTTAAAAACAGCGACGACCAACGCTTCAACGCCTGCTTGTGTGAAATTGCCGTTAATTCCTTGTGATTCCATGCACTACCTCTTCTATAAGATTTAATTATATTGTCAAAACTCTTGTAATAGCTATAGCCTATATTTAGCGTTCTTTCAACTGTTGCCGAGTCTCGCGCTCAACCGTTTTTCGCATCTCAGTTTCACGTTTGTCATAGAGCTTTTTGCCCTTTGCGACGCCGATTTCAAACTTGATACGCCCGTTTTTCCAATAGATGGCGGTCACGACCAAGGTCATGCCCTTTTGCGTCGTCTGCTTTTCGAGTTTCTCGATCTCTTTGCGGTGCAGCAGCAGTTTACGCGGCCGCAGCGGCTCGTGATTCTGCTTATTGCCGTGTGAGTATGGCGAGATGTGAGAGTTTAAAAGCCAGACCTCGCCGTCCTTAACGGTTACGTACGATTCCTTGAGCTGAATACGCCCGGCCATCACGCTCTTGACCTCGGTTCCGAGCAGTACCGCACCCGCCTCGAACTTCTCCTCAATGTGATATTCAAAGTAGGCCTGGCGATTATTGATGATGTCTTTAGGCGCGGACATAAACTTCTATTGTGCATTGATTTGTGGGGCGTCGCAAGCATCTTCGGGCATTGCCTGATTTGACACGGCCCGAACCCCGAAAGTAAATTATTAGTACGCTGGGAGATCGTCTAATGGTAGGACTCCAGATTCTGGATCTGGCTATCGGGGTTCGAATCCCTGTCTCCCAGCCAATCTTCTTATGGACGCCTGGCACGATACTGAGATCCGCGTCCGGTATGCCGAAACCGACAAGATGGGCATTGTCCATCATTCGAATTACCTCGTTTGGTTTGAATGCGGCCGAAGCGACCTATGCCGTGCCCGCGGATTTTCCTACAAAGAGATGGAAGACGACGATGCATTGATGGTCGTTGCCGAAACATACGTCCGCTATAAATCCCCCGCTTTTTACGACGATATTATTGTAGTGCGCTGCAAGGTGGCAGAGGTTCGAAGCCGTGCGATTCGGTTCGTTTACGAACTTGTCCGGCCTTCGGATGAAACGCTTATTGCCGAAGGTGAGACGCTTCACCTTGTGACAGACCAGAACAAGAAAGTC
This sequence comes from Pyrinomonadaceae bacterium, assembly GCA_041751195.1. Taxonomy (GTDB): domain Bacteria; phylum Acidobacteriota; class Blastocatellia; order Pyrinomonadales; family Pyrinomonadaceae; genus OLB17. The sequence continues at coordinate 73,982 of JBGSXX010000003.1, read as the reverse complement.
CGGCAGGTGCCCGAGCACTATAAGCGGCTTTTGCTCGGTTCAGAAGATGTACAAGCGTTTCCTGCTGGCCAGGCCCCGAGTTAGGCGGCTCCGCAAGCTTTACTCACGAACAACTTGAATCTCTCAACCCGCGCCCCTAAACTTAGGTCATGCCCGGTTCAGCTACTGCGGAAATTTACTTCATTGTCGCAATGATGGTCCTGATACTTGTTGTATCAGGCGCTAGTATTTTCTTTTTCATGAAAACGTATAAGAAGGAAATGCGCGAGCGAGCTAAGCGTATCGAGGAAAAGGCGGCAGCGAAAGAGGCGGCACCCGCTAAAGAGGCCAAGTTGGTCGATTCTTAACCAAAGTTATGCCCCATCCGAACATTCTTGATCCGTCTCAAACCGCTCTGGTAGTGGTCGACATGCAGGAAGCCTTTCGATCGGCTGTCGGCGATTTTTCGCTGATAGCTTCGAGGATCTCCACCGCCGTCCGCGGATTTCTGGCGCTGGACCTGCCGGTGCTCGTGACCGAGCAATATCCGCAGGGACTTGGTCGTACGGCCGAAGAGATAATGCTGATGCTGCCGCACGAGACGGAGTTTTTTGAGAAGACAAAGTTCAGCTCCTGTGGCGCGACCCCGTTCGTTGACCGTCTCGAATCCGATGGCGTAAAGCAGGTCGTGTTGTGCGGCATCGAGGCGCATATCTGTGTAAATCAGACGGCTCACGATCTGATCGACCGCGGCTATCAGGTGCACATTTTGACAGACTGCGTGGCGTCCCGCTTTGAGTATGACCGCGACGCCGGCCTTCGGAAAATGTTTGCAGCGGGAGCGACCGCGTCCAGCGTCGAGATTGCATTGTTTGAGCTGATAAGTGACAGTAAACATGCCAAGTTCAAAGAGATACAAGAATTGATCAAGTAGGGCCTCACCGAAGTAATGGAAGTTCTAGCAGAGTTAAACCCACAGCAAACCGAGGCAGTAAAGACCACGGACGGGCCGCTTCTCGTTCTGGCGGGCGCCGGTTCGGGAAAGACCCGCGTCATCACCGTCCGCATCGCATACCTCATCAAAGAACGCGGCGTCGCACCGCACAACATTTTGGCCGTCACGTTTACGAATAAGGCGGCGGGCGAAATGCGCGAACGTGTTCGGGAGCTGCTTAAGGATGAGCGGCTCAACTCGATGCCGCTGATCTCGACGTTTCACAGTCTTTGCGTCCGCATTCTTCGACAAGATATCGAGGCGCTGAACGACGAATATAAACGCTCATTCACTATCTATGACACCGACGACACGCAGAAGGTGATCAAGGCGTGTATCAAGGACCTGGGGCTTGATGAGAAAACGGTTATTCCACGGGTCGTGCGAGCCGCCATAAGCTCTGCCAAGAACCGCGGGGAAGGCGTGGAAACGTTCGCGTCGAAGATCGAATACACTGATGAGAAACGCGCCGCGATAGCAAAGGTCTATCGGATGTATGAAACTCGGCTCAAGACGGCGAATGCACTCGATTTTGATGATCTGCTGATCTTCGCCGTGCGGCTGCTCCGTGACGCGCCCGATGTGCGTGAGAAGTATAACGAGCGATACAATTACATCCTCGTTGACGAATATCAAGACACGAATCCGCTGCAGCTTGCTCTGATCAAATACCTTACGGAAAAACAGCAGAATATCTGCGTGGTTGGCGACGACGCACAGAGCATATACGGGTTTCGGATGGCGGATATTCGGAATATCCTCGATTTTGAGGATCATTTTCCCGAGGCGAAGACGATCTTGCTCGAGCAAAACTATCGTTCGACGCAAACGATCCTCGACGCGGCTGACGCAATAATCAAAAACAACGTAAATCAAAAGCTGAAGAAGCTTTGGACGTCCAACCCCGGCGGGGAAAAACTCTTTTACTATCAATCGCCCGACGCCGACTCTGAGGGCCGGTTCGTCGCCGCTAAGATCGAAGAACATCGCCGTCGCTCGCAGGGTATCAAGATCGCCGTGCTTTACCGCACCAATGCACAATCGCGCATTTTCGAAGAGGCTCTGCGCCGCAGCCGGATCCAATACAATATCGTCGGCGGCTTTTCGTTCTACGAACGGCAAGAGGTAAAGGATGTCATCTCGTATCTCAAACTCGCGCTGAATCCGAATGACGACATCGCGTTTCTCAGGGTCGTCAACACGCCGACGCGCGGCATCGGGAAGACATCGCTCGACGAGCTGCAGCGAATAGCGCGTGCGGCCCGCACGTCCCTGTGGGAAGCCCTTGGCAACGCGTTGGATCCCGGATTCGCGGAGCCTGTGAACTTAACTGCTCGAGCCAAAGATGCGTTTGGAGCTTTTCGACGGATCATCCGTTCGCTTGAAGAAAAAGCCGCCGAGTCCGGTGAGCACGGGAAGGTCTCCGACATCGTGATCGCCGCCATTGATGACAGCGGCTATTCCATGATGCTTCGGACAGAGAACACTGACGAGTCGGAAGCACGTCTCGAGAACCTCGAAGAACTCGTAAACGCATCGGTCGATTACGACAAGGCGGACGATATGGGCCTGCGCGATTTCATCGACCATGCTGCACTCACGGCAGACACTGATAAGTTCGACGCGAACGCCGAGGTCACGTTGATGACGATCCATTCCGCCAAAGGGCTTGAGTTTCCCGTCGTGTTCCTTGTCGGAATGGAGGACGGCATCTTTCCGCATTCGCGGAGTGCGAACGACCCGAAGGAAATGGAAGAAGAGCGGCGGCTGGCTTACGTCGCGATCACGCGTGCGGAGAAGATTTTATACGTCACACACTCCATGCGTCGCCGCGTGTATGGCGAAGAGATGGCGGCTGAGCCGTCGCAGTTCCTCAACGAGCTTCCGCTTGATATGATCGAAGATCTTTCGTATGGAGCGTCGTGGCTGTCGTTTGCGAAAGGTTCAAGTGCCAACAAATATGCCGCGGCGGCCCTGCGAGGCGAGCATCACCGCGAGAAGCCGAAAACACAGTACACCGGCAAAACATACAACAGCGCCGAAGCGGTCGCGGAATTTTTCAATAAGCGCGGAAAGGGCGCCGACACACCCGAACCGCCTGCCAAAGATCAGAGCCCGCGTGGGTTTGATAAGCTTCGGGCACAGGCATCGACCGATCGCGGCGGCTCTGGAAACGACGCGGCACTGGTCCCCGGGGCCCACGTCCGCCATGAGAAATACGGTAAGGGTCTGGTTTTGCGTCGAGAGGGCACAGGCGATAACGTTAAACTCACCGTAAGCTTCCCTGGTTTCGGTCAGAAAAAGCTGATCGAAAAATACGCTAACCTCGAAAAGGCATAACATTTGCACCTATCGAAGCATTATCAGATAGCTGTATCATTTTAATTCAGTTAGTACAGGAGATGCTTCGATGCAAAACTTTAAGATCCACACTGCCTTCGTGGTGTTCGCAGTCGCGATAACGGCTGCGGGCTGCGGCGACGTTGCTACCAACACCACGGTCAACACATCAAATCTAAACGCAAACAGCAACATGGCGCTGTCCAATTCCAACGCGAATACGATGAGCCAGTCGCTTGTGCCGGAGGCGGGGGAGCCCGGCGAATATCAGGCTACGGTCACCATGCGGATCGAAGCGATCGGCGAAGGACAGCAGGCCACCGCGTTCCCGACGCTTACCGCACAGGTCGCCCGCAGCGGCAACGACCGCCGCATGGTCTTTACAATGCCCGCAGGCGGCCGCGTGGTATTCCTCGATAAGGCGGGGACGAATTACATGATCATGCCGGAAAAGAAGCAGTACGCTGAGATCAACGCCGAGACGACCGGGTTCGAAGTTCGCCGCATTCTGATGCCTGAACAGATAGTTCAGCAGGTGCAAAACCTTCAGGGCGTTGAACGCGTAGGCGAAGAGACGTTCGCTGGTCGGCAGGCAGTGAGATATCGCTATGCCTCGGTCGCTGATACCCAGACGCAGGCTGGACAGGTCGCTACGGAATCCTTCTTGATCGTCGATAGCGAAACAGGATTGCCGCTCCGGTCCGAGACGGTGTCACGATCACAGTCCGGCGGAAACGTTCAGGGCTACCAAGGGCTTCGAGTGGTAACAGAGATCACTGAGATCCAGACCGCCACGACGCCAGACCTGTTTGAGGTCCCGACCGGCTTGCAGCAGATCGAGACCGAGCAAGTGCGTTCGCAGATCGATATGATCTTTACCACGGTCGCGGGCGTGCTGACGCAGGTGCTCAACCAGGCCCAGACGCAGACGCAGGGAACTGCCCCAGCTGCGAACACAAACGCGAACGCCAACATGGGCATGACCCCGACCCCGAGACCGGCTAATTAAATGCGATGCTGAAAGTAATTATCGGAATCATCGTTGGGCTCATCGCCGGCGTACTCGCAACGATCTTTATGATCGGCGGGACGTCGGGGATGAGTTCGCCGCCAGGCCAGCCAATTCAAGCACCGGACCCGCAGGGCCCGCCCGCGGCGACGGCGCAGATCGTGTTGGATGAGGCTCTTTTTAACGCGGTGCTGTCCACGATATTTCGTGATATGCAGCCGCCGGTTTTCCCGCTTGGGGGCGGCGACCCGCAGGCTGGCGGCGATTGTCCTAGCGCGATCACTCTGGTCGAAGAGGGAAGCGGCGTTAGGTCGGGCGTGGTCTTTAACGGTGAAAGGGTCGCAGCCCGGTTGGCTTTCAACGGGAGCTACAACTCGATGTTCGGCTGTGCGAGATTTAACGGCTGGGCGCCGGCGAACCTCGACCTGCGGTTTGACGCGGCGAGCCAGTCGGTGTTTGGCCAGTTAAATATTGAGACCGTGAATTTGGACGGAGTTAATCCTGCGGCGAGCGTGCTTGTAACTCCTTTGGTCCAATCAACGTTGAATACACGCGTGAATCCGATCAAGATCTTAGACGGCGGACAGCTTACGATCGACCTGCCGATAGCGGCTACGAATGCGTCGCTGCAGGCGGCGGTTCAGGACGTCAGGGCAGAGGTGCGAGACGGCGCGCTGCAGCTTTACATCACTTATGACATGGGCGGAAAGCCGATGACCGGCCAACCCCCTGTCGCACCTGCACCTTGACCGAGGGCAAATAATCAGTATCATTGCGTCTTTACTGTTAGGAGATGAACGCAATGAAAAATAAGATCACGCTGCTTTTAGTCATTACGTTAGTACTGGGAACCGGGTTGGGGTGCAGTTGGATGAACCCATTCTCAGGCGCATCGAGCGGTACGACCACGGAACGCGGTTCGAGGACGGTGTCGGACACAGCGGTTGACGCAACGGTGGGCGAAGAGCTTATCGGGATCGAAGAATGTGATGCGATAGTCACTGAGCTGACGACGCCTGCGGAAAATTCTGAAGAAGGCTATATCGTAAAGGCGTTTCGCCAGTACTACGTCAACACCATCCGCGAGTCGATCCGCAAGAGCATAGAAGAGAACAAGAGCGACCCTGAAAAGCTACGCACGGAATGCGTGAAGATAAAGGCTCAGCTCGACAAGTTTCGAGCCGAAGAAGAAGCAAAGAAATAGCAGGGGTCAATTCTGATCCTCAGATTCATTAATCAGGCGTTGCGTCCATATGCTTTGGGCGTAATGCCTTTTCAAATGTTCTTCGATGTCTCGACGTACCTCTAGATCTCCACCGCACCCGTATTTGGTCCACTCGTTCGCCTTCCACATCAAGTACAAGGCTTCAGGAACGCGAGGGTCGTTTGGAGCCGTTTTCGCCCACTCCAGAGTTCTTCGTCCAAGATACGAGGTCGCGTTGCCGATCTCGGTCAAGGCCGTCCGCTCTCGCGCGGCTGCGGCAACCTCGGCATTGGTCAGGAAGGCGGGCCGCTTAAGTTGGTCAACCCCGACCATTTCGCGGGTGCTTTCATCATAAAACTCATCATAGGGTTCGCACCACCAATCGTTGATGTCCCACGCGTCCGCCTCATTATCGGTCTTGCCCATGTCATCGGTGATGAACGGGGTGAGGATCGGATTGCGAAGCAAGAGATACAGTGCTGCATGCTCGCGGGCGGCCCCAGAGCCCGCCTTTCGAACAGCATCAAGATCAGCGGTCATTTCCGGTCGGATACGCGCTATAGACGACATCATCTTGTCCATCGTCGTCCAATCTTTCAGGAGCGCCGATCGCGTGAAAACTGCGATCGTAAACCGCTCGCGCAGATAGTCAGGCAGCCGGGGCGATGCTTCGATCTTTTGCAGGACGGATTGCGGGAAGATCAGGTTCATCGTTTCGACCGTCCGCCGTTCCATCATCACACGGTCCTGCCAGAGCCTTTCGGTACGGAACTGTTCTTCGATCTCGCGATCGTACGCCTCGCGGCCCTCAGTGTTATACCGTGGGTCGAAATATCTCTTGCTGTCCGCGATCAGCTGATCGATAGTGCCGACCGATCCGCCTAGATCAAAAGCGAACGGCTTTCGAAGCGAGAATGCGAGATAATCGTCGAGAGTTTCGACCGTTACCTGTCGCATCTCCAGCAGCTCGTTGACCGTAGAGATCGGCATCGTCGAAGAATATTTAAGCGCCTCGTCGAGAATCTTGATAGCTGCGGAGGTCTGACCCATTTCAAGTCGGATCCGTGCCGCGTTGTAGGCGATCGTCGGGTATGCGACCGACGTTCGGTTGAAGCGCTCGGCAGCGTCCAGGAGCTGGGGCACGCCGGTAGAATTTCGCTCAGCTTTTGAAATAGCGGCCATCAGCCACACATCAGAACCGTTTTCGCGATAGCGTTTCAGCGAATGAAGATATGCCTCGGTGTTCTGGATCTGATATGTGAAGAGCCAGTCGGTTAGGTCGTCGCTGCGCAAGAATTCCGGAAGGAACGAGATCGAGCGTTCCACTGAGCCGTGGTAACCCCCTTGGTAATCCTCCTTCCGCTGTGACCCGAACCGGTCGGAGTATGCCCAGCGCCGGGTATCTCTAACCCTCTTCTGTATCTCCGGCGAAAGTTCGTAGCCGACGACGGCTTCGGCCGCGGAGAGTGCCTCATCATCGCTAGCGTCAACCGGTATCTCGATGTTCCAACTGGCAGAGTAGTCTTCGGCAAAGATCCTCAATAAAAGGGTGTTTGGATTATTTTCACTTGTAGTGTTGACGCTCGGTGCATTCACGGTAGCGTTACTTGCATAGGTGTTAGCGACCATTGCTATAGAATTGGCAGCCGCTTGTGCCGCTCGAGTGGCAGGGTCAGAAGAGTAAGAAGCGTCGGACGCTTCGGAAACGTACCGGCGCTTCTCTTCCGCTTCCAGTCCCTCCTTTTCAAACTTGTCCATCAGCCAAGTGTAGTCGATCACGTCCTGGCGGAAGTTTGGCCCGCCGTAGTAAACAAGCGTGCGTGCGAGTTCCTGAACCCGGTCCCGCGGCGTAAGGCGATACTTGATCAACGCTTGCAGTTTCTGTGCGGAATCCGCGTATTTGCCGGACGTCGAGGCGAACCTTTGAAGGTGTTCATCGGCCAGGGCGTAATACTTATCAGACCGCGCATCGCCGGACGCGACGCTCGCCTGCCGGATCAGCGTTCGCGCCACAAGGTAGTCGGCCGTTTCGCGCCAGGGCGATTCATGATCGATCGCGATCGCGGCGAATCGCTCTCGGGCTTCGTCGTAGCTCATGGCGTAAAAGGCGGCGGCGGCTAATTGATATTGCCGATCCTTCTGCAACCATTGCGGCCACGAAGGGTCGAGCCCCGCCGGGAGCTGCTTTCCGCTGGAACAATTCGTGAAAACGGCGTCTTGGCCGCGAACCCACTCGCGGACGTATCGGTCATCATTGCCATGAGAGGCGGCCCGGTCTGCAAGCGTTTCAGCGGCGGTCTCAAATGCGTTCTGCGTGCAGTTTGGAAAGAACGAGAAGCCGCCGTATTCCCGCTCTACATAGATCACGGGCAGCTCTTCTTCGGGGTCGGCGACCGACTTGCGCTTTTCGATCCACGCTTTTACAGCTTCGCCGGTGGCGTCATCGATGTAGGGCTCATGCCTGAATTCCGCCCGCCAGACCTCCGTCATCGCACGCTGTTCCTCACCCGAAAGCCCGCCGCCGTTTACCCATCGATACGCCGCAAAAAGTACCGAACGGTGAAACGTGGGTTTGATCAGTCCGAGCCGACCGGCGGCAAACTCCTCGTAGGGAAATTCCGGCGATTTGCGAACTGTGTAGATGGGCGTAACGTAAGACGGCCCGCACGGGATGACGCTGATGTACAGGACGAACAGCAATCCGAGAGCGATCGGGGATCTCAACTTTCTATTCATAAAGGTCTGGCAGTAGGGAGTGTAATTCCATAGAACTATACACCACCTCAAGAAGCCGGCAAAGAAATAAAAAAGCCCGAGCGGGTGGCTCGGGCTTTCGGAATAGTTCTGGGTAACGATCACACGCTCATGATCTCTGTTTCCTTGTTCTTCGCAAGTTCGTCGATCTTTGCAATGTAGTTATTGGTAAGTTTCTGAACCTCATCGAGCCCGCCGCGCTCTTCGTCCTCGGATACTTCTTTGTCCTTGAGCATCTTCTTGAGGCTGTCGTTTGAAGCGTGGCGAATATTGCGGACCGCTATACGATGCTCTTCGGCGATCTCGTAAACTTGCTTTGCGAGCTGCTTGCGGCGCTCTTCGTTGAGGGCGGGAACAGGGAGGCGGATGACCTTGCCATCATTTGACGGGTTCAGGCCTAGATTCGCCGAGATGATCGCTTTCTCGACCGCGCCGAGTTGGGTCATGTCCCACGGCTGCACCGTTAACATCTGGGGTTCGGGCACCGCGACAGACGCCATCTGGCTCAGCGGCGTCGGCGATCCGTAATAATCGACCATTACGCTATCGAGCAGCCCGACGGTCGCGCGGCCCGTGCGGATATTGCTCAACTTTCGCTGAAAGTCGTCGATGACCGCGTTCATCTTCGGTCCGGTTTCTTTTACGACAATATCAACACTCATAAGCTCAAATTATGCGGAAGTTGCGGTGTCGCCAAGCGTGACCAATGTCCCCACGGTCATGTCGCCCTGCACCGCCCTGATAATGTTTCCCGGCTCGGTCATATTGAAAACCATGATGGGCAGATTGTTGTCCATGCACAGCGATATCGCCGATGCATCCATCACCTTAAGCCGCTTTTCTAAGACTTCCTGATAGGTAATTCTATCGTATTTTTCCGCCTCGAGGAAAATCTTGGGATCGGCTGAATAGATGCCGTCGACCTTTGTGGCCTTGAAAATTACGTCCACACCCAACTCACAAGCACGAAGTGCCGCGGCCGAATCGGTTGTGAAATAGGGGTTGCCGGTGCCAGCGGCAAATATCACGACGCGTTTCTTTTCGAGGTGCCGAACAGCCCGGCGTCGTATGAACGGTTCTGCAAGCTGGGGAATGTCGATTGCGGACATCACGCGTGTGTAAACATCAAGTTTTTCAAGGGCGTCCTGCAAAACAACGGCATTCATCACGGTCGCTAGCATCCCGATATAATCGGCCGCCGCCCGATCCATATTACCGGCGGATTCGGAAACGCCGCGAAAGATGTTGCCGCCGCCGACGACGATCGCCACCTCGATGCCCAGATCGTGAACTGCCTTTATCTCGCGGCCGACACTTTCGGCAACCTTTGTGTCAATGCCATAGCTTTCGCCGCCCATCAGGGCCTCGCCGGAAAGCTTAAGGAGGATCCGTTTGAACCGTGGCTGCTGCATCGCGTCCCCTTATATTCAAAAAATGAGGTGCCGGTTTGCGGTCCCGACACCTTGCTATCCTACCATCGAAGCGACTTCGGCTGCGAAATCATCTGCCTTCTTTTCGATCCCTTCGCCCATCTTATAGCGGGTGAAGCGGCGGATGGTGATGTTCTCTTTAATCGAGCCGATCTTTTCCGCTACAAGTTCGCCGACCGTCTTGCTCGGGTCCTTAACAAAAGGCTGGTCGATCAGGACGTTCTCTTCGTAATACTTATTGAGCCGGCCGTCGATGATCTTACCTAGCACATCGTCAGGCTTGCCCGAATTCTTCGGGTCGTTCTTGAGCTGGTCCATCAGGATCTCGCGCTCTTTGTCGAGCGTTTCGCTGGGGACCTCGTCACGGTTCAGGTAACGGGGGTCGGCTGCAGCGATGTGCATTGCGACGTCTTTTACGAGCTGCTGGAACTCTTCGCCGCGGGAGACGAAATCGCTCTCGCAGTTGATCTCGACCATAACGCCGACCTTGCCGCCCATGTGGATATACGAACCCACGGCGCCTTCTGCGGTAACGCGCCCGGCCTTTTTGCCTGCGGTCGCCATACCCTTCTTGCGAAGGATCTCGACGGCTGCCGCTTCGTCGCCGCCGGCCTCGACCAGAGCATTCTTACAGTCGATCATTCCTGCGCCTGTCTTTTCGCGCAAAGATTTTACTGCGCTTGCTGTTACTTCTGCCATAACTTACCTCTTATTCTATATATGTGCTGAAAACTGCTTATAAAAAAGCGTAGCCAATTCGCCTATACGGGAAAAGCCACGCTTTCAAAAGTGAATATATGCCTAACTTGCGGCTGCTTCGTTGCTTTCTTCCGTTTTTGCTTCGGCCGCCTCTTCTGCCGGTGCGGCTTCAAGGGTGTCGCCTGCCGGTGCTTCCAGATCCGCCTCGGCTTCGGTTGACGCTGTGGGTTCGTCAGTCTCAGCCGGTTCGTCCGGGGCGATGTCGCCCTCTTCGTCCGGATCGGAGATGCCTGCCTTCGCAAGCGTTGCGGCGATATCGATGTCGTCTTCAACCGCCGGCGTCTCACTTTCGTCGTCCTGCTTAGCCATCGCGATGCCGCCTTCGGTGGCGATCTGTTGGCCTTCGAGGATCGCATCCGCAATACGCGATGCGAACAAGCGGATAGCACGAAGTGCGTCGTCGTTTCCGGGGATTACGTGATCGATACCTTCGGGGGAGCAATTTGTATCAACCACCGCGACGATGGGAATGCCGAGACGATTTGCCTCTTTGACGGCGATATCTTCTTTACGTACATCAATTATGAACATCATGTCGGGCATTCCGCCCATGTCCTTGATGCCCGCAAGGTTCTTCATCAAGCTTTCGTGAAGGCGATCGAGCTTGAGCCGTTCCTTTTTCGTCAGCATTTCAAAGCGACCGTCTTCGCGCATCGCTTCGATATCTTTCAGTTTTTGGATCGACTTTTGAACTGTCTGATAGTTCGTGAGAAGTCCGCCGAGCCAGCGGTTGTTCACGTAATACTGCCCACAGCGTTCGGCCTCTTCTTTGATCGCGTCCTGAGCCTGTCGCTTGGTGCCGACGAAAAGGATCTTTTGATTGGGCCGTTCCGTGAGCGATTCCTGAACGTAGCTGAGAGCGTCGCGGAACAGCTTCTGCGTTTTTTGCAGATCAATGATGTAAATGCCGTTGCGTTCGCCAAAGATGTATTCCTTCATCTTGGGATTCCAACGGCGGACCTGGTGACCAAAGTGAACTCCTGCTTCGAGAAGTTCTTTCATCGTAACTGTAGCCAAAACTTTATATCTCCTGACTTATTGGTTTGTGTACTCGCCGGAAACTTTTGCTAAACCAAGGTATTTCGGCGATGGATTTGTATCGAACCCGAGAGCCAAAGGTGAACGGGCTTGAAACATTGATTATCTCTTCGAGAACTGGAACCGCTTACGTGCGCCTTTCTGACCGTACTTCTTACGTTCTTTCTGACGCGGGTCGCGTGTTACTAAGCCCGCCTTTTTGAGAGCCGGGCGAAGGTCTGCATTAAATTCCATCAAAGCACGCGTGATGCCATGGCGAACCGCTCCGGCTTGACCCGCCGTTCCACCGCCGTCGACATTGACGAGAACGTCAAACTTGCCGAGGGTGTCGGTCAGGCTAAGCGGCTGGCGGATGATCATCCGCAACGCTTCGTTCGGAAAATATGTGTCAAAATCGCGGCGATTGACAATGATGTCGCCGTTACCGGGCCGCAGGTAAACGCGGGCGGTCGATGTTTTTCTGCGGCCTGTGCCGTAATATTGAATGTCTGCCATATATCGTTTTTGGATCTAAGTCGAGATCCCAACAACCTGCTAAATTTCTATTGCCTCCGGTTTTTGAGCAGTGTGCCTATGTTCGGCATCCGCGTAAACCTTCAATTTTTTGTACATCGCGCGGCCGAGTTTCGTCTTCGGCAGCATGCCTTTTACCGCAAGTTCGATCACCTTTTCAGGCTTCTTTTCGAACATTTCCTTGACGGTCGTTTCGCGAAGCCCACCGGGATATAGCGTATGACGGCGATAGAGTTTCTGGTCGTTCTTTGAACCCTTAAATACTGCGTGACGGGCGTTTATCACCACTACATGGTCGCCCATGTCGATGAACGGTGTCCACGCCGGATTGTTCTTGCCCGATAGCATGCGGGCGATCTCGGTTGCCAGTCGGCCGACCGTCTTGCCCTGTGCATCAACGACCAACCACTTTCGGTTGTCGGCCAATCCTTTTCCGCTCGGAAAGTAAGTACTCATAATTGCCTACACTGATAGATATTTTCGCAAAAAAGCGAACTGATAGAGTATCGAAAAGGTCAGTCAAGGTCAAGTCGAAACGGCGGTATAAGGAGTGGGGTGTCACGCATTAGGCAAGTGCAGCACTCGGACCATCGCTCCCTTCGAGATCACCTCAGATCGCGGGATGATCGCCAAGCCGTCCGAGCCGGCAAACCCGGCAAAATCCGATGAACCGTGCCACCGCAGCGGTTCCGCGATCATCGTTCCTTTCGCGTCGGTTTGCATGCGGACAGGCAAGTACGAGTCACGCTCGCGTGTGCCCTTAACATCGCGTGCAAGTATTGCGGTGGACTGCAGTAAGCCGGTCTCGCTCGCCGACATCATCAGGCGTACGGCATAGCGAACGAATAGGTAAAATGTCACCGCCGCCGAAACGGGATTTCCCGGCAGCCCGAAGATGTGCGTCTTTTTGAGCTTTGCAAAAACGGTGGGCTTCCCGGGCCTCAGCCGGAGCTTTTCAAAAAATATCTGCGCACCAAGTTCAGACAGTGCCGTTTTCGTTAGGTCATATTTGCCGACGGATACGCCGCCCGTGGTAACAAGGATGTCGCACGTTCTTACGGCCGTTGCTATACGGTCCTTAAGCTCCGACAGGTCATCACCCGCAGCCGGCAGGATCTCAGCGATTGCACCGGCTTCATCGCAGAGCGATGCCAGCATCACGGAATTCGAGTTTCGGATCTGGTCCGGCTTCGGTCGCCGTGCGATATCCACGATCTCGGCTCCGGTCGCCATGATCGCTACCCGGGGTCGCCTCGCCACGCGGACGCGGGCGTAACCAAACGCAGCGGGAACCGCGATCGATCGTGCCGAAATTATTTCGCCGGCCGACAAAACCGTCGCCCCAACTTTTACTTCGGTTCCGCGGCGAACGATGTAACGGCCCTTCTCGGTGGCATCGTCGATCGTCACGACGCCGTCGTGCTCCGACGTATGCTCAACCTTTTGCACCGAATCGGCGCCCGCGGGCAGCGGAGCCCCGGTCATTATTCGTACGGCCTCGCCCCGTTTCAGTTCGCCCTTCCAAGCACTTCCGGCGGCGGATTCGCCTACGATTGCGAGTTTGACGGGAGCGGCTCGTGTGTCGCGAGTCCGCACCGCATAGCCATCCATCTGTGAGCGGTCAAATGGCGGCATGTCGGTGTCGGCTTCGATGTTTTCGGCGAGGACCCTGCCCAAGGCGTCGTCAATAGTGACGCGCTCCGACTTCAGCGGAGCCACCTCGCCCTTGATAATTTTCAGAGCTTCGGCGACCGTGATCATTTGATGATGTATATCTCGGTTTGGCGTGGGCGGATGAACTCGTAACCACGGGGGGTCATCACGGCGTCGTCTTCTGCCATGATCGTCACTTTTTGCCCGCTCCATTCGGGAACGGCGGTCGAGGTGTTGAGTTCGATCGACATATAGGAACCGGGAATGATCTTATTTGCACCGCCGCCGATGTTGCCGCGGAAGTCGATGGACGGGCCGAGGCCGTGACCGTGCGTGCCGATGGGGTGTGAATAGATCAGTGCCTCCAAACCCTGCCGTTTGGCCTCTGCAATGGTCTTTTCGTAGACCTCAGTTCCGGTCATTCCCGCGCGTGCGACGCTGAAAAGGATGTCCTGCAGCTTGTTCGTACTGAGCAATGCTGTCCTGAGCCCGGCCGGTACGTCGGTCTCGCCTTCTTTTAAGATGTAGGCGTGCTTTTGCCAGTCCGTGCTAAGGCCCATGTATTCCAGTCCGAAATCGACATGGATGAGGTCGCCGCGCCGGATGACATCAGCTTCTTTAGCCGTGCCGAGGAAAGGTCCGCTCGTCTCGGACGCGGCTGCTTGCCGCTGGATGCGGATATCTGGCTGGAACCAGATCGTAAGCCCCAGATCGTTCACCTGCTGCATCATCCACCAGCGGACATCGCCGACGGTCGTCTTGCCAGGCGTGATCACTTCGTTTGAAAACGCTCGCCGGGTGATGATGTCGGTTACGTGGACGGCATTGCGATAATGTTCGAGTTCATCGGCCAGGCGGGTGTCGAAAAACTCCGTTAGCAGCGAGGCGGCGGATATCAACTTCTTTTCGTTCTCGGCCCCAAGTGCTTCTGCAAGGAATTTATATGCATCGTGCGAGAGCCCGCTTTGCTGGCCGCGGTCGCCGCCGATGTTAAGAGCGATAGTGGCGGGATCAGCATCATCAACAATCTTTCGAAGCTCTTCGCCAAATTTGTCACGTGCCGGCATTACCATCCGGTAATGGTTTCGGAGCCGTTCTTCTTCGTAACGGACCATCGCGATCCGCTCGATCCTCTCGCCTTTGTCGATGAAGATGAAGATGTCGCGACGCCCGACCATCGGGATCGGCGGGACAATATGATGCGTCACCGGATCGCTTTTGAATTCTTCATTGACGACGATCCACATACCAACGCCGTGCCGTTTCATCATCGGCAAAAGCCGCTGGCCGAGCCGTGTCCGCAACCAGGTTTCCCGGACCTCCATTTGCTCGCGCACCGTTAGGAGCTTGGGCATCTCAGGGATCGCCGTTGGCGCCGTCTGCGCAGAAGTGCCCCAGGCGATGAAGCAAAGGATAAGTGCAGTGTTCAGAAAAGTTTTGCGATTCATAATGATCAAAAATGGCGAGTAGGTGGCTGCGCAGTTGGGCAGTTGGAAGTGCGAAGTGTTAGACTCTGAATTTGCATTTCTCACGAATTCTAACATAGACATCCTTTCAGTGAGGTAATTTACAACTGTGATCGAATTTGAACTAACTGAAGAACATTTAGCGTTGCGCAATACGGTGCGCGAGTTTGTTAAGGGCGAAGTTGAGCCGCATATCAAGGAGTGGGACGAGAAGTCTCACTTTGAACGAAGCGTTTTCGATAAGATGGCCGAGCTGGGCCTGATGGGCGTTTGCATCCCCGAAGAGTACGGCGGCGCGGGTTTTGATTACATCTCGCTTGGGATCGTCTGCGAAGAACTTGAAGCTTGCGACACGTTTTTGCGGGTTGCGATGTCGGTGCACGTTGGGCTCAACTCGCTCAGCGTTTTCAGTTGGGGAACCGAAGAGCAGAAGCAGAAGTACCTCGTCCCGCAGGCGAAGGGCGAAAAGCTTGCGACCTTTGGCCTGACTGAGCCGAACGCCGGTTCTGACGTAGTCGGCATGCGTTCGTATGCAAAGCGCGACGGCGACGACTGGATATTGAACGGAGAGAAGATGTGGATCTCGCTTGGCGACGTTGCGGATCATTTTCTCTTCTTTTGCTGGACCGACCTGGAGAAGCAAAAAGCCCGCGACTACAGCGGCATCAGCTGCTTTATCGTCGAACGTTCGATGGAGGGCTTTTCTAGCGGAACGCTGCACGGCAAGTTAGGGATCAAGGCAGGGAACACCGGCTACTTTTCCCTGCAGGATGTCAGAGTGCCGCAGGCGAATATGCTTGGTAAAGAAGGCGAAGGATTTAAGATCGCGATGTTCTCACTTGAGAACGGCCGTTATACGGTCGCCTCCGGTGCGACAGGGGTCATTCGTGCGTCGCGGGATGCGTCGGTAGCTTATGCAAACACGCGTGAAGTGCAGGGCCAGACGATAGCTAACTTCCAGCTCGTCAAACAGAAGATCGCTGACATGGAAGCCGATTATGAAATGTCGCATTTGCTCTGGCTGAAGTGCGGATATTTGAAGAATCAGGGTAAGCCGTCGGCAAAGGCCGCGAGTTTGGCGAAGTGGCAGGCGACGATCCGGTCGGAAAAGGCTGCATCGATGGCGATAGAGATCCATGGGGCGAACGGATACACCAACGATTACCCGGTGGAGCGGTATTTACGTAATTGTAAGGCAGCTGTGATCTACGAGGGAACGCGCGATATCCACACGCTGATGCAGGCAGACTGGGCTCTAGGATTGAAGAAAGAGAAGGCGGCCCGGGTTATTCTGCCCCCCTATGGTGCAGAGGCGAAGGCGTCAGGGCAGTAACAATCGCCCCGTAACGAAGATAAAAAAGAGCGGTATTGATGCCGCTCTTTTTTACATTCGACCTATTGAAATCGTGACTATTTCGTGGGGATGTTCACCTTGGGACTACGATTTGTCAGTTTCCATTCGCCATTTTCTCTGACAAACACCACATCGAGCCCGTTCGGGTACGACGCAGAGCGGATAAAGCCGACGGCTTCGTCGCCGGTGATCGTTTCGTCGAAGACCTCGCACATTTCGGGCGACACCTTATCTTCGTAGATATAATCGATCAGCGAAGTCTTGCCGTCAATTTTCATCTGCTCCTCAAAATACTCGATGGTGTCAGACGAATAGATGCGGCGAAGCGCTGCCTCGTCTTTCTTAACCATGGCCGCGCAGTAAGCCTGATAAACCGGCGACAGGGTCGGGGCTTCATTCTGCTTTACTATCGGGGTCGGCTTGGTTCCGACGGTGGTCGTGTTTGTGTTGCCGGTGTTCGCCGTATTCGCCGTGTTATTGTCTTCTGCCGTCCCTCCGCAGCCATGAGCTAATATCGCAACGATCAATATAAGAACAACGATCAAAATTCGTAGATACATACTATTTCCGGGCGGGAGGCCGCCAATTCCGTCAACTTTCATTTAGTTCAAACCTCTAACTATAATAAAGAATAAGGAAATGGACAATACAACGAGAATCGAGTTTTCTAGGACATTTTTATTTGAAGCGCTGCCCGAGCCGCTAACTCCGGCGAGCGAGCACCTACAGCTTTTCGACAACTACATACACGAAACGCGCCTGCGATTACGCTCCGTGCGTTATCCGCAGGCAAAAGCCTGGCGCCGATTTTTTGAACAGCATATATATACAGACGATGCCGGCCTCTCAATTTGCGAAGTTTCGGCGATAGAGCTTTCCGAACACGAACATGCCGTGCTCCAGCCGTTCGAGGGAATCGAGATACGCAAGAACCGCTATGAATCAACGCACGACGGACGTGCGGTACTGCTCGATATATATCTTGGGAAGCTCTGGGGTTTGAATCGTGGACGCGTCGACTTTGCGAATGAAGGGGAGATGCAGGATTACCAACTGCCCGCATATGCAGCGATCGAGGTCAGCAGCGACAAATTCTTTCACGACGGTAACCTCGTCAACCTGACATTCTCGGATGTCCAGGCGAGGGTCACTGAGATCATGCTCGCAAAGGAAAAGGCCGGATGATCGCGCACCCGGCCTCAATTCCTGAATTGTTTCGGTTTACTTCGTTCGTGGCGTCTGCGGAACGTTCTGAACGACCGACGCATAGATCTGAAGGTACATCTGTGTCTCGCGCGGGATCAGCGTTGTCCAATTAGCACCACCGCGGTTGATGTAACCTGCAAGCCGTGCGGGGTTCGAATTATAGCCCGCCGCCATCAGTTGCTCTTGCGTCGCGATCCCCGTCAGCAGGGCATTTGAGATCGCAGGCCTCACGCGAAGGTCGTCCCACGTCCATTGCATGTAAAGCAGCATCGCCTGGGCGGCGTTGATGTGATCACGCATTCCCTCAACAAAATCCGGCATCAACGGCACCTGCGGATATTGTGCACGCACCATTCGATAGGTCGAAGGGATCATCTGCACCATCCCGCCTGCGTTGGCCGAGCTGACGGCGTAACGATATGTTCCGCCCTCGTTCAACGCGAAGAGTGTGAAAACGTCGTTATAAATACTCTGATGGATCTCGTTGCGGAAGCGTGCGTGATCAACGTGCTCTACAACAGCGAGGCGTTCGGCCATGTCAGCGATCCTGGGCTGGATCGTGATATTGCGTTCGCGAAGCCGGTCACGAGCGATATCGATCACGTTTCGAACGTATATCTTGCCGGCACCGACGACCTCCGGTGTGATCAGGCCCGGATGTGTTGACATATAATATGCCATTTCCTGAAACTGACCATTCGCCACCCGCGGATACTGAACGAGCAGCGGAAGGTGATTCATACCGCTTCCGTCGGTGATCGTCACCGGCGTGTTAACTCCATTCCCCCGGATCGTTCGCAGCGTGATCGGTAACCCGTTCTCGGACGTCAACTGTTTTTCCTCACGGGTTGAAAGGAACGAGTCCTTCGTTAGAACTACATAATCGAGCTCGTTGGTTCGCCAATTGTGAAAAGCGACGCGAACGGTTTCGATGCCCTCGAATCGCGAACCGACCTGCGAAGTGACCAGCGGCCGGGTCTGCAACTGCCTGCGGCCTTCTGCTATTTTGCTTTTGATCTCGTTGAACGAAAGCACGCGAGCGGCACCGGTAGAAGCACTGGCTACGGGGACGGCTACAGCGGCGTTGGCGGCTTCGGTTTGCGTCTCTTCGGCGATCCGCGGGCGGCCAACAACTAGCGGGGTCGGAGCTGCCTTTGGTACCGGCGCTTTGGCCGTCGTGGTGCGGTCCGTTACGACCACCTCAACATTTTTTCCGTTAGCTGAACTTTGCGAAACGGCCGAACCGACAGCGATGAAGGAGATTATGAACGCGTACGAAAATGCTTTGATCATGGGTTTCTGATACTTCCGGAGAGTGATTAATTGATTGTTTTGGCCACGGGCGAATGTGGCCTCGGATAATTAATAGATTCGCCCATCAGCAATATAGTTGTCAACCTAAATTGGATTTTTTATGACATTCACAACGAAACGTTATGCTTTTGTGCCGGTCTTCGTAGATTTTCGGCTATTCAACGTTTACTCTAGAGCATTAGTTTTATGAAGCCTGACATCACCAAAACAAAGCTCTTCGGCACTGACGGAATCCGCGGAGAAGCCGGCCAGTTTCCGCTTGATGAGCAAACGGTTTACGCGATCGGCGCAGCCGCGGCTAAGCAGTTTCAAACGGCGTTGAGCCGCTCCCCAAATTTTATAACCGGACGCGACACCCGTGAGTCCGGGGAGTGGATCGAGCGTGCGTTTCACGCCGGAGCCACGAGCGTCGGTGCGGTCTGTGAGTCGGCAGGCGTAATAACCACGCCCGGCGTCGCTTTTGTCACCAAGCACTTCTCATTCGACGGCGGCATCGTAATCAGCGCCTCGCACAACCCGTATCACGACAACGGCCTTAAGATCTTTATGCCGTCGGGCAAAAAAGCTTCGGGCGATATCGAACGCGCGATAGAGGCTGAGATCTTCGCTCACTCCGGCACCGCGACCCCAACGATCTCCGTCGAGGTCTCTTCCGACCGGGAGCACGACTTTTGCGAGGCATATCTTGATGGAATCTCGTCACACTTTCCGAACCTGAGCCTTAGCGGGATGAGGATCGTGATGGATTGCGCCAACGGTGCGGCGTCCACGATCGCGCCCAATCTCTTTGAACGTTTTGGAGCCGACTTCACGGTGATTAATTGCTCGCCGGACGGCCGCAATATCAATGACAACTGCGGCTCGCTCTATCTCGACCCGCTTCGCGACAAGGTCAAAGAGGTAGGTGCGTCGATCGGCATAGCATTCGACGGCGACGCAGACCGGGTCCTATTTGTGAACGAGCTCGGCGAGAACGTCGATGGTGATCAAACACTTTGGATCCTCGCGAGGCTCCTAAAAGAGCACGGTGAGCTGGAAAGCGGGACCGTTGTCGCAACTGTGATGAGCAATTTCGGGCTCGAAGAAGCATTGCAGTCGCGCGGCATCGAACTGATCCGTGCGAACGTTGGCGACAAGTATGTGCTTGAGGAGCTTCTTAGATCACAAGGCGAGTTGGGCGGCGAGCAATCCGGCCACATTATTTTCCCGAAACGAAGCCTCGTCGGCGACGGCATGATGACCGCGACGGCCGTACTGGAAGCGATGGTCGAACGCGGCAAGTCCTTGTCCGAACTTACCGAGGGCTTCAAGCGGTACCCGCAGATCCTCGTCAACGTAAAGGTTCGCGAAAAGCAGCCGTTCGAAGAGAACGCCGCGATAGCGACCGCGTCTCAAGCTGTGGAAGATAAGTTGAATGGCAGCGGGCGGCTCTTGCTTCGATATTCCGGCACCGAGAACCTCGCACGGGTGATGATCGAAGGGAAAGATCAGGGCGAGATCGACCAACTTGCCGAACAGCTGGCCGGCGTCATTCGCGATTCTTTAGGTGCGTAAAATGTCCCGCCGAAAGATCCAGATCAAAACTGCTAGCGCTTCGGGGGCATACGATATCACTATCGAGCCGGGGGCACTCGCGACTGTTGGCGAATGGGTGGCCACATCGGCGGAACGCGGCTCCCGCGTTGCGATCGTCTCGAATAAAAAGGTCCTTGGGCTGTACGGCCGGCCTGTAGTGGCCGAACTGACGCGTTCCGGATTCGCCGTAAGCACGCATCTGATCGGCGACGGGGAGCGGTTTAAGAATCTCACGACATTGGGCCGCACGTTGGAATCGCTGGGTGGGGCCGGCATTACGCGGACTGATTCGATCATCGCACTTGGCGGTGGCGTGGTCGGCGACCTCGCAGGATTTGCGGCGGCGACATATCTTCGCGGGATCGCGTTTTACCAAGTGCCGACGACTTTGTTGGCGATGATCGACTCATCCGTAGGCGGGAAAACAGGCGTAAACACGAGGTGGGGAAAGAACGCTGTCGGTGCGTTCTATCAGCCTCGAGCCGTTCTGATAGACCCGGAAGTGCTTGCGACTCTGCCAAAAAGGGAACTGACAGCCGGATTCTGCGAGGCGGTTAAACACGGGGCCATTGGCGGAAAGCGAATGATCACGAACGTGCAAGAGTTCCTAGTCGAAAATCCCGTCGGCACCTTATCCGGCGATTTGCAGACGGCTGGCGACAAGATCGCTGATCTCATCACCGAGCAGGTCGAATTTAAGGCTTCGATCGTACGAGCCGACGAACGCGAATCCACCTCGAACACGAGCCCAAAATCGCGGAAGATCCTCAATTTTGGCCACACGTTCGCACACGCGCTCGAGCACGTGACCAATTATCGCCGCTTTCGCCATGGGGAAGCCGTCGGTTACGGCATGCTCTTCGCTGCTGAGCTTTCGAAAAGACTTGAATTGTTGGGCAAAAATGATATAGACTTGTTATACGATGTTGTTGGTCAGGTCGGCGGCCTTCCGCCGGTCGCCAGCATCAAGCCCCGCGACGTGCTCGCGTCATTCAAACACGACAAAAAGGCGGTCTCGGGTTCATTACAGTTCATTCTTCTGCGTTCGATCGGCAAACCTATGATCGTCAACGAAAATGACATTCCCCGCGGGATGGTCCTCGATTCGATCAAGGCCGTTATCCAAAGATAATTTGCTCTCAGATTTTCCACGAGGAGCGAAACAAGATGAACAATTCGGTGATATCAAACAAACGCGCAGCGGAGCGCGGCGCTGCATCAACTAAGTTTCTGCTGATCATCATCGGTCTGGTGTTGGTGGCAAATGCCGGCTATAACTACATCCCGGTGGCCTACAACGGAGCGAATTTCAGATCGGAAATGGATTCGGCAGTGGTGAAAGGGCTGGCGGCGAGTGGCCAAATGAAGCCGCTCGATGTCGTGAAGGCATCAGTGACCCGTGCGGCGAGTGTCAACAATATTCCGCACGATGCGTACATGGACATCAAGGCCGACGCAGGCGGGATCTATGCTCACGTCGCTTACCGACAGGAAGTGCCGATCCTACCTTTCGGCGTTTACAAATACACCTACGACTTTAATTATAAAGCGACGCCGACAGGCTATTTGCTCAAGCAGTGATCAGGCGACGCCCATGGCGGCGCGGACTTTTGCAGGTTGGATCTGGATAAGGGCCGGCGGGGCGTCGGCAAGCCAGGTTGAAGGGCAAACCCCGCAGGTAGTACATTTTTCGACCGCAGGGCACGGGAGGCTTGAAAGAGCTTCGCGTGCTTTTTCGTGTTCGGTGCGAAGAAATTCGAACGAAAGGCCTGAGTCGACGATCGACCACGGGAGAAACTCATCGTAAGAGCGGTCTCGCGAAGTGTGGAATGCCACATCCGTATTCGTTTGGCGAATCGCCGCCTTCAGATCGCCGCCATGCCGAGCCGCTGCATCGATAACCTTCGCAACCGTGCGGTCGCCGGATGAGTAAAGTGCTTGCTCATGCGCGATGCGTGCGGACATAAATCGCACCTCGACATTCGGGATCTTGTTCAGACCCTTACAAACGTACTTGATCCGCTTCTTCAATTCCTTTTCGCTGCAGATCGCATCCCACTGAAGCGGCGTATTCGGCTTGGGCACAAAGCCGTTTAGAGAGGGGATGATCTTTCCCGCACGGCCAAACCGCTTGCCGGCCTCGAGCATCCGGTCTTTGATCCGTTCGACGAGGACGAACATCTCATCGAGGTCTTCCTGAGTCTCGGTCGGTAAGCCAACCATCATATAAAGTTTGATCGTGAGCATCCCGCGGTCAAAGACGGCGCCGCAGATGTCGACGATCTCGTCGTTCGTCAGATTTTTGTTGATTACGCGGCGGAGGCGGTCGGAACCTGTCTCCGGTGCGACGGCTATCTGCTGATCGTTCGATTCGACAAGAGCGTCCAGCAGCTCGTCCGAGATCTGATCAAGCCGCAGTGACGAAACAGAAATGCGATACTCCATCGCACGCAGCTCACGGAGGATCGTTGAGATCTCGGGATGATCGCAAACGGCTGTGGAAACGAGGCCGATCTTATCGGTCTTGTGACGCCACTCAGCGGCTTTTGCGAGAATGTCCTTCGCCGGAACGACGCGCGGCGGATAGTAGTTATAGCCTGCCCAGCAAAAGCGGCATCCCTGCGAACAACCTCGCGAGATCTCGATCAGCAGCCGGTCGCCCATCTCAGCACCCGGCGACCATACGGCGGTCGAAGGGCAGAACGTGTCCTGATTTAAAAGGAACTCCGCAAGCTCATTCTCGCCACGCTTCATGGCCCGGCGAAGCGTGCCTTCTTTAGGATTGACCGATGCTAGTGCACGGCCCACACGTCGCGGGACGCCTTCGTGCTTAGCAACGTAATCGAAAACGGTTCCGTCGTCGTTGTAGATGGGGTCGTAGAACGCCGGAACATAAAAGCCGCGGCCGATGCGTGCGAGTGCGAGCAAAAGCTCTTCGCGCGAATCGTGTTGGAAAAGATGATCGACGAGCTGATATGCAAGGATCTCACCCTCGCCAACCGCGATCAGGTCCGTGAAATCGGCGATCGGCTCGGGATTCAGAAACGACGCCGCACCGCCCATTATCACGAGCGGATCATGATGTGTGCGATCACGCGACAACACGGGGATGCCCGAAAGCTGGAGCATCCTCGCCATATTCAGGTAGTCCGTCTCAAAGGAGATCGAGAACGCGACAACGTCAAAGTCTCTAACCGGTGAACTCGTCTCCAGCGATAGCAGCGGCGTGCGCGACTTTTCATACTCCGCCATCTCGTCCGGATCCGGAAGAAAAACGCGTTCGCATGCGACATCCGGGATCGCGTTGAACAGCTCGTACATCGTATGCAGGCCAAGATTCGCCATCCCGATACTGTGCGTATTCGGGTAGCAAAGCGCGATGCGCAGCGGGGCCGCATGCCGGATGACATAGCCCTCTTCTACTGCGAGCTTTCGCTTATGGCTTTCTACTATCTTTTTGTTCATACAAACTGCGCAATTAATCAGCCTAACAGCAATCAGCGCCGAACCCAAGTAAAAAGGCGGCTCGAAGCCGCCTCGTGTATCTGATGCCGTATCGGCCTTATTTTTTTGTATCCTCTTTTTCGAGGGTCACGAACGGCCGGTGTCTAACCTCAAACTGCTTGTCGTCATAGTTGCCGTCGCCGTCAACGTCGACCTTTACCTCAAGCTTGTACCGCTTGCCGGGTTCATGCTTTTCGTCGAGATCGTAAGCGAGGCTGTATTGGCTGCGCATCAGCGCGTCGATGGACGTCAGATAACCCGGCACCTCGCTCGGGAACGTCATTTGAAAATGCATCCCGCCCGATTCTTTCGCAAACGTGTTCATCGCGTTCTGTGCCTGCATGAACGTCAGGCGGCCCGGCATCCCAGTGATGCTGTCGGTCGCACCCAGCTGGCTTTCAAAACGCTTAAAGAACATGTTGCCGGTGCTGATGATATAGATCGGCACGCCCGCTTCCTGAATGACCTTTCGCACCTGGCTGTAGTTGATCTTGCTGAATGTATCGATGCCCGACGCGACGAGGATTATCGCCCTTCGTTGCGCCCGGATGTCCCGCATGCCGACGTAATCCATCTTCCGAGCCTCGGAACGGTCGAGCACGATCGAATCTGCCTCCCCGCCTACAAGCGCAAGCTTTAGCGCGTCAAACAAATTATTCTCGCGGAATGCCGGTTGGTTGCGGAGCAAAAGGTCGACCGTCTGCCGTATGCGGCCCGGATCGTTGGTGAAATCCGTGATGGGTGTGGGTCGCATATCAAATGCGATCACCGACGCGTAATCATCGGGCGGTTTGATAAATCGTGAAATGAACTGCGCCACAGGGCGAACTGTTTCGTAGTGTCCCGGCTCGAAATAGCCGCCGGTCGCCCGGCCAAAGACCTCGCTCCATTTGCTGTATTCGAGCACGAGCGTAACGGTTATCGGCTGCTCGGGTGTTGCGAAGCTCGCGATGTCCTTCTTGACGCCATTCTCAAAGATCGCGAAATTCTCGCGCGTAAGGCCCGTAATGATCTGTCCGGTCTTTTTGTTCAGCACGACGGCGTCAACATTGACGACGTTCGTTTCGATCTTGACGATATCGTCTTCAACAACCGCGTTGCGTTCTGCCTCGAGCCGCTCTTTTTCTTCGGCTTCTTTGCGCAGCTCTTCTTGGGTTTTGGGGGTGGGGCGCTCATTGCGTTTTCCATCGCCGGTGCGTTGGTCGGGCCGCTGCGGCCTGGACTGTGCGGCCAGCTGCATCGTTCCCCCGAATAGAGAAACAATAAGG
Source organism: Pyrinomonadaceae bacterium (assembly GCA_041751195.1). GTDB lineage: Bacteria > Acidobacteriota > Blastocatellia > Pyrinomonadales > Pyrinomonadaceae > OLB17. The sequence continues at coordinate 48,622 of JBGSXX010000003.1, read as the reverse complement.
AACGCGGCAACGACGATCGATCGCTGTTGTAAATTTTTCATTAGTTATCCTGCAAGATGCTTACTGCGTTAGATACCCGGCGCCGCCATTTGGTTGGTCAAAGTTAGCTGCCCGCCTCCGGATAGATCTCGATCCGCACCGAAAAGGTGCCGGAGTTATCGTCAAGGTCGCCCTCGTTAACGCCGAGGAACAGGGCCCCGTCGCGGGCCGCGACGAACTCGCGATCTGCACCTATATACATAAAGTCGTTGTTGTCATCACCGATCACCGCGATCAGTGCCCCGGTCGGAACTGCGACGAGGAGCTTGTCGGGATCCTCGATATCAGCTGAACCGCTCGGCCCGACGCGGCGGCCGTTCCCAATAGAAACTTCGCCGCTGCCTACGATACGGATCCGCTGGCCCTTGCGAACCACCCAGCCGGAGTTGGTCCAGCCGTTCGAGGTGTTATCGGCGTGTACCTCGATGTTCAGTTCGACCGGTTGAGTTGCAGATGTACGAACCGGCGTCTGCACAACAGGCGGCGGCGTAGAGGCGACGGGCGCCTGCCTTACCGGTGGCTGCCGCACGGCGGTTTGGTTAGTCTGTGTCGTAGTCGTGGGAGGCGGCGTGGTACGGACGACCCCCCCGGTGTTGTTGGTCACGACGACGCGGTCGTTGGCGGCGGGCTGGCGTGTCGATGAGGCGAGCCTGCCATCAGACGCACCCGGCGAGTAAAATTCGATAGATTCCACTTCCGCGGCCGTGAATGAAAGCTGCCGCTGGCGCGCGCCTTCGCCCACGGTAACGACAAACGTTCCGCCCGTGAAGCCTGTAATGCGGCCCTTGATAATGCTGCCGTCCTTGAGCCTGATGGTGTCCGCGAACGCGGCGAACGAAAGCGTAGCGATCAGTACGAACGTGAAGCAAATTCGAAAAAGCGGGCTGGACTTGAACATACGAGTCTCCAAAATCAAAGCTGCAATGAGGCTAACCGGGAAGATGGCTCAACGCCAAAATTATCAACAAAGTGATGCAAATCAATGCAAAGCCGTTGCAGACGGCGTTATCAGGCGAACATTAAATAAATATTATACATCGCAGAGCAAGGGGTGGGAAAAGAGTTTCGACGGATGCAAGAACTCGGCGTCCCGGGCGTTCTAAGATTGACGGCGGAGGTTCGTCGTCGAATGAATATTGGGGGAAACAAAATGAGAGTCATATTTACAGCAATTATCTTCACGTTACTTTTCGGCGGGATGGGACTTCGAACTGCGGAAGCATCGTCCGATCCGTCATTGTTTGAAACCCATTGGAAACTTACACATCTGAATAAGAAAGCGGTCACGTCCGAAGCCTCGATCTTTATTGAAGAAAGCCGTGAGCGATTCACCGGCAGCGGCGGATGCAACCGGATCTTTGGTGTCCTGGAGATCGGTGAGAAGGCGGTCCAATTCTCCGGCGCCGGGTCGACGCGGATGGCTTGTCTGGAAGACGGCGTGATGCAGAGGGAGGCCGAATTCCTCGACGCATTGCAGAAAGCGACGTCATACAAGCTCAAAGGCAGCACGCTCAAGCTGATGAACGGCCGTCGCGAGCTGGCGCGGTTCACCGCGACCGGCGGCATAAGCACCGGCGACACCGAGTTGGAATCGAAGAAGTGGCTGCTCGCGTCGATAAAGGGGACGGAGGTCGGCGAGCAAGAGGAACAGGCGTTTCTCGTGTTCGACAAAGAAAAGGCGAGCGCCGGCGGCAACTCGAGCTGCAATTCGTTCGGCGGCAGCTATGAGGCCAAAGAGGCGACCATTCGCTTTTTCGACATTATTCAAACTATGCGGGCGTGTATCGAGGACGATCGAATGGAGATCGAGCGGGGCTTTATGAGCGGCTTGCAGGAAGCGAACCGATACGAGATCCGCGAGGGCCGTCTTCATCTGTTCAATGGCGATACCGAACTGCTCGTATTCACCGGCACCGATAAATAGGTCCATGGCGACCAAAGATCGCTAAATTCTCAAGGCTCGGGAGCCCTCCTGGGCTTTTTTTCATTTAGGATCGCTCGAAACCGGCGTTGTAACGCCTAAACATCAGCTGTCCCAGCCATCGGGACAGCTGTCCCAGTCATCGGGACCACTGTCCCAGTCATCAGGACCACTGTCCCAGTCATCGGGACAACTGTCCCAGTCGTCGAGACCACTGTCCCAGTCATCAGGACCACTGTCCCAGTCATCGGGGCAACGGTCCCAGTCATCGGGACAACAGTCCCAGTCATCGGGACAACGGTCCCAGTCATCGGGACCACTGTCCCAGTCATCGGGACAACTGTCCCGGTCGTCGATACAACTAATTCTGCCCGCTTCCGAGTTCGAAAAAAGGTGGCGAGGTCTGGATTTTACCGTGGATAAACTGTGGATAATTAGAAAAAGGCCCTCCGGATGTCACCGGACGGCCTTTCCCGTTTGTGTTATTTGTGAACGAACTTCGCAGTGTGCCGCGTATTACCCGGCCTAAACGAAGTTCGTGTGTTCACTACCTAGACGCTGGTTCCGCGTCCGCGTACCAGGCTGAGCACGATAACGATCGCCGCCACAACCAAGAGGATGTGTATAAGGCTTCCGACCGCTTCTCCTGCAAACCCGAACCCTAGTGCCCATAGCACCAATAAAATGATAACGATTGTCCAAAGCATAGTTGTTTTTTCTCCTTACTGGTTGTGTACCTGACTTGTCCTGTTTTCCTGACTCGTCCTTAGTGATTCGCGCTCGCTCGATGACCGAGCACGTTTTGCGGTCCGTGTGAGACCGTAAACCAATCCGCCTGCTCCGAAAGCTCCGATCGCGATCGCAGTTCCGGTAATGACCGGGTGCATCGCGGCCTTGGAATACAGGCTGCTTTCCGCAACGTGGCCGGGATATCCGCCACGTTCGGCAAGCCTTGAATCGTTCGATTCGTAGAGGCTCTCGAGCCTTCTTTCTTTTGACTCGTCTGACTTCTGCATTTCGATCATGGTGTTTTCCATGATCAGGTCTGTCGACCGCGGAGCGATCTTGCCAAGCAGCGATATCATCTTGCCACCGGCTCCGACAAAGGCGTCCCGAACCGGATGTTCTGCGCAATGCAGAATGACATCGGCCGCAGTTTCGGGGGCGTAAACCGGCGGCGGGTTGATCGGGTCAACGCCGAGATAGCTCTTAGCGTGATCTATGTAGGGCGTGTCGATCGCTCCGGGTTTCACGAGCGTTACGCAAACCGGAGCATTCTCGGCTTCCAGTTCCATTCGAAACGCATCGGTGAAGCCTTTGACGGCATGTTTCGATGCACAATACATTCCCTGGATCGGGATCGCCCTGTCGGACAGCGTGCTGCCTATGTTAATGATCGTACCGCCGGTCGTTTTCATGTTGCGTGCTGCGATGACCGAACCGTTCACCACGCCCCAAAAGTTTGTTTCAAAGAGCTGTTTCGAATCTTCGAGCGGAACCTCTTCGATCTTGCCGTAGATGGACACGCCCGCGTTGTTGACCCACGTGTCGATCGTTCCGAACTTGCTGAGAGCTTCTGCAGCGATCTTCAGCACGTCTTCTTCGCTTGCGACGTCCGCATCCGCCCAAGTCGCCTCTCCGCCGTTACCGTTGATCTCGTCGGCGAGCTTTCTCAGAGCTTCTTCGTTCCGGGATGCCAAGACAACTTTCGCTCCGCGTTCGGCTGCTTTTCGAGCGGTGACCAATCCGATCCCACTCGTAGCCCCGGTTATAACGATCACCTGATCTTCTAAATTCTTCGGTTTGAACTTCATTGTAATACAACTACCCCTTTTTGTAACTAACTTTTTTTCAACTACTTAGCCTTTCGCCGCACCGGACCTCGCATCATCATGCGTGAGCGAACTCGGGGCATCCATGTGCGCTCCGGGGTGCACCGCTACACCAAGCCGCTCGACCAACTCGCCTCCTAGCCATCCCCCAAGCATCGAAAGCGCCACGCCCAGGAACGATAAGATCACCGCGATCATCGGCGGGGCCGTCGGAACGTCCCACCGAAGATAGAGTGCGACAGCGAAAATGACTGCGACCAACATATTGACGCCGCCGTGATAAAGTCCGATGCTCTTCGCTCGCGTCCCCTCCGGGATCTTCGTCCAGTCGATCCAGCCGAACAAAGCCGCGAATGCCGACCCGACCAACCCCGCGACGATCATCCAAAATGAGGCTGTCGGAATCGAGGTGCCGCCAAAGATGAGATACGCCGCGTCGAAGATCGCCGCTGTTGCCAAAAGGCCCAGCGGGAAAACGATCGCCATCGGGTGGATCGCATGTCCTAGAAATGTCGCTCTCGCTTCCATAAGAAGAACTCCTTGCACGGCTGAATACAGTTGTCCATTGCAACTCGCGTGCTAGTGGCAAATACCGCCGATAACACGCCCGACGCTACGGATTAAGTACCACTTTGATACAGTTATCCTTCTTCTCGTTGAATGCTTCGTATGCTTGAGGTGCATCCGCAAGCGGCAGCTTGTGCGTGATCACGAACGAAGGGTCGATATCGCCTTTCTCGATCTTGTCGAAAAGCAGCGGCATGTAACGATGCGTATGCGTCTGCCCCTGTTTGATCGTCAGCCCCTTGTTCATCGCCGCGCCGATGGGGATCTTATCGCCAAAGCCTATGTACACGCCCGGGATCGAGATCGTCCCGCCCTTTCGGCAAGACCAGATCGCCTGACGCATTACGTGCGGGCGGTCGGTCGCCAGAAATGCGGCAGTCTTTATGCGATCGACCGTACCGTCGACCGTGCCGCCGGCGTGAGCCTCGCAGCCCACCGCGTCGATGCACCGGTCCGGCCCGCGCTTATCGGTCATCTCCATCAACGCGTCGTAAACATCGACGTCGTCAAAGTTGATCGTTTCCGCCTTGCCGTGAGTCGACGCCATCTCAAGCCGTTCCGTGACATGGTCGATCGCAATAACGCGTCCCGCACCCAGGTCCCACGCAGATTTGATCGCAAATTGCCCGACCGGTCCACAACCCCAGATCGCGACCGTGTCGCCCTCTTCGATCTCAGCGTTCTCCGCAGCCATGTACCCCGTCGGGAAGATGTCCGAGAGGAACAGTACCTTGTCATCCGCGATGCCGTTCTCGATCTTGAATGCCCCGACGTCCGCGAAAGGAACGCGCAGGTATTCCGCCTGTCCGCCCGAAAACCCGCCGAGCATATGCGAATAGCCAAACAGCGCGGATGGCGATTGGCCCATTACTTTCGCTGCCGCCTCGGCGTTCGGATTGGATCGGTCGCACAGCGAGAACATTGTTTTCTTGCAAAAGAAACACTCGCCGCATGCGATGTTGAAAGGAACGACGACCCGGTCGCCGACGTTCAGGTTATTAACCTCGGATCCCTTGGCGACCACCACGCCCATATTTTCATGGCCGAGGATGTCGCCCTTTTCCATTGTCGGCATGAAGCCGTTGTAAAGATGCAGGTCAGACCCGCATATAGCCGTAGAAGTGATTTGCAGAACGACGTCTCGCGGATGTTCGATCTCCGGATCTGGAACGTCCTCTAGACGCACGTCGTGCGTTCCGTACCAACATAATGCCTTCATAATATTCCCCCTTGAACGCCTCTATGATATTTCTTTAAATCATTCGAGCTTTGTATATTGCATTACAGACCCCTCAGTGCGCAGGGCGTTAATCTGGCTACGTTGCACCTAAACTCCTGCACACGCTCCAAGGTGACAAGAAAGGTGCTGATTCGCGGTAAAATGCGGTCAGCACCTTTCTTGTTTTAGGTATAAAGTTCTTAATCGCGAGGGAACGTAATGACAGGATTCGAGCAAGTCTATTGGCTGATCATAATTTCGCTGGCGGTCGCATCGGTGGCGTGGACCGTAACTCAGGAGGAGATATTCCGCGAGCCGCGCGATTACTGCCTTCAACGCAGCGAAACGGGAAAGACCATATGGGAACGAAAGTTTTTTTATGTTTTTACCTGCGAATATTGCTTCAGCCATTGGGTGACGCTGTTCTTTATCATCATCACCGGGTTTTGGCTGCTTGTGTCTGACTTACGCGGTTACGTCATCTCGTTCTTCGTCACCGCCTGGGTAGCCAATCAGTGGATGAGCCTCTATCGGCGGCTGCGAGTCGGGATAAAGCACGAGAATGTCGTCGCCGAAAAAACAAAAAAAGAGTTGGCTGAAGAGGAAGAAAGAAATGGTTGAAGCGATCGGTTGGACGAGTTCGTTGATCTTGCTGGTGACGCTGGTCAAGCAGGTGCACAAGCAATGGAAAACACGTTCCAGTGAAGGCGTATCGCGGCTGCTTTTCATCGGCCAATTGGCAGCCTCGGTCGGGTTCCTCATATACAGCATAATGACGGGGAACTGGGTGTTCACGTTTACGAACGCTGCTCTCACCGTTAATAACATCATCGGCATCTCGCTGTTCTTCTATAATCGAAACCCGGAGGAAGACGACGCCGAACGTGCTTGAACGATTACCTGTATGCGACGCTACAGTTCACACGCCTAAGGGCGATCACAATCGAAATTATTTTGATCAACCGGAGGCAATATGGCACAGGGAAGTAAAGACGCATACACGGATAAGCAAAAGCGAAAGGCTGAACATATAGAAGAAGGCTATATAAAAGACGGGGTGTCCCGCGATGAGGCGGAAAAACGAGCTTGGGCGACCGTGAATAAACAGGACGGCGGCGGGAAAAAGAGCGGCTCCGGCCGGAAAGCCGCCACAAACGGGCGCAAGAAAAAATCAGATTAGCCCGGGCCGCGATGACATGGATAATCTTTAGTTTTTGGGGTTCCGCCGGACTTCCAGACCCGATAGCGCTCCGGCAAACACTTGGCGCACGGACGAAACCCCGCCGCGATCGCCGCAGCTTCGTTCGCGAAGAACACTCGTGATCTCGCATAAGTCGCCAGAGACCTGTTCGCCGACGCGCAGTCGAGGCGGCCGTATATCCGCTTGGGCTTATACCCGCCAAACTCTCCGGGCACCGAGCTCAGGATGACTGAGCCGTCAGAATTCGTGAGTTTGTAGATCTTTTCGTCAACCATTGCAAAACTGCCTGAACTCGAGGTCTCTTTTTCCCGGACTGAAAAAAAATTGACCGAGGCGTACGTTAGAGCGCCCCGGTCAATCATTCACGCATTTCAGATCAGTTGTCAGCAATCGGGGGTTTGGCGGCTGTTTTGGGGGAGATCCGCCAAAGCTCGCCCTCCGCGTGATCGGTTACCATGTAAAGAAAACCGTCCGGGCCTTGGCGAACATCACGAACGCGTTGTCCGCGATCCGTAAGGAGATGCTCTTCGCCGGCCACGCGGTCGTCTTTTATCACCAACCGCACGAGCCTCTGTGAGGCAAGACCGCCGATGAAAATGCTCCCGCGCCACTCCGGAAATGCCGCCCCTGTATAGAACTGTGCACCTGAGGGAGCGATGACTGGATCCCAATAATACACGGGCTGCTCCAGCCCTTCTTTCGCCGTGATACCGCCGGGAATCGGATCGCCGGAATATTCTTCTCCGTAGCTGATCACCGGCCAGCCATAGTTTGTGCCCTTCTCGATCAGGTTCAGCTCGTCGCCGCCGCGTGCCCCATGCTCGATCGTCCATAGCCTCCCTTGATCATCAAAACTGGCAGACTGGAGATTGCGATGCCCGAGCGTCCAGATCTCCGGAAGTGCTCCCTCCGTGCCCGAAAAGGGATTGTCATCCGGAACCGAACCGTCGGGATTGATGCGAACGATCTTGCCAATATGGTTGTCGAGCGTCTGGGCCTTCGGCCGCATCGTCGCACGGTCGAAGCGATCGCCCAACGTCACATAAAGTTTTCCGTCAGGGCCGAACGCCAGACGCGAGCCGAAGTGCAGCCCGTTGTCATACGTCGGCATCGATCGAAAAATGACCCGCACTTGTTCAAGTTTTTTTCGATCGGGTGTAAGCGTGCCGCGAGCAACACTGGTGCCGCTGCCGCCCTCGCGCTGTTCCGAGAAGCTCCAATAGATCACACGATCTTTTTCGAACTCGGGGCTCAGTGCAACATCGAGCAAACCGCCCTGACCGCGTGCGGTGATCGGGGGCAACCCGCCTTGGCCGCTTTCCCCGGAAACACCGCCTTGCCCGACCGGCAAAAGCCCTGCGATCGGTTCACCCACTTGACCGTCCGCCGAGACAATACGCATCTGCCCCGCTTTTTCGGTTATCAGAAACCCGCCCCCGGGAAGCGGCTCAACCGCCCATGGCCGGTTAAGGCCGCGAGCCAGCACCGTAACTTCGAACTCAGTGCCGGTTTTTACAGCACACGCCCGCGTCTGGCCCGGAAACGCCGGCTTTTGCTCCGGCGAGTTGGCGGCGCCCATGTCGATAGGCGCGCACGGCCCTTGCGAACCTGCCCGAGAAGCCGCCGGAGAAGGTGTAGGCGTGGCCGCGGCCCTCTCACCAGACTCCTGCGCACATGCCCCGCTCGCAACCGAAAATACTACCGACAGAGCAACCGTCATCTGCATCGATTTTATATTCATGTAGTTACTATATTAGCCGACGAACCTTGAATACAAACCCCCAAATCGGACGATTTGTCCGCAAACAGAAAAACGGGCGTTTCAGCAAAGTCGCTGGAACGCCCGTAAATATGGAGCCACCTGTCGGACTCCAACCGACGACCTACTGATTACAAATCTCTAAAACGCGTTCTTCTCAGTTTCATTATTTTCGTGTCCGTTCGTACTGGCTACGTATTAGTTAGGCTGCGTTCCGATGGGTTCTCGCTGAGTTCGACGCGTTGGCGCACACGCGGCGCACACGAACACCCGACACCTGGGGTGGGCGCGCAAAGTAGCAGCATTGCATTAACGGCATCCAGGTCCTCGCTGATCATAGGCCGGCGGGCCTCCTGCAGGCGAATTGGTTGAGCGGGCTCATGGCTATGATCGATTCAAATTGGTGCTGGAACCCGGAGACGCTCACCCCCAGATCCTGCGCTATATCGTCGATGCGGAGTGGCTGGTTGAAATTCTCAAGAAGGTGATCAACGGCGTTAAGATATTCGGCGAGTATCGGCGCAGGTATCCGAAAGTGATGATCGTTTATCCGATCACCTTCCTCGCCTCCGTATTTGAAGGCCGAGTTCTTACCCGTGGCGGCTACGACCTATTGCTGCGGTTTTGTGGATCGTCCGTCGCAGGCCAGACCGCATCTGGCTCTCGTTCATTTCGTTCTAACTATTCTGAAACCGCGATGTAACTTTTGGGAAATAAACTGTGATTTTGGGAACTTGTTTCAACTTTATCGGGAATAGGCCTCGCCGACTTCGGGCGAATAGATCTCTTCCATAATAGGAATAATGTAAATGTCAGGTATTGACGACGGTCAAATTAGCAATCGATCAGGAAATGAAGACATTCATGAAGTGATCGAAAAGCGTCTCTCAAGGCGGTCTTTTCTGGGAGGAGCGGCGGCGACAGTTGCGGCCGCGAGCCTCGGTAATATAACGAGTCTGCTTGCGGCTGTTCCTGATGCCGCAGATCATGTGAGAAAGAGTACTCTACTCGGTTTCCACGGCATCCCAGTCTCGACCGCTGATGCGTTGATTGTTCCCAAGGGGTATTCCGCTCGCGTACTCATCGCCTGGGGAGATCCGGTATCAAACGGCCCGTCCTTTAAGCCCGATGCTAGCAACACCGCAGATGAACAGGCCCAGCAGTGGGGGATGCACAACGACGGATTCGTTTATTTCCCGATCAACGGTTCGGTCCGAGGTTTGATAGTTCAAAACAACGAATACACTGACGATGTACTTCTTTTCCCGGATGGTGTTGCGAATTGGAACGTCGCGAAAACCTTCAAGTCGCAGAATGCCCACGGCGTCTCCATCATCGAGGTGAGAAAACAAGGGAAAGGACCGGCCGGGAGGGGTGGCCTATGGCAGGTGATCCGGCCATCGAAATACGCCCGGAGGATCACTGGTCGAACGCCGATAAATATAGGTGGACCTGTGGCGGGCGATCCGCGAATGAAAACGTCCGCCGACACCAGCGGGACGATGGCGCTGGGAACCATAAACAACTGTGCGATGGGCCTCACGCCGTGGGGAACCTATCTCACATGTGAAGAGAACTTTAACGGCTATTTCCGAAAGTCCGCAGAGCGTAGCCCGATGGAGGTCAGATACGGCATATCATCAAACGCTCACTATCTCTGGTATACGACCGATACGCGATTCGACGCCGACATCGAGCCGAACGAGGCAAACCGTTTCGGTTGGATAGTCGAGATCGATCCATTCGATCCGGGATCGACACCCGTCAAGCGAACTGCACTCGGCCGATTCAAGCATGAAGGCGCTAAGGTGCAAGAGGCTCGCGACGGGCGGGTCGTGGTTTACTCAGGCGACGACGAACAGTTCGAGTATATCTTTAAGTATGTTTCGCGTTTGCCTTGGCGCCAGGCTCGTCGGCAGGGAATCAACCCGCTTGATGACGGCACTCTTTACGTTGCAAAGTTCCACTCGACCGGAAAAGGTGAATGGCTCCCGTTGACGCCCGATAACGAGGCGCTTTCCGGATGGACACTGAGCGATGTCCTGATAAACACTAGGGCGGCGGCGGATCTGGCCGGGGCGACGGCAATGGACCGCCCTGAGTGGATCGATACATTCCCCGGATCACTCACTGCGATCGCTACGTTGACGAACAATACGTCTCGCGGTACCGAAGGCACAAATCCGCGTACCGGACGCTCAAATCCTGGCGTTGATGCTGCGAACCCACGTGCCCGAAACGCACACGGTCAACTGATCCGATGGAACTATGCCAAGGATTGGACGGAAAACACGTTTCGTTGGGACCTCTTCTCCCTAGCAGGAGACATGGCAGCCGCAGCCGCTGATGGATCGAACATCGATGGTGACATTTATAGTTCGCCGGACGGGATCTACGTCGCACCCAGCGGCAGGCTTTGGATCCAGACCGATGTCTCCGGGAGCAGCATCAATCCCGAGAAAAGATCCGCTACATATGCTGCCTTCGGCAATAATCAGATGTTGTGCGCCGACGTCAAAACTAAAGAGACGAAAAGATTCCTTGTCGGCCCGAATACGAGTGAGATCACCGGTGTATTCGTCACGCCGGACGAGCGAACAATGTTTGTGGGGATCCAGCACCCAGGTGAATCCCCAATCGGTTCAAACGATCCTTCCAACCCAAAAAGATACAGTTCGTGGCCCGAAGGGAAGAAGGGGGGCCGCCCGCGTTCCGCCCTTGTCGTCATAAACAAAGACGACGGAGGGGTCATCGGAAGCTAGCTGATTCAGCAACTTCAGGCCAAGAGCAAAGAGTCGTCTGGATCAACAATCAACATGTAATGAAGAAAGCCGCTTAGTCAGCGGCTTTTCATACAAACGACTTTTCCGTCTTTAGTTTCTGAAGACCTTCACGGCCCGGTCGGGGTAGTCTGTGATGATGCCGTCGAGATCGAACTGTTTCATTCGTTCGAGGTCTGCGATCTCGTTGATGGTCCACGGAACTATCTTCATATTGCTACGTCGGCAATAGTCGACCAGTTCTTTTGTGACTAGCGAGAAGTGGGGGCTGTAGGTATCGGGAATGAACCCGAGCAACGCTATATTCTTTTCGACTCCGTCCTTGTTTGAGACAAGGAACGATAGCGGCAGATCAGGCGCGGTCTTTCTGAGTACCTGAAGCGGCCTCACGTCGAATGACTGGATAATGATCTGCTTTTCCAGGTTGTGCTTTTTCACATCGGCGAGGACGAGGGCGGCGAATTCCTCGGGTGCCGGGTGAAAAACGCCGTCGCCTTGCGGATTCGATTTGATCTCGATGTTGTATCGGATCGGCCCAAGCTTGTTCTTCTTTGCATACTTCTCAGCCGCTATGAAAAGATCGGTCATCAGCGGCTTATAGGCTTTCATCTTCACCTGTTGGGGAAAGTCGACATTGCCGATGCTGCCGACGTCGTAACGCTTGATTTCGGCGTAGGTCATCTTGTACATATTGTGGTCGCGTTCCGTCTCCTTTGAGATGCGTTGCCCTTTAGGGTCGGTCGAGATGACGGAGGAGAACCACGGCTCGTGTGATATGACGACCTTTTTGTCTTTGCTGATGACGACATCGAGTTCGAGCGTATCGGCGCCCTGCTCGATCGCCTTGAGGAATGACGGTATCGTATTTTCCGGCAGATAGCCCCGCGCTCCGCGGTGGCCTTCGATGCTGACGAAGCGATCTGTTTGCGAAAATGTCACCAGAGCAAATGACATTGTCAGGAGCAGCGTGAATGAAATTATCAGGAGTATAGAATTGATCATATTTTTATTCGTATTACTAACGGTCGCGGGCCGCGAGCCGGCCCGGCCGTGCATAAAAAGTTAGGATGGGCGGCGGATGGTTCCTCCATCCGCCGCCCGGCTAATGATGCCTAGAAAGAAAACTTCACGGCAAACTGGATCTGCCTTGCAGGCCCGCTGCTGCTTATTACTCCGAAGTTTCCGGTCCCGGTGACCTGTCCCGCTGCATTACGGGTGATCTGTCCGGCATCCGAGTTCGGTGCGTTGAAGTTCGTCCTGTTGAAAAGATTGAAGAACTCCGCCCGAAAGTCTAGACGAGTATCATCCGTGATCGGCAGCTTGAACTGCTTGTGGAGTCCCAAGTCGAAGTTGAAGTAAGCATTGCTTCGGACGATGTTTCGGCCTGCGTTCCCAAACGGAGAGAAGGGCTGCGGCGTCGAAATACACTCGGCCAGGAAGTAGTTCCGAGTTGGATCCGGACGGTCGCCACGATTCAGGGGGTCGCATGTAACATTCGGTCGCAAAGCAATGCCGCCGAGGAATGACGGGAGATTGCTCGTGATTGCCTGAGCTCCACCCAGTCCATACCGGAAGTTGACCGGTGCACCGCTTGCCATCGTGTTGATGCCGTTTATCGACCATCCGCCTATGATGGCGTCGACGGCCGGATGCCAGTTTGACCCGAGCCAGCGATTTCGCCCGAACGGCAACTCCCAGACGAAGCTGGTCGTATTGTTGAACGGCTGATCGTATGTTCCAATGCCTTTGTCATTCTTAAAATCATTAATGTTCTGGGGCGTTCCTGTGTTGCCATTCGGTTCCTCAAGGACCTGTGAACCGTTGTCCATCGCCTTAGACCACGTAAATGAATTAACCAGATAGAAGCCACGGCTGAAACGCTTTTCGAGCTTTGCTTGCAGCGCATTGTAGCTTGAGAAGCCTTCCGGCAAAACTGCGGAGATTGTACCGAATCCCGGGATCGGCCGGCGAGAGTCGAGCGAAGGAAGCGGGACGACCGCGCGGTTTTCCCATTCTTCCTGCGTGACCGGCCGAGCCTGATTCAGATCTGCAAGCATCACAGTATCGGTCGCACGATTGCCGACATAGGCGACGTCAAGAACCATGTCGCCGAAGAGTTCGCGTTGGATCGACAGCTGCCAATTCTGAATGCTTGCGGTCGGCATGTCGCGCGGGACGTAAAGGACGACGCCGTTTGGCAGGCCGCTGGTCGGATAGCCGTTCTGCGTCGGGCGGAAGCAGTTCGGCTGGTACACATCGCCGACACATATCGGACTGGTAGGTGACTGTGAAACTGCGGCTCGCGTGACGATCGGAAAGTTGGTACCAAGAATGTCGGCACTGCCGAGCCGGTTCATGAACACGAAGCCCTTGGCGTAGCCGCCGCGGATCACCGTCTTGTCGAAGATATTGTAAGCAAAGCCGAGCCGCGGACTGAAGTTGTCGTAGTCAGGATCGACAAGTGTGCGGTCATCATCACTGGCGAGCACAATAGAGTTCGAGACGGGATCGTAATTCGACAGACGATTGTTGGCCTCGAAATAAGGTGTGCCGAACTCGTATCGAAGGCCCAGATTCAGGGTCAGTTTCCGGTTGACCTTCCAATCGTTCTGAATGAAAGCGAAGTGAAATCGCTGCCGCATTTCGGCGACTGTCAGTGTTGCAAACTGATATTGACTGCGGGCGCCGAACATGAAGTCAGCTAGATTGAAAAGATTGCTAGCCGAAGCGCCGACCGGACGGCTGAACTGGCCGCTGTAAGTATCGAGCCCCATCAGTGGATTGGTATCCTGCACTTCCGTATTCACGCGAAGATATTCGTATCCGATCTTGATGCTGTGGTTGCCGACCAAGGTGGTGTAGGTCGGACGAATGTTAATGTTCTCAGGATTCTGATACTGCGGGTTCGTAGCTTGCCGGCCTAGCTGTGAGAATCCGGTGATCGTTTGCGTGGTCAATCCACCTGTGACCTCCGGATCGTTGGGCAGACCGGTGATGCCGTAAAGGTCAAACATGCTCGGGCCGCCGGCGAGAGGCGGCCGTTTGCCGGCATCAATCTTTGACCAGCTAAAGCGCAGGTCGAAGACGCTTCCGTTGGCGAGTGCATACGTTCCGCCCAATGTTAGCTGCTTGTTTAGAATATCGACGAAGCCGTTCTGATTGCTGCCTGAGGGGCCTGGGATATTCGGGCCCTCGAAGCCCTCGGACTTTCTCCAGCTCCAGCGGCCGAAAAGGTTGAACACTTCGCTGACCTTGTGGTCTATACGAAAGTTATATTTATCGCTGAAGAGTTTGTTTTCAACGAGCTCTGACCAGTTGTTGGACGAGGCAGAGTTGATCGGCGTCGGCAGTTCGTTGAGTACTCGCTGAGCAAACGGTGTCATCGGGATCGGTGTACCTGCGGCATAGACCGTTCCAGTAAGCGGGTCGCGCACGCTTACTGACAGAATTCCCTGCCGCTGAGCGAGTGTCGGAAGGGTCGAGAAAACAAGATTCTTCTGTATCTGACGAAAGCCTTCGTAATCGGCGAAGAAAAACGTGCGGTTTTTGATGATGGGGCCACCGAGTGTGAACCCGAACTGGTTACGGATGAGCGGTGGCTTGTTTCCGCCTACGGGCTTGAAAAAACCAACTGCATTGAGAGCCGCGTTGCGGTGAAACTCCCAAATCGAGCCATGAAACTCATTGGTGCCTGAGCGGTAGGTTGCGTTGACGACGGCTCCGCCGGCACGGCCGAATTCGGCGCTGTAGGTGTTGGTCTGAACCTTAAATTCGGCGATCGCATCCGGCGATACCTGAACGACCTGGCTCGAAAAACCCTGGTTGCTGGTTCCATAGGCGTTATTGTCGACGCCGTCGAGCAGGAAGTTATTTACCGTCGCCCGCAGCCCATTTACGTTGAACGCTGCCTCGCGTCCGCCGCCGCCAACAGCACTATTGGTATGCGATTCTCGAACGCCGGGGGCGAGCAGTGCGAGGTTCGCATATGAGCGGCCGTTGAGCGGCAGAGCAATGATTTGATTCCGCTGGATGACCTGGCCCTTATCGCTCGAGTCGGTCTCGAGTAGCCCGGCTGTTCCCGTGACTGTTACCTGCGCTTCGGAAGAAGCCACTTCCAGCGAAATGTCGGCACGTTGCCGCGAGCCGACCGTGAGGTTGATGCGTTCGGCGATCGTTCGGTTAAACCCATTTGCCTCCACGATGACCTGGTAGTTGCCGATCTTAACGTTTACGAACTGGTAGTCGCCGCCTTCGTTGGTGACGGTGGACGACGTTATTGACGTGGCGACGTTTCTCAAGGTGACGTTTGCTCCTACCACCTGGTCGCCGTTCGGGTCACGAACGGTACCGAGCACCGTCGCGGTTTCGGATTGTGCGTTAATGTCAGTGAACGAGAAGAGAAGGGTGATAGTAACTGCAAGGCAGAAACCGCCCCAGGAAACTAAATGTTTCATTTCGATGATCTCCTAATTTGATTAAAAATAGAACGGCGCCGATCACGCAGGCGAAAAATGCGTTTACCCGAACACGAACGTATTCATGGAGTAAGGGGAAGTCTAGGGGACGAGATTGAAGTCCTCGTTACTTGAATGTTTCCGGAACCTTAACATTTGCGGATCACTTGGCCTGGTTTCCCATAGTGCGGATTGCATCCTACGCTCAGCGGTAATAGGGACTGGCACCGCCGGTTCCGGCCCCTTCTTTCGTGATTATGTGAAAAACACCGGAATCTTTGAGTGCAACACAAACGGGGAACGGATTCGATGAAGCTGCAATTCTACGGATCATGTTTCGCTAGTCCACGCGACGATCGCCCGAGGATTTTTTCCAGCCGCCAACAAGCTCCCCGGAACTTACCAAGTTGGCCGGATTGTCCGGGCGCTGTAAGATCGTTTCTCTCAAATGCAATTTCTTGCGATCGGCCGGTATCGCTTGAAAAATCTTGTATGTAGATGTTATCGACTTCGCGTTCTTTACTCGAAGGAGCGAGGCAAAGATCGCGATAGGCAATCGGATCTCGAATCTCTCCATCATGCGTCCGAACTTGAGCGCGACGTTACAATGCGAGCATCCGCGTGGTCGCCACGAAAGTGCAGGGAACTGTCCAAACTCTCGAAAAAGTGCCGGCCACCCTTTAACTACATGGCTCTCGCGGTCAAGATTTGGCTGTACTCGACGGCGATGCGGAAGGCTATACAAATTCGATCGCGCGGAGCATGGCGGCGGTACGGGTTTCGACTCCGAGTTTTTCGTAGACGTGCTCAACGTGTTTGTGAACCGTTCGGATGCTGATATCACATAGGACCGAGATCTCGGAATTAGTTTTCCCTTCGGCGATCCAATAAAGGATCTCCCCCTCTCGACCGGTTAATCCCAGTCCTGCGAAGCTGTCGGGCAAAGCGGCTTTCTCTCCTCAAGTAGCAAGATCTCCTCGCGGGTCGACGGACTATCCAAGAGCCGTATGCTGAGAGTTCCGTTGGAGCGTCTGATGCGTAGTGGGGCCGAGGGGGGAACGTATTCCCTAGGAAGGGTCCGGGAGGAAGCATGGAAAAGCCAACCCGCGAGTGTTTCAGGCAAGAAATTGCCAGCCAATGGTTCGCCCTCGAAGTACTTTTCTAAAAGCACACGTGCGAAATGGCAAGACTCCGACCTCCTATTCGCAACCGAGATCGGCACACCTTTGCTGACCGGAAATCTATACAATCGGCATTTTGACAAAATCCGGCGTGACGCTTCGTTGCCGAGGATCCGCCTCTATGATCTCCGACATACGAATGCGACGATGCTGCTTGCGTCCGGGGTCAGCGCGAAAGTTGTAGCTGAAAGGTTAGGTCATTCGTCTGTTGTTTTGACATTAGACACCTACAGCCACGTTTTGCCGGCAATGCAGACTGACGCGACAAACCGCCTGGAAGAAATGATGTTCGGCACGTAATTTTCTAGACTTGGCGCACACCTGGCGCACATAATAATACGGGCGTTTCAGCAAAGTCGCTGGAACGCCCGTAAATATGGAGCCACCTGTCGGACTCAAACCGACGACCTACTGATTACAAATCAGTTGCTCTATCAACTGAGCTAAGGTGGCTTGTCAGCTGGGTGCCTCGGGGGGCATCCAGAGCGAACGGACATTATCTCGAAAATGTGGGTTGCCTGCAAGATAGAACGGTAGAATTGACTGATAGATTTAGTCGCTTCGGATCTAGGACGTGCGATCTTGGTCACTGAGGGATGTTTAACAGTGAAAAAGAATGTTGACTAGCGGTCCCGAAAAGAGATATATTTAAACCTGGCCGTATTTGCGGCGTAATCTTCCTAAATATCTTCAGCTACCGAGAGCATTCCTCAGCTTCGATCAATTTACATAAGGAGAAGATCCGTGAGATCCAAACAAATTTTTCGTTCACTCGCTTTTTCAGGCCTGATCGCCGTCGCGGGATTTAACACCGCCGTCGCACAGCACGGCATACCCAACGCCGTCGCCGAGGGCAGTAATGTTTATTGCGCCGGCTATATTCAGCGTGCGCCCATCAACACCACCAACCGTCTGGTGGGCGGCCAAGAAGAACAGGAACAGTTTCTGTACACGCAAAACAGCATCGTCTATATCAACGCCGGTGCAAACCGCGGCGTACAGCCCGGCATGCGTTACTCGGTCGTCCGTCCGCGCGGCCAGGTGGATACGAAATGGTCGAATAAAGGCGCCCTCGGATTTTACGTCCAGGAAGTCGGAATGGTCGAAGTGATCCGCGTAAAGCGTGAAGTTTCAGTTGCCGTCGTCCGCATGTCGTGCGACAGCATGCTGCTCGGCGATGTGCTCCAGCCCTGGCAGGATCGATCGGTCCCGGCTTATGCTCAGCGGCCCGCATTCGACCGCTTTGCGGACCCGAGCGGAAAGGCCATCGGCCGTCTCTTCATGGCCCGGGATATGCAGGAAATGGTCACGCGCGATCAAATCGTTTATATCGATCTCGGCCGCGAAGACAACGCTAACATCGGCGATTATCTTACGATCTTTCGTCCGCTCGGCAAGGGTAATATGATGGATATGCCGCCGGAATCGGTGACCGCACGCAGCTACGGTTATGAAAGCGATGAATACCGCGGGGGCCGCTTCTCGAGCCAGGCAGCACGCAAGAAAGGGGACGAAGCACGCGGAACGGTTCAAACAACACGTGACGCAAAACGCGATCGCCCGTCTGACATTCGAAAGGTCGTCGGCGAAGGCGTGATCTTAAATGTAAGGGAACGCACCGCAACGGTACTCATCACGCGAACTGCTCAGGAGATCCACACCGGCGACTACGTCGAGATCCAGTAATTGGTTAATTCAAAGCGAGAAAGGCCGACGCTCTACGGGGCGGCGGTCTTTTCGTTTGCGAGCGTCCGGTGTTTAAGGAAGTAAGCGAGGTAATCGTACATCGACCAGATCGCTAGAATAACGGCCACCCAGAGAGCCCCGCGGCCGACGAGATATCCGAAAACCTTCCAGTCGTTCTGCGTAAGCGAGAGCGTCGTAAGATTGCCGAATGCGACCTGAACCTCAGTGACCTCCCAAAATCGGAAAGCCGGATAATCCATGCCAAAGTTTGAGACAGGGGGCGTGCCCGTTGCCGCGGCCACAAGCAGGGCGACGATTGCGACGCACTGCGCCCACATCTTTATCTTTCCCAGCGTCTGAGCTTGAATGATGATGCCCTCAGCCGCGGCGACCGCTCGCAGTCCCGTGATAACGAACTCGCGTGCAATGATGATCACAACGGCCCACGAGGGGGCAAGCTGTTTCTCAACCAGCACCACAAGGGCCGCCGAAACCAGCAGTTTGTCCGCGATGGGGTCGAGAAATTTGCCTAACGTTGAGACCTGATCTCGCCGCCTGGCAAGGTGACCGTCCAGCACGTCGGTAAGCGTCGCAATCAAAAAGATCGCTATCGCAAGTGCATAACCGCTGACGCCGAACAGCTGTTCGCTAACCGTCGTCAAGAGAACGACGACCAGCAGCGGTACGATCAAAATGCGCGCAACCGATAGATAATTTGGCAGGTTCACAAGCTGCGACCAGTGTAATTTCAACGGCAGTAAAGTTCAAGGTTGGCACGGTCAACGTGTAATTGCTTTGCGTCTTTTC
The DNA here is from genome assembly GCA_041751195.1 of Pyrinomonadaceae bacterium. GTDB lineage: Bacteria > Acidobacteriota > Blastocatellia > Pyrinomonadales > Pyrinomonadaceae > OLB17. The sequence goes on along the minus strand of JBGSXX010000003.1, from coordinate 29,176 downwards.
ACCATTTATCATCAGCTGATGAGCAAGCCGCGCACACTCTCGACCCCCAAACCTGCAAATTTTGATTTCACCCGAACGGTGCAGAGTCACGGCTGGTACGACCTTTTGCCGTTTCAGCTATCGGAGTCGCCGGCGGCACTTTCATTCGTCGCATCGGACAGCAAGGGCGAGATGGCTGAATGCCGCGTGACCGATTCGCCGAAAGCGATCCGTATTCGTATCGAAAACCCGCAGATCAACGCGGATTCGGTCAAACGCCAAGTGCGGCATACCCTTAGGCTCGACGAAGATTTCGACACGTTCTACACTCTGCTTCACGACGACGCCGCACTTCACTGGGTGCGTCAACACGCATCCGGCCGCCTGCTGCGTTCACCGACGGTTTTTGAGGATCTGGTCAAAACCATCTGCACAACGAATTGCTCATGGGCGATGACTAAGATAATGGTTACGAATCTAGTCGAAAAACTCGGCGAAGCGGTTGGCCGTCGAAAGGCTTTCCCCACGGCAGCCTCGATGGCGACGATGCCGGTCGTTTTTTACCGCGACGAGATCCGAGCCGGATATCGCTCGGCATATTTCGTTGAGCTTGCAGAATCTGTTGCTGCCGGTGATCTCGACCCCCAAAGCTGGCTACATTCGGAACTGTCGACTCCCGACCTAAAAAAGGAGATCAAGAAAGTGAAGGGTGTCGGCGATTACGCCGCCGAGAATCTGCTGAAACTTCTCGGCCGGTACGATGGCCTTGCCCTAGATTCCTGGCTGCGGGCGCAGTTTTACAAAAAGCACTGCGGCGGCACCGCGTGTGAAGACAAAAAGATCGCGAAGCACTACCATCACTTTGGTGAATGGAAAGGCCTCGCGATCTGGTGTGATATGACCGAAGATTGGTTCAGCTGATCTACGCCACCGCTTTCTCTTTAGCCGCTTTGCGTTCGATCAGTTCGATCGGGAACTGCTCCTCGACAAATTCAAGATGCACACGCGTTTTCTTGTCCGTTCCGACCTTCCGGTTACAGACGACCGCTAGGCCTGAAAAGTTAAAACGCTCGCTTATAAACTTGACTCGGTCGCCGATGTTCAAGTCGAGCTGCGAATATACGGCCGCGCCGCTTTTGCTGATGTTTTCTGTCGTCGTCTTTTCGCCGCGTCCCGATGACATTTTAGGGTCAAGCGTCGCGAGGTAAAGGTCGATCTCTTTCCAATACCGAACGTGCTTTCGCTTGCGAAACTCGGTTTCCGCCGCATCAACGCACCAGAGTCCGTCCGCAGACATCCCGCAGATGCGGAAGTTCGTCATGGGGTCGGAGTTATATGCGGCAGGCGCATCTTTTCCGATGAACGCAACGCCGATGTGATAGCCAAGCGAAGTATCGGCAAGCTTCTGACAATGCTGGACGAGTCCCCAGACACGGTAAAAGTCCTTGTCGTGGTCATAACAGCGAAGATGAGCGGGCATCGGGATCATCAACGAGATCAGATTTCCGACCTTGCACTCGCGCTGCATATAAAAACCTGCGCCGGTTGCTGAAAAGTTGATCACGTCCGCGATCTCTTTCCACGCCTCGCCTTTCGCGGTTTTACTTTTAATTATTGCCTGGATCTCTTCGCCCGTTGCTGCGGCGGGCTTTACGACTTTTTGTTTACTGCTGCTGCTTTGCATTCTGCCTCCGATATATCCGATATAAATGAAATAATTACGTAAGGTGGTTTCTGTTACTCAATGCCCTCAAGGGGGAAAAAGCGGTCGACAAATTCGACATGAAGCCGAACGATGCTGTCGGGGCCGACGTGACGGCCGCGAATAATTGCGATGATCGAGACGTTATGACGCTCGCTTCTCACGCGGAGAAATCCGCCGACATCGACATTAAAGGATGTAAAAATCGAAGCGCCGCCCAAACTGAGGTTCTCGGAAACGCTTACTTCGCTTGCGGCGACGTCGCCGTTCTCATCGAGCAATTCGAGGATCAAACTCTCCGGGATCGAAAATCGTGTGTGCTTTCTCAACTGCGGCGGAAGTTCGGCTTCGTCAGCATTAACGTCCGCGGGTTCCAGGTTCCATAGGCCCGCTTCTTCGCGGTCGGTGATGTCAAAAAGCATCGCTGGATCCGACAGATATCCTTTGGGCGGATTTTTGCCGGCGAACGCCACTCCGATAGCAAAACTTTCAGGCTCTGTCTTAAGTTGAATGCACCGCCGGACGATGGCCCAGATGCGGTATTGAGGCTCGAGATAATCGTAGCAGCGAAGTTGGCGCGGCATCGGCAGACTGACGACGACAAGCCGCCCACGCTTGATCGGCCGCGAAAGCTTAAAGCCTGCGCCGAAAGCCGAGATATCCTCAAGCCGGGTGACCTCGTTCCACGAAACGGTCTGGTCAACCTTGACCTCGATACGCGCGGGCAGGGCCAACGCGTAACGCTGAATACGCCGGCTTTCTTGATCAGTTACATTAATGGACATACTGCTGCGAGATGCACAAATAGCCTTCAAAAATGGAGTTTCGGGGCGTTCGGAATGTTGTTTTAGTCGGAGTAACTTAGCGGGGCTTGCGATGGGTTCGGCAAGTTGCTAATCAGGCCTACCGCCTGTAAAATTAAGAATAACATTAACGCAAAGTTTTTTCCAGCTTTTTTATCATCCGCAAGTGGTTTTTAAGACCCGCAAACGTAGGAAATTCGGTCAGTAGTTAATCAGCCAATAAAATGGATTCAATCTTAGAGCGCAATCAGATAAACATTGAAGACGAGATGCGGCGGTCGTATCTCGATTACGCGATGTCGGTGATCATCGGCCGTGCATTGCCCGACGTTCGCGACGGGCTCAAGCCCGTTCACCGCAGGGTTCTTTGGGCCATGCACGAACTCGGGAATACCTTTAGTAAGCCCTATAAGAAATCGGCACGTGTCGTGGGCGATACTATTGGTAAATATCACCCTCACGGCGATACGGCGGCTTACGACACTGTTGTCCGAATGGCGCAGGAGTTTTCGATGCGGTACCCGCTGGTCGACGGCCAGGGTAACTTCGGTTCGATCGACGGCGACAACGCCGCTGCAATGCGTTACACCGAGGTCCGGCTGCAAAAGCTGACGAACGAGGTCCTCGCTGACATCGAAAAAGAGACCGTCGATTTTCAGCCAAACTACGACGAAACCCTATCAGAACCCAAGGTCCTGCCGACGCGTATTCCGCTGCTGCTTGTAAACGGTTCAGAAGGAATCGCGGTCGGAATGGCGACGAAAATCCCGCCCCACAACTTGACCGAGGTGCTGGACGGCACGATCGCCTTGCTGAACGACCCATCGCTTACCGTCGATGACCTTATAAAGATCATTCCGGGGCCTGATTTCCCGACGGCGGGATTCATTTACGGCCGCGAAGAGATACACCGAGCCTATCGAGAAGGTCGCGGCGTTATCCAGATGCGTGCGAAAGCGGGTATCGACCGCATCGGCCGCGGCGAGCGTGAACGAGACGCCGTCGTCGTAACCGAGCTTCCGTACCAGGTGAACAAAGCCCGGCTGATCGAGAAGATCGCCGAACTCGTAAACGACAAAAAGCTCGACGGCATCTCCGAGATCCGCGATGAGTCGAATCGCGAGGGTATCCGCGTGGTGATCGAGCTTAAGCGCGACGCCATTCCGCAGGTCATTCTTAACAAGCTGTACAAGCTGACGCCGCTGCAGTCGTCATTCGGCATCATCAGCATCGCCATCGCCGACGGCCAGCCCAAGCTCTTCACGCTGAAGGGTATGCTTGAGGCGTTCATCGCATTCCGGAAAGATGTCGTGCGTCGCAGGACCGAGTTTGACCTCCGGAAAGCACAGGCACGTGCACACATCTTAGAAGGGTTGAACAAGGCGATCGACGCTCTTGATTACATAATTCCGCTGATCCGAAACGCCAGATCGGTGGACGAAGCCCGCATGTGGCTGACCGCCAACTTTGGGACACTTAGCGAAGTAAGTAAATGGCGCGGGATCACAGGTGACAAACCACAGGCGACGTTTCTTAAAGAGCTGCAAAAGGTCATCGCAAGCCTCGATTTCTCAGACATTCAGGCACAGGCGATCCTCGACCTCCAACTCCGACGTCTTTCGGCCCTCGAGCGTCAGAAGATCCTTGATGAGTACGAATCGATCATCAAACACATCGCCGAACTCGAAAACATTCTCGCAAACGAGCCCGTTCTGCGCCAGGTGGTTATCGACGAGCTTGAGGAAGTCCGAAGACTGTACGGCGACGTCCGGCGGACAACGATCATCGACGCGGGCGTAGAGCTCACGATCGAAGATCTCATCCCCGATGAGGATGTCGCGATCACCGTCACAAACGCGGGGTACATCAAACGCACGCCGGTCGCAACGTATTCGCGTCAGGGCCGCGGCGGCAAAGGCCGCTTGGGTGCCACGGCGAAGAATGAAGATTTTGTCGAACACATCTTTACTGCATCGACACACGCTTATCTGATGGTGTTTACGGACGACGGTCAGGTATTTAAGATCAAAGTTCATGAGATCCCCGAAGCGGCACCCGCCGCACGCGGAAAGGCAGTGGTCAATCTCGTGCAGATCTCAACCGAGCGCAAACTCGTCGCGGTCATGCCCGTCCGCGATTTTGCCGAGGACGTGTACCTGACGATGGTCACCCGTCAAGGCGTGATCAAAAAGACGTCGTTGTCGGATTACCAAAACATCCGTGTTACCGGCATCAACGCCATCAACATCGACGAAGGCGACGAGTTGCTGAACGTTATCCGCACGGATGGGAAGAAGCAGATATTCATCGCCACTCGCAACGGAATGGCGGTGAAATTTAACGAGACGGACGTCAGGCCGATGGGCCGCGTCGCCCGGGGCGTCCGTGGAGTTAATCTACGCGACGGTGACTACGTCGTCTCGGTTTGTGCGATCGCCGGGCACGAAAAGATCTTGTCGATATCAGAGCAGGGTTTCGGCAAGCAGACTCAGGTGGCTAATTACCGGTTAACCAAACGCGGGGGCATAGGTGTGATCAACATGAAGACCACCGATAAGACCGGAAAAGTGGTAGCGGCATTCCCGGTCGAGGATGATTCTGAAATCATGATCATCACCCAGCAGGCAAAGCTCATACGTCTAGGCGTCGATAAGATCCGCGAAACAGGCCGTAGTGCCCAAGGCGTAACCCTCATAAAATGCGGCGACGAAGACTGCGTAACCAGCGCAGCGTTGTTGACTGCGGAAGAAGAGGAGACGGATTGATCCGAGGTGGATTTGAGTGACTTGAGCCGCATCTGAAAGGGTGCGGCTATTTTTTTACTCGAAGAGTGTCGGCGATAGGGGGACAGGTGAATTCGTAGGTGCGATCCCAAAGTGCTCGTACGCAAGCCGCGTTGCCATGCGGCCGCGGGGGGTGCGGTTTAGGAAGCCGATCTGCAGCAGGTAGGGTTCGATGATCTCTTCGATCGAATCTTTCTCGTCGTGCAGCGATGCGCTGAGCGTACTCAAGCCGACCGGGCCGCCGTCAAACTTTTGGATGATGGTCATCAGAAGCTTACGGTCCATCTCGTCCAACCCAAAGGTATCAACTTCCATGCGGTCGAGCGCGTCTTTTGCTACGGCGTCGGTGATGCGGCCGTCGTGGTCTACCTCTGCATAATCGCGAACACGCCGCAGCAGACGATTGGCGATACGCGGTGTCCCACGCGAACGCCTTGCGATCTCGTGCGACCCCGATGATTCGATCGAAACATCAAGGATCTTCGCCGAACGCTCGACTATTTGCTGTAGCTCATCGAACCCGTAAAAATCCAGGTGAAAGATAATTCCGAACCGCCCCCGCAGCGGTGCCGTAATCATCCCCGGCCGCGTCGTCGCCCCGACGAGCGTGAAATTCGGCAGTTCCAACTTGATCGAACGAGCAGCCGTGCCTTGGCCGATCATGATGTCAAGACTGTAATCCTCCATCGCCGGATAAAGGATCTCCTCTATGGCCGGGTTTAGGCGGTGGATCTCGTCAATGAAGAGGACGTCGCCTTCTTCGAGATTCGTCAGTATCGCCGCAAGGTCGCCCGCCTTTTCGATAATAGGCCCTGCGGTAGACTTAAGAGCCGCACCCATTTCGGTCGCGACAATGTTCGAAAGCGTTGTCTTGCCAACGCCGGGCGGCCCCGTCAGCAGAATGTGGTCCAGAGCCTCGCGGCGTTTAAGCGCCGCTTTCATAAACACGAGCAGGTTATCCTTGACCTTTTTCTGGCCGATGTACTCCGCAAGCTGCGCAGGCCGCAGTGTCGCCTCAAATTTAGTCTCTTCGGGCGAAAGGTCTTCGTTCCTAATGTTGATGGTGGCGGTGTTTGTCACAGGTCTGAATCATTTTCACGCAAAGCAGGTCAGAAGTCTATTGGTTGATCAAAGCAATCCTTTGGCATGCAGTGCAAACAGGTCCATCGACAACGCGACCACGCAATGCAGCACTAGCCCGATCCAAATATTGCCATTCTTATAACTCAGCCAGCCTAGAAATATGCCCGCGGCAATGGCGGCAAGCGTCTCCGCCGGCGGCTTGTTGAAGTGGATCATGCAGTAGGGAACTGCCATCACGAAAATGGAATACAGCCCCAGTGCCGGTTTGAGGCTATGCACGAGAAACCCGCGAAAGAAAAATTCCAGTCCGAAAAACTGCAGAAAGTAGAGCAACTGCCAGGTGATCAGCGTTGGCCCAAGGTAGGGCTCGTCATTGAATATACGCAAAAATGGATACTTCTCGGCGAACCCCTGGGTCAGCGACATCGCATAAACGATCGGCAGCATCACCGCCGTTCCCGCCGCCAGCAGCTTCAGAAACCCGGGTTCAAATCTCGCGTTGAGCCCGAAATCCCCAAGGTCCGCCCGCCAGACAAATTTAATGATCACCGCGGGGATAATAAAATAAAAGACGGTAACTACGCCGGCCCACCAGGCCAGCGACGGCAGGTTGTTGTTCTGCGGGTGCGATATCAAAGAACCTATCTCGGTAAAGCCAGCCGCCTGAACCAGAGCCCCGCCCGTAGCTGCATCTTTCAGATAATAGATCGCCGTCAGCCCGACAGCAGTGTAGATCAATGCCTGAACAGCCCTGCGATCCAGCGTGGAAATATCCTCTTGAAACCGCTTTAGAACGTCAAGCATCGGGTCATTTAGCGAGGATCTGCAGTGCTGAACGTAGCAATTTCTGAACGTCTGAGCCGGCCCCGTCCTTTCGTGCTTGCAGCAAAGCCTTTTCGGCCGCGTGCCGCTGATACCCGAGATTAACTAACGCCGACAGGGCATCATCAAACTCGTCCTCACTTCCTGGCGTTGCGGTTGCGCCCGACCCTGCCGCTTCGCCGCCGGCGAACTGTGCTACCTTGTCTCGTAACTCAACCACGAGCCGCTCCGCCGTTTTCTTGCCCACGCCCGGAATGGCGGTCAGCTTTGCAAGGTTATTCGTCCGGATCGCGGCGACGATCTCGTCCGCGTTCATTCCCGAAAGCATCGTGATCGCCGACTTTGCCCCGACACCCTGAACGGACAGCAGCTTCAGATAGATATCACGCTCGCGTTCGGTCCGAAACCCAAAAAGCTGAATCGCATCTTCGCGAACGTGGGTGTAAATGCGCAGCTGCACGTCCGCGCCGATGTCCCCAAGTTCGTAAAATGTCGAAAGCGGAATGGTGACGTCATACCCGACGCCGCCGACGTCAACGATCACGCTATTCGCTTGTTTCTCAAGAAGTTTGCCAGAAAGGAAAGCTATCATTGTTTCATTGTTGAAACACAAATTGTAAAGCAAACACAATGCAAGGGCAACGACGGGGAAACTTTTCCGCATCCATACTACGCCCCACGAAACCGCGAAGGTTCCCAAGCATGAAGCTCGAAAGGGTCTCAGAATTGACAACAAACCGTTCTTTGCGGCCGGCTCGGTTCCGCCCTTGTGGATTTAATGCGGATAGACCCGGAGAGCTTTCCCATAGCCGCAGTTTTCGACATCGATCCGAAAAAGATCCGTAGGCAGATGAGGGATTTCAAAATTCTGTCGTGAAAAACTTTTCGTCTGTCGCGAAAAAGGATAATATAGAAATTGCGGTGATCGCGATTCCGGCATCGGCGGCGCAGCAATTACTGGAAAAGTAGCAGCCGGAATAAATATTTTTTAGCTCAGCCGCCGCGGATGAACGGCCGCTCCGCCAGCAGCAATTCGGCACGAGAGCGTAATTTTGCAGTAAAGAACAAGAGGTGATGTATGAAATTTGGAGTCTTCTTTAAGCGGATCTTGCCGTTTATCCTTACACTGACGATCGGCTTGGTCGTGGCAAGCTTTTTTGTCTCGCTTACGTTCCCGCGGCCCAATTTCAGGCTAGGCAGCGAACGACGGAGCCACGTCCACGAATGTAAGCAGCTCAAACAAGAGGTCCGCGAACTGAGACGCGAGAACCGGAAATTAAAGCGAAAACTCGAAAAGCGCAGCTTTAACGTATCAGAACTCGATCGCCTAGTGCCGCCCGTTCCGCCGGCACCGCCGCGGCCGATGAAGGAAATGAAAATGACGCCGATGGTTTCGATCCAGTAATCGACCTCACGCGAAGAGAAGAACAGCCACAGATTAACACTCATAATGGTGATGTGTTAATCTGTGGTTTCTTTGTTTCTATGGACGAGCGCGCCGCAAGAAAACTCATAATCGAGATTGGTAAACTGCTCTACGAGCGGAGTTATGTGGTGTCGTCTGACGGCAATGTGAGCATCCGTTTGGACGAGAACACGGTGCTGGCGACGCCGACCATGACCAGCAAGGGCCGCATGACCGAAGACGGCCTCGCGCTCACGGACATGGAAGGCAAGCCGCTCTCTGACAAGAAAGCATCGTCCGAACTCGCGATGCACCTTCTCATTTACAAGATGCGTCCCGACATCAAGGCCGTCTGCCATGCCCATCCGCCGCACGGAACTGCTTTTGCGGTTGCCGGCCTCGCGATCGATCAGCCGATCTTGTCGGAGGTGATACTCACTCTGGGCTGCGTGCCGCTGACCGGCTATGGAACTCCGTCGACAAACGAGCTGACCGAGGCGATGAAGCCTTATGTCGAGCACCACAACGCTCTGCTGATGGCTAACCATGGTGCCGTCGCCTATGGCGAGGACCTTTGGCAGGCTTTCGACCGCCTCGAAACGCTGGAGCATACGGCCCGTATCGCCATTCTCGCAAAGGCTTTGGGAGGTGCAAATGACCTACCGGCAGATGCGATCCAGAAGTTGATCGAGATCCGGGAAAAGGCCGGTTATCTGAAATCAAACGCCCGCTGCCAGGCTTGCGGTTATCTGCACGAAACGGGCATAGCATGCGATCTTGACGTCGAATATCCGGCTACGGCGGCTTCAAACGGGAAGAAAATTTCATTCACCCGCGAAGAGCTGATCGAGCTTTTGAGCCAGGCCGCTCGCCTGAATTCATGAACGCACGTCGCGGTTGGCGATTTGACCGAAAACACAGTAGATTTAAGGGTCTTAGTTCTTCAATAAACTCAGGAGTAAAACTAAATGCAGGAAGCATTAGGAATGGTTGAGACCAAGGGTCTCGTTGCAATGATCGAGGCCGCCGACGCAATGGTGAAAGCGGCAAATGTTCAGCTTGTCGGCTACGAAAAGATCGGTGCCGGATTCGTGACTGCCATCGTCCGCGGCGATGTCGCGGCCGTCAAAGCTGCGACCGACGCCGGTGCAGCCGCTGCTCGACGCGTCGGCGAACTGGTCAGCGTCCACGTCATCCCGCGTCCGCACGCAAGCGTTGACGAAAACCTGCCCGTAGTTGCCAAGTAAATGATAATCGGACGCATTATCGGAACGGTCGTCTCATCGCAAAAAGACGAACGCCTTCTCGGCAAAAAGCTTTTGATTGTTAGGCCGATCGACCTCGACGGCAAGGATCAAAGCGGCTATGTCGTCGCGGTCGATACCGTCGGCGCCGGGTTCCACGAAAAGGTGATAGTCGTCGGGGGTTCTTCCGCGCGAATGGCCGATGGCAACAAAGATTGCCCGGTCGATTCCGCGATCATCGGCGTCATCGACACAATCGACATCGAACCGGATGAAAGCTCACGCTGATGGCATTTGCAGATAAAGATCGTACAGCCGTAATCATCGTCCGCGTAGTGCTCGCGGCGACGATGTTCATACACGGCGCCGCACGCATTTCGGCTGGCACAGTCGGGGGCTTTGGCGGCTATCTGGGCGCACAGGGGTTTCCGCTGGGATTTTATCTCGCCTGGGCGATAACGCTTTCAGAGCTTATCGGCGGGGTGCTGATGGCGGTAGGATTCTATTCGTGGATCATCGCCATCGTCTTTGCAGCCAAGCTGCTCGTAGGGATCTATCTGATACATTGGTCCGAAGGGTGGTTCGTTGTCGGGGCGGGCCGCAACGGGATGGAGTTCAGCGTCGTACTCGTCGTTTCACTTCTGGCCGTCGCGTACGCGGATTATAAAAAGCTCGGCAGGTAATATGCAGATCGCACGCGTCATTGGAACCGTGGTATCGACCGTGAAGAATCAGGCGCTCGAGGGCCGAAAGTTTCTCGTAGTGCAAACGCTCGACGCCGATCTCAAAAGTAAGGGCAAGCCGATGATCGCACTTGACGCTGTCGGTGCCGGCGTCGGCGAACTGGTATTCTGGTGCCGCGGCAAAGAAGCTTCGTTCCCCTTCAAACGCGACGAAACGCCCACTGACTGCACGATCGTCGGCATAATCGATTCTAACGATCACGTGCTCAACCCAACAGGAAATCGCAGCTGATGCTGATCGCAAGAGTAATAGGCAATGTAGTCGCAACTCAGAAAAATCAGCGTTATGAGGGCACGCGCGTCATGCTCTGTCGCCAGCTCACGCCCGCAGGCGACGAGATGGATTACACCTGCCTCGCCCTTGATTCCGTCAACGCCGGCGAAGGCGACATCGTCATCATTGCCCAGGAGGGCTGGTCCGCCTCAACCGCGGCGACCGGCCGCCCCGGTGCCGCTATCGACTCCGCCATAGTTGGCGTCGTCGATTACATCGACCTGCATGAAGCCCAGTAAGGATCTACATTCTTCCACCACCGCCGCCTTGTTCGCAGCGATCGACAAGCTCAATGAGCGTCTCGACCGGCTTGAGCAGGGAAGCGGCGAGCGGCCGATCATGCCGACACTCCACCCAAGCGTCGAAAAGTTCTCGCTTGCCGAAGCCATCGTCGACGAACTCTTTGCCTCCGCAGAAAATCAAAAGGCTTGCACGTTCGAGCCGAACGACAAGCCTTGTGACCACTGTTCTATGTGCAGTTCCCGCGGGTTTTGATTAAGGAACCGTGTTGGTTGCCGGTGCCCCTGGCGCAGCGGGTGCCGTATTCGGCTGCTGCCGTCTCAGCGAGTTTGCGTCGCCGATATCAGGTGCCGTACGCGAACCGGGTTCCGCCTCAAAATAAGGCTCTTCATTGAACCCGAGCAGCCCCGCCGTAAGCACAGCCGGGAACGAATTGCGTGTCGTGTTATAGCTGCGAACTGCATCGTTAAAATCCTGCCGTGCCGTATTTATGCGGTTCTCCGTACCTGCAAGCTCGTCCTGAACCTTCATAAAAGCCTCGTTCGAACGCAGTACCGGATAATTTTCCTGCAGCATCAGAAGCCGCCCGATCGTCCCGCCAAAACTGTTGTTGGCCTCGATCACTTCCTGTCGCTGCTCAGGTGTCTTGTCACCGCCCTCGGCCGCGCCGGGCTGCTGCTGAGCGTTGAGCAAACGCGAACGAGCCTCTGCGATCTGTCCAAAAACTTCCTGTTCCTGTACACCCGCCATCTTCGCCGCTTCAACCAGGTTCGGGATCAGGTCGGCTCGACGCTGCATTGTGCTCTCAACGTTAGCCCACGACCCCCGAACCTGCTGCTGCTGGCTAGTAAGTTCGTTATAGCTGCAGCCGCTCAAACCGGTTACCGCAAAAATTGCAACGCAAAGCAATAAAGCTCTTCTCATATTTTGTCTCCTTTAGGGACTTGAACCCTGCTTATTCCTGACCGGGCTCGATCGAATTCACCTTTTCGATCACGCTTTCGATCTGTATCAAATATTCACCAAAAAGTTCATTCGCCGCAACTTCATCAAGCTCCTCTGCAAAATTGTCTTCGCGAATGTTAAATATCTTTTCAAACGGAATGCCGTCCAGCCCAAGCTTTTGCACCCCCAAGGCGACGATCTCGTGCTTTGTATTCGGTGGCTGAACGCCGATCAGAAGCAGCACCGCACGCAGCAGAGCCGCAAAACTCGACACGCTTTCACCCATTAACCGCTGCAGCCCCTCGACGTTCGTGGATACCGGAATATAGTGCCGCCGCAGTAGCAAGAGCTTGCTGCGAAGCTCATACTCGATCTGATGCCGCAGAAAGTCGTCGTGCACCTCCAGCCCTTCGAGCACGTCGACACCATAAAGCACACGATGTGCTTCCTGCATTTGATGAAACTCGATAGGGAAGACATCGGCCGCGCCTTTTAGTTCAGACACCGTAAAATAAAGGGGGATCGGATGGCCCATCTTCCCCCATTCCCGAATGGACGAGTGAGCTTCTCTCAGGTCTTTCGGCGTTATCTGGTTGAGCGCGATCAAAATGTTGTAATCCGAATGCTTCGGGTCAAAATCACCCGCTGCCGCCGATCCGTAAAGTATCACCGACGCCAGATTCTTGCCGTGTGTCGATCGCAGATCGTCGATAAATGGTGCGAAATGTTGTTTCATCGTAGCTAGTCTACCAGCCCCCGCCGGCACCTCCTCCGCCAAAACCGCCGCCTCCGCCAAAGCCGCCAAATCCGCCGCCGCCGCCCCAACCACCGCTGCTTCCTCCGCCCCATGACGAGCCGGATGAACGTCCGCCGCCGCTCAGGCCGCCGAGAATTAACCACGGGAGGATGCTGCCACCTCCGCCGCCAAATCCGCCGCCGCCCCAACGGTCATCGTCGTCGTCGCTCTTCCCACGTGATCGATTAGAAAAGATCGTCAGCACTAGCAGCAGAATTATCGCAAGGCAGCAAAACGCCCCCGATCCGCCGCCGCCGGTCCGCCGATCATCCCGACTGCCGACAGGGGCGCTTATATCCGGAACCGGCTCACCGGCACGCTGAGCATCGATCGTCCTAATGTAAGCCTCGATCGTATCGGAAATGCCTTTACCATAATTCCCCCGGCGAAACTCGGGGACGAGATATTGCCGCTGAAGGCTGCCTGCAAGGCCGTCCGGAAGTTCGCCCTCCAGATCGCTGCTCACTTGAGTAAAATATTTGCGGTCCTCGACCGCGACCATCAACAGGGCCGCCGGGTCATAGCTGTCCGCCGCCCCGATTCCCCATCCGCGGGCAACTTCCAGAGAATAATCGAAAATGTCCGCAGGTCCGGTCGAGTTTACTACGGCCACGGCGATCTCTATACCGGTCTGCTCGCGATACTGCCGCAGCCGCGTTTCCAGAGCCTGCCGCGTCGCGTCATCAATCACGCCCGCGTAATCATTGACGTGCCCCGTGGGTGCGGGCAGCGGCGATTCCTTTTGCGCAAACGTACCCCCGCCCGCCAAAAGTAGGAACGCAAACGCAAAGGTAATAAAGCGGGTACGTAAATTCATCAAGCTAAACAGATTCTTCGTTCTTTGAGCTTAACAAATATACGATGCAAGCGGAAAGTTAGTTCCGTGATCCGGTGCGGGTTACTTCTACGATCTTTGCGCGAAAGATGCGCATGGTCTTGCGTACTAGGGGATGCGCTTTAGCGTATTCGAGCAGTTCCTCATCGGTCGGATCGGCAGACAAAACCGGGATCTCCACCGGTTCGTCGTCATCATCGATGGCAGGCGGTGCATATGCAGAAAGGTCGCGTGCCGGAGCCGTCGCTGTCCCGTTCGACCCGCCGACACGACCTCCTGAACCATTGCTCATGACAGACGCAACGATCGCTGCCGCCCCCTGGATCGGCCTCAGATCATCACCCGACCTCAGCAAGCTCTGCTCAAACGCCGCGTCCAGATACTTATCATCGACGTGCTCCAACATTTCCGACGAGATCGGCGGAAGCTTCGTCGGCAGCGAGTCGAGCTCGATGGTATCCATCGGCGAATATGACCGCTCGTCGGGAAGTTCTAAGTCCGGAGCAAGATCCTCGAAATCCTCCGGAAGTTCCGGCAAATCCGACGGAAGTTGATCAGGAGCCTCTTCTTTCGTATCGCTTACCGGCTCAGGCCGGGATTTCAGAGTTTTTTTTTCCTGCGTGGCGTGCGGCGTGGCAGGCGTCGCTTTCGGGATCGGCGTGGCGATGGCTTGCGGTTGGGCGGCGGTGCCGTTGCTCGCCCCGCCCTCAAGCACCGCGAGGCGTTTTAGAATGTCGGCGATCGACATAAGCCTACCGGCCTCGATGATCTTCACCAAACCAAGCTCTAACGCATACCGCGGCTGAGTCGCGTCTTTCAGCGAAGTTTCGACCTCGGCAACCGAGTTGAACATCCGAATGAGGTCTGATTCCGAAAAGCGGTCGGTATATCGGCCAAATTGGTCCGGCGGAAGCTGGAAGCCCTCCAGCAACTCGGTGTCGGCCCCGGACACCTTAAAGACAAGCAGATCGCGCACCAGCGACATCAGGTCCCGGCAAAAATTCCGCAGGTCATGGCCACGCGACACCAGTTCGTCCACAACCTCGATCGCCGCCCGCGGGTCGGTCTCTGAGATAGCGTCCAAAACACGGGTGAGCATCTCGGTGCTCGCCATGCCTAACGCGGCTGTAACGTCCGGAACGGTAATGCTCTCCGCCGAAAAGCTGATGACCTGATCAAAGTTCGACTGCGCGTCACGCATCGAACCGTTGCCCGATCGCGCGATCTCAGACAATGCATCGTCGGCCACACTCACGCCCTCTGCATCGGCGATCAGCCGCAGGCGGTCAAATATCTTTGTGCGTGAGATGGTTCTGAACTGAAATTCCTGACATCGCGACAAGATCGTATCCGGAACCTTGTGCAGCTCGGTCGTCGCCATTACAAAGGCGACGTTCGGGGGCGGCTCCTCAAGCGTTTTGAGCAGGGCATTGAACGACGAGGCTGAAAGCATATGCACCTCGTCGATGATAAAAACCTTGTATCGGTCGCGTGCGGGCGTGATGTTGATGCCCTCAAGGATGATCTGGCGGATCTCTTCGACCTTTGTGTGCGACGCGGCGTCGAATTCGAGCACGTCGATAGAGCGGCTCTCTGAAATCTCAACGCAGGACGGGCACGCGTCAGCGTCGTTGATGCTGCAGGGCGACACCGTCGGCCCCTCTGCTTTGTGACAATTAAGAGCTTTAGCCAGCAGCCGAGCGGTCGTCGTCTTACCGACGCCGCGGGCGCCTGAGAAGAGATATGCGTGATGGAGCCGGTCAAACTCGATCGCATTACGCAGCGTCCGCGTAATATGTTCCTGCCCTGTAACCTCCTCAAAGGTTTGCGGACGCCATTTTCGTGCGATCACTTGATAGGACATTTGAATAGCTTAGAAATGAAAAATGGAAAATCGATGAGGACATTTTACACCGTCCGTTCTCAACTTTCCATTCCTAGAAATTGGCGGCCCCAGACTTAACCGCAACACAGGCTGAAATTGCTACCGTTGCTCGATTCCTCGCCTAGCGGAGTTCACAACTCAAACCTTGTGCGGAGCCTGGGGCCATATGGCGGAAAGGGTGGGATTCGAACCCACGGAACCCTTTCGAGCTCACAGCATTTCCAGTGCTGCCAGTTCAACCACTCCTGCACCTTTCCGCGAAACTTTAGATACTATCAAATCAACGCAGCATCGACCTACTCTGGATAAGACGATTGTAATTATATCGGACCTGGTCCGGCGATCCTTCAACCATCCAACCGCTGAATGTTCCGAGCTGCTGCTTTTCAAACGAATCGAAAGGTTCCTTCGTTCTTACCCTCCGCATCAGCTCTTTCGATGATTTAACAAATTCTTCCGCTGCTGAAAAATATACCGTCGCGAGCGGATTCTTGCTGCCCTGCGTCTTCATTTCGGCAAGATCAGAGTCAACCTCAGTGATCGTATGCTCGAGCGTGTCGGCATCGAGTGCCCCAAATTCTGTCCGCGTCGCGTAAACCGAAAGCTTTTTGGAGCTGACCGCGAATTTTGTCACAGAGTATTGAAATGCATTGCTCGGGTCGCCCTCCAGTGCTCGAAGTGCGTTCTGCGCCACCTGATCTTCCAGCTTATCGATCTCGGCGACAAATTCCTTGTTGACCACGTCGAACTGCTCAAAGGCCAACAGCAGAGCGGGGTGTGCGGATTTTGCACGCGCAAAGTTATCGTCCTTATAATTGTCCTGCTCGTAATAGTCGTGAATGCCCTTGATCTCGCCCACGACCAACTTGAGTGCCTCGGCGTAGCGCTCCGCGATAGCTTCTGTCTCCGTCAGCTCAGGTGCCAACTCGGCCGCTTCGCCGACGGCGTTGTCACATTCTTCCGGGTCACCGCTAATGTCGTAGAGGCCGTAAACGATTCGTTCGCGTCCCGTCGGGCCGGCTTTCAGATCCGCGATCCACGAGGCGTATCGGCTATAGCTGTCCGTAACGCGATTCGAAAATGGATTGACGCACTTGGTTATGTACAACGAAGCTTTCTTATTCAAGCTCTCTTCCGCATCCAGGACCGGCTTTTCCCCGGTAGCCGCGTGGTCGGGTGAAAGCGCCGAGTTCGACCAAGTCGGATCGGCCCCGCTACGGCTCTTAAATCGTTCTGTTATCTTCGAGCAGCCTAGCGAAACGCCTAGCAGCAGCACCATCGCCAACAAAAAGGTGATCGAATTCGTCCGGTTCATAATATGGGATCAATCAGGAGCAATCGTAATGACGAAACAAGTGCCGCATTTTGCGGCAGTCTCACATTTTAAGCGACCTCGCCGGTGTCAGGCTCGCCCCCTGCCACGACTGCAACGCTGTCGTCGTCACCCACGAGCCAGCCGTGAATATACCCTGCCAGCAGTGCACCCAAGATCGGTGCCACCCAAAACAACCAAAGCTGTGCGACCGCCCACGTGCTGCCGCCGATCGCCAGAATGACTGCCGGGCCCGTGCTCCGGGCCGGATTGACAGACGTGTTCGTAACCGGGATGGAGATCAGATGGATGAGTGTCAGGCTTAGCCCGATCGCAACCGGAGCTAGTATCCGGGGTGCAAGCTTATGCGTCGCTCCGAGAATGACGATCATGAAGAAGAAGGTCATCACGACCTCTGTCACAAATGCCGACGATACGTGATAACCGCCCGGGGAACCCGGCGAGTCCAGCCCGTATCCATTCGCTGCCAGGCCGCCTGCCAGGCTAAAACCGGCCTTACCCGTGGCGATGAAATAAACCAGACCCGCGCCGGCAATACCGCCTAAGATCTGCGCACCCATATAAGGGAGCAGTTCGTTGGACGGAAATCGCTTACCCGCCCACAAACCCAGCGAAACCGCGGGATTAAAATGAGCTCCCGATATATGCCCCAGTGCATATGCACCCGTCAATACCGTTAAACCAAAAGCCAGCGAAACACCCAGAAATCCGATACCCGTGTCGGGATACGCGGTTGCCAACACGGCGCTGCCGCATCCGCCCAACACGAGCCAAAGAGTGCCGAGAAATTCCGCCGTAAGACGTTTACTTAAAGGCATGGTTTATCCTCCAAAGTTTTAAGATCGATGGGAGGGGAATCAAATTCTCAAACAGCAACGCACTGCGAACCACCCGGGCTGAGGAAGCCCTGCTTCGAATTCCTTGGTGTGTATTTCGAAGGTGCGAACTAAAAGACGATGGCGGAGAGGGTGGGATTCGAACCCACGGTACCCGTTAGGGTACAACGATTTTCGAGACCGTCCGATTCAACCACTCTCGCACCTCTCCGCGAATCTTAGATTCTAATGTCTTATGCCGATAAATATCAAGTTGGAGCAGGCTTCGACCGCCGCTCAGCGAAGAACGCCTGCATCAGCGAGCGACACTCCGCTTCCAACACTCCTGGCGTGATGTCGATCCGATGATTTAACAGCGGGCTATCACACAACTGAAAGCGGCTCGCAACCCCGCCAAACCGCTCATCGGGCGCGCCGTAAATCAGCCGCCGAACCCGCGCATTGACCAGGGCTCCCGCACACATCACACAGGGCTCGATCGTCGAATAAATCGTTACATCGGGCAGCCGATAATTCCCGATAAGCTCTGCGGCCGCGCGGAGTGCCAGAATCTCTGCATGCGCGGTCGGATCAGACAGCTCGATCGGGCGATTCCCGCTGATTGCGAGCAGTTCGCCCGCTAGGCCCACAACGCATGCTCCGACAGGCACTTCGCCGTTGGCCGACGCATCTTTTGCCGCCGTTAGGGCGATCGTCATCCACTCTTCATCACCGTTCGTCATTTCGTTATTTCACCGCACGAATGTCTTGCAACGCAACGCCGAAAGGAATATTCTTGTATTTTGAGCGCACAGCTCGCCGCCGCAGTGAACCACAATTCCTCGATATTATGAAAGAGACTGGTCGGCCAGGGCCGTTTCCGTCCGTCGATGATATTCACGATTCCCAAGTGCCTGAATCATTCAAAGCATTTGCGGAAGAGGTGCGCAAGCGCAATCAACAGCCTAAAACGCCGCCGGTTACCATTCCGCAAAAGCTTTCCCTCGCAGAGTTTAATACCGCGATGGTCCACTTCTATCGCGGCGAGATACAACGGTCGAACATCTGGCGAAACCGCCTCGATGCGACGACCAACTGGGCGGTGATCACTGCCGGTGCGACACTTTCATTCGTTTTCAGTTCGCCCGACAATCCCCATTTCGCTATCCCGATCAATACGATCCTCGTCTCGATCTTCCTGTTTATGGAGGCCCGCCGATATCGCTATTACGAGGTTTGGGCGAACCGCGTCCGCGTGCTTGAGACGGGCTATTTCGCACCGATGCTGTCGCACCGCACCATCCCGCCGGATAAGGAATGGGCGGATCACATTTCGGCCGATCTCATCTCGCCGCATTTCACCATTAGTGAATGGGAAGCCATTGGCCGACGGCTTCGTGCGAATTACCTATGGATCTTCATCCTGCTCGCACTTTCGTGGACGCTCAAGATCTACATTCATCCCTCGCCGATCCCGACGGTATCGCCGGCTGACCGCGAACGTTTTTGGCAGCTGCTGTTTGACCGTGCCCAGGTCGGCCTCGCACCGGGGTGGCTCGTCATCACGATCGGTGCCGTATTTAATCTTCTCATTTTTGTCGTAGCCTTCGGAACGCTCAAACTCCGCGACGCATCAAGCGAGGTGCTCCCGCTTGAAAGCTTTGAGTGGCACCCGCTCAAACAGGTATCCGAATGGGCCGAGACCAACTTAAAACGCCGCAATACGATTCGCCGCTCTAAAAAAGCGCGCCAGAGGATGAGATCAGTTCATAAGACAGATTCATGAACCTATGAGAATGAAATTTCAACTCCGCGGCTTTTCGATTCTGCTTGTTGTACTCATTTTCGCGACTTTCGCCGCCGCCCAGCAGCCGTCAGCTGAGCATACGACGGCGCGCCTTCATCAGTCTGTTCATGAATTGGACAGCAAACTGATGGGCCGAAAGATGCCGTACATGGTGTCCCTACCAACGAACTACGATACCAAAGAGGAAAGCGGAAGAGTCTATCCCACGATTTACCTGCTTCACGGCCTTAATGGCGGTCTTACAGATTGGCCTCACAAGACGGGCGTTAACCGCTCCGATTTGAACCGAACCACTATCACCGTTTTTGTGGAAGGCGGAAATGGTTGGTACACCGATAATCTTTCTCGCGACTCTGACAATTGGGAGAGTTATATTATCAGAGAGCTTATTCCCGAGGTCGAGCGCAAGTTCCGGGCGAACGGGCGCAAAGAATATCGGGCGATCGCGGGCCTTTCAATGGGGGGTTACGGTGCAATCAAGTTCGGTCTGAAACACCCTGAAATGTTTTCGCTCGTCGGCAGTTTCAGCGGAGCGCTCGGTGCGGCGGGGTCAAGCGAATGGACTCGCGTTCCGTTTGTTGAACGGACACTCACCTCGATCTTCGGCCCGCCGGGTAGCGAACTGCGTAAGGCGAACGACATCTTTGATATCGTCCGTCGTGCATCGTCCGAGAAGGTCAAGGAGTGGCCATTCATCTATCTCGATTGTGGGACAGAAGATTTTCTGCTTCAGAACAATCGCGACTTCGTCGAATTGCTCGTCGAGAAAAAAGTCTCGCATGAGTATCGCCAATTGCCCGGGGGCCATGACTGGGAGTATTGGAGCAAACAGATCGAGGAGTTTCTTGCCGTCGCGAATCGACACGGGATAAAGTGATCGGAGGACGTGAAAAGATGACCAAGAAAGACGAACTGACGAAGTACTTCAGAATGTCACTCGCCGCAGCCTTTATATTGACCGTCGCGGCCGCCGGCATAGCTGGTCAAAACAAGACCGACGTGCAGGACGCACGCGCCGCGCGGATGCTTCTAGGCAAGCACATGTTCTCGCTGCAATGGATCAGCTGGGATTATTTTGGAACCGCGACGGTTGCGAACGCCGGCGGACTCTACACGATCAAGGCCGAGCAGAAGGGCCGCGGAAACACCGATTTTGTCCGTCTGGAAGGAGAGATCAGGACGATCTCTGCAAAAGAATTCATAATGAACGGCACAATCGTCACGCAGGTCCATCACATCAACGACGGCGATCCCTGCACGCGCGAGGGTGAGTTTACGTTCAAGATAACGGGGACGCGAAAATATTGGCGGCTCCAGCAGATGGACAACCCGTGCGACCCGGTCGTGGATTATATCGACGTCTTTTTCAAATAAACTTTTATGCGAACCATTCTGATCCTGTTCCTGCTCATCGTCGCAACCTTGGGTATCTCGGCCCAGGACGCTAAAGAAAAGCGCATCGCCGAGATCCAAAAAGCGTTGGTCGAGCAGGGGTTCGATGGCTGGTTGTTTTACGACTTTCGCGGCAGCGACATTCTCGTGCCCCGCATACTGCAGACCGAGCGCCTTAGTGGTTCGCGTCGCTGGTTCTACTTCATCCCGCGCCGGGGCGAGCCGGTAAAGGTTGTGCACGCGATCGAACCCGGGCAGCTCGATACGCTCCCGGGCAAAAAGCTCATCTACCGCGAATGGCAGCTGCTAAAAGATCAGGTCGGCAAGGCGATGTTCGACCATGACCGCCCCAAAGGCACCTTCAGGGTCGCGATGCAGTATTCGCCGAACAACGACATCCCTTACATCTCTCGCGTCGATGCGGGCACGATCGAGATGGTGCGCACGCTCGGCGTCACTATCGATTCCAGCGCCGATCTCGTTCAGCAGTTCGAAGCGGTTTGGACGCCAGAGCAGCTCGCTTTGCACAAAGAGGCCGCGACCAAACTTCAGGAATCGATCATGGAGACATTCGGCGAGATCCGCCGCCGTATAGAGGCCGATATTCCGATTACCGAGATCGACATTCAGCAATGGATGATGAAGCGGCTAGGCGAAAAAGGCTTGCGTCCATCGCCAATGATCGTCGCGGTAAACGCCAACGCGGCCTCGCCGCATTACTTCCCGCGTGGTGAGCGAAACTCGCCGATACGCCGCGGAGACCTCGTGCTGATCGACAGCGTAACAAGGGTCGAAAAGCCCGGTGCTCCGACGGCTGATATTACCTATATGGGATACGTCGGCGAGACAGTGCCCGACGAATACGCCCGCATCTGGGACATAGTTTTTGAAGCACAGCAGGCCGCATTTAACTTCGTCCGCGATGCGTTTCGCAACAAGCGCCCGATCACCGGAGCTCAAGTGGACGACGTGTCGCGCGGTGTTATAAGAAAGGCCGGCTACGCCGACGAGTTTCTGCATCGAACCGGCCACTCGATCGGCGAAGAGGGCCACGGCAACGGAGCCAACATCGATAACCTCGAGACCCGCGATTCGCGCCGACTCATCCCCGGCACCGCGTTTTCGATAGAACCCGGCATCTACTTCGCCGGCAAGTTCGGCATCCGCTCCGAGATCGACGTTTACGTCTCAGAGAACGATGCGGTCATCACCCACCAACATCAAGCCGAGATCTTTCCGATCCTGAAATAACTCACGAGAAAATAGGGTGAGCCCGGAGAGTTTGCCACTCGCTCGATGCTCTCCCCGTTCTGTGTGGTTAAATAGTCTTATGCTCAATTTTGCTATCGAGACGGCTCGCGATGCGGGCCGCGTACTTTTGGAAAAGTTCGGACGCATCGACACCATCACTAAAAAGGGCGATATCAACCTTGTAACCGAGGCGGATCTCGCGTCAGAGGCTCTTATAATAGAGCGGATAAAGTCGCACTTTCCCCGCCACTCGATCCTTGCCGAAGAAGCCGGCAACGCCGTGGTGATCGGCGACGAAGGCGGCCATAAATGGATAATTGATCCGCTCGACGGCACGACGAATTACGCCCACGGCTATCCGTGCTTCTGTGTGACGATGGCGCTCGAAAACGACGGCGAGATCGTGATCGGCGTCACATACGACCCCACCCGCGACGAGCTTTTCACCGCCGAAAAGGGAAAAGGCGCCGCGCTCAACGGCAAGCCGATGAGGGTTTCTTCGAACGACGTCCTCGGTAACTCTCTCCTCGTCACCGGTTTTCCTTACGACATCAAACAACGCGAAGATTTCGCACGCCACTTGACCGAGTTGCTCCTAAACTCTCGAGGAGTCCGCCGGGACGGCTCGGCAGCGTTGGATATGGCATATGTCGCCTGCGGCCGCTTCGACGGCTTTTGGGAAGAGGGGCTCAACCCGTGGGACGTCGCGGCAGGCAAGATCTTGATCGAAGAAGCCGGCGGCACCGTCTCTTATTACGACGGCTCGCCTTTCAGCATCTACCGCCCGCCGGTCTGCGCCAGCAACGGCCACATCCATTCTGAAATGCTCGGTTACCTAAAGTAGCGGTTGCCGATAGCCCAAACTGGTGTGTTAATCTATCGGTTCATCTCTAGTTAACATTATGTCTTGGTTCAAGCGAGATAAGCCAAAGATCGACGCGCAGGAAGTCTCCGAAGAGCGCACCGTCAAAACCGAGGGCATCTTCGTAAAATGCCCAGAGTGTGACAATTCGCTATACAAACGCGAGTTGATTGACTCGATGCAGGTCTGCACCCACTGTGGTCATCACTTCCGCATCGGAGCACCCATGCGGTTAGAATCGCTCTTTGACGACGGGAAATACGAAAAGCTTGACGAAGAGGTCACATCGACCGATCCGCTCGGGTTCGTCGACACTAAACCCTACAAAGACCGCATTGAAGCCGCAAAGGCCGCATCCGGCTTGCCAGAAGCGATCGTCTCGGGTTCGGGCAAGGTCGGCGGGCATCTCGTCTTCGCGGGCGCGATGGACATGTCTTTCATCGGCGGTTCGATGGGGTCTGCGGTTGGCGAAAAGATCACGCGGCTGATCGAACGCGGTCTGGATCAGAAAGGTGCTGTCGTCGTGTTCTCAGCCTCCGGCGGTGCTCGGATGCAGGAGGGAACGCTCTCGCTCATGCAGATGGGAAAGATCTCAGCGGCTCTTTCCATGCTGCACGAAGCACGCCTGCCATTCATCTCCGTGCTTACAGATCCAACGACCGGCGGCGTTACGGCGAGTTTCGCGATGCTCGGTGACGTGATAATTGCAGAACCCAAAGCGCTTATCGGCTTTGCCGGCCCCCGCGTTATCGAACAGACCATCCGCCAGAAGCTTCCGAAAGGCTTTCAACGCAGCGAATTCCTCCTCGAACACGGAATGGTCGATATGGTGGTAGACCGCCGCGAAATGAAAACCGCCGTCACCCGCGTTCTCGATTTCATGATGAACAAAGAGATCGCCGCAAACGCTTGAACTTCCGCGAATCTAAAGACTATCTCTATTCGCTCGGCAACGAGGTCGAGGCGATGAAGCTCGGGCTTGAGAACATTCGCGCTCTACTTGACACCCTCGGCGGACCTCACAAAAAGTACAAAAAAGTTCAGGTAGCCGGCACGAACGGCAAAGGCTCAGTTTGTGTCTTTCTGGATTCGATCTGTCGCGCGGCCGAAATCCGCACGGGCCTATACACCTCACCGCACCTGACCTCGATCACCGAACGGATAAAGATCGACGGCGCCGAGATCAGCGAAACCGACTTCGCCCGACTCGCCACAATCGTCCGTGAGCGATCCGAAAAAATGCTCGATGCCGGCGAGCTGCGATACCGCCCAACCTTTTTCGAACAGGTGACAGCCATCGCCCTGCTCGCCTTCGCCGATGCAAACGTCGAACTCGTCATTCTCGAAACGGGCCTCGGCGGCCGCCTCGACGCCACAACGGCCGCCGATGCAGAGATCGTCGCGATAACGCGTATAGACCTCGACCACCAGGAGTATCTGGGCGACACCGTCGAAGAGATCGCTGCCGAGAAAGCTGCAATCATCCGCCCGGGTGTGACCGCCATTCTCGCGCATCAGGCAAAAAACGTGGAGCGTGTTCTTCTCGGTCGCTGCCGCGAAGTGGGCGTTGCTCCAGTCTGGGCAACGACGGATATTCACATCACCCGCGACCCCGGGATAGAGCCCATGCTCGTCGGCACCTTCGCAACCGAGAAAGATAATTATTCGAAGATCGATTTCTTCAACATGCTTGGAGAGCACCAGATCGAGAATGCCGCGGTCGCACTAGCCATCGCCGAGCAACTGGGACCACTTGGTTTTGAGATCAGCAATTTCGACATTTGTACTGGTCTGGGAACCGCGCAAAACCCCGGCCGACTTGAACATATCGGCAACTTCCTTCTCGATGGCGCACACAACATCGGCGGCATTACAGCACTGGTGAACTTTCTCGATGAATTTTACAGTGGCCGGCCCATCACTTTGGTATTCGGCGCCATGCGAGATAAAAACGTCCCGGCAATCGCTAAAATGCTCTGGCCGCGCGCCGCCAGAATAATCCTCACGCAGCCGTCTAATTCCCGTGCAATGACGGCCGATGAACTGCGCCCACATTTGCCGGCTTCCATCTCACGGGACAACGTCCACTCCACTGATTCTGTGGATCATGCTCTCCGCACCGCTCGCGAACTAACACCCCGCAACGGAATCATCCTCGTCACCGGCTCGCTTTATCTTGTTGGTGAGGTACGAGGTAAACTCGAAGCCCGAAGCTCGTAGCAACATCCGGTTTACAGCTAATAGCTAATAGCTAACAGCTGATAGCTATTAGCTAAAAATCCAGACACTTGAATCTGAAACCGAAAATACCGAAACTATAACGATGCATAAACTAGTATTGATCCGACACGGCGAGAGCGAGTGGAACAAAGAGAATCGGTTCACTGGGTGGAAAGACGTCGATCTTTCCGAAAGGGGTAGGGAAGAGGCCAAGGCTGCGGGCCTGCTGCTTAAACAAGAAGGCTTTACGTTCGACGAAGCTTACACGTCGGTGCTTAAACGCGCCATCCGGACGCTTTGGATGATCCTCGACGAGATGGACCTGATGTGGATTCCGGTCACCAAATCTTGGCTGCTTAACGAACGCCATTACGGTTCGCTCGAAGGGCTAAATAAGGCCGAAACCGCCGCCCAGTATGGCGAGGAGCAGGTCCTGATATGGCGTAGAAGCTACGACATCCCCCCGGGAGCGATGGAAGAAACCGACGAACGCTGGCTCGGAAAGGACCCGCGTTACTGCAATATCGAACAGGGTAAATTCCCCGCAGCCGAGTGCCTCAAAGACACGGTGACCCGTGTCGTGCCTTACTTCCAGTCTGAGATCATGCCCAGGGTCCGCGAGGGCAAACGGGTCGTGGTCGTTGCCCACGGCAATTCGCTGCGGGCGCTAGTCAAATATCTCGATTCCATCTCCGATGAGGATATCCTGCAGTATAACGTCCCCACCGGCATTCCCTTGGTGTTCGAACTCGACGACGATCTTAAACCGACAAACAGCTATTTCCTCGGCGATCAAGAAGCGATAAAGGCGGCGCAGGACGCTGTTGCAAATCAAGGAAAAGCGAAGTAATTACGCTCACGTTTTCCTACTTCTTTCCCCGAAATAGTGGACGAACTTTCCGGTTCGCATACCCATCAAATGGTCGGCTAAACGGTTATAGCCACTGGTGATTTTAGAGGGCGAGATCATGAAAAACATTAAATTCATCGCGTTGATCGGTATGTTTTCGGTCATCTTCACAGGCGTCGGATTCGGCCAGATCTGGCGCACGCCTCGACAACAGCCACAGCAACAGCAATCGAATCTCCCAAATGCGACCATCGAACGCGGTCTGCAAGAGGCTCTTTTTCAGGGCGTCCGCAATGCTGTAAGTGAACTCGGCCGCCGCAACGGATTTCTCGATAACGAGCGTGTCCGCATTCCGCTTCCGAGCGGCCTGCAGCGGATGGAAAACACCCTGCGCTTCTTAGGCCAGGGCCGTCGGGTGGACAGCTTCGTCGCTTCGATGAACCACGCTGCGGAAGAGGCCGTTCCGGTCGCGACGGATGTGTTCATCGGCTCGGTGCGGCAAATGACCTTCGACGACGCTCGCAACATTCTTTTTAGCGGACAGGACGACGCGGCAACGCAGTTCTTCCGCCGGACGAGCGAAGATCGGCTTCGCGATGAGTTTCGCCCGATCATCGAGCGGTTCACGAACCAGGTCGGCGTTACGCAGGAATACAAACAGCTGATGGGCCGCTACGGGTTTGTCGGCCGAGCGTTTGGTGAAGACATGAGCGACATCGACGGTTACGTGACCGAAAAGGCGATGGACGGATTGTTCCTGCTGATCGCGGATGAAGAGCGCCGAATAAGGCGCGATCCGATCGGCCGCACGACCTCAATTCTGCGCACTGTCTTCGGATCAATACTCCGCTAAACAGCGGCCACACAAGTGCAAAAAGGAAAAGGGTAAAGTATCCTTTTCCTTTTTCTGCGCTTTCTCGCATCTATGTGGCCCAAGGTTCTATTCATCGTGTTGGTCGTCCTTGCGCTCTCGCCCTGGGGCTCGCCGCCGCTCGCGCTGGCACTCGGGCTGGTTATAGCCCTCCTGGTCGGCAACCCTTTCCCGCAACTTAGCGGAAAACCGACCAAGTACCTGCTCCAGGCATCGGTCGTTCTGCTCGGGTTCGGCCTCGACTTTTCGGTGCTTTACCGGGCCGGGCGTGACGGGCTGCTGTTCACAATTGTCACGATCTTCGGCACCCTCGCCGTCGGCTATCTAATAGGCCGCTGGCTCGCCGTTCCGGCTAAGACCAGCACACTCATTTCATCCGGCACCGCCATCTGCGGCGGTTCCGCGATCGCAGCCGTGGGTCCGGCGATCGATGCAAAGTCCGATGAAATGTCCGTTTCGCTTGGAACCGTTTTCGTCTTAAATTCCGTGGCGCTTTTCGTATTCCCGCTGGTCGGCTCCGCGATGGAGCTTTCGCCGTCTCAGTTCGGTATATGGGCCGCAATCGCTATTCATGACACAAGCTCTGTGGTTGGAGCCGCAGCGGCATACGGGGACGAGTCACTCGCCATCGCCACCACGGTGAAGCTAACTCGCGCCCTCTGGATCGTTCCCATAGCCCTCTTTTTCGCGTTCATGTTCCGCGGTTCGGCCGATGGTGAGGCAAGGTCAAAGCTCAGCATTCCCTGGTTTATCTTCCTGTTCGTCGCCGCTGCGGCGGTACGCACCTACGCCCCGGCATACTTCCTGCCCAGCATTTTCGACTCGCTCGTTAATCTCGCCCGCGCGGGAATGACGGTGACGCTCTTTCTTATCGGTGCCAGCCTCTCGCTTGCAACTATTCGCGCCGTCGGGGCCCGCCCGCTCGTTCAGGGCGTTGCCCTCTGGATACTCATTTCCATCGCCGGACTCTGGGCCGTGATCAATTTGTTATAATCACACCATGCAGGCTGACGAACCCGATGTAACCGTCGAACTAAAATCGAAAACGCGCGGCGTCGTCAACCCCACGGTCGTCCGATGGGTCGCGTTCGTCATCATCACCGTCTCGCTCGTCGTCTGCACCGTCCTCTGCATTCTCGCCATCTGGCAATTCACCGAATCTGACGCCGTCTGGCGTGCGATCGCCACATTTATCGTCGTCAGTATCGCTACCGCAATCTTCACTTTCGTCAACGAGAAATTAGGCTGACACTCTATTCATAGGAATAGGGTCTCGTGATCAACTCCATGAGATGTCCGTCAGGGTCGGCAAATTAAACGCCGCGGCCGCCAAAATGAAGGTTTATCTCTCCCGGCTTCGTGCGTGCCGGATCTGCCCAATAGTCGATCGACTGCGCTTCGATCTTCGCGAAAGCGGCGTCAAATTCCTCATCTGTCAACAGAAAAGCAAAGTGTTGGATCGCGATGTGCTCGTCCGTTTCGAAATAATCGATCGACACACGGTTCGATAGTTCCACAACCAAAAAGTGCATGAACCGCTTCGCTTCGGGCAAGCCGAGAATGTTTGTCAAAAAATCGGCCGATCGTCGCTGATCCTTACACCATGCGATCGTATGGTTTAGTTCAATTGCCATATGCACAGAATGATAGCCGAAAATGGGTGCTCGGCAACCATGCTTTGTTTCTCTCGTCGCGATTGCTAAAATACTCGTTTCGGCTATAGCCGGAATTTCACACCGTAATGAGTATTAAGCAGATATCGGTTCGCGGGGCTCGCCAGCACAACCTTAAAAATGTTGATGTCGATATCCCGCGCGACAAGTTTACGGTGATCACCGGCCTCTCCGGATCAGGCAAATCGTCGCTCGCGTTTGATACCATCTACGCCGAAGGCCAGCGCCGCTACGTAGAATCTCTGTCGGCCTACGCGAGGCAGTTCCTCGACCAGATGCGCAAGCCGGAGGTCGAGTCGATCGACGGCCTCTCGCCGGCGATCTCGATCGAACAGCGGACCGCCGGGCGCAACCCGCGCTCCACCGTCGGCACCATCACCGAAATCCTCGATCATCTGCGGCTGCTCTACGCGCGGGTCGGTGAGCCGCACTGCTGGGTCTGCGGGAAGCCGATCGCGAGCCAGACGGTTGCGCAGATGACGGACCGGGTTCTCGCACTCGCCGAGGGAACCCGGGTGCTGGTGCTGGCGCCGGTCGTGCGCGGACGCAAGGGAAAGTACGAG
>JBGSXX010000002.1:0-243213 GCA_041751195.1 Pyrinomonadaceae bacterium | reverse complement strand
TTTAGCTTCCAGTTTTGAAACAGAGCGTTCTGTTCAGACGCTTTTTCAGGAAAGCGTTTAAATTTACTCTTCGGCATTATCTCTGGAGTCTCCGTGAAAGTCGTGCGTTAGATTTCTTACAAGGAGGGTTGATCCGGCAGGCGTACCGACGATCGCGAGGGTTAACGGGGGAACCTTTGGGAGTGCACGAGGTGCTCCGAAGGGATGAGGCTTCGCGGGGGCGAAGCGTCCGACCCGGTGTCGAACTAAATCCAGATTACCTGAACTTGGCGACAGATTTCAAGCACTTTTTTGAACATCGTTAAAGAAGTTTATTTGCCCTCTGTAAATGGTTGATCAGCTGGGATTTGCCGTGGCGTTCGTGAAGCACTTTCCCTAGCGCTTGCTCGCCGTCCACGAGGTTTTGCACGCATACGTTCGAGCCTGACCGCGAATTAACGGCCGCTTCACCCCAACTGTTCGCCCCTCAAAAACACATTACGGCAGCCCAAAAACACATTACGGTGGCCCGCAAACACATTACGGTGACCCATAAACACATTACGGTGACCCGCAAACACATTACGGTGGCCCGTAAACACATTACGGCGACCCGTAAACAAATTACCGAGGGTCGAAAACATATCACGGAGGGTTGCACACTGGTGTTGGAGCCGTGCGGGCAACCGGTTGAGGTGTGACCTCTATCTGCGCGCCTAAAATGCAGAAGCCCGCGCGTCAGCAAGGGCTTAACACTCCCAGCTACCGCAGGGGGGGCACCGCCTGAAGCACCCTCACCAAATACGGGGGCATAGCCCCAAAGAAGAATGGGAGCAGCCCGGAAAGGCACAGCCTTTCCGCACACCGGGCAGCATAGCTGCAGAATCCCGGCGCCAAAATAAAAAGAGGCAAGACACGCATGTCTTGCCTCTTAAGATAAGCGGCGGAACGTCTCCCACACCGTCCCGCCATTTTGCAGTGCTTTCGCACCACGATCGCTCTCCGTGGAGAAGAGCGAAAAGAGAGATTAGCAGAGAACCCGCAAGCAGTCAATCCCCCGGCGGATTCGACACAAAAAGAAAAAGAGACAAGGCAGGCGCCCTGTCTCTTTTCATAAAAGCGGCGGGACGTCTCCCACACCGTCCCGCCTGTTTTGCGGTGCGATTCCTCACCAATCGCACCACGATCGCTCACCCGGGGAGGGGAGCGAAAAGAGAGATTAGCAAACAACTCCGCCCCCGTCAATCCCTCAGCGGCCCAACGTTACTCAATGCCAACAAAAGGTTTAGCCGAACCACCCGCCACGCCCGCAGGCCTCGGGTTTATCCTCGGGCTATGCCCGCACCCTTGCGGAAAAGCTGCGCTTTTCCGGTAGTGTTGAAAGATCTGGCAGCTATGCTGCCGCGTTGTGATCGACCTCGGAGCGGCAATGCGGGGGCACAGCCCCAATCAAATGATCCGCTCTCGGAAAAGCATAGCTTTTCCGCAAGGGAGGCAGCATAGCTGCAAAACCAGGCGCCCAAGTAAAAAGAGACAAGGCCCGTGCCCTGTCTCTTTCTAATAAGCGGCGGGGGGTTCCCACATTCCCCGCCTGTTTTGCAGTGCGATACCTCACGTTACGCACCACGATCGCTCACCCGGGGAGGGGAGCGAAAAGAGAGATTAGCAAAGTAGATCTTCCCCGTCAATCATCTCCCAACCCCGCCCCGGCCCGCCCGCCCCCCCCCAACTCGGCCCCGGATGACGCCCTCCCAAGTTCGCCCCCGCTAAAGTAGGCGGCACTGACTAGGAGGCGTTCGTCGCCCCAATATATCAATGCTTCGTCTTGTAGTAATATCGAAATGAAACGATTTAGCAGCAGCTCAAAGAGACGATGGTAGAGGTTTATGGAAGATAATTGTGGGCAGAACGTGCAAGTCCAATCAGTGCCACGAAATCGGTTTGATAAGGTTCGTGAAGCACTTGGTGTCTTAATTCTAGTCGCCATCGTCGGGTTACATTCCTATGACTACTTCTTTCCTATACCTACCGAGGAGCGTGAGCGAATTTCTCGAGAAACGTCTGAATCATTAGAATTAACACTCGAGAGAGCCCGACTGCTTCATGAAACGCCCGAAGTCAAGCATCACAATGAAGCTCCGGCCGCCCCCAATAGTTCAACGCACGAACCGAACTCTTATCTATCTACTGCGCTCCGACTTCTTTCTCTTCTCATTGCAGTCGTCCTACTATACCTAGCTCTTTTCCTCTATGAAGATGAAAACGGACGGCTACAAAATCGGTTGGAAGAATGGTGGATTAAGACTCATGATGCACATATTGCGACGGTTTCATTTCACCTGAGGTTTCTGCGGGGCTTTGCATCTTTCGCGGAGCGAGGCATGAGCGTGGTTTTCGGCGAGAGGGTAATCTCAGTCCGAGCCCTTGGAGTGTCGTTGTGCTTTGCCCTCGCCTCTGCAAATCTGTATCAGTACCTGAACGATTCTGGATCACCTCTTCAAAATCAATTGCTGAATGCTTTTTATTGGTTGGCCTTAGGAATCGTCCCCTCGCTCTTCGACGACCGCGTTTTACGACTTATTTGGATGTTTTTTCTTTTGTTATTGATTTGGAACGACTTTCTTGTAGGGTGGATCAACATGGCGACGTTTGCTTATTCAATTGATCAGCCGGTGCTGATCGTCGCCTCGCTCGGTATTCTTGCTGCCGTTTCGGTCTCGTGTATATTCGCCTTTCTATCAATTGCCGCCATTCGTTTCTTAATCAAAAAAGTCTCGGAGTCGGGCGTCTTTCTGTCGACGGCCATTTGGTTGATCCTAATTTCCGTACCCGGGGCATTTTTTTATAAACCTTGGTACGCGCTAAATCTTTTGCCGCTTTCAAGTGGCGAAAGCGTGGTTATCCTCGGGCTTGCGGTGTTGTATTCATTGATCGTTATTAACTCTTTTCTCTTTATTCCTTCCGCGTTCTTTTTTGCCCTCTCTTTCTTACTCGTGCTTCATAAGATCATCGGAGAATTTATCCATCGATTCATTTACGCTTTTCAAAGCCTCGAAATTCCCAAACGAAATAAGCTGATTTTTGCGGTCGCGGTGGCCATGCTCGGATTTGGACTCGGATTCGAATCTAAATTGATGCCGCTCCTAGAGAAAGCAATCTTGTAGTTAGGTAGAGTTACGAGTGGCGAAGCGATTACCGGATTTGACATGTGCGCCTAGAGGTTCAACCGCAAGTGAATTCCCCCTCAAGACCCGTCGACAACGTCTTTCTCAGTCGATTTTTGCGGCGCTGTCATGAGCCCGCAGTCTACAAGAAGCCCGCGATGGAGCTCTAATGCCGCATACGCTACATCCCGCATCAAGTCCCCAAGGGAGTTGATCATCGCTATTGTCGTTGCATCCTTCGTCCGGTGTTCGGCCTCGCTGAATACACTGCGAAAATGCGCGACGTCGATATCGTCGGCCAGATTAAAGTAATACTCAAGTAGCGTCATTCCCTCTGAAAAATCCTTCGCGGAATACAGGTCGTAGTTCCTATCCGGTAAGTCGCTTAGAGTCTTGCTTGTTATCTCGTCGGCGCTATCAAGATGGAATGCGGATCTATTCCGAAATTTTTCCGCAACCTCCCACCTTGCGCGGTTCTTCAGTAATCCTTGTGACTTACTGAATGCAGAGTGGGTTTCGAAATCTTTCTCGAGCTTCGCCAGAAGCAATAACGTTTCATAGGTATAACCGGCTGCAATCAGTACGGCCCGGTGCCCGTTTCGCTTCTCGCGGGGTGATTTTCCGTAGTCTCTCTCGAGCAGATCCAACGAGAACGTCAAGGAATTAAGTGCTCGACCGAGTCGGACCGCTGTAGCGAACGCTTTGTCGTCTTTTAGATCTCTTAACCAACCACGTGAAATACGCGCGCGATTTCCATCCACCAAGCGGAGGGTTTTTTCTTCACTCCTAGCCATCCGCTTCGATCTGGAGTTAGGCGGATTAGTTTTACTACGTGATCTACGCATGACGACTATCTACACCCGATGCCAGGCGTTGAAGATCATTACGGCGGTGGCGATTAGGACTATTAGGAAAAGAAGGATGGGCAGGGCGAGGCTGCGGGTTTTGTCGGGCATAACTCCTCCGCATTTCTGGCAGTACTGGACTGCGTAGTTGTGTCTATACAAACATCGTGGGCAAACCATATTACAGACCTCTGTGAGGATCTGAACGATAAGCCGTGGGCGTCCGGCATTGCCAGGGGCGTCCGGATTCAAAAAGGGGCAGGACGTTTGGGGCCGTCCTGCCCATCAAAGGCTCGGGGGGAATACCGAGTGACCTATACGCCTGTAAGGCGAGGAATTACTGAATCACGGTCGCGGAACCCGGCGTCAGTGAGCCGCCAGTGCCACATGTCGGGGCTGCGGCTGGAAGTCCGCCGTAAAGGACGCCGTTGGTTCCTACGCCGAACGTGCGTTCGCCAGTTCCTGTCGCTCCCGTTGACTGGGGTGTGGCTGCAGCACAGAATGATGCCGGGGTGGTACCGGACGCCGCAGCGGCGCTTCCCGCTATCGAATAACCGCTCTTAATCGCCGGCTGGGTTGCACCGCCAAGAACTGGATCAAGCAGGCCAGCGGTTCCCAGGTCGGCCAAACTTGCAGCGTATGTTGTATTGCCGCCGCTCGTTGCGTACCAGGTCGCCTGAGCACCGTGGATTGTGCGAAGCGAGCCAATGGCACTCGATTCATTAGCTGCCTTGCGCGATGATAGCAGGTTGGGGATAGCGATGGCTGCGACGATCGCGATGATGATAACTACGACGAGAAGCTCGACAAGCGAGAATCCTTTCTGATTTTTCATTACTGTAAATCTCCTTTTTACTAACTTAAATTTTAGGTACTACAGGGTTCGTCTGTGTGCCTTCACTTTCGCAACGCACGTGCCAAAAACGGAGATTTTAGTTAAGTGATGAAATAACAGGGCTTGGATCGTTAAGCCGACGTATAACGTTCTCGACAGAATTTACAAAAGCGCCGCTTTTGGCGCTTTCAGCCATTAAAGCGGCGCTTTCGTTTTGGGTCTATCTTAATGTGAGTCGCACGCCCCGCGCCGTCGGGGGATTCTGCGTCGACAATGCTCTTATCTGATTCAATAAGACAACTTACGGTCTTTAACGTACTCTGTCATACAGAACGCGGGCGCGCCTCGACGTACCCTCACTTTCATACAGTTTTCAACGCGGCTCTCCCCGGCGTGTTAAGTAGAGCGAAATTTATCAGATATTCGTACTGCTCCTGATCGCTGATAAAGTGCGCTTCCATTTCACAGAACGGTGCAGAATATGGCAAGTTTTCGTTCCGCGTACAGTTTGCAGCATTCTCTCGTCCTCGTCTTCGCCGCAGTTCTGGCGATATCACAGATAGCGTGTGCCGATAGCCCGGAAGCGGAATCGCGTCCGCTGCCCGACCTGCAGCAGCTCAACCGCATACCGGTGACGGGCCAGCCTCAACCACATATTGCCGAGGACGACGGCCAGTGGCTGATGCCCGCAAAAGATTACGCGAGCACCCGTTTTAGCGGGATGTCTGACATCAATGTTGAGAACGCCGCTAATCTGCAGGTCTCGTGGACATTCGCAACGGGCCTCGCTAACGGGCACGAGGCAGCTCCGCTCATCGTGAACAACACGATGTACGTCATCACTCCGTACCCAAATATTCTTTACGCACTCGACCTAACGCAGCCCGGGGCGCCGATGAAGTGGAAGTATGAGCCTAAACCCGTGCCGGCATCACAGGGCGTCGCGTGCTGCGACGTCGTTAACCGCGGCGGTGCCTATCACAACGGAAGGATCTATTACAACACGCTCGACAATCACACCGTCGCGGTCAACGCCGAGACGGGCGAAGAGGTCTGGAAGACAAAGGTTGGCGACATTAACCTCGGCGAGTCGATGACGATGGCGCCGCTCGTTGTTAAAGGAAAGGTCCTCGTCGGCAACTCCGGCGGCGAATTCGGCGTCCGCGGCAAAATAGCCGCGCTCAATGCCGAAACCGGCAACATCGACTGGCTCGCATACAACACCGGGCCTGACGCCGATGTGCTCATCGGCCCAAACTTTCAACCCTTCTACGCCGATGATCGCGGCACCGATCTGGGCGTTTCAACGTGGCTGCCTGACCAGTGGAAGATCGGCGGCGGCACGGTGTGGGGCTGGATCTCGTACGACGCCGAACTCGACCTCATATATCACGGCACCGGCAACCCCGGCCCTTGGAACCCGGAGATCCGTCCCGGCGACAACAAATGGACATGCGGCATATTTGCTCGGCGTCCCGAAACCGGCGAAGCGATCTGGGCATATCAGTTCAGCCCGCACGATGAGTTCGACTACGACGGCGTCAACGAAAATATCCTGATCGATCTGCCGATAAACGGCCAGATGCGCAAGACGCTCGTCCGGCCCGAACGCAACGGGCATATGTACGTCATGGACCGCGCGACCGGCGAGGTCCTCTCCGCTGAAACGTTCGCACACGTTACGGTCACCCAGGGCGTCGATCTTACCACCGGTAAACCAAACAAAGTTGCCGATAAGGCGACAGGATTCGGCAAGGTGGTTCGCGACATCTGCCCCGCTGCCCCGGGTGCCAAA
Source organism: Pyrinomonadaceae bacterium (assembly GCA_041751195.1). Lineage (GTDB taxonomy): Bacteria > Acidobacteriota > Blastocatellia > Pyrinomonadales > Pyrinomonadaceae > OLB17. The sequence continues at coordinate 236,595 of JBGSXX010000002.1, read as the reverse complement.
GACTGGCAGCCCGCGGCATTTTCGCCGCAAACGGGCCTGCTCTATGTCCCCCATCAAAACCTTTGTATGGAAATGGAGGGGCTCGAAGCTAACTACATCGCGGGCACTCCGTACGTTGGTGCGAATGTACGGATGTACGCGGGCCCGGGCGGCCATCGCGGCGAATTCACCGCATGGGATCCGGTCGCAGGCCAGGCAGTGTGGAAGATCCGAGAGAACTTCCCTGTCTGGAGCGGCGCTCTTGTAACGGCCGGCGACGTCGCATTTTACGGTACGATGGAAGGCTGGTTCAAGGCTGTCAACGCACGCACGGGTGAACTGTTATGGCAGTTCAAGACCGCGTCCGGGATCATCGGCCAGCCGGTCACTTACCGCGGCCCTGACGGCAAACAATATGTATCGGTACTTTCCGGAGTCGGGGGCTGGGCAGGTGCGATCGTGGTTGGCGGACTCGACCCCCGCGACCCCACCGGGGCTCTCGGCTTTGTGGGCGCGATGTCAGATCTGCCGGATTACACGAACATGGGGGGCGTGCTCTACACCTTCGCTATTCCGTAGATCAATATGAAATTGTTCAGACGCGTACATCTTCCGACGCTCTTACTCTCGCTGGCACTCGCCGCGGGATGTTCGCAGAATGTCGAAACAGCGTCGGAACCGTGGCCCGAAGCCCCGTACATAGAGCCTCGATACAGTAAGACCGCCCTGCGCGTATGCTCTGACCCTAACAACCTGCCCTTTTCCAACGAGGCACGTGCGGGGTTCGAGAATAAGATCGCCGACGTGATCGGCGCAGAACTCGGCCTGCCGGTCGAATACACCTGGTGGGCACAGCGGCGCGGATTCATTCGCAGCACGCTGCGCGGCTTCAAGTGCGATGTCGTGATCGGGGTCCCCACGAGCTTTGAGCTCGCACTTACATCGCGGCCCTACTACAAATCTACTTACGTGTTCGTAACACGTAACGACCGCCGGCTCGCTATCGAGAATCTTGACGACCCGATCCTAAAGGAACTAAAGATCGGCGCACATCTGATCGGCGACGATAACGCAAACGCTCCGCCCCTTCATGCTTTGAACCGCCGCGGGATCATCGAGAACATTGTCGGGTACACCGTCTATGGCGACTACAAAGAGGATTCGCCCCCTTCGCGTCTGATCAAAGCGGTCGAGTCGGGTGAGGTCGATGTCGGCCTGGCGTGGGGCCCGCTCGCAGGATTCTACGCACGGCAGAGCCGCGTGGGATTATCTGTCGTGCCGGTCAAACCCGAGATCGATCTACCCTATCTGCCGATGGCATACGAGATCTCGCTCGGCGTTCGCCGCGGCGAAGATGAATATCTGACGCTGCTCGAAGGAGCGCTAGACCGGCGACGGGACGACATCGACGCAATACTTAAAGATTACGGAGTGCCTAACACAATGACGGGTCCGCCGCCGCCGCGTCTGCAAAATATCGGAGGTTTGAAATGAAGACGCGCAAACTGGCCATCATTATGGTGATCGCCGTCGGCGCCTTGACCTTTAAGGCATGTACCGACGAGCGCTCACGCGTCCACGACTCGCCGCTCTACGGCGGCACGTCGCCTCGTGCACAGCAGATCGAGCTTGTGCCCGGCATGCCGCGAAGCGAACCGGCATTTGATCCCGACCTCTTTGATGCCAGCGAGGCAGTGCTGGTCGAAGGCAAGCGCCTATACGGCTGGTACAACTGTGCGGGCTGCCACTTCAACGGCGGCGGAGGAATAGGCCCGCCGCTGATGAATGACGAGTGGATCTATGGCAGCGAACCGCATGTGATCGCAGACTCCATCATCAACGGAAGACCGCAGGGGATGCCTGCGTACGGCGATCGAATTCCGGCCGCACACGTCGGCCCGATAGTCGCTTACGTACGGTCGCTAAGCGGGCTTGGAGGTTCTGCACCACCGACACCTACTCCTTTCCCCCGCGGGCGGGGACGCTCTGAATCGGGGGGAGCAGACGAAGGTCCGAATGTTGAACAAGTGACGCAGCGATAACCGTAACATGAGAATAAGGGGGAAAAGTATCAGCAGCACTGTCGCGACCATCGTCGGGGCAATACTTGTCCTGTTCCTAACTTCGTGCGAGCACGCCGGTTTTCAATCGACACTTAATCCAAAAAGCACTCAAGCAGCGGAGATCGCCTTTCTTTGGTGGGTGATGCTTGGCGTATTTACGGTCGTCTTGCTCGCGGTCACACTTCTTGTCGCGGCGGCGGTCTTACGTCGCTACGACGGCAAGCCGGGTGAACTGACCGAACCGCAAAAGCGCAACATGGTCTTGATCGGCGGCGTCATCATTCCGGTGGTGGTCATCTTTGTGTTTGTCATTTACAGCGTCTCCGTCGGGCGATACACGGCGTCCGTGCCGCACGATGCTCCCATCACGATCGAGATCGTCGGCCACCAGTGGTGGTGGGACGTGCGGTATCGTGTAACGGGCCGACCGCTCAATGTCAGGACCGCGAACGAGATCCACGTGCCTGTCGGCGTTCCCGTGCGGTTTGTGCTCGAATCCCGCGACGTTATTCACAGCTTCTGGATGCCCAACTTTCAGGGCAAGACCGACCTTATCCCGGGTCGAAGAAATTTCACATGGGTCACCGCGACCGAACCCGGAGTCTTTCGCGGCCAGTGCGCCGAATTTTGCGGTCTGCAGCACGCCAAGATGGCGTTCGTCGTCGTCGCAAGCCCCGAGGATGAGTTCTACGCGTGGCTCGAGCGACAGGCTCAACCCGCACGTGCTCCGGTGACCGCGGCACAGATCCGCGGGCGCGAGGTGTTCGAAACCACCTCTTGTACGTTGTGCCACACGATCCGCGGAACCCAGGCGCTTGCAGAGGTCGCACCCGACCTAACGCACATCGGTAGCCGCCAGACACTCGCTGCCGGATCGCTGCCGAACACCCGCGGACACCTCGCAGGCTGGCTCGCAAATCCGCAGCAGATCAAACCCGGGTCGAGAATGCCGAACCTCTATTTGAAGAATGACGAGCTGGACGCGCTGATCGAATACCTTTCAAGTTTGGAGTGAACATTTGGAGAATCCCGAACGCGAAACAATAAATGCCCCGGAGCACAATCGGTTCTACTCGGCCGAGGAAGTTGAGGACGTGGCGGAACTGGACCGAACCTGGGCGTCGCCGCCCGGCATCTTGGGATGGTTCATGACCGTCAACCACACGAACATCGGCCGGCGCTACGTTGTTACGGCGTTCACGTTCTTTCTTATCGCCGGTGTACTCGGCCTGCTCATGCGGACACAGTTGATGCAGCCCGAGATGAAGCTGCTCAACCCCGATCTCTACAATCAGATCTTCACAATGCACGGCATCACGATGATGTTCCTGTTCGCCGTCCCGGTGATGGAAGGCCTCGCGACATACATTGTGCCGCTGATGCTCGGCACCCGCGACATGGCGTTTCCACGGCTCAACGCATTCGGCTACTACGTCTATCTTCTCGGCGGGATCACGCTCTATGTGGCGCTATTTATGGGCCTTGCCCCCGATGCCGGCTGGTTCAACTACCCGCCGCTGTCGAACCAAGAATTCTCGCCCGGCATGCGCGTTGACATCTACGCAATGCTCATCACGTTCATCGAGATCGCTGCGCTCGTAGCGGCTGTCGAACTTATCGTAACCATCTTCAAACAGCGTGCTCCCGGCATGTCGCTAAATCGAATGCCGCTGTTCGTATGGTCGATCCTCGTTACGGCGTTCATGATCATCTTTGCGATGCCGGTGGTGATGGTCGCGAGTATGTTCCTGGCATTCGACCGCAACGTCGGCACCCACTTTTACGAGGCGTTATCGCCCGCCGGTCAGGGCCCGCTGCTCTGGCAGCACCTCTTCTGGTTCTTTGGCCACCCCGAGGTTTACATCATCTTCATCCCCGCGTTGGGAATGATCTCTTCCATCGTCACAACGTTCGCACGACGGCCAGTTTACGGCTATACCGCCTTGGTGCTGAGCATCGTTGGCACCGGCTTTCTCGGTTTTGCACTGTGGGTCCACCACATGTACACGACCGGCCTGCCGCAGCTCGGCCTCAGCTTTTTCACGGCCGCCAGCGCGATGATCGCGATACCGGCTGGCGTTCAGATCTTTTGCTGGATAGCTACGCTGTGGGGCGGACGGCCTCAGTTCAAGACGCCGCTCCTGTTTGTTCTGGGGTTCTTCTTTATCTTCGTTCTCGGTGGTCTAACGGGCGTGATGATCGCATCGGTTCCCTTCGACGCTCAGGTGCATGACACCTATTTCATCGTTGCTCATTTCCACTATGTGCTGATCGGCGGTGCGGTGTTCCCGCTGTTCGGCGGTCTGTACTATTGGTTCCCAAAATTCGCCGGCCGCATGCTCAGCGAAACCGCCGGCAAGTGGAGCTTCGCCCTGATGTTCATCGGCTTCAACGTCTCGTTCTTTCCGATGCACAACCTCGGCCTTATGGGCATGCCCCGGCGAGTGTACACCTACATCGAGGGGCTCGGGTGGAACGACTTGAACCTGATGGCTACGGTCGGAGCCTACGTCCTAGCCGTCGGCATTTTGATATCTCTAATCAATGTTATTTACAGCGCTCTTTACGGCCGCGAGTCCGGACCCAATCCGTGGGACGCCGACACCCTCGAATGGGCATGCCCGTCGCCGCCGCCAAACTATAACTTCAGCCCGATGCCCGCGGTTGATGGTCTCCACCCGATGTGGGATATGAAGGAACGCGGCGAGCGGCCCATCGTCACCGGCGTCCGGACCGATATGCGGCAGGTGCTCACCACCACGTTAATGGACGCGCGGCCTCACGCCCTGTCCAATCTTGCACGGCCCTCGATCGCTCCGCTGCTGCTCACCGGGGCGGTCGGGCTTGGATTTATCGGATTCCTTTTCAGCATCTACTGGTTGATCTTGTCGTTCTTCCTTGCGTTTTTCGCCATCGTTTATTGGAACTATCCACGCCATGACGAACGTACGCCGCCGTGGCAAAAGGAGGGTGAAAATGGGGATTAGAGCTGACGAGGTGCCCTTTGTACGAGCGTATGACGTACGCCACCTCTCGCATTTTAATTATCACGATGAGGCCCCGATGTGGTGGGGATTTTGGGGGATCATCCTCATTGAGACGACTGTATTCGCGACCCTGATCGCGAGCTACTACTACTTGAACCTCAGCTATCCTGAGATTCCGCCGGCAGGCGTCAAGAAGCCGGACCTCTTGCTTGGAACGATCTCGAGCCTGGTTCTTTTATCGAGCAGCTATCCAATGCACAAAGCGGATAGCGCCAGCGAGAAGGGCGATATCACCACGCTTAAGTGGGGCCTGCTCGTCTGCATTGCACTCGCGTCGCTATTTCTGGTGTTAAAAGTTTACGAATATAGCCAGGTCGAATACCGCTGGGACAGCCACGCATATGGGTCGATATTGTGGGGCATTGTCATATTTCACTCGGTCCACGTCACGTCACTGGTGCTGAAGACGATATTCATCTCCTATTTGGCATGGCGAGGATTTTTTAACAAAGAACGCCACTTGGGTGTAACCATCAACGGCATTTACTGGCACTTTGTCGTGTTGGTATGGGTACCGCTGTATCTGGTGCTCTATTGGTCACCGCGGCTGTTTTGATTTTGAACAATGGTTACTGACGATCAACCAACTCCCGAAGATCCGACCGCTCGCAGGCAGAGCAGAGGGATAAAGCTGTGGCTCGGAATGCTCCTGGCCGCCATAGCGTATTTCTCCCAGCTCTTTTTCGCGAACGCAATGGTCGAATGGGCGTGTTACCGCGGATCGATGTGGGTACTGCACTTGATCACGATAATTGCGCTATTAGTTGCGGCTCTGGGCGCTTACCTCGCGTGGACAGGTTGGCACGAAGAGGAGAGGCTGGTAGAACATGACGGATTCGACAGCGGAAACCGGATCCGTTTTATGGGATGGTCCGGACTGATACTCAGTGCTCTTTTCGGTCTCGGTATCATTGTGCAAGAGATCCCGACGTTTATTGTCGGGCCCTGTGTCGGTAGATGATGACTAGCGTTAAGCCACAACTCGTCTCGGTCCTTCTGCTGCTTGCCGCGGTGCCGGTGATCGCGCATGAGGGGAAACCGCACAGTTTTGCCGACGCCTGGAACTACTGGGGTGCGGATCCGCTGACGACCGCAGGACTCGCGATCTCGGCGGTAGTTTACACAGCCGGCGTGATCCGCCTGTGGTCAACAACCGCCGTGGGCAAAGGCATCCGCCGATGGGAAGCCACCGTGTTTGGCCTGGGATGGCTTTCATTGTTTGTCGCGCTCGTGTCGCCCATCCACGCGCTAAGCGGCGTATTATTTTCGGTGCATATGACACAGCACGAGATCCTCATGCTCGCATCCGCACCGCTTATGGTACTGGGCCGTCCGTTGGTCGCATTCCTATGGGCAATGCCCGTCGCCCCGCGCGAAAAGATTGCTGACATCAGCCGAAACAGCACGGTGCGTTCTGCATGGCGAAAGATCTCGAACCCAATGGCCGCATGGCTGATCCATATGGTCGCGCTCTGGATCTGGCATCTTCCGGTGCTGTACGAAGCCGCGGTCGGTAACCAGTACATCCACTTTCTACAGCATTTTAGCTTTTTCGGATCAGCACTCTTGTTCTGGTGGGCGCTCATCTATGGCCGGCAAGGCTTGCTCGGTTATGGAGCTGCCGTACTTTATGTATTCAGCACCGCCGCCCACAGCGGGCTGCTTGGCGCGTTGCTTACGTTCGCGGCCGTCATAGTCTATCCGTCATACGCTCAGACAGCCCCGGCGTTCGGCGTCACGGCTATTGAAGATCAGCAACTCGGCGGCTTGATCATGTGGATACCCGCCGGCGTTCTTTACACGATCGCGGGATTGGCATTGCTCGCAGGATGGCTTCGCGAAGCTGAATCGATGGCCGTACGCGAAATGGGAAATCGCACGAAGTTGCTGGAGGTGAAGAATGTCTAGCAGCCGCCGCTACATCCGCTGGGCCAAGCTGTCCTTGCTCGGAGTAACGCTATGCGTCGCGCTCTCATTCGCAGGCTGCAATCGCGAGGACCACCGGGCCATTCGTGCGATCACCGGCGGGGAACCGGAACGCGGCCGCGTTTTGATCAGGACTCTCGGATGTGCGACATGCCACATTGTGCCCGGCGTATATGACGTCGAAGGACTCGTCGGGCCGTCGCTCGAACGCATTGCGAGCCGGGCATATTTAGCGGGACGCATCGAGAACAATCCCGAAAACATGCAGCGGTGGGTCCGTTACCCTAAATCAGTCGACCCCGAAACCGTAATGCCCCAGATCGAGATGTCTGAACAAGACAGCCGTGACGTAACGGCTTATCTATACACGCTTAGGTGAACTGTTATGATAAACGACATACGTTTCACCAATACTTTCGGGAGCCCTTCGAAGGCACCCATTCCGGTCATCGGCGGATGGTCGGCGGTTGAGTAACCGTCGATTTCCGATAACATCACCAGATCGCATGGTCTGAACTCAATAGACGAATGAACTTGGGAGGAATAATTTATGATCACATTAAATGACGCGGTTCGTATGATAAACGCCGCACAGGACAAAGCAGAAGAAATAAGCCAGCCGATGAACATCGCCATCGTTGACGCGGGCGGCAACCTCGTTGCCCATGTACGAATGGACGACGCGTGGGTCGGAAGCGTGGACATCGCGATCAACAAAGCATGGACATCTCGCGCATTTGACATCGCGACAGCCGATCTCGCGAAGCTCAGCCAGTCCGGTCAGGATTTTTTCGGTATACACACCACGAACAACGGCCGCGTCGTGATATTCCCCGGTGGCTTACCGCTTAAACGCGGCGGAAAGGTGGTCGGGGCAATAGGTGTCAGCGGAGGCATGGCAGACCAGGACGCACAGGTGGCGCAGGCCGGCGCTGATGCACTAGATGGCTAACAGACTAGTGGAGTAATCGTATCGACTCGACGCAGTCCAAAAACAATCCGGCCGTTGTGGTGGTGATGGTTGCCGTCACAGCGGTCGCATTTTACCTATGCTATCTAGTGGCACAGCCATTTCTGGTGCCGCTGATCTGGGCTCTCGCACTCGCAGTCTTGGTCTTTCCGTTCTACGAATCGATCGAACGCTATATCAAAAGGCCCAACATCGCGGCCGCACTCGCTACATTGTTCGTAGCGATAGTGATTGTCGGGCCCATCGTCCTTCTCACCCGCGAAGTAGCGAACGAGATCTGGCAAAATGCTGAGGTCGTGAGCAGCCAGCTCCAAAGCGGTGAATGGCATCAACCGTTCACCCAAAATGAGATGGTCGCGGGGGCCACCGGGTGGATCCGCGAACGCGTTGACCTCGCTGACCCCATCAGCCAGCTAACCGGCATGATCCCCGAAATAGCTACGCTCTTCCTCTCCAGCTCGCTCTGGATCGTATTTCAGTTGTTCATCACTTTCTTCGCACTCTTTTTCTTCTTTCGCGATCATGAAGAAATCCTGAAAAGCGTTCGCCGGCTCATCCCGCTTACGGCTGAAGAAACCGATTCGATATTCGAACGCATTGACGATACGCTCCATGCGACTGTATTCGGCGAGGTCTTTATCGCGTTCCTTCAGGGAGCCATGGGCGCATTTGCCTTTTGGCTGACCGGCATTCCCGGCGCCATCTTCTGGGGCTTTGTCATGGCAATTCTCGGTTTCCTTCCGGCGATCGGAACGTGGATGGTCTGGCTGCCCGCTGCGATCTATCTTATGTCGCAAGGTTCCTGGGGCTGGGGCATCTTTCTAATTGTGTGGGGACTCCTGATAATGACCGGATTGACCACTTTGATATATCCAAAACTCGTCGGCAACAGGCTGCATCTGCATACGCTGCTGGTGTTTGTTGCGATCTTGGGCGGGGTATTCGCTTTCGGAACCGTCGGCATAATCGTCGGCCCCGCCGCGGTCGCGATCAGTCTCTCGCTGATCGACATCTGGAAAAAGCGTATCGGCCATATGGATGAGGACGCAACCGCGGAAACTTAAGTCTGTTATGAAAATTCAAAGATTCGCTCTGATCATTCTTGCATCCGTCGCTATCGCGGCGTGCTCTTCACGTTCCGGCGCCCCGCTCATTTACATCTCGAACGAACGCGCCGGCACTGTCAGCGTCATCGACAGCGGCACAGATGAGGTCGTCGATACGATCCAGATCGGCGGCCGGCCGCGCGGCATCCGCATCAACCCCGATGGCTCGCGCATCTATGTCGCGGTCAGCTCACCCATGAACCGCGAATACAATCACGAAGAGAACAAGATCGTCGCTGTCGACACTGCAAGCGGCAAGGTCGTCGCACGCTACGAGGTCGGCACCGACCCCGAACAGCTTGCCGTATCTACCGACGGCAACTTCCTCTATGCGTCTAACGAGGACGCCGGCACTGCAAGCATTGTGGACGTTCGAACGAACGAGTTGCTTAGAACCCTCGTCGTCGGCATCGAGCCCGAAGGCGCTACCATCAGCCCGGACGGCAAATGGGTCTACATCATGGCCGAAACCAGCAACACTGTTTCCGTCATCGACACTGCTGCGATGGAGGTCGTTCACACATTCGCCGTCGGCCATCGGCCGCGTGACGCCGCCTTTTCGCCCGACGGCACGCGCGCCTACGTCACCGCAGAACTCGGCAAGATAATGTCAGTAGTAGACGTCTCACGTCATGAGGTCATCGAAACCGTTCCGCTCATCGACGACCCCTCGTCGCTTCCGGTCGGCGTCGTGGTGTCACCCGACGGAAGCCGCATTTACGTCGCGAACGGTCGGCACAATTCCGTATCGATCCTCGACGCGACGACGTTCGAGATCATCGAGACAGTCCCCGTCGGCAACCGCGTTTGGGGTATCGGCCTCCTGCCCGACGGCTCAAAGCTCTACGCCGGCAACAGCCTTTCGAACACGGTCTCCGTCATTGACACCGCCACCATCAAGGTAATCAAGACCATCACCACCGGCGACGGCCCCTGGGGCGTAGCCATTCGCCCTTGATGATCAGAACCGCCGAACACGTACGCGGTCACAAACTTCTTCGACCCACGCAGCGCGATCTGCTCTCTGTCGCGTTGGATTGAAAAGCGCTTCAAAGTTGCGTTAAACTCCTCTCTCATTATCGTTACCCTCATTCCACTTAAAGTTAAATGGAACTTCATGAAGATCTAAAGGGCCTGGTCAGTCCGGGTGAGGCCAAGTTTGACGCCATTCGGAACAGGGCCGGATATTTCCTCGCGCCGCTCGTATTTCTATCGATCTATTTCGCACCGCTTGCGCTCGAACCCATCCCGCACACGCTAGCCGCCATCATCGCGATGGTGATCACCCTATGGATTTGCGAAACGGTGGCGATGCCGGTCGCAGCTCTCCTCGGGGCGGCCCTCTGCGTCATTCTTCAGGTCGCGCCCGCCCGGACCGTGTTCGCGCCCTTCGCCGACCCGCTCATCTTCCTCTTCATCGGATCGTTCATGCTCGCAAGGGCGATCTTCATCCACGATCTCGACAAGCGTTTTGCCTACAGCGTCCTCTCAATGAAATGGATCGGCTCAAGCCCGAGCCGCATCCTCTTCGCATTCGGCGCAGTCACGGCGTTCATGTCCGCCTGGGTCTCCAACACCGCCACAACCGCGATGATGTTCGCCATCGGATTGTCGATCATCGCGTTCTTCATCAAGCACGAACAGGAAACCGGCATAAAGTTCGACCGCCGCTACGCAACAGGAATGATGCTCATCACATCATTTTCTGCATCGATCGGCGGCCTGGCCACGCCCATCGGCACCCCGCCAAACGTCATCGGCTTAGGGTTCCTACGCACGCTCGTCGGCGCAGAGATATCCTTCTTTAAATGGATGCTCGTCGGCGTTCCGATCGTCGTCGTGCTCTACATCTTCCTTTTCCTTTATATGAACTATCTCTGCCCGTCAGGGATAAAGGTCATCGAGGGCAGCACCGAGATGATCGCTCGCGAACGCGAAAAGCTAGGACGCTGGACGCGCGGGCAAAGGTCGACGGTGATCGCATTCTCTGTCGCCGTAGCGATCTGGATATTCTCTGGCGTTGTCGCGCTCTTCGCCGGTGAGAACAGCGAGATCTACAAGAACATCAGCACGCGTTTCCCAGAAGCCGTCGGGGCGCTCCTCGGTGCGACCCTTCTTTTCTTGCTTCCCGGCAACGAAAAAGGCTCAAAAGCGATCACCTGGCCCGACGCGGTCAAGATCGACTGGGGCGTCGTGCTTCTCTATGGCGGAGGCTTCGCCCTCGGCGTCCTTTCGTTCCAAACCGGCCTTGCCGAATCCGTCGGCCGCGGCCTGACGGGCCTTCTACCATTCAGCGGCGAGTTCGGACTCCTGGTCGCATCCGTATTCGTTGCCATCACGATCTCCGAAACAACGTCAAATACCGCTTCCGCGAATATGGTCGTGCCCGTGGTGATCGCGATCTCCAACACACAAGGGATCGACCCCCTCGTCCCCGCGGTCGGTGCAACCCTCGCGGCAAGCCTCGGGTTCATGCTCCCCGTCTCAACCCCCTGCAACGCCATAGTCTACGGCTCGGGCTATGTTCCGCTTATGAAAATGGTCCGGTACGGCCTCCTCCTGGACCTCATCGGCCCTATCGTGGTCATCACCCTCGTATGGCTCCTCGCAGGATTCCTTCGATAACTCCCGCATGCGGGAAGCCCGAACGTACGGTCGAGCACCCCACCACTCAGCCACTCTCCAGGGCTCCCGCCCGTGAACGATTCAGGAATCACAAACGGCTGTCTGCCGCCCGTAAACTGTTGTTGGCCGCCTCTAAACTGTTGTTTGCCGCCCGTAAACTGTAGTTTGCCGCCCGTAAACTGTTGTTTGCGGCCCGTAAACTGTTGTTTGCCGCCCGTAAACTGTTGTTTGCCGCCCGTAAACTGTTGCTTGCCGTCGCTCATATGTCGGCAAACAACAAGAATAGTCTCTTAAATGCGAGGCACCCAGAATATTCTGCCGCCATTCATCAGCTTCTTTAGCCCGAGACCCGGCAGATCCTCTTCCTTAACCCCCAGGTAAGTAAAATGCGGAAGGTCCGAGGTCACCGTTTGAAACCAACCGTGCTCACCCAATATCTGCCGAACACGAGCATCATTAAATTCGGCCACATCGAAAGCCAGCATCGCCAAATGCTGCGACGTGCCGGGCGGCGCCACCGAATAGATGATCGACTTCGAAAGGTCCTTCGCAAAATAGATCCCATCGCGTTCCAGCCTCAACACTTCTCTGACCTGATCGTAGACCCCAAGCCCCCGCAGGGCCGTCGCTTCGTCCTCCGTCAGCCGCCCGTTCGCCGTCCAATGCTCTAAGGCAGGCTCCACCCGACTCAACCACAACTCGATCGTCTCTTCATAACTCCGCTTTGCCGAATCCGCCCCCCGCGGCGATATCGAAAGCCCATCCGCCGCTGCCGTGGCGACCGCATCCTGCAGCCCCGCCATCGCCCGCGCCTGAAGTTCGACCGAAAACCCGCCGATTACATCCTGCGCAGTTTCGACTTCCGCCTGAAACGCCGCGACCTCAGCCTGATCCCGGAACACCACCGCCGTCGGCGGCGTGACATTACGAGCCGCAAACACCGCTCCGTATTCCCGCATCAGCAAGGCTTCAACCGCATCCCCGCTGTCATATCGAACCCCCGCAAGATGTCGTTCAAATCCCATAGCACATCCACTTAAACATTGTCGCTCCGCCCAAAACCGCCTACAATTTCGTTAATGCGTCCGATCCTCCTAAAAATCCTAAAGCGGCTCGCTGTAGTTTATCTCGTCTTTCTCCACATCGCACTCATCTATTTCGCTGCCGAGTTCTACTACGGCCCCCTGCTCACGTTCCGTCAAATTGAAATGGCCAACGTCAACGCCCCCGCGGTAAACGGGACCCCGACCGATGAGGAACGCAGCGAGCTCATGATTGACCCGACACCCGCGTATGTTCCCACTCCGACCCCTGCGATCGCCGACCCGCGTCCAGGCTTAATGATCCCGGTTATCGGTGTAACCCCCGATCAACTCATAGACACTTATGACCAGGATCGCGGCGAAGGCGAACGTCGGCACGACGCCATCGACATAGCAGCACCGCTCGGCACTCCCGTGATAGCCGTAGCCGACGGCACCATCGCGAAATTCTTCGACAGCGAAGCCGGCGGCATTACGCTCTATCAGTTGAACACGGCACAAACGCTCGTCTTCTATTATGCCCATCTACAACGCCGTGCCGATGGTATCGTCGAGGGTTCCTTCGTCACCAAAGGCACCGTCATCGGCTACGTTGGCGACACCGGCAACGCCGGACCCGGCAACTACCATCTTCACTTCTCCATCGCCCGCATCTCTGACCCCACCCGCTACTTTGAGGGAACTTACATCAACCCCTATCCCTACCTCGTCGATCCCTCACTCGTCCCCTAAAACACTGGAACGTCAGTTGCACGTTGACTTAATAGTGCATCAATTCGGTGCAGAGAATCTACGCGCAAGGGATAACAGTTATGCAAAGACACACTTTTTTAGCATTTTCACTTATGATCGCAGCACTCGTTTTCACGGGATGCACCACACCGACGGATGTCAGCAATGCACCTGCGAACACCAATGCCAACTCCGCGGTCGACCAGACCACATCACAGCCGCCCGAACCCGATTACAGCGCCGTCATCGTCACTATCCCGCTCATCGACGCCATGATGAGCGACCAGCAGTTCCGCGAACGCGTGCGAACCGAAGCGCAGCTGACTGACGAGGAGATGAACAAGCTCTGGGACGCGACCCGCGACTCCACGCTCAGGCTGGGTGAGGAACGCTCCACCGACGAGCTGGGTACAACCACCGAGTCGTCGCAACAAGCAGAAAAGATCGTTCGCGAAGCGCTTGGAGCCGACAAAGGTGACCGCTTCCTCACCCTCGTCCGCCGCGAGGTTGGCGGCCAGGATCCAATGGCTCTTGCCAATGCTCAACCCAATTCCGTTCCGAACGACACACGCGTCGTCGTCAATGCTCCGGCATATCGAATGGACGTGTTTGAGAATGGCCAGCTCAAGAAATCGTACAAGGTGGGCATCGGCTATCCCGAATTCCCGCTACCGACCGGCCTGCGTCGCGCAAACGAACTTCTCTTCAATCCAACCTGGACGCCGCCCGACGAACCCTGGGTAAAAGGGAACGTCCAGCCCGGCAAAACGGTCGAAGCCGGCAGCAAGCTTAACCCGCTCGGAATCGTTAAGATCCCGATCGGTCTGCCTTCGCTCATTCATGGCGGTAAAGCGGCAAATCGCCTCGGCACGTTCGCCTCGCACGGCTGCGTTGGCCTCACAGACGATCAAGCTCGCGATTTCTCACTTCTGTTAGCCTCACTCGGCGGCGCCGAACTGACCGAAGACGACATCGCCGGATTCCGCAAAAACCGGAGCGAGACCGAATCGATAAAATTTGAGCGTGACATTCCCGTGGAACTTAGATACGAAACTATCGTCGTCGAAGAAGGCAAGTTGCGCATCCACCGGGATGTCTACGAGCGTGGAACGAATACAGAGGAAAATCTGCGGCGGGTGCTTCAGGCGTTCGATGTCTCGCTCGACAACCTGCAGCCCGAAATGCGTGAACGTATTCTCAACGGCCTCGAGCAAATGGCTGTAGATGCCACCGGTAAGCCGGTCGAGCCCGGCTCCGCAAATACGAACGCTAATGCTAACGCCAACGCGAACACGAACACGAACACGAACACGAACACGAACAGCAACAGTTCGCGCGTTACCCGAAATATAAAAGGTGCAAAGGAGGTAACTTTCGAACTCGCAGAACTACGCGGCAAGGGCTATCCGGCCCCTATCGACGCAAAGTTCTAACGGTCAAAATTAGGGATCCAAAACTTGAACTGCCCGGCAAATTGGAGCTTCAGCCCATTAGCCGGCAGTTCACTTTCTTTCAGTCCCAGAAATGTAAAATGCGGCGTGTCGTCGATTATCGTCTGGTACCACCCGTGTTCATTTAAGATCTGCCGAACCTCAACGTGGCCAAACTCGGCAACATCCAGAGCCACCATCGAAAGGTGCTGCGACGTTCCGGGCGCCGCCACTGACGAAAATATGGACCGGTTCATCCCCGTGCTGAACCACCAATTATTCTTTTCCCACTCGATCACCTGCGCCACTTGGTCGATCGTGTCGGCCTCGCGAGCTTTCTTAGCCGCCGCCGCAGTGATCTTGCCTTGTCGTACCCAGTGATTCAGCCCCGGCTCAAAGCGTGAGTTCCAAATTCGGAACGTGTCAGCATAGCCCCGCCGCGCCGCGGTCGCCCCACGCGGCGTTATCGTCAGCCGCTTCTTTGCCGCCGCCGCAACCGCCGCCTTCAACGCCGTCATCGCAGGCGTCTGCAAAGTGATAGCCCGCCCGCTCACGGTCTCTAGCGTAGTAGGGATGGCATTCTGAAACGCTGCCACCTCTTCTTCGCTGCGGAATACGCATTTCGGCGGATAACGAACCGTCGAATTCGCCACATACATAGCGCCGTAATCCTTGAACACTCTGTGAGCGACAACGTTCGTATCCACCGGGCAAACATCCTTCAGCTTTAGCTTCGAATCCTTCAACCGCTTTTCGACCACCGACCGGAAGTCGGCAGCAAGTTGGGCCGACGACGTCGTTGTTACCAATAGCGAAACACACAGAACCGCGATGAAACGAAAAGATCTCATATTCTATTTTAAGGGTGCGGGTGTTCTTGACCCGGTTGCGGGGAGTTTCTCTGCATTTGATGCAAAGACTCAACTTGGCGTTACAATATTTTGCACAATTTCTTCGATCGAGTCCATATGACGCTTCATATACTCGTCGCGTTCGATGAAAGGAATACGTTCCCGGATGGTCGTATAGATCCCTCGGGTGCCCTCCCCGAGTTGCTTATCTTCACCGATCTCCTTCTTTCGAAAGTCGATGCCCTGAGCCGCACAAAACATCTCAAGGGAGATCACCGTCGCTAGATTCTTAACTATCTGCCGCAGCTTCAGAGCCGCCGTCGCACCCATCGAAACATGGTCCTCAACGTTCGCAGAACTCGGGATCGTATCAACACTCGCCGGATGTGCCAGCACCTTGTTCTCCGTACAAAGCGCCGCCGCCGTATACTGCACGATCATAAACCCCGAATTCAACCCGCCATTCTCAGTCAAAAACGCCGGCAACACGTGCGCATTCGAAGCTTCATCCGTCAACCGCATTATGCGCCGCTCCGCGATATTCGCCAGGTCAGCCAGCGCTATCGCCAAATAATCAAACGCCAACGCCAACGGCTCCCCATGAAAATTCCCCCCCGAGATCACCTCGATTCCCAAGTCAGCCCCGCCTCCATCAGCGGGTGGGTTCAGGTCAGAACCGCGAGCGATAGCGACCGGGTTCCTCTCCGTTACAAATATCAGCGGATTATCCGTTACAGCATTCAACTCCAACTTCACCAGCCACTCCGCATACGCCACGGCATCCCGACAAGCCCCGTGCACCTGCGGCATACACCTCAACGTATAAGCGTCCTGCACATTCGACGGATCAAATCCCCGTGTAAAATCACTCCCCGCGAGTATCTCCCGCAAATGCCGAGCACAGTCCGCCTGCCGCGGGTGAGGCCTTAGCTCATGGATCCGAGCATCAAAAGCCGTCGGCGTCCCGTGCAGCGCTTCCAAACTCATACACCCCGAAACATCCGCCAGCTCCGCCAACCTAATCGCCTTCGCCGTCTCAAGCAGCCCCACCGCCGCCATCACCGTCGTCCCGTTGGTCAGAGCCAGCCCCTCTTTCGCCCTCAATGTGATCGGCGAAAGCCCGGCCGCAGACAACGCCTCCGCTCCCGACATCACCGAACCGCCAACCTCCGCGTCGCCTTCCCCGATCAACACACACGCAAAATGCGCAAGCGGTGCCAGATCCCCGCTCGCCCCCAAGCTCCCCTTCTCAGGTATCACTGGATGCACGCCCCAGTTCAAACACTCCAATATCAGATCAAGCGTCTCCGCCCGTATCCCCGAAAACCCCCGCGCAAGCGTATTCGCCCGGATCAGCATTATCGCCCGCACCGTCGGCGTATCAAACGCATTCCCCACACCCACCGCATGCGAAACCACAATGTTCCGCTGCAGGAGCTCAACCTCTGCCGGGCTGATGATCTTGTCCTTGAACGCCCCAAACCCAGTCGTTATGCCATACGCAACCTCATTCCGCTCGATCAGCACATCAACCGCCGCCGCCGCCCGCTCAACCTTCGCCCTCGCCGTTTCCGCCAACTCCACGCGCGGCTCCCCCGCCCCGCCATATGCCACAGCCAGCACCTGCTCAAACGTTAAGCTCGCGCCATCGATCTCAATCGAATTGATCATGTTCTCTCGAATGCAGGACCGTCGCGTCAACCCTGCTATACCCAAACTCGTATGCGATCTGCCGATAGTCATCCGCGTCGAACAAAAGCCACGACGCCCTTTTGCCCACCTCGATCGACCCTTCCGTCTTTCCCAGCCCGATCGCCCACGCCGCATTCACCGTCGCCGCATTCAGAGCCTCCGACGGCAACAGCTTTTGGTACCGACAGCTTATCGCCATTGCCATCGGCATCGAAGGACACGGGGCCGAACCCGGATTATAATCCGTCGAAAGCGCCACTGCACACCCCGCATCTATTAACCGCCGCGCGGGCGCAAACTGCGTCTTGCCCGCATTGAAATTCTCCGTCGGTATCACAACCCCCACCGTATCACTCTCCGCCAACATCGCGATCTCGTCATCCGATATCGCATCCAAATGATCGATCGATACCGCCTTCAACTCCATCCCCAACTGCGACCCGCCAAGATTAGTAAACTGGTCGACATGCGCCTTGACCCTATACCCTAACTCGCGCGCAGTCCGCAAAACCCGCCCCGCCTGCTCCACATCAAATGCATTTCGCTCCGCAAATACATCCACAAAAAACGGCACCCTCCCCCCAAAATGCGACGCCTCATACCATTCCCAAGCCCGCAGCAGCATCTCTTCGCACACCAACTCAATATACCCTGCCGCATCGTCCTTAAACTCCGGCGGAAACGCATGCGCCGCCAAAAATGTGGGCACTATAGAGATAGGATGCCTTTTATCAAGCTCCTCTATCACCCCAAGCATTTTCAGCTCCGTCGCCGTCTCAAGCCCATAGCCGGTCTTGATCTCACACGCCGTCGTCCCGCAAGCCAGCATCTTGTCCAGCCGAGCAAGCCCACCCGTCACCAACTCCTCTTCAGTCGCCGCCCGCGTCGCCTTCACCGTCGAAATTATCCCGCCGCCCGCCGCCAATATCTCCAGGTATTCTGCACCCTTTATCTTCAGCTCAAATTCATCCAGCCGGCTCCCCGCAAAAACAATATGCGTGTGCGGATCAACAAACCCCGGCATCACTACACGCCCACCCGCATCAACGACTTTCTCCGACGAATGCGCCGCCATGATTTCACCGGTCGTTCCCACCGCCGCAAACTTCCCGTCCACAACCGCAAATGCCCCGGTCTCGACAATGCCAAGATCCCGCATCGCCGACCCGCGCTTCGGCTGCCCCGCCGACGCACACGTCACCAACTGCCCCGCATTGTAAACGATCAGATCGACTTTCATCCAAGCTTCAAACTTGCCCACCCACCCGCGAACTCGAGTTAAAAACGAAATAATAGACGGGAATACCGAGCAACACAATCCCGACACCAACCGCCGTCTGCACCGGGTTCTGCATCCCTACAAAGTAAAGCATAACAACCGTCAGAAACAGATACACAATCATCGGTACCGGATAAAGCGGCGTGCAATACCCCGCGAACGGCTGCCGCCTGATCACCGCCAACCCAGCGACCGCGATCCCCACAAACAAGATCACCATGAAAAAGAAATACGAAAGTATCTGATCAAAACTCCCCGTCAAGATCAGCGCGATCGCCAATACAACCTGAATCAAGGTCGCCCGATGCGGCGTCCCCAACCTAGGGTGAACCGCACCCACTGACTTGAAAAAGAGCCCATCCCGCGCCATCGCGTAATATACCCGCGGCGACGCAATAATATAAGCGAACAGCGTCCCCACGATCGAGACCACTACGATAAGTGCAAACACTCGCCCGCCAATCTCACCAAACAACACCGTCCCCACCAGCGCCGCAAACGCCTCATCATTCGAAACCGACCCCGCCGGCACAAGGTACATAAACACGAAGCTCACCGCGATATACAACACCGAAAGCATCAAAACACCGGCGATCAGCGTAAACGGTACGTTCCGCTTGGGATCCCGCACCTCCCCCGCGATCCGCGTAACCTCCCACCATCCCGCAAACGCGAAGAACGCCCCCGTCAAACCCCCGGCCATGGCCGCATACACATCCCCCGGCACCGAATAGAACGGCGTGAGATTGCCCCAGTCTCCGCTCCCGCTCCCAAATCCATAAACGACAATGAACAAAAGCGTGCCGATCTTTATAAACGTCAGCACCTTCAAAAACCCCGCTCCGATCCGCGTCCCCGCGATGCTGATCGCTCCAATGACCACAACCGCCGCGATCGCCACCCACGGTCTCGCCGCCTCCGGCATCGGCACGAGAAAACTGAAATATGCCGCGAATCCCACCCCAAAGATCGCCGTCAGCCCCGGGTCCAACACCAGCATCACCATCCAGCCATACAGAAACGCCGTCCCCTTCCCAAACGCCTCCCTTAAATAGACATAACTTCCGCCCGCCTCCGGGAACCGCGCAGCCAACTCCGCATAACAAAGAGCCCCGCACAGCGTCATTACCGACACCGCGATCCAAACAGTGCCCAGCCAAAACGGCGACCCCAGAGCCTTCGCCATCCCCGCCGGGACCAAAAAGATCCCAACGCCGATAACCTGACCCACGATAATCGCCACCGCCGCCGGCAAACTAAATTGTTTCTTGAGACCTTCCGATTCGGCCATATGTGAGGACGCCTGATACTTCACCGCGCGAAATCACGCGTTTTTGACTTAAGACGTTTATACGTTAATCTTCTTTAAACCAAAAAAAGGAGCAAAATTCAAATGCAGCCCGACCCGTCACTTTCACCAATGTTATTCTTCGAAACCCTCAACGGCTACCAGCGTACCGCGGCCATCAAGACCGCCGTGGAACTGGATCTTTTCTCAGCCATTGGGAGCACAAATAAAACGTCGGGCGAGATCGCCGACACCATCGGAGCAGCAGAACGCGGCGTTCGTATCCTCGCCGATTCGCTCACCGTCCTCGGCTTCCTGGTCAAATCGGGCGACTCCTACGCTCTGACCGATGCGTCCGCGATGTTCCTCGTCAGATCTTCCCCGGCATACGTCGGCTCGATTGCAGCATTTCTGACCGACCCCGATCTCATCCGCGGCTTCAACGACCTGACCGGCGCAGTCCGCCAAGGCGGCACGACCGTAACCGGCGACGGCTCCGTCGACCCCGAAAGTCCGATGTGGGTGACGTTCGCCCGGGCGATGATGCCGATGATGTTCCCCGCCGCCCAGCAGATGGCAGAAATGGCGGCCCTTCCCGAAGGCAAAGACCTCAAGGTCCTCGACATCGCCGCCAGCCATGGCATTTTCGGCATCGCGATGGCACAACGCTATCCGCGCACTCACATATACGCCCTGGACTGGGCCAATGTACTCGAAGTAGCCACAGAGAACGCCCAGAAATTCGGCGTCGGCGACCGTCACCACCTGATCCCGGGCAGTGCTTTCGACGTCGATCTCGGCACCGGCTACGACATCATCCTGCTCACAAATTTTCTCCACCACTTTGACAAGGAGACGTGCGAATCCGTCATCAAACGCTGCCATGCGGCCTTAAACGACGACGGCAAGGTCATCACACTCGAGTTCGTCCCCAACGATGACCGCATCTCCCCGCCCGGAGAAGCTCTCTTCAGCCTCGTTATGCTAGCCGGGACCCCCGCGGGCGATGCCTACACCTTTAACGAACTGAAAACGATGTTCGAAAACTCAGGATTTTCCCGAAACGAACACATTCCGCTGGCGCCAACGCCGCAGCACGTGATCATTTCCCAGAAGTAAACCCCCGAAGGGCACGCACCCCAAGCGTGCCCTTTGTAACCTAGTTAACGGGCGCCCCTGCGATCTTCCCGTGGATCTCATTCACCATCATCAACCCGGCGGAGCCGTATAACTTATGATACTCTGACACCATTTCACCTTTTAAAATTACCGGATCCGTCTCCGTCAGCTTCTTCGCTTCTTCTATGTCCGCTACGGCGAAAATAAATAGCCCTCGACGCCCATCAACCCCGTCCAAAGGTCCGGCAACCGCCAGCTTTCCTTCTTTCGCCAGTCGCCCCATATTTGCAAAATGCCCCGCAAACATCTCATCGCGTTCCTTTCCCGCAGGCACCTTATTTGGGCCGGTTTTGAGGATCACAAGCACATAGCTTCGCATCCCCCTCTCATCCGCCCCCAACCGCTTCGCCAGCGCCTCATCATACTCCGCCTTAGCAGCCGGCTCCCCAACCTTCTGCCCAAAAGCCGGCCCCCCGCACAAAAACAAAAACAACAAACTCAAAATTATGCTCTTCATAGATCCTCCAGTCTCTCGTCGGCCCGCATGGGGCCCGACCCAAATATAATTTCCTTGTATTTGTTGTACAAAAACGACGTGATTAACAGCGTAATTCCCAGCGTGACAAACAAGATCGTTTTCGGAATCGTATCAAGGTCCGCGGCATCGTAAAAGAACAGCTTGACCAATGTCACCGCCAGCAAAATGATCGCCGCTATACGCAAATGCTTCTTCGACTGCGCGATCCCGATCGCGATCAAGCCCAACGCGTAGACTCCCCACAAGATACTAAGCCCTAATTTCCCGCCATCCGGAATGTCAAACTGCACCATCAGATGGAGTAGCTCACAACTCGCGGTAATAAACACAACCGACACCAGCACCCCCTCAAACGTACGGTCTTTCACCCCCTGCGAAACCGAATCCGGCAGAAGGTCCGATAGGCGATACCGATGAATCGCAAATAACAAAACCCCAGCGGCTGCATAAAGAACGTAACGAACGCCGATGTTCATGTACGAACCGCCCGCAATGAGATATGTATCCCGAAGGAAGAACAGAGCCAGCATCCCCGCCGTCGAATAAATAAGCAGCGGAACCGAAGCAAGCAAAACGTTCACCGCCGCCAGCAACCTCGAACGCACCCGGACGAGATTAACTCCCGCGATCACCCCCAGAAACCCCATCGTATAAACGAGCTGCCAGATGAAGTTAAGTCCAGCCAGGTCCCCGTGCAGTGCATACGCCGACGAACCATCCGCGCTCAATCCTCGCATATAAAAGTAATTAAATATCTCAATGCGAAACGCGTTATAAACGATAGCAACTGCAATCCCCGCAGCGGCCACGCCCAACCAGTGTGCGACATCGGCCGGCAGCGCCGAACCGGCATAAACCTGACCCAACTTGTAGATCCCCACGAACGCCGCCGCCACCACCAAGGCCCCAATTAGATCCCCATTCGCCAGAGGCATATTGAATGATTGTGGCGACAGCCTCGCAGCTGTCTCTGACCAATCTACGGTAAGACTAGCTACCGCCAGAACCATCATCGGTAACGAATAGTGCTCAAATATCGGTATCGCGTTACGCCGCCCCATCCAGAACAAGAAAACCGCCTCCGCAGCCCAGATCATCGTCACAAAGTTCCCGTCAAACTGCACCGGCACCGCGATCGAAGCGAACGTAAGAATCAAAATCGTTAGAACTTGAACGACATCTATCGCATCGCGACGAACTCGGCTGACGGCCCCCGCAATGATCAAATGCAGCCCCGCATGCGCGGCCGTAAACAGTCCTAAGTAATTCTGCAAAGCCGTCTGCCCGTCCACTAGCAAATATCCAAACCCATAGAACAAAAACGAACTGGTAAGAATGATCCCCGCGTTCTCGATCGCAGACGATCGCTTGTAGATCAACCGGTCCGCCAGCGCAAACCCATAGAACATCACGAAAAACACGATCGCGAACACCAAAGCGGCCGGCAGGTTTCCCGCCTCGTCATAAAAACGCGAAAACCAAACCCCGTACGTAAACCATGTCGCAACGAACACAACATAAACGATTACTCGCCCAAACCAACCAACCGACACCGCCAGAAACACCGCACTGAAGATCGCAAGAAACGCGAAAAATACCCACGGGTCGTGCAGCGGAGCTGTAACATTATTCCCGATCGCATACGCGAAACCATAAAAGATAAGGGCCGTACCAACCACCCCGGCTAAGTCTTCATCATCTGTAGAATCATTCATCGACGCATGCACGAGCTTTGTCGCGAAAAATATCGCCGTGAATATCCCCACAAAAGTGAGTGCAAGATAAAGGTGCTCGCCTGAGTACCGCGAAATAAACCAGCCAAAAAAGATCAGCCAAGTAAAAGCTGAGGCCGTATAAAACACCGGTGTCCACTGCTTCTTCAACGCGATCGCTAGGATTCCGGAATTGACCACAGCCATGTACGAGAACAACATCAGGTAATTACCCGAGTCGCTGCTTAGTAGGAACGGCACTGCATACGCTCCCACTAACCCGATATGCGCTATCACCTGCCGGCTGTAAAACACTGCCGCCGCCACCGTGAACACCGTGAACATCCCCATCAACGCAAACGCGCTCGATTGCGGGATAAGCTCATAAAGCGAGAATGCGAAATACGTGACGAAATACATTATCGCCATCCCGCCGCTAATGAGTGCCGCACTAAAGTTGTGATATTTCCGTTTTAGCTTGATTGCCAACCCGACAAGCCCGAATCCAAACCCATACCCAACAATGATTCTCGCAAGCGGGCTGATCAGCTCGTTATCGATCGAATACTTCACCCCGATTCCCACACCGATTATCAGAATAATGATTCCGATCTTGCTGATCAGGTTCTCGCCAATGAACTTCTCTAGATCCGCCCGAGCATTCGCCGTGTAGTCCGCAACACGGCTCTCAAAAGCACTCTTCTCAGACTCGCCCGCTGCGGCATATGAATACCCAAACGTCGGCGCCGGCGAGTGCATTGTGCCACGGTCGTCAGTCTCCACCCTCTCCCGCGGCGATGGAACAGGCTCAGGCACTGGCACAGCATCCGCGGGCTTTTCTGCGTGAGCGTCGTTGCGCACCGCCGACGCTAACGTATCCCCCTCCCGACGCGATGCACCCCGTAACCGGCTTATCTCCCTACGGATAGATGTGATCTCTTGCTGAAAATCGACCTGCGTCCGCACCAGCAGATCGACACGCATCTCAAGCTGAGTGATCTTGTCTTCGTTATCCGACATATCTTTTTTCTTAAAGGCGTGAGTGAACCGACGGTTTGCCAAAAATACCCGCTGATTGTAGCTTAATTATTCAACAAAACATAGAGATTTAACGCGAGGATTATGGCCCGAACCATCAAAGCACCAACAGGAACCGAACTCTCCTGCAAGAACTGGCTCATCGAGGCAGCCTATCGAATGATCCAGAACAACCTCGACCCCGAAGTGGCGTTCGACCCCGACAGCCTCATCGTCTACGGCGGCCGCGGACGCGCCGCCCGCAACTGGGAATGCTTCGATGCCATCCTGGAAAGCCTGCGAAAACTCGAAGAGGACGAAACTTTGATGATTCAGTCCGGCAAACCGGTCGGCGTCTTCAAAAGCCACCCAGACGCGCCCCGCGTTCTTCTCGCCAACTCAAACATCGTCCCGCACTGGGCGACGCAGGAACAATTCGATCAATATGAACGCGACGGCCTTATGATGTACGGCCAGATGACCGCCGGCTCGTGGATCTACATCGGAACCCAGGGCATCCTGCAGGGCACCTACGAAACTTTCGGCTCGCTTGCACGCCAGCACGGCTGGGGCGATCTAGCGGGCAAGATCGTCCTCACCGCAGGCCTAGGCGAAATGGGCGGCGCCCAAGCCCAGGCAATCACCTTCAACGGCGGCGTCGGCCTCCTCGTCGAGGTCGACCCCTGGCGCATTGAACGCCGTCTCCAGCTCAAGCAGTTGGACGTTTCAACCGACAACATCGACGAAGCCATTGAAATGGCACGATTTGCCGCCGAAGCAAAAGAGGCACGCTCGATCGGCCTCCTCGGCAACGCCGCCGACGTCCTCTGGCAGCTGCTCGAACGCGGCGTCATCCCCAATGTCGTTACCGACCAAACCTCGGCGCACGACGTCCTCTACGGCTACATTCCCGCAGGCTACAGCGTTCAAGAGGCGGAGACATTTCGGAAAGAAGATCAGAAAGCCTACGAACAGGCAGCAATGGATTCCATGTCTCGACACGTCGAGGCAATGCTCGAATTCCAGCGCCGCGGCGCCATCGTATTCGACTACGGCAATAACCTGCGCCAACGTGCAAAAGACAACGGCGTCACTGACGCGTTCGGCTACCCAGGCTTCGTCCCGGCCTATATCCGCCCGCTATTCTGCGAAGGCAAAGGCCCCTTCCGCTGGGTCGCCCTGTCCGGAGATAAAGAGGACATTTACAAAACCGACGACGCGATAATGAACCTTTTCCCCGAAGACGACCACCTCGCCCGCTGGCTTACTATGGCGCAGGAACAGGTAGCGTTTCAGGGGCTTCCCGCACGCATCTGCTGGCTCGGCTACGGCGCCCGCGCAAAAGCCGGCCTCAAACTTAACGAAATGGTTGCTTCAGGCGAGCTAAAAGCCCCGATCGTCATCGGTCGCGATCACCTCGACTGCGGCAGCGTCGCCTCACCCAACCGCGAAACCGAATCCATGCTCGACGGCTCGGACGCCATCGCCGACTGGGTCTATCTGAACGCGATGATCAATGTCGCCGGCGGTGCCACTTGGGTATCGCTCCATCACGGCGGCGGCGTCGGCATCGGCTACTCGCTCCACGCCGGCCAAGTCATCGTCGCCGACGGCACCCCCGGAGCCGCCGCCCGTATTCAGCGCGTCCTAACCACCGATCCGGGCCTAGGGATCATCCGTCACGCAGACGCCGGCTACCCCGAAGCCCTCGACTTCGCAGCCAACAACGCTGTCAAGATACCCATGTCCAAATAGCTCACTTCTCAGGCATTACCATGGCTTCCGCCAACGGATTTGTCATGGTATTAATTGCCTTCATCTTTAGGTGGAGGTCACGGCATACATTCATTAATCAATTAATAATTAGCCAATTACCCAATTAATATACAGAAACCTACCTCGCCGCTCGAGCCTCCCCCGTTTTACTCATACCGTACAACAATACCCCCGCCAACCCGAACAAAAACACCAGTCGAATCAAGCTAAGCGTCTCCCATAAACCCCCTCGCCGCGTCAGGTCCGCATCGACGTTTGAGCTATAGGCGCTCTGCGTTATCGACATCAACTCCGGCACGAACCACACCGTTGTGATCGCGAGTATCGCAGCATATCCCAATATCGTAATGACAATAAAAGTTCGCCGTGGTGTCCTCCAGTTCAGCACCATCGCAGCCGCAAGCAGCATCAACGTAACCGGATGTATCGGGATCCAAAACCGGTGTGCCGCAAGCCCATATTCGCCCTGAAACATCGCCAGCGAAGCCGGCACCGCGGACGCCCACACCGGCACCACCGCCAAATGTTCATAGGTCGCCCCGCCGATCACAACCACAAAACTGATCGCCGCGAATATCAATGTTAAAGTGCGGAAAAAGTCCATCATGCCCACATACGCGTTTCGCCGGTCAGAATAATATCAGGCGCGGCAAATCAACGCCGTGTTGCACCCTCACAACACGTGACATCGTATGATACATTTCAGTTGGGCGAGTAAAAAAAACCTGCCGCAAGTTCCATGAAAACTTTAGTCCGTGAAAATTGCTGACACCAAGGGTTAACCTGATTTGTGTAACAAGTTACATGTCCGCGGCACCCTCCGGACACCCCCCGGACACCCGCGTGACACGCCCGGGACACTTCCGGACAGGGATTACTGAGGATTGTCTGCGATAAACTTCTCAAACTTCTTCTTATCCGGATGATTCGGCCGTTTCTCAAGGAATTTCTTATATTCCTCCGCCGCAAACCGGTTCGCTTTGGCTAACTGATAAAGATGCGCAAGCTGCAAATGAACATCCGCCATCCCCTCCGGATCAAGCTCGATCGCCTTATTCAAAGCCTCAGCCCCCAGCGAGCCCTGTTTGTTCAGCAAATAAGCTTCTCCCAAAAGCTGATACGTCCGTGCCGACTCAGGATCCAGCGTCAAAACATGTTTGAATATCTCAACCGCCGGCTCATATGCTTTCTGCGCTACCCGAACCTTGCCAACATTTACCCACGCCGGCGTGTATTCAACACGCAGCTGAAGAGCTTTCTTTAACGCGGCATCCGCATCCGACAACTTATTCTGCTCCAAATAGAGCGTCCCCAAATAAGCCCACGCAATAAAATCCGCATCGTCCGCCGCCACAACCTCACGCATCAGCTTAACGGCCGCTCCGATATCTTTTTTTGTCTCAGCCTCGCTAGCCTGCCGAAACAGCTCAACAGCCTTCTCATTCCGAGAATGCGGAAACTGACTAGAAATCACCGAAGGCGGTGCCAGTAGCTGCCGCGACCGGTTCGCATCCAGTTCAAAATCTTCTCTCTGCTGCGCCGTCCCAAACGACGAGATCCCCCGGCGGGCCACCTCAACGCCATCCATCTCCACCACAAGATTGCCGCCGCCACCACTCTGCCGAAAGCAATATGATCCCTTCTTCCCGACCGTGATCCGCTCCGGCGACCCGCTCCTCGACATATACGTGACCGTAACCTTCGGCAGAGGCGCTCCAGCCGCAACACCATTAACCGTGACTCGCCCAAATATATACGGCGCACTCAACCGTGGTGCATCGAGCGTAGGCATAAACCCAAACTCACCGCAGATCTCATCAACCTGCGCCAGCACCCCTCCCGCAAACACAAACAACATCGCAGCGAGTAAAACACCCCGAAAAGGCAAAAACATAATAAGCTCCTTAGAAATAGATGAACGCTCTGCTATTGATATTTCAACACCCACACAAAGTCAAGCGGCTCCGCCTCTCATGGAAATGCAAACCTAAGCCATATACAATACCGCCACTTATGAACGACAACATCACCCTCGTGCTTAACGGATTTTTCGCCCTCAAAAACCTCGACAAACTTCAGGTGGTCGAAGCGATAAACGAATACTTCGACTCCAACGACCGCGACCCGATCCGCGCCAAGGCAAACGAACGCTTTTCCCAGATCGACACCGCCGCTCCTAACTTCAAATGCCCCTGCTGCGAAAGATAAGCGTTTTTGCCCACACGCGTTCTGAGATAGAATGACGGCCATGACTTCCCCTTTCGAACACACAACTCGCCCCGATCCGAACCTCTTCTTCTCCCGCGGCGACCGCAACGACCCGCGGCTCGGCGAAATGGTCGGCACCTCCGAAAGCGATTACGACAACGCCGCCATTGTGATCCTAGGCTGCCCCCAAGATGAAGGCGTACGCCGCAACGGCGGCCGTCCCGGCGCCGCAAAAGCACCGGATGCGATCAGAAAACAATTCTACAAAATGACCCCCTTTAACATCGCCCGCCCGATCGTAGATATCGGCAACGTCAAACTCGGTAGAACGCTAGAAGAGACGCACGAAACCCACGCCGCAATAGTTTCGCAGGTCCTGAAGGACGGCAAGCGACTCATCGTTCTCGGCGGCGGAAACGATGTCTCGTATCCCGACGGGCTCGCTATGAGCCAGACATTTGGTACCGAAAACTGGATCGCCGTCAATGTCGATTCACACCTCGACGTCCGCATAGCCGAGCAACGCAATAGCGGCACCCCATATCGGCAGCTGCTCGAAGAGAACCGACTCCGCCCCGACTACTTTTACGAGGTCGGCTATCAAACGCACTTCTGTTCACCGATCTATTACGACTACATCCGTAACCTCGGCGTACACCGCATAAGCCTCGAAATGCTCCGCTCACGCTCAGAGGTCGACACCGAGATAAAAGAACAGATCCGACTCAATTTTGTGAATCACAGCACATCGCTCAACACCTTTTTCGGGTTCGACCTCGACGCCGTGCGATCGTCGGATGCCCCGGGCACATCCGCTCCGTCGCCCCTCGGTCTTCGCGCCGGCGAATTCATTACCCTCGTAAAGTACGCCGCGTCGCTCGCCAATACCAAGATCATCGAATTCTCCGAAGTCAATCCCGACTACGACCAAGACGACCGCACAGCGAAACTAGTGGCCATCGGCATGCACCGATTCTGTTCCGGCATAGCCGGTTAGTAAGATCACTCATATGTTCTGTTCAAAGTGTGGAGCACCCGATCAGTCACCTGATGCCTATTGCCGAGCTTGCGGCGATTGGATCGCCGACCCCACAGCGCTTTCACGGCGTAACCCTTTCAGCCCCACGACTCGCGAAGAGAAGCTAACAAAAATTCGAACGCTCCAGTTGGTGGGCGCCGGACTTTCCATAACCTCCGCAGCTATTCTGCTCGCATTTCTTTTTGGAGATCTCGATCGCGGTCTGCTTTTTCTTGCACTCGCATGCAGCGTTGTCGTAGCGTTTTATCAGTTAGCCAACATCTACTTAGGTTACAAGGTCAGTAAAACTCTACCCCGGCCGCCCAATCAACAACCTGTTCAAGCGCCTTCGGCTGAACTCGTAGCCTCCCCGATAACCCGCCGCCTTCAAACCCCAGCAAGTGTCGTGGAAGGCACGACGGAGTTGCTCGATAGAGAATTGAGTCGAGAAAAGCGCTCTAAATCCTAATTGGGTGGTGATATCCTGTTCGCATGTCCGAAGATCGAAGTGCCCTCGACTATTTCCCACCAACCCTCGACCACGCCTCGATTAGCGCGGCAGTGCAACATTGCAAAGGCTGCGACCTATACAAAGACGCGACTCAGGCAGTCTTTGGGGAGGGACCACTGAACGCCAAAATAATGTTCGTCGGCGAGCAGCCCGGCGACGAAGAGGACCTCAGTGGACATCCGTTCGTCGGCCCTGCCGGCAAGATACTTCGGAAAGCATTCGACGAAGCCGGCCTTGACCCAGCCGCCGCCTACATTACCAACGTAGTAAAGCATTTCAAATGGAAACCGCGAGGAAAGCGCCGGATCCACGAAAAGCCGCGGCTCGGCGAGATCGCAGCCTGCACGCCGTGGCTAGGGGCCGAGATCGAGATCGTGAAACCCTCCGTCCTAGTCTGCCTTGGCGCTACAGCCGCTCAAACACTCTTCGGCCCCGATTTTCGCATCACTCAGATGCGCGGCGAGTGGCTAAACTCAGAATTCGCCCCGCGCGCCGTCGCTACCTATCACCCTTCCGCGATTCTCCGGGCCCCGAATAGCGAAACCCGCGATCAGATGTATTCCGAACTATCAACCGACATCGCAAAAGCTGTCGAAGCAGCGAATGAATAATATGAAAACAACAATCTACTTATTTTTTGTAATCGCATTTACCTCAGTCAACCTTTATGCTCAGGACTTGAACAACACCCCTTCGATCACCGTCGGCGGGGTCGCTGAGATCATGGTCGAACCCGATGAGGTCGTCATCTCTGTCGATGTTTTAAAGGTCAGTAAAGACCTCCCGAGTGCCAAACGAGAGGTTGACCAGATCGTCGCCCGTATGCTCGATCTCGCAAAGCGCTTTGGTGTTCAACCGATGGACGTCAAGACCGACAATATCTCCGTTGATATGAGATACGAACGCCGGCCAATCCCTGGTCAGCGCCCGACCCGTTACACAGATGATGATGACGACGATGACATACCTTCAACAACCCGGGTATTTCTCGGCTACGAGGTTTCCGTTAGTGTTGTCACCCGTCTGCGAAGCATCGATCGTTTCGAAGAGTTCTTTGCCGAAGCGATCAAGACCGGAATCACCGAGGTCGACAGCGTCAGGTTCGAATCATCCGAGATCCGCGAATATCGGGTACAGGCCCGTGACATGGCGATGAGGGCCGCTCGAACCAAGGCCGCCGCGATGGCTGGATCGATCGATCAGACTATCGGTAAGGCTATACGCATCGCAGAAGTTGGTACGCCCGGCTACACCAGCAGCAACGTCCATTCCAACACCCTCAGCACCGGTGGGGATTTCACCAGCACAGTATCAGCCTTCGCGGCCGGTGCCATTCGTGTCTCGGCTCAGGTAACCGTAACGTTTGCCCTTCAATGAGCACACGAGATACTTGACACACAACCGCCCGTTTGGCATTCTTTGGATTCGCTCTCGAGGCGAAAAGTAGGCACTTAGCTCAGTGGTAGAGCACTACCTTGACACGGTAGGGGTCAGCAGTTCAACTCTGCTAGTGCCTACCATTTTTATTTTAAATGTGTTGTGTCTCGACTGTGCTCTCGCATATAATCCCGCCCTACAGCAATCTAATTTTCTCAAGAAGGAGTGACTACAACTATGCAGGGTGTAAATCCCGTAGGCTGGTTCGAAATATACGTTGATGACATTGGTAGAGCCCAGAAGTTCTATGAAACCGTGTTCGCCACGACAATGACGGAGATGTTGGACCCGTCATCAGAGGGACTGAAAATGCGTGCCTTCTCAGCAGGTGAGAACGCGATGACGCAGACAGGTGCCACCGGCGCCATAGTCCACATGCCGGGTTTCCCGAGCGGAAACAATAGCACCATCGTTTATTTCGTTTCGGAGGACTGTTCCATCGAGGAAGGCCGCGTCGACGCCGCCGGCGGCAGCATTTTCAAATCGAAGTTTTCGATCGGGGACCATGGGTTCATCGCCCTCTGTACCGACACCGAGGGTAATATGTTCGGTATCCATTCAATGAGTTGACGAGCGGGAACTTCACTGGGCAGGCTGTCGTATATCCTTATAACAATTAACGTAGGGAGGACGAGCGATGATCGAATACTTGGAAGGGCCGGAGCATTTAATAGCGATGAATGTCGGCGGGACAATTACCGCCGACGAAGTTGATAAGGCATATAAGGTAGTAGAAGAAAGGCTGGCGAAGCACGAGCGGATCTCGTTCTTTGGTGAGGTCGCCGACGACTTTTCACTAACATGGGACGGTTTGCTCAAGGACCTCGTGCAGGGTCTCGGCGAACTCGGAAGGCTCTCGCGCTATTACCGGGCTGCTATCGCTACCGACAACGGATGGGTAAGCTCCGTCGCGCGCGTTGAGGGTCTAGTATTTTCGTCGATCGACGTCCGTGTTTTTCCGCTGAGCGAGCGCGATAAGGCTTTCGCCTGGGCGTCCGAAAAACCCGAACCCCTGCCGAGGCCGAAGGCTCCTGAACCCTCGATCCACTTCATCCAGACAACTAACGACAAGGTATTCGCCTATGAGGTGAATGGAAGAATTATCGAGCAAGATATAGAGAATGCCGTAAAGGAGATCAAACTCGCATTTGAACGTCACG
Source organism: Pyrinomonadaceae bacterium (assembly GCA_041751195.1). GTDB lineage: Bacteria > Acidobacteriota > Blastocatellia > Pyrinomonadales > Pyrinomonadaceae > OLB17. The sequence goes on along the minus strand of JBGSXX010000002.1, from coordinate 204,068 downwards.
ATAAGATCAACGTGCTCGTTCGCATGAAGAACTTCGGCGGGTTCGACCTTATGGCAGTTCTCAACGACGACCTTTACCGGGTGAAACACAAAGCGCTGTCGAAGGTGGACCGCTACGCGGTCGTGGGCCCGCGCCCGTGGATGCGCAATTTCCTGGAGTTGATAGCCCCGGCTTTCAACGTGAAGATTCGGATGTTTGGGGCCTCCGAAGAAGACGCCGCATGGGAATGGGTCGGAGCAGGTCAGGCTCTGCTTCCCGAATCCCCTCTGACGGCCCGCGAGGCTTGATTTTTTGCTGAACCCCCTGTATTATTCAAGATTCGCTAAGTGAATGCGGCAGATGTTCTAGTCTGCCGCTTCCAAATTTTTGATAAGATGCTTTCAAAGAACTTTGCTGTAACTATAACTACTACGACACGCTCCTAATGGCGTGACATCTCTGAGCTTTGCTCAGAATCTGGCAAAGTCGCTTTTATCAAATCTGATCTGTTAAGTAGTAGGCGTTGGACGTAGATCCGTAAACGGCAGTTAGATTGACGAGGCGACACCGCCCCGTAGCAGCATGTTGTTTGATCGCGCCCAACTGGTTATGAGTCAATTAGTCGTAAATTTCAGCGGTAACGAACGAGCTATTCCTGCGCCTGTGACGGTTGCGGGTGCTATCAAGGAGTTCGACCGCGATGTATTAAAGAAAACCCTCGCCGCGAAAGTTAACGGCGAAGAGGTCGATCTGAATAAAGAGCTGTCGGCCACCGACCAGATCATCTCGATCGAACCGATCACGGTTGACACTCGCGACGGACTTGAGGTAATACGGCACTCGGCGGCTCACCTGCTCGCTGCGGCCTTGCTCGACGTATTCCCAGGAACAAAGCTCGGCGTCGGTCCGGCCCTCATGGACGATCCGCGTTACGGCTTTTACTACGATGTCATCGCACCACGCAACCTCACTGAGGACGATCTCCCCGTCATCGAGAAAAAGATGAAGTCGATGGCGAAGCAAAACCTTCCCTATCGTCGTGAAGAGATAGAAAAGGCACGTGTCCTCGACATATTTACCGAACGTGACGAACCGCTCAAACGCGAACTCATAGACGAAAAGGCCGGCGACAACGCGAGTATCTACTACATAGACAATTCCGAGTTCATCGATTTCTGCCTCGGCCCGCACGTCCCGCATACCGGCAAGCTGAAAGCTTTTAAGCTGCTCGCTCTTTCTGGCGCTTATTGGAAGGGTGACGCTGCTAATCAGCAGATGCAGCGGATCTACGGCACTGCGTTCGCTACGCAAGAAGAACTCGACGCCTGGACGCAACAACGCGAAGAAGCCGAGAAACGCGACCACCGTAAGCTGGGTCGAGAACTCGACCTCTTTTCCATCTCAGACGAGTACGGTCAGGGGCTGATCCTCTGGCACCCGAAGGGCGGTATCATCCGCAATGAGATGGAGCGATTACTCCGCGAGGAACTCGAAAAACGCGGGTATAGTTTTGTTTATACGCCGCACATCGCAAAGCGCGATCTCTGGGTCACCAGCGGCCACGAGGGCAACTATGCCGAGTCGATGTATTCGCCAACGAGCATCGAAGATGAAGAGTACCGGCTAAAGCCGATGAATTGCCCGTTCCACATCGGCATTTACAAGTCCTCGCCGCGTTCCTATCGCGACCTGCCCCAGCGATATTCCGAGATGGGGACCGTTTACCGGGCGGAACTTTCTGGCACGCTTCATGGTCTGATGCGGGTGCGAGGATTCTCTGTAGATGACGCTCATTTGTTCGTCCGGCCCGATCAGGTCCATGCTGAGGTAGTCGACTGTCTCGACTTTGCGATAAAGGTATTCGAAACTTACGGCTTCGACAATGTTCGATTTGAGCTATCGGTACGCGGAGATGCTGAAAACAAAGGCTATTTGGGTGCCGATGAAGACTGGGCACAAGCTGAAGCTCAACTGGCCAGCGCGTTGGACCAACGCGGCATATCATACGAACGCATAGAGGGCGAAGCGGCATTCTACGGGCCAAAGATCGACATTAAAATCGAAGACGCCATCGGCCGCGTGTGGCAGCTTGGTACTATCCAACTCGACTTCAATCTGCCCGAGCGTTTCGAAATAGAATATACCGCCGAAGACAACCTGAAACACCGTCCATTTATGATCCATCGGGCGCTGTTCGGGTCGATCGAACGTTTCTTTGGTGTACTGATCGAGCATTACGCGGGGGCATTTCCACTCTGGCTCGCACCGGTCCAGGTAGCGGTCTTACCGATAACCGATCGGATCAACGATTATGCCCTCGAGATCGCCGGCAGGTTAAAAGACGCTGGTTTCCGCGTTGAAACGAATACGAAATCTGATAAAATCAGTGCGAAAATCAGGGACGCGCAAATGCAGAAAGTTCCTTTCATGCTGATTCTTGGCGACAAAGAGCTTGAAGAGGGCAAAGTCGCCGTTCGTGAAAGAAAACAGGGGGACGTCGGACAGATGAGCCCCGAAGAGTTCCTCGAGATGATAACGCAGCAAAAGCTTGCGCGGAGTCTCTAGGATCGAAATGCACTACAGGAGGCAATATCGCTAGAAGATTTGGTGGAAGAGGTCAGCGGCCGCGATTTCGCGAACCGCAGCATCGCACGAACGAACGCATAAGGGTTCCTTCGGTTCGCGTTGTAACAGAAGAAGGCGAAGCTCTTGGCGTAATGGATACGCGAGACGCTATTCAGGAAGCACGCCGCCGCGGGATCGATCTTGTCGAGATCGCGCCCAAGGCAAAACCGCCGGTATGTAAGCTGATCGATTACGGTAAGTTTATGTATGAGCAGAAAAAGCGGGCTCATGAGGCTAAGAAGAAGCAGGTCACGGTTCAGGTCAAAGAGATCAAGTTCCGACCGGGCACCGACGACCACGATTACGCCTATCGCATGAAGCACGCCCGCGAATGGCTTGACGGCGGCGACAAGGTAAGAGCCGCGATCGCATTCCGCGGACGAGAAATGACTCACCGCGAGTTGGGGGCAAAGATCCTTGCACGCCTGACAGCGGACCTTGCAGACCTGGGCGATGTCGAGGTGGCGCCGAAGATGGAAGGTTATCAGATGTTTACCATCTTTAATCCGAAAAAGACCAAGACGGCAGAAGCGAAAGAGAAGAACAACGCTGACAAGGGCGAAAAGAATGTTGCAAACGATGAAGAAGACGATACAGATGAGAGTTAAGCGTTCACTCGCAGTTATATGCCTCCTGGTTTGTGCTGCTGCCGTGCCCGCGCAATCTCACGACGCGGACGCGTACTTCTCTTATGTAAAGAACATCACCGAGGGCGCCGACAATAAAGCTCGCGGCCAGGCGATCCTTGCTGAGTTGAAAAAGCTGAACATCCGTGTTTCGACCGAGAGTTTTGTCGACAAAGATCGCCGCGGCGAAAAGATCGAAGGCTTGAACATAATCGGTGAGGTTCTGAACCCCGACGCCAAGAAAGTTGTAATGATCGGTGCCCATCTCGACCGCGTTGGCGTAGGCACGGGGGCCATCGACAATGCTTCGGGCTCGGCTGCAGTGATCTCGCTGCTCAAAGCCTTTCGCGAGAAGCCCCTAAAGAACGTTCGCATCCAGGGAGCGTTTTGGGATCAAGAGGAAAAGGGGCTCGTCGGTTCACGGATCTACGTACAAAACCGAAAAGAGCGTGGCTTGCCGCACATCTATATAAACTTCGACGTTTTTGGTGCCGGGGATACCCTCTGGCTGTGGACGCCGGACGAGAATCTGGAGTTTGTGAAGAATTTCAAAGCCGAAGCGGCGCGGATGAAGGCGGCAAATCTTGTTAGCAAAGAGTACCCGGCCAGCGACCATCGAAGCTTTAACGTCGAGGGCGTACAGTCTTACTCATTTAGCCTCGGTCCGGCGGGCGAGGCCGCGAATATTGTTCGGGTACTTTCAGGCGAAACTGTCGCAGCGGACGAGTTCCCTAAGGTACTGAGAGTCATACATACCGAAAACGACACCATAGAAGCGGTCGATGCAAAGGCGGTAGCAAGGGCACTGGCGGTGGTCGAGGCCGCGATAAGAACATTGGATAAGTAATTTTAGGAGAAATATAATGCCAAAACTTAAAACACATAAGGGTGCAGCGAAGCGATTTCGCTCAACGGCCAGCGGCAAATTCAAACGCGGCCATTCGCACGCACGCCACATACTTACGAAGAAAACATCTAAGCGAAAGCGCAATCTCGACATTGACGCAATGGTGTCAAAGAGCGATCAAAAGCGTGTAGAGAAAATGCTGCCCTATGGGCGCGACTAAATTTATTTTCAGAATTTATCTCGGACTTTGGATTGAATAACCGGTTGCGTCGAAAGAGAAACTTCGCATTCCGCATCTGAATTCCGCATTGGAGGAATTATGCCTAGAGCAAAACGTGGTAATAAGCGTTTAGAAAAACGCAAAAAGATATTGGCCTTAGCCAAAGGCTATCGTGGAACAAAGTCAAAACTGTACCGTTCAGCAAAAGAATCGGTCGAGCGTGCGCTGAATTTTGCGTATACCGGTCGCAAACTGAAAAAACGCGATTTTCGCAAATTGTGGATCGTCCGCATCAACGCAGCATGCCGTCTTAATGACATGAAGTATTCGCAGTTCATGCACGGCCTCAAACTAGCTGAGATCGAGCTCGACCGTAAGGTCCTCGCCGATATGGCAGTGAAACAGCCCGAAACTTTCGCAGCCATCGCCGGCAAATCGAAGGACGCGTTGAACAATCAGCAGCAAGCCGCTGCTTAACAAAGGCTCTGTCGGTGTGGTTTCGTGGTTGAAGACTCGTAGAGGGGAACCACGAAACCACCCAGTTCCCTGAACTATTAGCTAAGACGCCAACTTCACAGATAATCCGAGTTCCGCCTTAGCCTCCGCAAACTTCTCAACTGCAAAATCGAGATCTTCCTTCGAATGAGCCCCAGACACCTGCGTCCTGATCCTCGCCTTCCCTTTCGGCACGACCGGGAACGAGAACGGTATGACGTAAACTCCCTTCTCCAACAGCGCCTCCGCCATCTTCACCGCAGGTTGAGCCTCACCAAACATCACCGGCACAATCGGATGCTCACCCGGCAGCACCTCAAGCCCGATCTCCTGGATCTTATCGCGAAAATATCGCGTGTTATCCATCAGCTTATCCCGAAGCTCGGTCGAACCTTGCAAGATATCGATCGCAGCGATCGAAGCCGCAACGATCGGCGGTGCCACTGAATTCGAGAAAAGATAGGGCCGCGAACGCTGTCGCAGCAGTTCTACCATCTCCTTCTTTCCGCTCGTATATCCACCGCTCGCTCCCCCAAGGGCCTTCCCAAGCGTCCCCGTGATCACGTCGATCCGGTCCATCACACCGCAATGCTCATGCGTGCCGCGTCCGCGCGTACCCATAAACCCGACCGCATGCGAATCGTCGACCATCACCATCGCATCGTGCTTTTCAGCAAGATCGCAGATCTCCTCAAGCTTAGCGATGTACCCGTCCATCGAGAAAACACCGTCCGTCGCGATCATCTTAAATCGTGCCGACTTCGCCTCCTCAAGCTTCGCCTCCAGGTCGGCCATATCGCTGTTCTTATAGCGGAAACGCCCCGCCTTACACAACCTTATCCCGTCAATGATGCTCGCATGGTTCAGCTCGTCCGAAACAATGGCATCGTCTTCGCCCAGCAGCGTCTCAAACAATCCCCCATTAGCATCAAAACAGCTCGAATAGAGGATCGTATCCTCTGTGCCCAAAAACTCGCTGATCTTCCGCTCGAGCTCTTTATGTATCGCCTGCGTCCCACAGATAAACCGCACCGACGAAAGCCCATATCCCCACTCATCCAACGATGCCCGCGCAGCCTCAACTATCGCCGGATGATCGCTCAACCCCAGATAGTTGTTGGCGCACATATTCAAAACCTCGCGCCCCCCAACCTCGATCCGCGCATCCTGCGGCCCGTCAATGACGCGCTCATTCTTATAAAGCCCCGCGTCGCGGATCTCACTAATCGTGTCTTCTAAATGTTGTTTGAATTTGCCGTACATAGGATTATTCGGGGCTATGCATCGGACCGAAAACGGTTTGAGTCCATTTCTCCCCAATTACCACTTTGCCCTGAGGCTGTTCGTTCGTCGTATAAATTTCTTTGTATTCGTGCCCATCGTATCGGAAAACCAGAAAATGCGGATCAACTCCACCACCAGCGATTTGCACTGCAATATCTCGCCATCCTTTCTTTTTAGCGTTCAGGACTACGATAGGCGTCCATGCGAATTCTTCAAAGACTCTGCGAAGTTTATTAGATTCTCTTGTAAAAAAATGAATCGGTGCACCGCTCGTGCCGCCTTGCGAAGGTATCCATGTCACATACTCTTCTCGACCGTCACTGTTTAAATCAATCTTTCGACTTATAAACTGGAATGGAAAAGGTAAAGAGTGGTCTGTTAAATCGAGTTCTTCAACCAGCGCACTACAGAGCGCCCTATCGTTACTGACCATCTTTTCGCACGCATCGCTTGGTACGAAATACTCGCCAGGCTCGAGATCAAGCGTTGGTACCGCAGGCGTTGGGCCTGAGTCGGGGATAGAGAACTCAACTCCTACTTCGTTACTAGAACAACTCACACCCGGAATCCCGAGAATAAGCATCACAATCAAAGCTATCAGACTATAAGGCACTCTTTCCATGGTCATATTGCGTCAAAATCCAACACAACCTTCCCACAATTCCCTTCCTTGATCGCCTCAAACCCCTGCTCGAAATCTTTGTATGAAAACCGATGCGTGATGACGGGCGAAATATCGACGCCGGCATCCAAAAGGTTCGACATTTGGTACCACGTCTCATACATCTGGCGGCCGTAGATGCCTTTGATGGTGATCATGTTAAAAATGACGGTCTTCCAATCAATGGCGAACTGTTCCGCAGGGATGCCCAGAAACGCAATCTTACCACCATGAAACATATTCGCCAGCATATCCTTGAACGCCGCCGGAACCCCCGACATCTCCATCCCGACGTCGAATCCCTCTTTCATGCCGAGTTCTTTCTGAACGTCCTTGATGGACGTCTTGCTTACATCGACGGCTCGAGTTACGTGACCCATCTTCTCAGCCAGGTCAAGTCTGAATGGATTCACGTCTGTAATAACGATGTTCCTAGCGCCCGCATGTTTCGCGACCGCCGCTGCCATTATCCCGATCGGCCCCGCGCCCGTTATCAGCACGTCCTCGCCAAACACTTCAAACTCTAACGCCGTGTGTACTGCGTTACCGAAGGGGTCAAATATTGCCGCAACGTCCAGGTCGATCCCCGGCCCGTGTTTCCAGATATTCGTGTAAGGAACAGCGATGAACTCCGCAAAACCGCCGTCAGTATTAACGCCGACACCAGTCGTATTTGCACACAAGGCTCGGCGGCCCGCCATACAGTGGCGGCAGCGGCCGCAAACCAAATGCCCCTCGACACTGACGATATCTCCCACCGAGAAATCAACAACGTTCGAACCAACATTGACGATCTCACCCACAAACTCGTGCCCGATCACCGTGGGCACCTTTATCGTCGCCTGGGCCCACGCATCCCAGTTATAAATGTGCAGATCCGTGCCGCAGATCCCGCCCCGCTTTACGCGGATCATCACGTCGTTTATGCCCATCTCGGGCTCCGCAACGTCCTCTATCCACAGCCCCGGTTCCGCTTTGCTTTTTACAATTGCTTTCATCTGTTCAAATCTATGCGAAAAGAAATAATACCAGAGCCCCGCGGTCCGCTTCGAATCAGCCGAAGAACTTTCCCATCCTGTGCCGCCAAAGATTTACCGCGCACCCCGTTACCTGTTAGAATTATTCACTTCGATATCGCTTACCGTTCAGCATCGAAACACATGACAGACGAGAAACAGATTGTAGAAGCGGCGCATTCTGCGTTCACACAAGATTTTGCAAAATTCGACACGCTGGAACTCAACGGCAGCGGATTGGCCGAATCCGAAACTGCGCTTCGCGAACTCGGCGAGATCAAGATCCGGCACACTGGCAAAAAATCAGTCCTCGCCGAATCGAAGAAGCTGATCGGCAAGGTCTCACCTGAACAACGCGGCGAATTTGGTCAGATCGTCCAGTCCGTTGAGAAAGACATAACCAGCAGGATCGAAGAAACTGAAGCCAAGCTTAAACAACACATCAACGACGCCCGCACCGAACTCGAACGAGTCGATGTCACGATCCCCGGCCGTCGCCCGCGTCCCGGCAACCTTCACCCGATCACCATCTTGCGTCAGAAGATCGAGGATATCTTTGTTTCCATGGGCTACGCGATCGAAGACGACCGCGAGATCGAGACCGATTACTACAACTTCGACGCCCTGAACATCCCCGACGGCCACCCCGCGCGCGAGTCAAAGGACACTTTTTATACGACCGAAGGCTTCGCTCTCCGTTCGCAAACATCTACCGTGCAGATCCGTGCAATGGAACGCCGCGGCGTGCCCATCCGAATCATAGCCCCCGGCAAAGTCTTTCGCCGAGACACGCCCGACATGACCCACGTACCGATGTTCCACCAGATCGAAGGCCTTTGCGTCGACAAGGGCATCACGATGGCGCACCTGAAAGGAACCGTGACCGAGTGGCTGAAGCGCCTCTTCGGCGAAGACACGGTCACGCGATTTCGGCCGTCATACTTCCCGTTCACCGAACCGTCGGCCGAATTCGACTTCTCATGCTTCAAATGCCACGGCACCGGCCGATTTGAAGACGACCGCTGCCGCCCCTGCAAAGGCTCAGGCTGGATCGAACTCGGCGGCTCCGGCATGGTCCATCCGAACGTGCTCAAAGCCGTCGGTGTCGACCCGCAGGTTTATTCGGGTTTCGCATTCGGCTTCGGCCTCGAACGTATGGCTGCCCTAATGTTCAACATAGACGACATCCGCCATATGTTCGAAAACGACGTGAGGTTCCTGGAACAGTTTAGGTAAGTATATGGAGTTTCGCTCCCTGACTTTTGTGTTGTGTCTCGTAGGTTTCGTTGGGTTAGTATCCGCGCAGGATGCTTCCTGGCAGAAGGACCGGCTGCTTTCGGCGCGAAAGGCTACGGCTGAAGTCGAAAAGAATCGAAAATATTGTGATGAACTGGGGTTTCCAAAATCGGCGGGCTATAACCGATGTTTCACAAATTACCCGTACGAATTGATGACCTCGGGGAAAGGCTTTTCGGATGGACTGGCGAAAGTATTGGTAACCGGAAAGGCAGGGTTCATTGATTCGACTGGAAAGCTGGTGATAAAAGCAGAGCTAAGCGATGCGGGAAGATTTAGCGAAGGCGTGGCTCCGTTTGAAGATCGTAAGGGCAAGTGGGGCTACATAGATAAGAGTGGACGAGTTGTTATTCCTTCACGTTTCGATTGGGCACTTAACTTCTCTGAAGGACTTGCCGCGGTACAGCTCGGCTCAAAATGGGGGTTCATTGATCGGAGCGGCGTGTTAGTGATCAAAGCTGTATTCGATGATGTTTCAAGCTTCTCGGAAGGGTTTGCTGCTGTGGGGTGGCCGGAGGATATGAAACAGGGCGCTTCCGCCAGTCGTTTCAGATCCGGGTTCATAGATAGAACCGGAGATGTTGTTGTCAGTGGTACCTTCGACCGAATAAGCAGGGATTTCGACGGCGGAATTGCTTTGGTGAGCAACCCAATCAAATGTGCGTTCACTTCGTGTTCGGAGACTTTCGCGATCGATCGTCACGGCCTGCGGCTGTGGACTCTAAATTCTTGGTACATTACTTGGTTTAGTGACGATTCTATCGTTATTGCGGCGGGTAAGGACGAAAACGGGAATGACCTTTATAGTGCGATCGGGCGAGATGGAAAAGCCTTATTCGAAGAGAAGTTTTCGCGAATCGAAGGCTTTGTTGACGGTCTTGCACCTGCCAAGGAAAACTTGGACTGGCAAATACGGATTCATCAACAAACGAGGACAGTATGTCATTGCGGATACATACAATTACGCACGATCGTTTTCTGAAGGGCTCGCAGCAGTCGAAATCGATTCAACATATGGATACATCAATTCAACTGGAAAGGTCGTGATCAAGCCGCAGTTCGCGTATGCAGATGATTTTCGTGAAGGTTTTGCGTTGGTTGCACCATCTGGAAGCGGCAGAGAGACGACGGGCTATATCGATCGGTCCGGAAAGTATATTTGGAACCCGACGAGATGATTACAAATGAACATCAGCTACAACTGGCTTAAAGACATCATCGACCTTGGCCTCACTGCCGAGGAAACAGCAGCGGCGTTGACCCGCGTCGGACTCGCGGTTGAGGGCATTCATCCGCACGGCGATGATCTGGTCTTCGACATTGATCTGACATCAAACCGCCCCGATTGCCTCTCGCACTTCGGCGTCGCGCGCGAACTCGGCGTGATCACCGGGGCGAATACACAACCGAGTCTGAGCGGCGAGGCTCCCGGCATCGACGCGGTGCCCTTCCCTGCTGTCCTTGCCCCCGAGATCATCAAGATCGAGGCTCCGGACCTCTGCCACCGCTTTACCGCACGAATTATTCGCAACGTTACGATCGGCCCATCACCCGAATGGCTCGTCAACCGTCTCGAGGCCATCGGCGAGCGATCCATCAACAATATCGCCGATATAACAAACTATGTTATGCACGAACTCGGCCAGCCGATGCACGCCTTCGATCTCGACAAACTTGCCGGCAGTCGAATAGTCGTCCGACGTGCCGCAGCCGGCGAGACGATCACCACCCTCGACGAGGTCGCACGCAAGCTCGATGATTCAATGCTCGCCATCTGCGACGCCGAAAAGCCCGCCGCCGTCGCCGGTGTGATGGGCGGCATCATCAGCGGCATCACCGACGGAACAACTAATGTTCTGCTCGAGGTCGCATATTTCGATCGCGACAACATCCGTCAAACCTCCCGCAAACTCGGACTTGCTACCGAGGCGAGCTACCGCTTCGAACGCGGCGTAGATATCGAAAATCTTATCCGAGCATCGGACCGAGCAACCGAACTCATCGTCGAGCTCGCCGGCGGCGAAGCGGCCGACCTCATCGACATCTACCCGTCACGCTACCGCACGCAAACAGTGGACTCCGCCGACCTGTCGAACGCCGTCACCAGGCTTTCGGGTCTCGATGTACCACAGGCGGACTGCGAACGCATCCTGACCGCCCTCGGAATAACTCCGAACGGCCACGGTACCTACGCAGCTCCGTCGTGGCGCCACGACATCGCCATCGAAGAAGACCTTGTCGAAGAGGTGGTCCGCCACAGCGGTTACGAGAACATCGGTAACCAACTCCCGCCGGCTTACGGCGCGGGTGAACTCGCCCCACACGAAGATCGGAAACGCCAGATCCGACGCACTCTCATCGACCTCGGCTTTATCGAGGCGATCGGCTATAGCTTCATCGACACTCGCCACGACGATCGGTTCGAACTGATCCCCGAGATAGCAGGACACGAACTCGTAGAGCTTCGCGATTCCGTTATCGAAGGTGCCGTCCGGATGCGTCCGACCATAATCCCCGGGCTTCTGGATGCACTTAAAACAAATTTCAACCAACAGCGACGCGATCTCAAGCTGTTCGAGATCGGCAAAGTCTTCGCCGCCTCGTCCGCCAATGAACTGCCGATCGAACGCGAGCTGTTCGCATTCGCAGTCACCGGCGGCGAGACGTTCGGCGAACGATCCCTCACCGGCCGAGAATTCGATTTCTACGACGCCAAAGGAAGCCTTGAGGCCGCCCTTCACGCCGCCGGAGTCAACGAACTGGTCTTTGAAGCGTCCGAAGCAAAGCACCTTCGTCCCGGGCAGTCGGCCGCGATATCGATTGACGGCACCGCCGTAGGCTTATTAGGCCGGTTAAATGAGGAAATCTCGTCAAATTACAAGTTTAAACAACCCATCTATGTGGGCGAGATCGATCTTCAAGCGGTTCTATCAACGCCGGCGGAGCAGATTGTTTATGAGCCTCTACCGAAGTTTCCTTCGATCGTACGCGATGTTTCGTTCACGATAGGCCGCAGCATTCGATATGCCGACCTTGAAAAAGAGATAATAGCGAGCGCCCCGACACACTTCCGGCGTGTCCAGTTCGTCGACCTCTATCGCGGAAAGGGGCTCGCTGAAAACGAAAGCTCGTTGACCCTGCGGCTTGAGTATCGAAGCGACGATCGGACGCTGACCGACTCCGACGTAGACGAACGTCATGCGGCGCTGGTCAGATCTTTGGAAGAGCGGTTTGCCATTACACAACGCTAGCGTTTTTCCCGAAACTTACTTGAAGTTTTCGCAAAAACTTTACATAATCGAACGCACATCACAAACCCAGCGTAAATGGAGACTGCTTTAATGAATGGCTTAACGGGAATGGAGAAATTCTCACATCTCGAGGATAAAATTTACCTTACGATCGAGTTCGCTAAACGAATGCGCGAAGAGAACGAGCGCATCGCTAAAGAAATGGCCGAACTCCGCCGCACCAACGAAACTCTCGAGGAAGAGCGCAACCGTCTCAACTCCAAGCTTGAGGGGCTTATGACCGAACGCGACGCCATTCAACTAAAGGTCGAAGCAATGCTTGATGCAATGACGATGCTCGATCCCGAAGTCGCCGAGGCCGTAGGGAGGTAATGCCTATGTCCAACGGAAGCAACCGAGCAGATTCCGCCGAACAGTCCATCAGGGTCGAGATCTACAATCAGACCTACAGCATCCGCTCGGATGGTGATAACGACTACATCCTTCGCCTCGCCGAGTACGTCGACCGTAAAATGCGCGAGATCGCTTCCGGCACCCTCACGGTTGATTCACTTAAGGTTGCCATACTCGCCGCGCTCCACATCGCCGACGAATTCCACCAGCTCCAAAACGCACAAGCGCAGACCGACGCCCAACTTGCATTGCGTAGCTCGGAGTGCAGCGAAATGCTTGACCGCATCCTCAAACACCGCGACGTTGCCCCTCAAGAACTCGGACGCGAACAATAGCCGTTTTGTCTTCTTCCCAGCCTTCCCGTGTGTTAGTATTTAAAAAGGCGAAGGGCCAATTCTGCGGTGCCCGTAATCGGACGCACTTATAATTGAGCCAACACTTGAATTGCGGGAGGCTAATGCTGAAGTCGGTGCAGTCTCTCTACGAGAGAGACCTGCCATAGGCTTTGGCTTTGATGGCTCGAAAGAGTCAGAAGGCCGCCCACCTGAACATAACAGGTTCAATTCAAGCGTTCGATACGACACTCGCGGATCCCATCGCCAAAATCTCAAAGAGGAGCCAGCAAAGCTCCTCTTTTTCATTTCCCTTCTATTTGGCCTCGCTCCGGAAGCGCCTCCTTGTCTATTTCGTCCTGCTCAAGCTCAGCGACAATTTCCCTCGCCACTTTCGCTTCCTCAAGCGCCAGCGGCAATGTTGAGGCCCGCGCCGAAAGTTTCTTCAGCGCCATTTCCGAATCCGCCAACCCGCCGCCACGCAATGCCGCCGCCTCGATCATCTGCAGACGAGACTCCGCCTCTATCAACATGTCCTGAGCCTCGTCACGAATGCCCGCGATCTTCACCTTGTCTTTCTCTATCTCTTCTCGAAACCGCTGTGCATTTTCTGATTCGAGCCCCTTTAGTTTCAGCCGTCGCCGCTCGGTCAACTGCATCTCCCGTCTAGATGACTTTATTATTCGCGAAGCCGTCAACCGAGATGCGACCGTTTCCCGGTAAGCATCCAACAGCATCACATCGGAGCGTTCCAGGTCGTTCAACGCCTTTTTCTCGTGCGACGTCAGCTCGTTTTTAAACCAGTCAAGCTCATCCGCACTGATGCCGGTGGCGGCTATCCGCTCCCGCATCTCTTTCGACCAGTTTGAATGCTTGTACGCAAAGATCCCGGAAAGAACCAGGCCCTTCAAAAACCCGACCAACGTTATCACGAATCCGAAAAAAAGTATCGTCGCAGCTGACGGCGGCGATGTCGCAAAGAGAACGAACAGAACCCCCGTGACGATCGCCGGCAACGCCGTAAGGATCACCGGTGCGGCAAACGCCGCTACCTTAAGGTTTCGCCCGCGAGCCAGTTCCCGCTTGTCTTTCCCTATCTTCTGTAATTCGCTCATTTACTTGGATTTACTTTACAAACTGTGGAAACTTTATTCAAACTTCGTGCATCAGTAAACTAACAAAGCCTTTTCCTATGTTAATATTGACGCTGTCTTAACCAATCGGACGTCTTTTTCATGAAAGGAATAGTTCTCAGGTCACTCGCGGCCGCCCTTGTAATATCAACACTCCTGCTGGCTTCGGCAGCCGCGCAAAGCGACCAGGGGAAAGTGCGTACCGTTTCCGTTCCTATTTCAATATTCACAAAAGCAGAGCTTAGCGAGGGCCAGACAGAGGAACTGCTAGAGATCGACCGCCTTATCGTTCGCGAGCAGGGCGAAGAGGCTCAGATCCTTTCTATCCGCAGCGTTGTCGACGCTCCTCTTGCACTAGCGATAGTCATCCAAGACGACGTCGCCTCCGATTTCAACCTGCAGATCCGCGATATACAAACGTTCATCCGCGATCTCCCGCGCGGTACTCGTGTAATGGTCGCATACCTCCGGGGCGGATCCTTCGAGGTGCGCCAGCGATTCACTGACGACCTTGAGCGTGCCGCCCGCTCACTCCGAATAGTTGCATCGTCATCAAGCGTATCCCCGCGAAACCCGTACGATCCGCTCATCGACGTGCTTGATAGATTTGACGCCCTGCCTGCGGGCCGACGCGCGATCCTTATGTTCTCCGACGGCCTCGATGTTTCTCAAGGCTATGTAGGTTCGACGCCGTTTCAAAGTACCGACCTCGAACGAGCGATACTTCGCGCCCAACGTAAGAGCGTTTCCGTCTTTCCGGTGTACGTCCCAACCGTGCTCACACAGCCGCGGATCGGCTCCGGTTCGGTTCTGATAATGAACGGCCAGGGCTCGCTCAACCGCCTCGCGGACGAGACCGGCGGCCGCGCATTTATACAAGGCACCTACACCCCCATAAACCTTCGTCCGGCGTTTCGACAACTTAGCATGCTGCTAAATCGTCAATTCCTGCTTTCGTATCTTTCCACAAACATGAAGCGCGGCTATTACCGACTCGAGATTCTCAGCACGAACCCCGAAGTGAAGATAGAGCACCCCCGCGGATATTATTTCAGATAGATACCTACCGAACTTGGTTTCGACAGACAGGACAGACTGCCACTTCCTCTTTCATAAGTAGCCCTATCCAAAAGAATACGATCGTAAAGATCAGCAGAAGCGAAAACGTGATCCAACCGGCGGATGAAATGCGCTTTTCGATGATCGGAAGGAAGTTCGTGCCGCAGAATGGGCACTTGTAATTGCCCGCCATGTCCTGCGGGCCGCGGTAAGCCAACGCTTGCGGCGTAGTTCCCGCGTACGGATATGCCGCCCCCTGACCTCCGAGCGAAGCCACAGGTGCGGGACGTGCCGGCCGTGCCTCGGCCTGGGTCTGATATTCGTCAGTTTTCCAGGCATACGGCCGCGGCGCCCGCTGATCATAGCTTTCCGTCTGACGATTGGCCATCCGCGTTCCGCAGAATCTGCAAAACTGGCTCTCCGGGGTATTAGCCTGGCCGCAATGTTGACACTGGATCATATTAAAGGCGTTCGGCGGTTCGCCCGCCTTTCATCCTCTTACGAATGATACTAGAGAAAGGTTCGTCAAGCGACGAAAGGGCCCGAAAATCTCACGCGTTCGCCCGTTCGCACCGCCTCATAAACCGATTCGACCAGTTCGACGCTCTTAAACCCGTCATCGGCGGTCACCGGGGGCGGTTCGCCGCTCATTATCGATTCGATGAACGCCCTATCTTCCTGCACATAACCCCACCGCTCTTCTTTCTCGGTCATATGCCAGCTGAACGTTTCAAAATTCGCATCCATCCCGCGAGAATCCAGCAGACGCTCCATCTCTTCCGTCATCAATGTTCTGTGATGACAGAAAACCTCGATGCGTTCGAACGGAAAGTGCCAGCTCGCATCTGACGACGACGCGAATGTGCAATGAAACCCGTTGGCGAACTTAAAAATGATCGAAAACTCATCCAACTCCGGGTACTCATGCTCCGAGCCATATGCGATCAATTCCTCAACCTCGCCGAACTGGAACCGCAGCATATCAAACAGATGTATCGTCGTTTCATAAAGGAACCCACCCGTGACGTCCACATCTCCAGTCCACACGGGATTCCTTAGTTCCCCGCGGTTCATCTTTATATGTGCGGAATGCGGCCTGTCGCTCGCCAGCAGATCTTTCAATTTCGCGTAAACCGGAGCGTATCGCCGGTTGTGCCCGACCTGAAAGATCCCGCTGCCAGCATTCGCCGCATCGCGAAGCTCCCTCGCATCTTCGATCCCGATCGCGAACGGCTTTTCACAAAACACATGCTTCCCTTCCGCGATCGCAGCCAGCGCGATCTCTTTATGGGTTCGGTTCGGCGAACACACCAGCACGGCGTCGCACGACTCCAATAGCTCTTCTCTCGACTCGCAAACCTCCCCGCCGATCGACGCCGCGGTTCTTTCCGCCCGCTCCGGCACAATATCAAAAAGCGCCGCGACCTCCGCGCGTTCATCCCGCGCATATATCCGCCCATGCACGTTCCCGATGTATCCCGTCCCGATGATGCCGATCTTTATCTTGTCCATGTTCCCTTACGCCAATCCCAAAACACTCTCCGTCGCCTCTTTCGCTTCCTTTGCGACCTCGTAGGGGTCCTGGTCCCAGTATTCGGGGCGGAAGATCTCGATGCTTACCATTCGGTCGTAGCCGATCTTGTCAAAATGCGCCTTGATCTCGCCGATCGGCAGGATGCCCATACCCGGATAAAGCCTGTGCGCGTCCGTCAACTGGTCTTTCGGCAGGTCTTCCGCGTCGTTTATGT
The DNA here is from genome assembly GCA_041751195.1 of Pyrinomonadaceae bacterium. GTDB lineage: Bacteria > Acidobacteriota > Blastocatellia > Pyrinomonadales > Pyrinomonadaceae > OLB17. Next base: position 187,103 of record JBGSXX010000002.1, on the reverse strand, counting down.
GAAAGATGAAAAGCTTTTCCGGCGAAAGGTCGTCGATCGCCTCAAACGACGACCCGCCCGCATAAAAATGAAAAGTATCCAGCACCAGTCCGACCTCGTCTCTGTCCACCAACGACACGATTTCGCTGCAATGATCCAGGGTTTGAACCGAACAATCGGTCTGCCCGAGAAACTCGAACGCCAGCGCGACCCCATAAGGCTTCGCAATGTCCGCAAGCTCGTTCAAAACGTGCACCGACTCGTCATTTATTTGCTCACGCGAAGCGTCCGCCGGCAGCTTCCCGGGCACTACCACGATATACGGGCACCCTATCTCGCCGGCAACACGGGCCAGCGTTTCGCACTCGGCCTTTATCTTTTCGTAATCGTCCGCCGAACGAAACGTAATATGCTCTATGGAATTTATCGACCACGGCCGCAAACTATATTCCGCGAAAAGCTGCTTCAGATCTGCCGCCGAATGCTCCTCCAGGAACCGATACAGCTTCGCCGACCATATCTCCAACAGGTCATAACCCGCCGCCCCCGCCGCCTTGATGTCCGTAATAAGGTCGGCACGCATAGTCGTCGCCCCATTTAATGCAATTTTCATAAATCAACCCTGCGAAAAATCAAAAAGAGATTCTAGCACCTCTCCACGCACTTCCCGAATTTGCCAAGATGCCGTCTGATACAACCGCCGTTATTGCCCCGGCGTCAAACAATCGGGTAAACTGTGACAGAACCGCTCTTCCGGCCCCGTATCAAAGCAACGCATTAGAGATTATGAAAACCTTCATCGCCTTCGTCACCGTTCTCATTCTTTCTGCCTCGACATCATTCGCGCAAAGCTCGGACGCGGCGCTTCGCAGTGCGATCGCGGCCGACAACGCTGCGCGTGTGGCGAATTCGGGCAAATTGCCGAACCTTACGGCCGCAGAACATCTTTCGCGGGCGGATACTTACATGGCGAACCGGATGTTCCCGCAGGCGCGCGAACACTGGGCGATCTTTATGGAGCGGTTCCCGGATGACGCCGGCGTCACAAAGGCCCTTTTCGGCACGGCTCGTTCCTATATGTGGGAGCGCGAATACCTAAAGGCCGTCGAATGGTTCGAAAAGCTGACGAAAGACCACCTGAACACCAAGGACGGGCGCGAGGGCCTGGCGTTCAAGGGCGCGAGCTACGTGCGCGCAGGCAAAAATCTCGAGGCAGCGAAAACTTACGAGCAATACACGGTCATGTTCCCGGCGGGCGAAAAGATCGAGTCTGCGCACCTCAACATCATCGACGCATACCGCGAAGCGGGCGAGTATGACAAGGCCAATGCCTGGGTCGACACAACCACGCGCAAGTTCGCCGGGCTTCCGACCGAGGTAAACGCACTGCAGTCGCGCGTGCGAATGGAGCTTTATCGTGAGAATTGGGCCGCCGCCGCCACAGCGGCCGACGCGTTGATGCGTTCCGGAACCTTCGCCCGCTCGATGACGAGCCTCGACGAGGCCAAATATCTTAAAGCACTGGCGCTTGAAAAAGCCGGCAAGCGTGCCGAAGCGAACATCGTATATTCCTCGATCCCCAACACGCTAACCTCGTATTACGGCGGCCTCGCCGCGATGCATATGGAGGGGACCACACAGGTAAAACGCATCTCGCAAACGACGCCACGCTTGCTCGCGGAGTATCCCGTACGGTTTAGCCCCGAGGTCATCAAGCACGCAAAGGCGAACAAGATTGATCCGCGTTTCGTCCTGGCGATCATGAAGCAAGAGAGCGGTTTCCGCCCCGCCGCTAAGTCGCCCGCGGGCGCCCGCGGCCTGGTCCAGCTCGTTTACGACACGGCGCTGAAATATAAGGACAAGGCTGGCTATCCGCGGCTTCAGCCCGACGACCTCTACATCCCCGCCGTGAACATTTCCCTCGGCTCCATTTATATTGCCGAGCTGAAAGATGAGTTTGACGGCATGTATGAGGCGATCGCCGCCAGCTACAACGCCGGCGAAGACAACGCCGCACGCTGGCTTAATCGCACCAAACCCCGCGACCCCGGAGTTTTCGCCTCAGAGGTAGGCTTCGCGGAAACAAAGAACTACGTTTACAAGGTAATGAACAACTACCGGGCCTACCGGGAGCTGTACGACGAAAACCTCCGGCCGCGGTAGAGCCCCGCTCATCCGCAGTCCACAGGCAGTGCCACCCGCGGTAGCGGGTGGTTGAGCTTGCGGACAGGAATCGGTTCGGACCAAAGGCGAAACCTTATAAAATCGACGCCCGGAATACCGATCCATTCCTAGAAGGCCTCAATTTGGACCCAAAACGTCACGATTTGGACCTAAAACGTCACGGTTTGAAGCTAAAACGTCAGGATCTGGACCTAGAACGTCACGATCTGTAGCTGGAACGTCACGATCTGAGCTAGAACGTCACGATCTGAAGCTAAAACGTCACGATCTGAAAAAAATCGTCACGATTTGACTCTGGAACGTCACGTTCTGAGATAAATCGTCACGATTTGAACCTGAAACGTCACGATCTGAACCTTGGAACGTGCCGTCCCAGCGTCAAAACGGGTCGTCATAACTCCAAATCGTGACGTTCTGACGCCAAATCGTGACGTTCTGAAACCAAATCGTGGCGATCTGGGTTCCAAAACGTGGCGATCTGAACCCGGAATGTGGGGTTTTGGATCGAGATCGGGGCGATCCGGCCCGAGTTTGTCCGGAAGTAGGGATAAATGACGAGGGACGGGTGTCGGCTTGGGCTATGCCCACTGATTTGCGGAATGGCTACGCCTTTCCGTCTGGATCTTCGAACGAATATGCAGCTTCGCTGCCGTATTTTTCACGGGCAGTTCGACCTAAAGCACCGTCCGCCTCACCAAATACGGGGGCATAGCCCCAAGTGGCTGGCCGCCGACGGAAAGGCGCAGCCTTTCCGCACATCGGTGGGCACAGCCCGAAGACGGCCGCACACGCTTTCGGCAGCCATCAGGATCTTTGGCACCCCGAGTCGGCCAATTCAAAACCCCGCTGACGAGCGGGGTACATCTCTAGATGTAACCGGCCTTTCATCGCGGCTCGGCCGCTCGATTTGCTGTGAGGCTATGCCTCACAGGGGTGCTAACCTGCAATGCATGCGGCCTAGCCGCCGTCGTAGATGCGGGGGCGGAGCCCCGGTTGAGCGATGACGCTGCGGAAAGGCGCAGCCTTTCCGCATATCGAGCGGCATAGCCGCGAGAGATCGGCGTGACCTTGGCGAAGCAGCATACCATCAAGAACGATTCCGCGTTCCCCGATCCAGATTCCGCCTTGTCCTTACCACTCCTGATCAACAGTTTCGGCGTAATAGCCTGCTTCGTTGAGGCGGTCGTGGACGCTGTCGCCGTGTTCTTTGTCTCGCACTTCGAGGATCATCTCTATCCCGACGCTGCCGAGCGGTGCGAGCCAGATGGCGCGCTGATGATAGACCTCGACGACGTTGGCGTGTTCATCGGCGACGATCTTGAGCATGCCCGAGAGCGAACCCGGACGATCGGGGACAAGAACTTTTAGAATAATGTATCGGCCTTGCCGCACGAGCACCTGTTCGATGACGCGTGCCAGCAGATTGCCGTCGATGTTGCCGCCGCACAGGACGGCACAGACCGTATCGGACGATTTTAGTTCGATCTTGCCCGCGAGCAATGCCGCCAACCCCGCGGCGCCGGCTCCTTCGACCACGAGATGTGCGTTCTGAGCGCAATGAAAGATCGCCCGCGCGATATCGTCCTCGGAAACCTCAACGATGTCGTCGACCTTGTCTTTAATGATTGCCAGCGTGCGTTCGGCCGGGGTCTTTACGGCGATGCCGTCTGCGATCGTCTGTTTATAATGGATGTCTACGGGCTTGCCGGCTTTGATCGACTGCGCGACGGGTGCGCAATTCTCGGCCTGCACGCCGATAACGCGGACGTTCGGGATCAGTTCTTTCGCCGCGAGTGCGATGCCCGAAATGATCCCGCCGCCGCCGATGGGTACGACGATGACTGTCGCTTTTGGCAGGGTCTCCGCGATCTCAAGCCCGACGGTTCCCTGCCCCGCGATGATCAGATCGTCATCAAAGGCGTGCACATATGTGTAACCGTGCTCCTTTTGCAGCCCGCGCGAATACGCCACCGCTTCATCAAAGGTGCCCCCTTCCAGGATGACATCCGCCCCTTGTGCGCGAGTGGCGACTATTTTCGTCAGCGGAGCCGTTTTCGGCAGCACGATGGTCGCTTTTATCCCCGTAAGCCGCGCCGCTAACGCCACGCCTTGTGCATGGTTGCCGGCGGATGCGGTTATCACGCCGAGAGCTTTCTCCTCGTCGTTGAGCCGTGAGATCTTGTTATAAGCCCCGCGTATTTTGAACGAACCGCCACGCTGAAGATTCTCAGCCTTTAGGTGCATATCCGCGCCGAGCCTTGCCGACAACATCTCATCATGCACAAGCGGAGTGGGATCGACGACGCCCGACAGCTGCCGGCGCGCCTCGTTGATGTCAGATAATGTTACGCCCATATTTGCGGCAATTATAAGCTATTTACGGGGATTAAGTTAAGGAGGATAAGTGGGCCGGAAATGACCGGAACGCTTCATTGGGCAGTGGTTAGTTATTAGAAGAAGACAGGGGGTTATTTACTGCGGATATAGAAGTGAAACTGTGCCTTCCTGAAGCGTTCCGTTTGTGTTGTCAATTTCCGTATCAGCAATTCTTACGACATTGCCCTTCCCTTTGTTCGATCTTTCTCGCTTTCTTACGCGGAACAGATCCGCAAAACCTATCAGCGAGCTCGTCGTTACAATATCGAAGACGGTGTTACGCATCTGTTACGGACACGGTGACGAATTATTTAATATCGCGCCGAAAACGGCATACTACCGAGGTTCGACGGATTTAGCGCAATTAGATATTTGCGTATATAATGGTCGAAAAATTGCTCGGAGGAACTAGATGGAAATTATTGGCGGTTTAGGACTTATCTTTTTGATGTTTTTGGGCGTGGCCCTGCTTGTGGTCGCGTGGAAGACGATCAAGATCGTCCCGCAATCGAGCGTTCTGCTCATTGAACGGCTCGGCCGCTTTCATCGCGTGGCGCAGAGCGGGTTGAACATCATCGTTCCGTTCTTTGAATCGCCCCGCGCCGTCTATTGGTCGAACGTCCGCCCCGGAACGACGTTCATCGATCTCCGCGAACAGTACATCGATATGCCGCCGCAGCCCGTTATCACACGTGATAACGTCACGATCAACGTTGATTCGGTCGTTTATTGGCAAATCACGGATTCCATGAAAGCCGTTTATGAGGTCGCCGACCTCGTGGGTGCCATTGTGCAGTTGACAATCACCGGTATGCGTTCGGTCATGGGCGATATGGACCTCGACCATACCCTTTCGAACCGCGATCAGATCAACGGCAAGCTCAGGCTGATCCTTGACGAAGCAACCGATAAGTGGGGCGTAAAGGTTACACGCGTTGACGTCAAGAACATTAACCCGCCCGAAGACGTACGGATAACAATGGAGAAGCAGATGACCGCCGAACGAAACAGGCGAGCTCTTATCCTGACCGCGGAGGGCGACAAACAGGCTGCGATCACCCGTGCAGAGGGCGAAAAGCAAGCTGCCGTTACGCGTTCAGAGGGTAATAAGCAGTCGGCGATCCTCGACGCAGAGGGCGCGGCACAAGCACGGCTGACTGCCGCCAGTGCCGAGGCCGAAGCGATCAAGCTGATCACCGGCATTGTCGGTTCGCCCGAGCAGACGACGCAGTATCTGATCACGTCGAAATATATCGAATCGCTGCGTGAAATGACGCGGACGAATAATTCGAAAGTTATTTTTATGCCGATGGAAACGTCAAGCGTTTTGTCCAGCATCGGTGCGATCAAAGAGGTTTTGAGCGAAACAGGGGAGAAAGAGGATGGCGAGCGACAACCCCCGTCGCGTCCGCCGCGAGAATTAAATCGATAACGGCCACACCCGGTATCCGGCTCCCACGTCGGACGGATCAGGGCGGTCATAACCAAGTATGTTAAAGGTAATAGCCGGAGTGATAGGAGTACTGTTGTGCGTTGCGGTGGCAGCCGCGTGGCATTACGGCATGATCTTTAACCCCTCGCCCACAATCCCACCGTTGGAGCGAAGTATGTATGATTTTGAAATGATCGATATTGACGGCGATGTCGTCAAACTCGACAAATTTAAGGGAAACGTGGTGATGATCGTCAACACGGCAAGCCGTTGCGGCCTTACCCCGCAATATGAAGGGCTGCAGACACTTTACGATAAATATAAGGAACAGGGTTTTGTCGTGCTTGGCTTCCCGGCCAACAACTTTCTTGGGCAAGAGCCGGGGACCGAAGAGGAGATCAAGGAATTTTGCACTCTTAAATATAACGTAACCTTTCCGATGTTCTCGAAGATATCCGTTACCGGGTCAGATCAGCATCCTTTTTACACGTTTCTGACCCACGCGAGCACGAACCCGGGCTTGGATGGCGATATAACGTGGAACTTTGAGAAGTTCATATCGGACAGAAGCGGCCGCATAACCGCAAGGTTTAGTCCGAAGACCCTGCCGACCGACAACGAGGTTGTTTCTATCATAGAAACGCTGTTGGCGGAGGGAACGGACGTTCATTGATCCTCGTGCTTGAGCCGGAAGGTTTCAATGACCGTGTAGCGTGATCCGGTCGGGAGCAACTCGCTCTCGATCAGTTTCACCGACGTGACGATAAAGGGTGCGGGCGTGACATCGGCCGCCTTGTGCTTCTCGATCAACCCCTCCGGCGCGTCGCCGGGCTTCATTCGCGCGATGGTCAGATGAGGTTTGAACTCCCGCCGTTCGCGGCGGATCCCGTCTTCCGCAAGTACCTTACTGTTAACGTCGTAAAGCCGGCTGAGAACGCTGTCGGCATCTCGAATTTCGAACACGAGGACACGGTCATCGAAGCTTGTCGCCGGACCAAGACTCAGGGGACGCGAACGAATTTGCGTGACGTCCGGTTGCAGCTTCGCCGTGGCCGATCTGATCAACTCATCGCTCGCCTCTGCGATAAATCTAAGTGTGATATGAAACGCCGCAGGTTTTACCCAACGCACAGGGGCCGACCGAAACTCGCTTCTGAGCGTCTGGCTGTGTGCATCCACCGCCCTGCGAACCTCATCAGATATATCAACTGCGAAGAAAACACGTCTCATTGCTGCGTTGCGTGAAAGTTTACCCGCAGATAAACTCATAGACAAACTTATGAACCTTTTGAAGTTGATCCTGGCTTTTGTACTTCTGGCGTTGATCGTGCTCGGGGGCGTTGGCTATTGGTTCTACTCGTCGCTGACCAGTCCGCGAGAGCATTCGCGTTCAGAGGATTACATCACCATCGAACGCGGTTCCGCCACGTCACAGGTCATTGCGAAACTCGTAGCGGAAGGCATTCTCGCCGATACCCCCGCGACGATGCTTTATCTCAGAACACTCGGAAGCGCCGACAAGCTCCAGGCGGGCGATTATCAATTTCCTTCGCCGATCTCGACCCTGGACGTACTGAAAGAGCTCGAAAAAGGTTCCATTCAAACGACTCGCATAACCGTACCAGAAGGGTTCACCCGGTTCGACATCGCAAAGCGGATCGCCGAGACTTTCCCGGGCACGCCAGCTAAATCGGAAAAAGAGATCCTTCTGTTGATGAGCGACACCACGCTGATCAAAGATATCGCCCCCGAAGCACGCAATCTCGAAGGCTATCTTTACCCCAGCACCTACGACTTTCCACCCGATGCCACCCCCGAACAGGTGGTGACTCGAATGGTGGAGCAATTCAAAAAGATATGGAAGCCGGAGTGGGCCGAACGTGCCCGCGAACTCGGCCGCACACCGCATGAGATCGTCACCATCGCTTCGCTGATCGAAACCGAATCGCCCGTTGACGAAGAGCGGCCGATCGTGTCCTCCGTCATCTATAACCGGCTCGAGCGCAGCATCCCGCTCGGTATCGATCAAACTGTCGTTTACGTCGCCAAGATGCAGAACCGCTGGGACGGCACGATCCATAAGAGTGACATCGAGGCCGATTCGCCCTACAACACACGCAAGTACGGCGGCATCCCGCCCGGCCCGATATCCTCAGTGTCCGACGGCGCCATCGAAGCCGCCCTTAACCCCGCACAGACTAATTACATCTTTTACGTGCTAGACGTAGGCAAAAACGATGGGTCTCACCACTTCTACGCCTCCGCCGCAGAGTTCGAACGCGGCAAAGCCGTCTACCAACGGTGGCTCGCGAAGCAGCGAATACTAAAGAGACAGGCCGAGCAGGCGAATCAATGACCGTGAACCGCTGGCCGAACGGGCGATGTGCTACTGTTACCCAACATTGTTCCGAGTGGTAACATATTCGCAATGACTAACGTTCCAAAACGTCATATTTCAAAACTCGAGCATCGCATTCTGACGGCGTTGATCTTCGCGTTCGTTCTTTACGCTGCTGTACTTGTCACTACCAATTATATTTACTCCTATAACGAGCACGTGAGGATGGAACAAGAGGATATCAATTCTTCATTAGGAGGGGAACCCCCTATTAGATTCAGCGGTGGATCGGTATATCCTAGTACCGTACCAGGCCTCTATGCCGTATCCCTATTGATACTCATCGCCATATTCTTCGGTCGAACTTTTGTGACCTCCTTCTTCCTCACCTTGGCGCAGATCCTGTTGGTCATGTTCGCCATTCACCTCCGGTCGTTGAATTTCCGTGAACCGAGTTATCCGATCAAGAGTTATTTCGACATGTGGCTCTCTAACACCTTGAATATTGATTTCATTGCGTTGATTGTTCTTCCGACTCTGCTCCTTTGGCAGCTCACGATACTCCTCCGCATCTATGGACGAGAAAGATTACCGGCTCTGAGATGATAAAACTCCTAGCACTCGACCTCGACGGGACCGTTCTCAACTCACGTGGTGAAGTTCCCGACGCGAATCGTAAAGCAATACGGGCGGCTGAGGATGCGGGCGTGCTGGTCACGATTGCGACCGGCCGCAGGTTTCGCGACGCCCGACCGGTCGGCATCGACCTTGAGCTAAATGCTCCGCTCGTCACGCATAATGGGGCTCTCATCAAGTTCGCCGGATCACTCGAAACCATCGATAGCTCGCTGCTCACGACAGAAACGGCACAAGAGATCCTGCGCCTCGGCCGATCTGCCGGGGGAGACGCCCTTGTCAGCGCCGATCCGCACGGTAAGGGCACGCTGTTATACGATCGCATCTCGGAGGACAACATTCCGCTTCAAAAATACGTCCGCTGGGCCGAAGGCCTGCATGGCGACGAAGCGGAAGAGGCGGTGCATCATATCGCATCACTCGAAAACGAACTCAAGGAGCACGAAGTCATCCACATCTCATTTTCTGGCGGGTGCTCACGAATGGCAGACCTCCAGGAAATGCTCCGCGAAGGCCTGAACGGCACCGCGACGATCCTCGCGACGATCTATCCAAAGCTGGATTTCACTTTACTCGACATACTCCCGATCGACGCCTCTAAGGGCATCGGCCTTGAACGCCTCGCCGCCCGCCACGACATCCGCCGCGAAGAGGTGATGGCGATCGGCGATAACTTCAACGACCTCGAAATGCTCGAATTCGCCGGCACCCCGGTCGTAATGGGCAATGCCGACCCCGAACTCCTGGCCCGCCCCGGCTGCCAAACCACCCTCACCAACGACGAAAGCGGCGTCGCCGCCGCCATCGATCGCTTCATCTTCGGTCACCGTGGAACTCACTCTCAGTGATATTCATCCTCCATCTTTATCTGTTCCCGCGCCGCCTTTTCCTTTTCGGCAGCTTCGCGGTCGAGAAGAACCTGAAGTATGCGTAGACGCCCGTAGATTTGGATCTCCGGTCTGGCGAATTTATTCGTCAAACGAACAGATCGTTCAAAGTCGGCATGAGCGAGATTGCTCAGAACGCGCGTCGCATCCGGGACCAATAGCAACAGATGTCGGTTCATCGCATCGTAGTGCAGCTCACCCGAGTCTGTCGAACCGTACGCATAAAACTCGTCAAGCTTGATCGCGGCATCGATGTAAGAGTTCATCTCCTCGATACCGGTCTCGAACATGTTAAAGGCTCTATCGGGCGCCGCAATGGAATAAGCACCGACGACCCTTCCGGCAGATACGATCGCCTTATCCGTAACGGGCGTCGTCACCAGCATCTGCATAGACTCTTCGAGCAGCTTGATTGCCGCTTCTTTGTCGCCTTTTTCCGCTATTGCATCTGCCAACGCTGCTAGGGCCTCGACCCGCTCGGGAACCGTCTTCAGCGTAGCAAGCGTCCTGCGAACTTCGGTCATATCGCCACGACGGGCCTTCGCAAGCGGGATCGCAGCGTCAATCTCTTCGAACAAATAGTCGTAGGGCTCCGGATTCTTCATCCGCGAACCGATTGCCCTCGCCTTTTCCGGATCATTCGCCTCCATCGCCTTTCGCATTGCCTCGACGTATAACTGATCTCGCTGCTCACCCTCCGCACTCGCCGCGAACTCAGCGAGTTCGTCGGCGCTCTTGTCCTCGCGAGCGATGATATCAGATTGCCTCTTCACAAAATCTCTCAGCGATTTCGCGACGTCCGGCTCAACTTTCAGAAATATCCGCTCAGCATGGGCCGGTGCGTGACGCGAGACCTCCGCCATGATCTGGCTTATTGTGTATCGGGCTGGGTCGTTGGCATTCAAATAGATGTCGGCGAGCATTTCGATAGCCCCTTTCAGTTCTGCTTCGGATAGCAGCGCCACCATCTCTTTATCCTTGTCACGTGCCGCGCGACGGGCGGACTCGGCAACTGCATTCACAAACGACGCGGCAACCCCGTAATCGATCTTGACCTGCCCCGAAACGGCCGATACGCCCGATGCCGTTTTCTCCTCCACGGCCGAACCACTCGCAGCCGGGGTCCGTATCACTGCGGCCTTAAGTACATCAAGGATCTCCTTAGCGACGTTTGCCGCAACACGAGAATCGCGAATATGCAGCTCCTTCAGTGACTCGATCATGCTGTACGTCACCCCCGTCGCGATCTGCTCTTTGGCCAGCAGTTCGGTCCTTTCAGGATCTTTCTTCGCCATTGCATTCACGACCTCGAGCTCCAGCTTGCTTGCATCAAGCGGATCGTAACCCTCGATCTTTTTAGCTTTCAACGCGGCAAGGGCTTTCGACGAAGCGGCGGGATCGCGCCGGACCAGCGTCAGGATATAATCTCGACGCAACCCTGCGATCATCTGACGGCGGTAGTAATGCTCATTCTTTTCACGCACCGTCAAAGATTCCATGTCCACGCCGTCGATCGCCTCGAACATCCTTTGAAGATCGGCAAATACGCCCTGAGAAATGGCACGTGCCCCTCGCTCGTCATGCTCCCACATCAGATCCAGTATCACCGTCTGAGCATGGATGCGATTCGACGGCAGAACGAACTGCCGGGTCTCTGCGGCCACATCAGACAAAAGTTGCAAGGTCTTTTCCTTCAGTTCCGGTGTCATATCACCGCGACGCACGTTGTTCGCGTGAACGGACTGAAATACAAGCCCGGTGACAACCATCGTTACAAACAATTTACGAATACTCATGATCTTGTCTCCTAAAAATACGCGCAGCTCCACTTATCCGCTGCGTTTCCTGCTTCGGTTCGAATTACTAGTTTAGGTACGAGCAATTATTGTAATGCCACTTGTGAGGCTGCCTTTTGACTCGCGTCTTTCATTGCCGTCGCCAGAAATGTATAGACGTCCGCCCACGCTTCCTTTGTCTTAGGGGTAAACGCGTCGCCCAGAGCTTCCTCGAGTGTCCAGAGAAGAGCGGTGCCAACCGTCTCATAGTGATTATCCTCGACACCGTAGCCTGCGTGCCGCATCCCAAGTGCCTGAATTTCCGGCACCAGTGCATCGATCCTGTCTAACCCATGGACAGCGAAGCTGATCATCTGCATCAGCTTGAGCCCCTGCTCATTCATCTTTCCCTTGAAAAGCCGCCGCAACCCGGGGTCTATCTCGAAAAGCTTGACGTAAAACAATACACCTGCTTCTTCCGCAAGCGGCTCGATCCTCGCAAAACTCGCCTGCACGAGATCTATCTGTTCTCTATTCATAATGCTCTTTCGATCTTTGAGTAATTGAGTGTGAAATGCTCGTGTCGGCTTACCCCTCTACCGGCAGAAACGCCGTTGAAACTTACGTTCTCAAGCCTGTATCTTAGAACGCTACGGTTTTGAAGATCCGTGAAAATGAGTTCCATTCTAGGGATCCTCCGACCACTGGCTGCAATCTGTTTCAGTTTATTCACCTTCGCGAGATCAAGTGCTCGACCGGTCGTCTCGCCGTTGAAAGTCAGGGTAAACGTTCCGCCACCCTTCCTGCTCCCAATGATCACCTTGGCCCGGTTCGCAGCATTCGCATCCCTCGAATCGATTGAGTCCTGCCCGGCAGGGAGGTCCAAAACTCTGATCTTTGCTATGGCGAGACCAGAATCTCCGAAATTCGTCGTTTTCCATACCCCACCAACCCCGCTCATTGCTACACGAACCCCGCCTGTAAAAGCCGGATCATATGGAAGTTGAGAACGATCGGGGTCTTTGACAGTCCCCTGAATACCATCGAATTCTAAATATATCGCCACAGATTCCTCCTTATTCGCTGTCGAAAGGTCTCACTAATTCTCTTTGCGATCGTCCGAGATCCGGAACAAATCCGCTTTCCACTAAATAGTGCGTTTGAAAGAAGGAAAAACTATCATATTATTTATAAATTCCCGCAATAAATGTCTCTAGTGTTAAATTCACTGAAGAAAGGCCTCACACCTGACTCGAAATGAATGATGATCAACATTCGACGCGTGAGATCACCGAGATCCTTCAGAAATGGAGCGACGGCAGCGTAGAAGCTCTTGAGCAGCTTACCCCCGTCATCTACACCGAGCTTTATCGCATCGCCAAGCGTTATATGCACCGCGAGCGTGACGGCCATACACTGCAGACGACAGCCCTCGTCAACGAAGCCTATATGCGGCTCATCGACTGGAAAACCGCGAAATGGGAAAACCGTGCACACTTCTTCGGCGTATCGGCACAATTGATGAGACGCATTTTAGTTGATTTCGCACGAAAACGTCCAAAGGTAAATGACGAGGTAGTGGCCCACGTGTCACTTGAAGAAGCTCATGCGATCGCGAACGGCACGGACGCCGATTTAGTGGCACTCGATGAAGCATTAACAAGGCTTGCCGAACTCGACGAACGGAAGGCAAAGATCGTCGAGCTCAAGTTCTTCGGCGGCCTTTCGGTCGAAGAAACTGCTGAGGTCCTGAAGATCTCGGGCGTCACCGTAATGCGCGAATGGCAAAAGGCCAAAGCGTGGCTATACCGCGAACTCTCGAACACATGAACGCCGATCGCTGGAACAGAGTTGACGAACTACTCGACGCGGTGCTGGACTCGCCGCCCGCCGAGCGCGAAAGAATTCTCTCAGAAAAGGCCAACGGTGACGAAGACCTGATCCGCGAGGTCCGGAGCCTGCTCCGCGCCCAAATTGGTGCCGATGCATTCCTCGAGACGTCTGCGATCAGGGTCGCCGCCAGAAACCTCGCTGACGATGACACTGTTGCGAGCAAAGCCTTTCTTTGGAATAAAACTTTCGGCACTTTCAGAGTCGAAAAACTCCTTGGCGCCGGCGGTATGGGCGAGGTCTATCTCGCCCAAGACGAAAAACTCGAGCGAAAGGTCGCCCTAAAGATCTTACCCGCGGAGTACATCTCCAGCGACGACAGGGTCAGACGATTCCAACTAGAAGCCCGCTCCGTTTCAATACTCAACCACCCAAATATCGTCACCGTCTACGATGTCGGAACCGTCGACGGGTTAAGCTACATCGCGACCGAATACGTCGAAGGAAAAACAGTACGCGAACTTATTGGAAGTGATTTAACCGTTAGCGATGTCCTTACGATAGTCATGCAAGCGTGCGAGGCTCTTTCCATCGCCCATGCTGCAGGCATCATCCACCGCGACATCAAGCCTGAAAATATAATGGTCCGGCCCGACGGCTACGTAAAGATCCTCGATTTCGGCCTCGTAAAGCTCAGCGGCGAGTCGCCGCCCACTATCACCACCCTTGCCCAAACTGCAAAGGGCATTATCATTGGAACCCCAGCCTATATGTCGCCGGAACAAGTCGCCGACGAAAAGGTCGACCACCGAACCGACCTCTGGAGTATCGGGATAGTTTTATACGAACTGTTAACGGGAGTGAACCCTTACAAAAGGGAAACGCGTCAAGCCACATTTCATGCGATTTTGTCTCTCGACCCGCCACCGGCAAGTTCGATAAATCCGGAGGTTCCGTCTGCTCTGGACCATATCCTCGAAAAGGCACTTGAAAAAGACGCCGATCTGAGTTACCAAAACGCGTCCGACTTGCGTTCCGATCTGAAACGCATAAAGCGCATATTCGACTCGTCCGACTCGAACCATGCCTCGTCAAGGCCGATGGGAACAGCTGCGGCATCGTTCAGGTCACGCAGGCCAATGTATTTTTTCGGATCGACTGCAGTTCTGATCCTACTTCTAATCCCCGCTTGGTTCTACTTTCTTCCTGGAACCACCCCCGTAGCCGATGCGCCCGACTGGAGCTTGGCGCAAAACGTCCAGTTAACTGATGCGGCTGGCACCGAATTCTACCCATCACTTTCGCCGGACGGTAAGAGTTATGTATACGCAGCCGAGTCCAACGGACATTACGACATATTTTTTGAACGCATCGGCGGAAAGAATCCCAGAAATCTCACCGAAGGGTCTTTGTCCGACGACACCCAGCCGGTATTCTCGCCCGATGGAGAACGCATAGCATTTCGTTCGGACCGTCATTCCGGCGGCATTTTTGTAATGGGCGCATCTGGCGAGAATCCGCGTCGGGTAGCGGATTTCGGATTTCACCCATCGTGGTCCCCGGACGGAAAAGCAATTGTCGTTTCAACACATTTTCAGCACACGCCCCAGGTGCGATATCCCAGCGCTCTGTGGATCATCGATCTCGAGTCCGGCGACAAGCGCCTATTGATCGAAGGTTTTGCAGTTCAGCCCGCATGGTCACCAGCCGGCCATCTTATTGCCTACTGGTTCACAGAAAGCGGCGGCCGACGTGACATCGCTGTCGTCTCCCCAAATGGCGGCGAACCGATCGTTCTTACTGACGCGGGCAACACGAACTGGAATCCGGTCTGGTCCCCGGACGGAACTCATTTGTATTTTGCCAGTGACCGCGGCGGCAGCATGGCCTTCTGGCGCGTCGCGATCGATGAACGATCGGGAAAGACGCTGTCACCGCCTGAGATAGTCTCCACGCCTGCCAACTTCAACCGGCACCTGTCGTTTTCCCGCGACAACAAGCGGATGATTTATGTTCAGACGACGAACCAGTCCAACCTGAAATCGGTCGGGTTCAACTCGGACACCGGAAAGCCGATCGGTGAACCGGTTTGGATCACACAAGGGGACCGCGAGCTTCACCTGCCGGAACTATCGCCTGACGGAACGACGTATGCTGCTCGGTTGATCACGAGAACCCAGGAAGACATAGTCCTGATGAACGCGGACGGCAGTAATTCGCGAGAACTGACCAGTGACCGCTTTTTCGACCGTTACCCGCGCTGGTCACCCGATGGGCGTTCATTGATCTTCGCTTCCGACCGCAGCGGAAAATACGAGATCTGGAAGATCGACGCCGACGGATCAAACCTGAGACAACTCACATCAACCGAAGACCACGCCGCTTCTATCCCCGCGTGGGGCCCCGACGGCTTAAGGATAAGCTTCGACGATGCCCAACAAAGCTATATCCTAAACCTTACAAAATCTGTGACCGAGCAAAACTGGGAAACTCTGCCACATCCGGGCCTCGGTTCATACTTTCGTGCGTGGGATTGGTCGAGCGATGGTAAGAAGCTGATCGGCTACTTCGAGGGCGGCACCGACGACGGCCTCGCCGTCTACTATTTCGAAACGAAAAGTTACAAGCGACTGAACGATCTGACCAGATTCCCATACTGGCTGCCTGATGATCGGCGGGTCATTTACTCGGACGGCGACAGAGCTTTCATCCTTGATACGGAAAGCGGCAGAACGACGCAAATCGAGGAACTCGCGAAAGAACGCATCCGCCACCCGCGGGTCAGCAATGACGGAACTTTGCTTTACTACACCTACCCCTCAAGCGAGTCCGATATCTGGCTCCTAGATCTAACGCAGCCTTAGCTCGTATTCAGAGCCGTCAAATTAGCCTTTCACCCCATTTCGTGCTAAGTTTTCTACTTTGTTAGTTCATATAAGGAGCAATTAATGAGTAATAGAACCGCAATTATTGAAACAAACAAGGGAACAATAAAATTTGAGTTACTTGAACAGGACGCCCCGAAGGCGACCGAGAACTTCCGCCTTCTCGCAGAGAAAAACTATTACGACGGCGTCATTTTTCACCGCGTTATCAAGAATTTCATGATCCAGGGCGGCGACCCGCTTGGCGAAGGCTACGGCGGCGAATCCGCGTGGGGCGGCAAGTTTGACGACGAGATCAACCGTGATTCTGATCTTTATGCGGGCGGCTACGAGAAGGGCACGGTTGCAATGGCGAACTCCGGCCCGAACACCAACGGCTCACAGTTCTTTATCATGCACATCGACTATCCCCTGCCGCCAAGCTACACCAAATTCGGCAAGCTGATCGAAGGTCAGGATGTTGTCGATGCTATCGCTGAGGTCGCAACGAGCCCCGGTGACAAGCCGCTTGAACCGGTCGTGATGGAACGCGTCTACATTGAGGAAAACGCGGGCTAATGCGAGCCGTCCTGCAGCGGGTTACCCGTGCAAAGGTCACCGTCGGCAATGAAGTTACGGGAGAGATCGGACGCGGCCTGCTCATCCTTCTTGGAGTTTCAGCTGACGATACGGAAACCGAATCGGCGAAGCTCGCGGAAAAGACACTCAAGCTTCGTATATTCGACGATGCCGACGGCAAAATGAATCTTTCCGTTGCGGAGATCGGCGGCGAGCTTCTTGTGGTTTCGCAATTCACTCTCTACGCCGACACCCGCAAGGGCCGCCGCCCTTCATACATCAACGCCGCCCGGCCCGAGCTCGCTGAGCAGCTGTATGAACATTTCGTCAGTAACCTGCGAAGTTCGAAGCTCAAAGTCGCTACTGGTCGTTTTCAGGCGATGATGGATGTCGAACTAATAAACGACGGCCCGGTCACGATCATCCTCGACACAAACGAGTGAAATATGAAATTCGTAACCTTTATTTCTCTTCTTCTCATAGCGTTGGCGCTCACCGCATGCGACTCGTCAGCCACAACCGCCAACAGCAACGCCGCTCCAGAAGTGACCAAAGGCGTCACGCCCGTGGCAGACCCTGACATAGCCGTAATTGAGATGGAGAATGCCGCCGCGTTTGGAACCATCAAGATCGAGCTCTACTCCAATCTTGCACCGAAAGCTGTAGCAAGGTTCAAGGAACTCGCCGCCGAGGGCTTTTATGACGGCACCACATTTCACCGCGTCAACCAATCCGTGATCCAGGGTGGCGACCCCAACAGCAAAGACAACGACCCATCAAACGACGGCCAAGGCAAATCAGACAAGCGAAACGTACCGGCAGAGTTCTCAGATATCCCCTACGATACCGGAATTGTCGGAGCCGCCCGGTCGTTGGATCCGAATTCGGCGAACTCGCAGTTCTTCATCACGCTCAAACGTGAACAGGGCTTCGACAACAAATACACGATCTTCGGCAAGGTTATCGAAGGAATGAACCACGCACGAACGATAGCGGGCGTTCCGACCCAGACGTCGCTGCCTGCAGAGCTTAAAAAGATGCAGGCACCGAATCAAAGCGAACGCCCCATCGAAGACGTCCGCATCAAGACAATAAGGATTGAACCGCGACAGTAGTTTAGTTAAAATAGACCATCCGCTCGCGTAGCTCAGTGGATAGAGCGCTTCCCTCCGGAGGAAGAAGTCGCAGGTTCGACTCCTGCCGCGAGTACCAGCAAATAAAAAGGGCGAGCCGCAATGGCCCGCCCTTTAACACTTCTGGGAAAGAGTCACCGCATCTTCATCATCGGGTCGCCTAGCAGAGCCCACGAAAGTCGTACGTCCATCCCTCCCGGAATCACCGTCTTTGCGTCCCGGATCAGGTCCCCAAGAAGCGGGATCGTCCCCGCGCCGAGACGATCATAAAACCGCGTCGCCATCACTTCCTGTATGTCCGGCGTAGTCAAACCTGTCGACGCCCACGAAGCCGCCGCGCCACCGTTGGTCGCGTGCAGCAGATTCTCGCCAAGACTTACATTTGTTCCAAGGAAATAACCATTCAGACACGTCAACATCGTGTAAACCGCCTCATTTCCAGGGTTATTGAGCTGCGGCACTACGGAATTCGCAAAGAAATTCGAAGCTGCCCATGCACCGGTGGTACCGTGGCCGGAGTAGTTTATAACAAACTTCCCTGCGTTCATCGCTGCCAAAAGATTTGCCTGAGCGTTCGCCTCATCACGGAAAACGAAGGTCGCCGGCACCGACTGCGGAAGCCTGTTTCTCAGACGATGGCTCATTGCCTCAAAATCGTATCCATCGGGTCTGTCAAAGGCAAACAAAGCTCCCCGATCAAGATCGCCGGCAAAATTGGCTTCCCAATTTGTGACCTTTCCGAGTACATGCGTAACGGTCGCCGCATCCCGCACCGCGATCCTGCCGATCGCCATTTCAGAGAGACCGTCATTGTTGAAATCAACCAGGAAGTCATCGCTGCCGGTCTCAGTAAATATAGTGTTTACGATCCGCGTCGGAACAAAGTTAAAAAAACCAAGGCCGCGATAGTTCTTCGGATCAACCGTTGCATCGCCGATCAACAGAACGTAGTCGGGAGCCGTCTGCCAGTTCAAGTAAGTGACGGCCAGAAAGCTCTTGAGCGAATCAGCTTTCATCACTCCGAAATTAAACTCGTCGTAGATCTCGTCAACGTCAACAACCTTTACACTTACACCCTGACCGCGTCGAAAATCCGCCCAGTCCTCTGCCTCATCCATCCAGTCCTTGTACGAGATGATGACGAGCTTCGCACCAAGCGACGGATCGCTCAAGCTTTCGGTGTCGTACGCTGCGATCGAATGAGCCGAATGCACCCCGCCACCACTTACCGCATAATAGTGACGCGTACGTCCCGCGGGCACCTTCATTTCGAACCCGTTCGGCCCTTGGGTCGCGGAGACATTTGCCATCGCGACTACGTTGCCGTCACGTGTAATATCAAAAAGCCGGACATCCGCCGACGAAAAACCTTCGACGGTAACATTCCTATCATTAGGCGTATGAAAACCGAGCCGATCGCCGAGTGCAATATGCCGGCGGTTGTACCTGATTCGGATCGTATCAAAGAGACTTATGTCACCGGAAGGTCCGGCCGAAGTCATCTGCAGGCTATTCGCGCCCTCGTTCAAATGCGTGATCGGAATTACCGAAGACATCGCAAATGGCGTGGTGCCGAGCCCATCTGCATTCTGCACGCTTTCTCCATTCAACAGCATCTGAACGCTGTGAGCGCCGGCGGAAAATCCCTGAAAGCTCACTTCAAGTGTTGCGCTATCCTGTGAGGGATCGATCCCCGATAGTGTGAAATTCAACGTCGTTGGCGTAGAAGAAACTACGCGTCCCCAAAAATTCTCGAGTTCGCCGTTCCTGATCGAACTGATGTAGTTCGTCCGCTCTTTCAAAACAAATGTCTGATCATACGTCGGGGCAACAACCGTGCGGGTCGACGGGCGTGCGATCCGCGTCTCCATGCGTCGCCCCGGTTGGTCGCCGTTGATTAGGAAATACATTCGGATATCGCTCTCGATCGTCTCGAGCGCCTTGGCGTAAAATTCTATGTAATCACCCGACGGGTGAACTATTATCGCCTGTTCAACGCCCTCAAGATAAAGCTGCCAGTTTGCGGGTTCAGTATTCACATCAAACCCGTTCGACTCCAACTCCGCACGCATGACGCGATGCAGCCCTTCATTCTTCGTACCGATCCGAACGCCGGGCTGCGAGATGACCCACCGATGATTATCGATGTCCGATGCGTTCATCGAACCCGCGATCTCCCGGCTCAGTTCCTTCGAAACGTTCAGCCGCGCATCTGCGATCTGTCCAGCATTTGGGTCCTTCTTATGTCCGCCCCCGCGTGCAATGGCCGGAACTGCCCGGAAATCCGCAACATACGCCGTCGAGAATGCCGGCGTAAACACAGTCTTACCGCTTCCACCGATGATCTCTATGACATACGCCGACCCCGGCTCCCCCGCCTCGTCGAAATACTGATATTCCTCCCCATACAACGGCTGGTCTGCCGCTCGGGCCGCGCTGCCAAGAATAATATCGTCCGAGATCAGCGTATTTCCGGCTGCCTCCACACGGTAAACGCGAAAACCTACATTCGAACGCTCCGCTTCCATCTGCCACAAGACCCATGCACCGCGACCGTCCGAATAGGCTTCAGCCCTTCCGAGCCGCGTTTCGCCGCCGCGGACTGTTGTCGTCTGCTGGCGTTTCCCATCGGGCACAATCGAGCGTGTCCGGCTTTGAGCCGCCGCCGGCGCAACGGCCGATGCAAGCAGCGACGTACATAGCGCAATCGTTAATACTGATCTCATTATTTATTACTCCTGACTTGTGAACAGAACAGAACAGAACAGAACAGAACGGAACGGAAAACCATCATCCACCTGTAAATTAAACCTTTCGGACCGGAAAACCAAAACTTTTTTGCAACGCAGCTCTCACAAAGATTCGCTGCGAACTACTCGCCGGATTCAAACTCTCAGTTCGCCGACCTGCTCTCCGTCTGCGGTCCCACCAACTGTTTCAGCACGAACGGCAAGATGCCCCCGCTGCGGTAATATTCCAGCTCGATCGGCGTATCGATCCTCAAAGTTAACGGCACCTCGACCAACTCGCCGTCCGCTCTCGTCACGATCAGCGTCACCGGCTGCATTGGCCGCACGTCAACCCCTTCCAAACCTCGCAGCTCAAACGTCTCAGTTCCGTCCAGCTTATAACTGGTAGCACTCTGCCCGTCTTGAAATTGCAGCGGCAGCACACCCATTCCGACCAGATTCGACCTGTGAATACGCTCGAACGACTCGGCAATCACCGCCTTCACACCCATAAGCCGCGTTCCCTTCGCTGCCCAGTCACGCGAACTGCCCGTGCCGTATTCCTTACCTGCAAAGATCATTAGCGGCGTGCCCTGCTCTTTGTATCGCTCAGCAGCATCAAAGATCGACATCTCCTCGCCGTCCGGCTGAAACTTCGTGAATCCGCCCTCGACCGGTGCCGCCATCAGGTTCTTTATCCGCACGTTCGCGAACGTCCCCCGAAGCATGACCCTATCGTTACCGCGGCGCGAACCATACGAGTTGAAATCCCGTGGTTCGACACCCTTCTCCTGCAAATACAGCCCTGCGGGCGAATTAGCCTTGATCGCACCAGCCGGCGAAATGTGATCGGTCGTCACGGAATCGCCAAATATCGCCAAAGCCCGTGCTCCTGAAAAGTCCGAAAAGCTACCGTTTTCCATCGAAAAGTCTTCGAAGTACGGCGGCTCCTGGATATACGTCGACTCCTCGTCCCACTCATAAAGCTTGCCGGTACTCGATTCGATCGCATTCCAAAGCGGGTTCTGGTCTGCAAACTCACTATAGAGCTTTCTGTAAGTCTCAGGGTCGTATGACGACTCAAGGATCTCGCGAACTTCTTCCAGTGACGGCCACAGGTCCTTCAGAAACACGTCATTTCCATCGCGGTCCTGCCCGAGCGGATGCAGATACACGTCCTTCAACACCGTTCCCGCCAATGCGTACGCCACCACCAGGGGCGGCGACATCAAGAAGTTCGCTTTGATATTCTGATGCACGCGTGCCTCAAAGTTTCGATTCCCTGATAGGACCGAAGCCGCGATCAGATCGCTCTCAATTATCTCTTCTTCGATCGCCGCATCAAGCGGTCCGGAATTTCCTATACACGTCGTACACCCATAGCCGACCAGATTGAACCCGATCTGGTCGAGATATTTCTGAAGTCCCGCCCTTTCGAGATACTCCGATACCACGCGCGAGCCCGGCGCCAGCGACGTCTTCACATACGCCGGCACGGTCATCCCGCGTTCGGCCGCTTTTTTCGCGACCAACCCCGCGGCGATCATCACCGACGGATTAGAAGTGTTGGTGCACGAAGTTATGGCCGCGATCAAAACATCCCCGTGTCCGATCGAAACCGGCTCCGGCGGCGGGCATGTATCTGGATCCATCTCTACGCGATCCGGCGTGGGACGATTGTTCATCATCTCGACTTCGGTCAACACGCTTGTGTCCTTAAAACTCCTATCGCCGTAGATCGGCAGCGGAATGCTCCTCTGGCTCTGATCGCCGCCCCCGACGATCTCGCCCGCCGGATAGCCGCACAATGTCACCATGTGCCTCTTTTCGATCTCCTCTGCCGTCCGCCCGTAACCACCCTCGGCAACGTTTTTCGTGAACAGCTCTTTGAACCGATCATCAAGGCTCGAAAGCTCGATGCGGTCCTGAGGACGCTTCGGGCCCGCTACAGACGGGGTTACGCTTGCAAGATCGAGTTCGATCACCGTCGAATAATCAATGTCGCCTTTCTGGGGCACCCCGAAAAGCCCCTGCGCGGTGTAATAGTTCTTGATCGTCTCAATGTGTTCGCCCGTCCGCCCCGTCGCCGCAAAATAGTCCAGCGTCTTTTGATCGACCGGGAAAAAGCCCATCGTCGCGCCATACTCCGGCGCCATATTAGCGATGGTCGCACGGTCCGTCGCGTTCAGCGCCGCCGTGCCGCTGCCAAAGAACTCAACAAATTTGCCGACAACATTGGCCTTGCGCAGCATCTCCGTTATCCGCAGCACCAGGTCAGTCGCGGTCGTACCCTGCGGAAGCTCGCCTTCGAGATTTACGCCAACAACGTCCGGCGTCAGGAAGTAAACCGGTTGGCCGAGCATTCCCGCCTCCGCCTCGATGCCGCCAACGCCCCATCCGACGATCCCGAGCCCGTTGATCATGGTCGTATGCGAATCGGTCCCAACCAGCGTATCCGGAAAGAAAACTCCGTCGCGTTCGAACACACCCTTCGCCAGATATTCAAGGTTCACCTGATGAACGATCCCGATCCCCGGCGGCACCACGCTGAAACCATTGAACGCCTTCGTCCCCCACTTCAAAAAGCGGTAACGCTGCTCGTTCCTACGAAACTCCATCTCAATGTTCCGGTCATACGCCGCATGGCTCCCCGCAAAATCGACCTGCACCGAATGATCGATCACAAGATCCACCGGCACCAACGGTTCGATGACGCTGACGTCCTTGCCCATCTTCGCAACCGCCGAACGCATCGCAGCCAGATCCACCAGCAGCGGAACACCCGTAAAGTCCTGCAAGATCACCCGTGCAACAACAAACGGTATCTCCGCCATACGCTCGGAAACGGCCTGCCAACCCGCAAGGTCGCGAATATTCGTCTCGCTCACGCGGCGGCCTTCGTCGAAGTTACGAAGAACTGATTCGAGAACGAGACGGATCGAAACGGGCAGACGCGAAATCGTACCTAAACCCGCCGCCTCAAGCTGCGGAAGCGAATAGTAATAGGCGTCACGGCCATCGCCCGTAGTAAACGTCTGCCGAGTGTTAAATAGATCGTGTGACATAGATTATAAAGTTGGTTCAACGGGCTGAAAACTCCGTGAACCGAACATTTTACCACATTGGAGGGCTGTTTAACGCGGTGATTGCGAACGCGCGGCTATTCGGCAGGATTTTTCCCGCCCTTGATCGTCCGAACGTCTGAAAGCCAGTTCAGCCAGCGGTACTTCAACGCCTTCGGGGCGACAAACTCAGATATCCCGGTGTTCCGTCGCGGCGTTCCATCCCTAAGCGTCAGCGTAAATTCACTGAGGAACCGCAAGAAATAGAAGCTCGAGTGAATGATCTTGATCGGCTTGACCCGTAGCCTGATATTATCCTCCGAGATCAGCCGGAGCCGGGTCGGGTAACGTATGCCGAACTTGTCGCGGATGTAGTTCTGCTCTTCATAATCCACCGCCCGCTCGCGCAGCTCGCCATTCTTTATAACCAACAGCTTCGTTTCCGGCTTCGAGACCCCAATCTCGCGGTAGCGGTGAAACACGGCGGTGGAATCGGCGTAATGCACCCGCCCCCAGTGCCAGTCGTGCACAGTTTTTGCCAGCCAGCGATCATCGACCTTATGATCGTGATAACCGGTGCCGCGAAAATGATGCACGTTCAGCACATCGCAGCCGCGTCCCGTAACAGTGATCCGGCCGGTCACGTCCGAACGCGGAGCGACCATGTTCCAACGGTGTCCGTGCACAACCGCGTTCGATTCGCCGCTCCGCAGCCCCGATTCGATATTCAGCCACTCGATCTCGGCCTTCAGTTTCCGCCCGCCCGAAAGCTCCAGGTCCACGGAGATAAAATATCCCGAACCATACTCCGCCGCTTGAAACGTGAACGAATTGTCCGCGATGCGGCACCCGGGCACTCCCTCGGGGGCCGAGAACGCCGTTCCCGGGAACTCGTTAACGCAGCGGTACCGCGGGCTTCCCTTCTCAAAGTACGTGAACGAAACCGCCGGATATCTTTCGCCGCCGCCCGCGTTGTCGTCCGAACGGTTATAACGGGGCGAAAAGATGAAGTTATCGAGAAAGACGATCACCAGCGCTTCCTTCCCGTTATCCGAAAGCGCGTCAAAGTACCACCATTCGTATGCCTTGGGGTCCTTGTTAGGCCGCCAAATCTCAGAATCGATGCTCGAGAGGAACGAGAACCTGCTTTCGGCCGTTTTGTCGATCAGCTCGCTCATAACCGCCCCGCCTGCAACAAAATAGTTGTGGTCTGCAAAAATTATGGCAAACTTTTCTCTATCGTGCGAATCCTTTACGGTGTTCGCTCTTCCCGCTTAGAAACAAAGGAGAAGAACAAAATGAACCACTTTGCAAAGCCGGCCCTGATCGCCGTACTCGTTACGCTCGCAGTTTTCACCGTCGCCTGTCCCAAGCGCGTCAGCATCGCCGAGATCGAACGCGACCCCTCGCGCTTCCGTGACCGAGACGTAGCCATCGCCGGCGTCGTGCAGGACAGCTATGGCATCAACATCCCCGGCACCCCCCTTCGCGGCGGAGCTTACAAGATATCCGACGGAACCGGCTCCATCTGGGTCCTGACCGAAGACGCCGTTCCCTCACGCAACGCAGAAGTTGGCGTCAAAGGCCGCGTAGGAACCGGCATAAACTTCGGCGGCCGCAACTACGGCCTCGGCATGTACGAAAAAGACCGCCGCTTCCGCCGCCGCTAAAATTACAACTACGTCGTGATCGGGATGCTTCCCGATAAGGCCCCATCTTCGGGCGGTCGGCGTCTCCGCCGCCCGCTTGGCGATGAGGCTGCGTCTTGGATCACCCAAGCGTGTCAGATACCAGCCTGTAATTCGGGTCCTCCCAGTGATTCACTTCGATGATCGCCTTCGCATTGTCGAGAAGCACGCGGCAGTCCTCGCTTAAATGCGTAAGATGTACGGTCTTTCCGACCTTCGCGTATCGCTCCGTTATCTTATGGAGCGCCTCAATTGCCGAATGGTCCGCAACGCGTGATTCCCGAAAGTTGATCACAACCTCGCCTGGGTCATTCAACACACCGAACTTCTCCGCAAAACCGGCGACGGAACCAAAGAACAGCGGCCCGTATATCTCGTAATGCTTAACTCCGTTTTCGTCAATATGCTTCCTTGCCCTGATACGCTTTGCGTTCTCCCATGCGTAGGTCAACGCTGAGATCAGCACACCGACGAAAACCGCCACTGCAAGATTGTGAAATACGACCGTGATCCCCGCGACGACGATCATCACAAGGACGTCGGAAGCCGGAACCTTTCGGAATATCTTCAGACTCGCCCATTCGAACGTGCCGATCGCGACCATTATCATCAGGCCCACCAGCGCAGCCATCGGGATCTGCTCGATAACCGATGATCCGAACACCACAAACATTAAAAGAGCGACCGCCGCAACGATCCCGGAGATCCGGTTCCGCCCGCCCGAGCTCACGTTGATGATGCTTTGCCCGATCATCGCGCATCCGCCCATACCGCCGAAGAATCCGCAGACCACATTCGCGGCCCCCTGTGCGACGCTCTCCTTGTTGCCGCGTCCGCGCGTCTCAGTCATCTCGTCTATCACCGTCAGCGTCAGCAGGCTTTCGATCAACCCGACCATCGCCATGATCAGCGCATATGGAAATATGATCGCCAGCGTCTCAAAATTCAGCGGCACCATCGGAATGTGAAATGACGGAAGCCCGCCGCCGATCGATGCGATATCGCCGACCGTCCGGGTTTGGATCCCCATTGCGATGATAAATACCGACACAGCAACGATCGCCACCAACGACGACGGGACCGCCTTCGTGATCTTCGGAAAGAGATGGATGATCGCCATCGTCACTATCACCGCCGCGAGCATCGTCGTCAGCATCCCGCCGGACATCCACTCTGCCCCGCCGCTTTCGCCAACTACCTTGAACTGCTCGAGCTGCGACATAAAGATCACGATCGCTAAACCGTTCACGAAGCCGAACATCACAGCATGCGGCACAAGACGAATGAACTTACCTAAGCGCATAAACCCTATGGACAACTGGATTAGGCCCATCAACACGACTGCCGCGAACAGATACTCGACGCCGTGTGTTACCACCAGGGCAACAAGGACAACCGCTATCGCGCCCGTCGCACCCGAGATCATTCCCGGACGCCCGCCAAATGTTGCGGTGATCAGGCCGATGATGAATGCAGAGTAAAGCCCAACCAACGGGCTCACTCCCGCGATCAACGAAAACGCCACCGCCTCAGGCACGAGAGCCAATGCGACGGTCAATCCGGCCAGAACCTCGATCTTGAGGTTGTAGTCCCTGTTCTTAAATTTATCGATAAATACCATTAATTTGCCTTCCCGTTCCCGGACCTCGCACGGACACACCACGGGCGCACTTGTCCCGAAGTGACGCTAAATGCGTTTGGAATGCTTAGTTATTACTTGACTAGGAACGTACGTAGGTGAGATCAGATCGTGGAAATGGCGAAGCGGTCGGTCGACAGCATCGGCTCCTTCGATCACTGTGCAATTCGACCGCTGCCGATATCCATTCAGTGAAGTTTGATTCGATGCCCGGTGGTTAACTCCCTAAAGCGAACAGCCCGGCGGTCCAAAGAACAAACAAGGAGAGTACATTTTCGGAGTGCCTTTGTAAAGCCGATCTTTACGTTAAGGTAAAATACTCTTAACCCTTTTCGATCGCCTCTGCGCACGAGATGCAGAAGATCGCATCGGGCATTGCCTCGAGCCGTTTGGTGGAAATGTCTTCCTCACAGCGGGGGCAAGTTCCGTAGTCGCCGCTTTCGATGAGAGACAAGGCACGCTCAAGCCGGCTGCGCAGAGCTTCGCGTTGACGTCGAGTCTCGACCGCCATCTGCTGCTGCTGCATCGCGTCAACCCTAGACAGCCGTCCAATAGCGTTATCGGGTTTGACGGGTACCGCCGTCGGATCCTCATCTGCCAATGACTCGCGCAACGCCTCAAGTTTAGCCGTCACCAACGACCGAAATTTCAGTTGTTCCGTTCTTTGCATACCTGCGTGCAAACTCACCTTTGACGGCACACCGCTACCAAACTATCCGGCAGCTCCGGCCCGCGCGATATACCTGCTTTAGCTTTGGCGTGAAAGAACCTTTATACTCCAACCTGTAATCGTTCGCGTAATACTCCGAAACCTCGCTCGAACGCGGGCGCGGATCGGTCCACGCAAGGCCGCACATCCGGCACATTACCGTACGCAGCGGGCCGCCGTCGCGGTCCTTCACACCGACCTCTTTTACATGATACGAGCCGCAAAGGTTACAGGGGATTGAACAATGATCCGACACGGTGTAATTTTACTCTAAGAGAAAATCTTTGTAAACTGCTTCTTCCCTCCGATAATTATGTATTGCCGCCTTTGCAAGACCCCAGCCGAACCCTTTTTTGAGGGGCGCCACGGCGACTATTTCAACTGTCCCCGCTGCCTTGGAGTTTTCCTCGCGCCGGCGGACCACCTTGACCCGGCCGAAGAACGTGCCCGTTACGAAACGCACAACAACGACGTGCACGACGAGCGTTATCAGAAGTTCGTTGACCCGATCGTCTCCGCCGTAAAAGCCGATTACTCGACCAGCAAAAAAGGCCTCGATTTCGGCAGCGGCACAGGGCCGGTCATTAGCCATCTACTCAGGCAAGAGGGGTACTCGATCGACCAGTACGACCCTTACTTCGAGAACGACACTTCTATATTCCGCAACCGCTACGACTTTATTGTCTGCTGCGAGGTGATCGAGCACTTTCGCCACCCCGCGCGCGAGTTTGCAAAGCTCAACCAACTGCTTGAACCGGCCGGAACCCTGATTTGCATGACCGAACTCCTGCTTCCCGAAACGAAATTCGAAGACTGGTACTACAAGGACGACCCGACGCATATCTTCTTTTACCGGCCCGAGACCGTCGCATACGTCGCCGAAGCGTTCGAGTTCGTCGAACACTCCATCAACGGGCGGCTCGTTAAATGGGTAAAGAAGTCAGGTGCGTAAGGCTAATGTTACGTTCGGATGGTGGTGACACGCTGGCGGCTTTCATCTTCCATAAACACGAACAGGTCCCCCGGCTGACAGCCCAGGCTCCGGCACAAACGCGCCATCGTGTCCATACTGATCTTTTCGATCTCGCTTCGCCAAAACCGAGCGGCCGCCGCCGGCGACAGGTCCGCCGCCAACTGCAGCTGATGGGCATTCTTGATCCCGCGTGAGAGGGCTCGTTCTTTGATCAGTATCTTTATCATCGTCAATCGGTGAAAGATTGTTCATCACCATTCTAACCGATTTGCCCACGTGCACGAATCCACCTGCGTCGGGTTTTCTCTTAACGTGAAATAGAAGACAGTTCCCCACCTGTGTTCGCACATCAAATCTCACAGAGACCTTCGCCGACCGCACATGACGGCAGATACGCGCGGCGAGCGACGCAGGTACACGAGAGAGGTAGTAATGATCACGATCAAAGATAGACGACTAGAGACGGAATACGGAACCAAGCTGAAAGGCCTGGCCGTGTCCGACCGCGGACCCGGCGACTGCCGCTGCGGCAACACAGAACTCACATGGGGAGGTGGCCCTGCCGAGACTATCATCGACTGCCCCCGGTGCGAACGCTCTGTCGTCGGCAGCACCGTGCTCGAGGCGATCGCAAAATGGGACGAGCTCCGCGAGTCCGACGTTTGAACGCCACCCTCCCCGCTCACCCCGCATAACTTCCAGCTCACTGACCTTTAGCCCCGACGGGCCACGTAAACGGAATTTACCGAAGTGTCGTTGGTGTAAGGATTAGCGAACTCGACCGTATGGGCTTCGGCTGTGCCGAACACGCTTTCGAGCCGCTTGCGAAACGCCTCGTCCGGGGGATCGTTCGACCAGAGCGCGAACGCCCCGCCTGCCTTTAATTGCCCGCGGAGTTCGCCGAGCCCACGTTCGCTGTAGAACGCTTCGTTCGCGCTGTCGAGGTAATGCTGCGGCGAATGGTCGATGTCCAGCAGAACCGCGTCGAACCGCCGCTCCGCGTTCCCCGCATCAAACCCGTCCTTCGCCAGCTCAAAGAAATTCCCCTGCCGCAGCTCGCAACGCTCGTCCCCCGCAAGCTCCGCCCCAAGCGGCACCAGCCCGTTTCGGTGCCACTCGATAACCTCCGCAAACAGGTCGATAACCAACAGCGTCCGCACACGCCCATCTGCCAACGCCGCCGCCGCCGTGTAACCCAGCCCCAATCCGCCAACAACCACATCCAGCTCGCCTTCGAGCCCCGCCAACCCAAGCTCCGCCAACCGCCGCTCGCCCTCCGTAAACAGGCTCGACATCAAAAACTCGTCGCCCAGTTTTACCTCAAACACCTCAACCCCGCCCAAACGGGCCTCCGCCCGCCGCCGCAGCGTCAACTCCCCCAACTCCGTCAAATGATATGCAAGCTCTTTCATGAGAACGTCTAGGAATAAAGGACGTCCGGGAAGCCTCCCCTCACGCTCTTCCTCCGCGACTTCCTTCGCGTCTTAGCGTCTCCGCGGGAACCCTCCACTCGTTACCTCTACCACCCCCGCCGGGCCCTGGACGCCATGTCCAGCAGCTCATCGACCAGCGGATTGGGCAGCCAGAACGCGCCCCAGCGGAACGGGGGTATAAAGATGATGCGATCGCCGAACTCGCTCGCGTAATTCAACCGTATCGTCATCCAATAGGGCTGCATCCACCGCATCTCCCACACGCCCGCGACCTCCGCCAGCGGCACCGCGATCTCGCGCCCATAGTTCGATACGTACAAAAACTCGCCGTCCGTCTCAACACGCTTTATCTCGGCCGCCAGCCAAAGATGCAGCAGCAGCACCAACCCGCACATCACCGCGAACCCAACAACCAACAGCCGCCCGTCCGATCCCGGCCGCGGCCCAACCTCCGTCAGCCCCAGCCAAACACCATACGCCCCGACGCCCGCAAACATCACCGGCATCAAAAACTTGAACCAAAACGTCTGCAACGAACTAACCCGCCGTCGATACATCCTCACCTCCCAAGCACAAACAAAATACCACGAAAGAGCATTGCTGCAACATTGATCACTCATCCCGACGGAAAGGCATATCCATTCCGCAAATCAAAGGGCATATCCCAATAAATGAGGATCGCGATCGATACTAAAAAGCCCCCCGAAAATTCCGGAGGGGCATTCTTTGTTTGATCGTATGAATTGCGGGGGTGGGTGTTTTGATGAGGGAGGAGCAGGTGCGAAAGTGGTTAGACCTGTCCGGGAACCTTTCAAACTCCACGTACCACGCGTGGTTAGGCCGGGACCCTGATCGTCGTGTAGATCTCCGAGTAAGCCGTCACGGGGTTGTTGCCGCGCAGCAGCTTTGCTCGTACCTCGAACGTTTCAGGCTGATTCGTTTCCGAATCGACCGGGATCACTGCGGGCGAACGCACAAATGTGCCGGCGTCCGTCCAGGTCGTTTCGCCCGGCCTGCGGATGTACATCCTTGCACCGTCGTAACGAGCCTTCTTAAACCCTACGACCGGCGAACCGTTCTCCGACCCTTTGGGCTTCAGATCCGGGATGTACGCAGAATCTTCTTTCGAAGGCTCCGTAGCCTGTGCCAAACCGAGCGCCTCTGCGATCTGCTCGTCATAGGCCGTCGACGCCCGCACCTTCTTCATCGAAGCCGTCAGGTTCGTCAAAATGCCGGTGCTGTCCTCTTCGGGCAAAGCCACCGATTCGAATACGGGCTGCGGAGCCGTTTCGCCGACCGGGCCCCACAACATCCTCTTTCTGAAGGCGCTGTATTCGGCTCTTCGGTCTTTGAACTGGTTCGTAAAACCCATAAGATACGCGAAGTTCGCGAAATCTGTCTGCAGCTTTGCCACCTCTGCGGGTGTGATCCCAAGCTGCGTTGAAAACTCAGGGATCCTGAGCACATAGTTCTGGAAGAACAGATAGATCTTCCCCATCGACTTCGGTAATTGAAGCTCGATCATAGCTTTTCTAATCTCCTAAATGTTAATTGGAATCTCAAACGAGCGTCCCTTTCGCCGGACGCAATATCGAATATCGCATAAACGATTTAACGGTGTCAACAATTATTTATCATTGTTGTAACATTTCTTGCTGATCGACGTTTAACCCCGGCTTTTATTGCGTTAAACGCTCTTTGGGCAGTCGTCGGAGCTAATAAGGCAGGTGTTTGCGTTGGATCCCACGTCCGGGCGTTTCCGTCTCCATCCGAAGGCTTTCCGTTTGGCGAACGGCCCCGCGGCGCTCCGCATGGACGATCAGACGGCGAACCGCAGCCGTGACCGGCTCGATCACCTTAACCAGAGCCGCAAAAGTCGCCGTCGGCAACCTGAGAACGGCTTTTCTCCACACGTGAACGCCCCGTCCGGCAAACCCTTTCTTGAGGAAGTTATATCTGTATCTAATATTTATATCGACTCCGAGATCGGCTGTTTTGCCGACCCCCTCGCGCCCGGGGCCAACAAACTCGGGCGCACCGCGCCCGGCAAACTCTTTTTGCCGCCGCCCCGCCCGCCTTTGCCGCCAACTCAACAAACAGAGAAGCTTGTTCAGTTTTTATAATCTGCGCCCCGTCCCCCGGCACCTCAAACCACTAACAGATCGTCGACAAACCAAAACGTATCGTTAACCGGCGAAAAAATATCGTCAACCAACTAAACCAGATCGTTAACCCTCGCCTACAGGTCGTCAACCAACTGAACCCCAGCGTTAACCCTCTCTTAAAGGTCGTTAACCAACCAATCCCGAGCGTCAACCCTCCGGCACAGGTGGTCAACCAACCAAATCAGAGCGTCAACCCTCTCCCACAGGTCGTCAACCAACTAAACCCCAGCGTTAACCCTCCCCCACAGGTGGTCAACCACCTACAACCGAGCGTTAACCCTCACGAACAGGTCGTCAACCGATTAGATCAGAGCGTTTTCGTTGCCGAACACATCGCATGCCCCCTTAACCGATCGGTAATCCTCGCAAGCAGAACCGTCGAAGCGGAGCGAAATTATGTAACGCCGTCAATCAAATCGTCGGCCTCATGGGAATCTCGTCCACGGTCCTACCTCAGAAATATTCTCTTTTGGCATATTCCAAATCCGACTATACGCTTCGGTTAAAGGACAATCACCGATGGAAAAATCAATTTATTCGCACGAGTATTCGCTTTTTCTTAAGCAGCTGAGACAAGCCCGTGAAGACAAGGGATTGACCCAAATCGAGCTGGCTGAGAGCCTCGGTCAAACCCAAAGTTTCGTAAGTAAAGTGGAGCGTGGCGAGCGTCGACTCGACATTGTCGAATTATGGGAATTCTGTCGAGCTCTTGAATTATCGTTTCCGCATTTCGTTGACGAGATTGATCGTCTGCTAGATGCAAAGTCCATCAAATCGGCCGCCTCCTCGGCCCGCCCTAGAAAGTAAATGAAACACAACAACGCCCACACTGACGACATTACATTTCGACTCGGGGAGCTATTTTCAGGACCGGGCGGACTCGCGCTTGGAGCTCGTCTGTCCCATCTTGAACACGAGGGTAAAGCGTATGCCATCGATCACGCCTGGGCGACGGATTATAGCCATAGCACATGCGAAACTTACATAAAAAATATCTGCGACGGTGATCGCCGCTCAGTGATAGTGTCTGACGTTCGTGAGCTATCCATGAGCGCCTTGATGAAGATATCCGACATTGATGGTCTTGCTTTCGGCTTTCCTTGCAACGACTTCAGTTCCGTTGGTGAGCGTCTCGGCACCGAGGGAACGTTTGGGCCGTTGTATAAATATGGAGTTGAAGCGTTGGACTATTTCAAGCCACAGTGGTTTCTCGCCGAAAACGTTAGCGGCTTGCGAAACTCAAATGACGGCGACGCATTTGCGGCGATTCTTCACGAGCTCCGGGGCGTCGGCTATGCGCTGTTTCCCCATCTCTACAAGTTTGAGCAGTATGGGGTTCCACAGGCACGGCATCGCATCATCATCGTGGGAATTAGAGCAGACCTGGACATTGACTTCAAAATACCGTCCCCAACTCCTTTCAAGGACGTCGACGTTTCGAGCAAGACGGCTTTAACTGTTCCGCCGATACCGGAGGACGCACAGAACAATGAGTTAACCCGACAGGCAGACCAGGTGGTTGAACGCTTGAAATACATAAAGCCAGGACAAAACGCGTTTACAGCTGACATTCCCGAACATCTCCAGCTTAACGTGAAAGGAGCAAAGATCAGTCAGATTTATAAACGATTAAACCCCGAGAAACCGGCCTACACTGTTACTGGTAGCGGCGGCGGCGGGACGCACGTTTATCATTGGGAGGAGAACCGGGCTCTCACGAACCGCGAGAGGGCTCGTCTACAGACGTTCCCCGATAGTTTTGAGTTTTGCGGTTCAAAGGAGAATGTACGACGGCAGATCGGTATGGCGGTGCCGCCGCGCGGGGCGAAGGTGATATTCGATGCAATTTTGCGTAGTTTTGCGGGCGTGGAGTACGAATCAATTCCGCCCAACATCCATATTGCACAGGCTACTAGAGCATTTCATAACTAACTTATGAATTCGAGAATAAACCATTGGTGGACAACCCGACCAAAGCGGAAACTCATTACAGTCGTCGATGTGCTGAGGGTTTTTTTGACGATCTCTGAGGGGAAGATCTGGCGCGGCACTCGCAGCCTTCACCTGGAATTCGAGAAAGCACTAGAAGAGCAGGGGCTCAAGGGCGCGGGAACCCGACGGGACCAAGGCGGCGGCGGGGGTCGCACCTACGCCCGATGGCTTTCCTCACTAGGACTCTGGTTCGCAGAGGACGCCGCGGGCATTGTGCGATCAACTTATGCTGGCGAGGACTTACTGAAAGGCGCTGACCCTGTCCCGATCTTGACGCATCAGCTTTTGAATTTTCAGTTCCCATCCCCGTTCTCCGTCGCCACCCGGATGGACGCACGGTTCCGATTGTTCCCCTTCCGCTTTATTCTGGACGCGCTATTAGACGAACGGCTCGAAGGTTATCTTACACAGGCGGAGCTGGGCGGTTTGGTGATCACGCGGGCCGAACGGGCATCGGATTTATCGGGAGTCGTTAGCGAAATCGTTTCCTTCCGAAAACGGGGCGGAAACGAGGAAGAATTCGACGATGCTTTTGAACGGATGTTTGGCAGTTTTTCCAAGCTAAAGGATACTGCTAACACATTCTTCAACCAGTTAGAATACACTCAGCTGATCGATCGGATTGGCGACCACGTTTACCTTAAACCGGGCGAAAAGTACCGGGTCAACGAGCTTCTTCGCCAACCTGCCACACTAATCGGCCGCGTCGATGAAGAAGAATACTTTCAACGGAAATTCGGTCTGGGACCGAACCGTAAACGCGACGACCGGAGGTTCGGCGAAGGTGGCACCATAAGCGCTCAGGATACCGAAGTTAGTAAGGTGTTGCTAGTGCTTTGGGACATCCTCGCTAGCCTGCCGATTAAGTCGATTGATGACGACTTGCTGAACGCGATATCGTCCAAAACGGGAGTGCCGGAGTCCAAGGTGGAGAAAATTGTCGTGTCCTTGGGCGTTCAACCCTCCTACGAGGTATTCGAACGGAAGTACCTTCAGCTGGCCGTGGGGGGTACCGCCTTCGCGAAGGAGTTCGAGCGGTCAACTGAGGGGGTTTTCGGACCGACGGGTCTGGGATTTGAGACACGATGGATCGGCGCTTCTCCAAATAACCCAGACGTGCTCGTGATTTCTGCGGAATCCAGCGACGACTTCGTCGGTGTTGTTGACGCTAAAGCGTATTCGGAATACGCACTAATTGGTGACCACCGGCGTCGCATGACTCACGTCTATGTACCAAAATATCGCAAGTTCACACATGGCGGCCGGGAGCTCGATATCCGCTTTTTTTCCTACGTTGCCGGGGGATTCGCGTCGACAATCAGTCGCGGTATAGAAAATATTGCAAGAGATACCGGGGTCCGCGGGCACGCTATATCAGCGGCAACTCTCCTGGCACTTCTCCGCCGACATCGGCGTCGGGCATTTACTCGCCCCCAACTCTCGGATCTCTTCACACTGAACCGGGAGATCCGAGCATCAGAACTAGTAGAGTGACAGATAAAATATCAAGGCTGGCTCGAAGTCGGAATATGTCGCGAATACGCTTCAAGGACACTGCTCCCGAGCGTCTGGTTCGCTCGATTCTCCACAGAGCGGGGCTGCGGTTTAGGAAGAATGTTCGAACGCTGGCAGGGAAACCCGATGCGGTTCTTACCAAGCATTGCGCTATAGTTTTCGTCCACGGGTGCTTTTGGCATCAACACTATGGATGCAAGCGTTCTACTGTTCCAAAGAGCAATGTCGACTACTGGATACCCAAATTGGAGGGCAACAAGGCGAGAGACAGACGCAACGTTGAGGAGCTGGCTGATTTAGGCTGGCGGGTCATAATAGTATGGGAGTGCGAAACAAAAGACTTGGACAGACTGCGAACGCGTCTGATGAAGTTTTTCGCGGTGAACGGAACTGATGCTTAGCAACCGGGAGGAAGCGAAATGGGAAAAATAGACACGTTAGACAAGATTGCGTTGGAGCGAGATTCGACGCATCGGAACGTTGAGTGCACATATTCTGTCGTGAACGGACCTGACGGCGAAAAGTACCTTCAGATTGATTCTTACGGATCTGCTGAGCGAGTGTTCAAAGGCAAAAAGAGTCAGAGCATGCGGTTCACGCCCAAGGCGATTGAGCAATTAAAGACGATTCTCTCGAGTGAGTTCTGAATTAATCTGGTAGAGCGGCGACTGATGATTATCGAATACGCGGACGCGGTTTTCGTGTTGACTCGCTGAGATCGGTCGGTGGCCCAACTTTTTTCAAAAAATGCGCGAAAACGAGAAGATTTTACTTGAAATTTGTTTGCGGGTTGTTTAAACTGATTTTGCGTCGGGCATCGTGGGCCGCTCGACGTGCCCTTATCTAGGGAATTAGCGTCGGATAGAGTGGGAGCTGTTTGACGCTAGTAAATGGACGGAATGGATCCGGTAAGTCTCTTCGTACGTCCATTAAAGAAAGACGGTCGCTTCACGAGGGCGACCGTTTTTCCTTTTTAAAGTGGAGTTGGCGGCGAAACGATCTTTGCCAAGGCCCTAGATATCTTTATTTAGTTGGTGCCGACGGCGTTCTGCGTTCCGGAGAGGATCGCGAGGAGCTTTTCGGGATCGATGGGTTTGACCAGGTGGTGGTCAAATCCGGCTTCGTGTGAGGCCTGGATGTCTTCGGCCTGGCCCCAGCCGGTCATGGCTACGATCGTGATGTCGCGGCCCCAGGATTCTTTGCGGATGGCGCGGCAAACGTCGAGGCCGCTCACCTCGGGCAGGCCGATGTCGAGCAGGATGACGTCCGGCTGATATTCGCGGGCCGTTTCGATCGCCCCGCGGCCGTCCGACGCCGTTGCCGTTTTGCAGCCGTGCATTTGCACCAGCAGCTCCATCGTTTCCATCGAATCGATGTTGTCGTCCACCACCAGCACGCGAAGTTCGTTCAGGCCCACGGAGCGTTTGGGTTCAACCGGGCGTTCCGCCGGGGCCGCCTCCGTTCGCGGCAGCGTGACGATGAACTCCGTCCCCTTCCCTATCCCTTCGCTGCGTGCTTTTATCGATCCGCCGTGAAGTTCCGCGAGCCTGCTAGCGAGCGCTAGGCCGATGCCAAGCCCGCCATCGCCGCGAAAGCCGGTGGTTTCGACCTGTGTGAACATTTCAAATATCGGTTCGAGCATGTCTTTGGGCACGCCGATGCCGGTGTCGGTCACGTGGATCTCGACCTCGTCGCCCGCCGCCGCGATCGCAGCCGTGATCTTTCCGCCCGCTTCGGTGTACTTGCAGGCATTAGCTAAAAGGTTGTTGATGATCTGGCTGAAACGTACAGGGTCGGCTTCAACATAGATCGGCCGGTCTGGCAGATGGGTGGACATCGAGAGTTCATGCTCGTCGGCCGTCTTGCGGAACGCCTCGACGTGTTCGGCCACCGCCGCTACGACGTCTAGCGGCCGCGTCTGCAGATTGATGACGTTGCGGGTTATGCGGCTGATGTCGAGAAGGTCGTCGATCAAACGCACCATGTGCGTCACCTGCCGTTCCGCCATGTCGCGAGCCTCGGCCGCAAGCTCTTGGTTGCCGCCGGCAAGCTTAATGAGCTGGAGCGAGTTTGAGATGGGTGCGAGCGGATTGCGAAGCTCGTGTGCGAGCACGGCGAGGAACTCGTCTTTGCGGCGGTCTGCCTCACGAAGCGCTTCTTCCACTTGCAGCCGTTCGCTGATGTCGCGGCCGACGTTCGACGAACCGATGATCTGACCGGATGCGTCGCGGATGGGCGACACGGTTATTGAAAGGTTGAGCTTGCGGCCGTCTTTCGCGAGCCGCTGTGTCTCAAAATGGTCGATGCGTTCGCCCCGTGCGAGCGTGGCCAGCAGTTGGTTCTCGGTTTCGAGCAGCTCCGGCGGCACGATCAGCGTTACCGGCTGGCCGATGGCCTCGTCCGCCGTGTAGCCGAACATCCGCTCGGCACCCGCGTTCCAGGAAAGGATCTCGCCGTCGAGCGCTTTACTGATGATGGCGTCGTCTGAGCTTTCTACGATGGCGGCAAGGCGTGCCTGGTCCTCCTGCGCACGTCTAAGCTCCGTGATGTCGTGCGTGAAACATCGCGTGTGAATGAACCGCCCATCGCGGAT
This sequence comes from Pyrinomonadaceae bacterium, assembly GCA_041751195.1. Classification (GTDB taxonomy): domain Bacteria; phylum Acidobacteriota; class Blastocatellia; order Pyrinomonadales; family Pyrinomonadaceae; genus OLB17. The sequence goes on along the minus strand of JBGSXX010000002.1, from coordinate 148,592 downwards.
GAGGGCGCTCGAGTTGATGAGCACGTCGCAAGTGCTGCCATCCTTGCGCCGCAACTGGGCCGGACGCGCGGTTACCGCCTCGCCGCGAAGCAGAGTGCTGAGCACGTCCGCGATGGTCTCGCCCGAAACGTGAAACTCGGCAATATTGCGTCCGAAATATTCCTCACGGGTGTAACCGAGCAGGTCGAGCTCCGCCTGATTCGCACGAAGAATTGTGCCGTCGGGCCCGACCCAATGGAGCGCTACACTGGCGTTCTCAAAAAAGTCCGAAAGCTCGCGTTCACGTTGTGCAAGGGCTTCGTTGGTCTCGACGATCTCGGTTTCGCGGTTGCGCACGGCCCGCACCGCCCACGCCAGCAGCAGCGAAAACAGCACGATCTCAATGATCGTGCGAAGTGCCGTACCAAACTGCCAATCAAAGTAGTCGAGGGACTGACCCTGAAATCGCACCCAGCCGATCGCGAGCGGCAGCAGGATGATGATCGGCAGCATTCGGCGTGCAAGCATTCCCGCGCCCGTTGGCGACAGCAGGGTGCGCATCGGCTGCAGGTCCGGCGCGACTGCCACCATGCCTAGCCCTATCGCCAACGTGAATGTGCTCGTCTGCAGCGCGATCGCCGTTATAGACGGCAGCATATAAAGCTTGCTGGCGCCAAACATCGCTCCGATCAGCGAAAGCGAGGCTACTACCGACACGAGCAGTCCAAGGTAAGGCCCAAGCGGTCGGTGGCGGCGGCTAACTGTAAAAAAGATCGCGAGCGAAAGTATCGCCCACGACGCCGCAGCCGGTGGGCCCATCCGCCCGGGAGCCGTCGTCGCCATCGAACCCCATTCGCGATTGAAGGTGAATATTTCATCGATCGGCAGATCGATGCCCGTGACGTGCTCGACGGTGGTCGCAAATCCGATGAATCCGACAACTAAAGCCGAAGCGACGACCGCGCGGGGCCAGCCCGCTGATGCAAAGATCAGAGCGATGCCCGCAAACGCCGCAGCGATCGCGGTATTCGGCTGAATTGCGATGCCGATGCCGAACCAGTCTGCCATGGGCTCGACATCGAGCATCCAACCGAGGAACGACACGACTCCGCCAACGACAGCGTATGCGCCGAGCAGCGCAGCTATCCGCATGCAGATTCGACAGTGATCAGGATCTGGTGTTCGTTCCATTAAATCTTAAATACCGCTTATGGAAAACTGTTCGCGTTGATGCATTTTCAATATAACCTATTTGGAGGCGTTTCAAAGAGTCGGAAGAAGGGGCATGCGGGGTCGCTTTACAAACTCGACGCCGTCAGCCAATCTATCTCAATGTTGACCCTCGCAGAGGCCGTTCGGCCCGTTACCTTTATAGAATCAGCAAAGTTGCGCGAGCATTTGGGTTTGGATGTTGTTGTCGCGACCGAGACGTTCCAGCATACCGGCAGCTTCAAGTTCCGCGCCGCTTACAACCTCGCTTCGAGCGTCCCGAACGATGAGATACTCTCCGCATCGTCCGGCAACTTCGGCCAGGCGTTGGCTTTCGCCTGCCGCCTCGTCGGCAAGCGCTGTACGGTCGTTATGCCCGAGACTTCGGCGAAGGTTAAGGTTGACGCCGTTCACGGTTTTGGTGCGACCGTCGATCTCATCGACACCAACGTCATTGGCCGCAACGAACGCGTCGCCGAACTCGCCGCCGAAATGCCCGATGCATACTTCGCCAGCGCCTATGATGACGAATACGTCATCGCCGGCAACGCCACTCTGGGCGATGAGCTGGCGGCTGGGGGTTTCGACGCGGTTGTCACGCCCGTAGGCGGCGGCGGCCTCATATCGGGGCTCGCCACCGGCCTCCGCCGTTCCGGCATTAATGCTGAGATCTACGGCGCGGAGCCCGAACTTGCCAACGACGCATCGCGTTCGTTCAAGGCCGGCCGCATCATCCCCAACGAGGTCGAGCCGATGACCATCGCCGACGGCGCGCGCACCATCTCGCTCGGCAACCTCAACTGGCCGATCATCCGCGAACACGTCACCGATTTCATCGAGGTGGCGGAGGTCGACATCCGCAGCGGCGTCAAACTTTTCTTCTCGTTAGTTAACCTAAAATGTGAGCCCACCGGTGCCCTCAGCCTCGCAGCCGTAGCCGCCGACATCGATAGATGGAAAGGAAAGCGCGTGTGTGTGGTAGTGAGCGGCGGGAACGTTGACCCCGAGATATATAAGGAACTGATCGGCTAGCGGCGGCGGTAAACGCCGGAGAACGTCACGTTCGCTCCGCCGCATTTCATATTGTCGCTGACGACAAGGTACCTGCCGAGCAGCCTCATGGTCGCTCTACAGTCATATTCGTCATCCCCGTCTGAATATTCAGCAACACCATTGCGCGGTTCAACCCGCCCGTCGAGTTCACCGATGTGGATGTTATCGCCGATTCCCCTCCAGAATGCGTTACCAGTCGCGTTGAGCCACCCGTCCAGCTTGTTGTGTGTGAAATGGATCGTGTTGTCGGCGTATCGCCACTCGCCGATCCAAGCCTTCGGCGAAGCGTCGACCGATCTTTCAGCAAACTCTAGGTCCTCGACATTGATCCATCCGACGGTGCTAGCCCCCTTCGCCGGTGCGTACCAACTGCACGCGTAACCCTTATAGATCCGGTTGACGACGAGTTCATCACCCGCAACGACATAAGCCTTTTGCGCACATCCGGCACCGCCGGGGCACGTGTCGCTGTCGTCGCGGTGAAAGTTCGTCCGCTGCGGCCTATTCGCCGGATAACGCTTGACCACACCGACCTTGAAATCGGTTGTGTCGCGAGTGAAGAACCCGGCGCGGCACCAGTTCTCGGGGTTACCTTCTATCTGTGCATCCGCGACCGTCGCTGATAGCGTGAGCAAAACAAATGTTCCAGCAAATGCTAAACCTCTAGCGAACCTCTTCGACAAATGTAACGCGGTTGATCTCATAAAGCGTTGTCGATCCGTTGTAGACCTTTTTCACTGCCGATTCGCGAAGGCTCGAAAGGCCCTCTCTCTCCGCCTGCCTTCGTATTTCAGACCCCGGCCGCCGTTCGATGATCATCTCGCGGATCGCGTCGGACATATCCAGCAGCTCGTGTATCGCTGTTCGCCCGCGGTAACCTGTGTGGTTACACGCGTCGCAGCCGACGTTTCTAAAGAAGACGCGATCTTTCACATCCTCCGGACGCAGTCCCGATTCGAATAGCTCTTCGTTGGTCGGGTCGTATGGCCGCTTGCACGTCGGACACAGCAAACGCACCAGCCGCTGCGCAAGCACACAGTTAAGCGACGACACAAAGTTATATGGCTCGACACCCATGTTAAGAAATCGCCCGATGACATCGATAACGTTATTCGCGTGAACCGTCGTAAAGACCAGATGGCCCGTCAGCGCCGACTGAATAGCGATCTGCGCCGTCTCTTCGTCACGGATCTCCCCGACCATTATCTTGTCCGGGTCATGCCGCAGTATCGACCGAAGACCGCGAGCGAACGTCAGCCCCTTCTTCTCATTCACAGGGATTTGCATTATCCCCTGCAGGACATACTCGACCGGGTCCTCGATCGTGATTATCTTGTCCTCGTCGTTTCTGATCTCATTGAGCGCCCCGTACAGCGTTGTCGTTTTACCCGACCCCGTCGGCCCGGTGACCAGCACCATTCCGTACGGTTCTTTGATATAGATACGGAATCGCTGCAGGTCGTCAGCATCAAACCCGACCACCTCAAGGCTCAGGTTCTTAAATTCCTCCGAGATCTGCTCTTTGTCGAGGATACGAATAACGCAGTTCTCACCGAACGCAGACGGAAGTATCGAAACACGAAAATCGACCGTGCGGCCCTTGTATCGCACCCGAAATCGCCCGTCTTGCGGAATTCGCCGTTCCGCAATATCCAGCTCCGACATCACCTTGATTCGCGAGATCAGCGTCTGGTGATAGGCCATGTCGATCGGGTCAACTTTCGAATAAAGCGCTCCGTCAATGCGGAACTTGACCCGCACATCCCTGTCCGCCGCCTCAATGTGGATATCAGACGCTCGCGATTCCATTGCGTTGTAGATTATCGTATCTACAAGCTTGATGATCGGCGACATCTCCGAATCCGTCGCCAACCGGTCGAGGTCCAGCACCTCTTCGCCATGCTCCGTCTCTTTTACAAGCGAGATCTTAAATCCCGAGGCCGCTTCCTGCAGCACCCGCTGGGTCGCGTCGCCCTTCTTCAGCACGACGTCTATCGCGCCGCGGGTGGCGATATAGGGCACGATGCGTACATTGAGCGCATTCTCAAGCTCATCCAGCAGCTCAAGGTTCGTCGGGTCCGCCATCGCCGCGTGCAGCTCCCGGCCCTCACGTCTGAGCGGAACAAAATGATTGCGCAGCATCATTTCCACCGGAATCGTAGCGAGTTCCTCGTAATCGATCGGCGATTCCTCGTCCGGCGGCAGCAGGTCGATATACGGCAGCCGGTAGCGCCGGGCAAGCTGTTTTGCCTCTACAACCTCAGGGGGCTCGTTGTCCAAAAAGTCAGCCAGCTCGATCTTCGGCGATGACACGTTAGTCGTTGGTGTACTCATAAAAAATCTTATCGTCCGCCCGTGGGTCCGGCAGAGATCGTGTCGATGATCGGTAGATATATCGCCAGTAGAATAACGACGACCACGATCGCCATAAATACAAGGATCAGCGGCTCCATCAGCGTCGTAAGCTGTTCTAGCTTCACCTCAGCCTCGGCGTCGTAAAATGACGCAACCTCATCCAACATCTCCCGCAAGCTGCCCGACCGCTCGCCGATGCCCACCATGTCCAGCCCCAGTTCCGGGATCCAGTTCGCTTTCTCCAGTGCCTCGGTAAACCCGCGGCCTTCTCGGATAAGCGGCAGCACACCCTCACTCCGTCGGCGCAGCTCCAAATTGTTTATCGCCTGCGACGCGATCTCCCACGAATCCGGCACCGTTATACCGCCCGAAAGAAGTGTCGACAGCGACCGGGCCAGTTGAGCCGTCGTCATCTGCCGGATCAGCGTGCCCGCTATCGGCAGCCTCAGCATCAGCCGATGAAGGATCAGGCGCCCATTATGCGTCCGCAGCCAGATAAATAGCGCCAGACCGAGGATCAGCACCAACGGCAGCAGCCACCAGATATTCTCTGCGACCGCCGTCGATATCGACAGCACCACGACTGTTACCGTAGGCAATCCGCGGTTCGCACTCAGCCCGCGGAAGAGGTCAGACATCCGGGGTACTATATACAGCGTCAGAAACGCGATCATGAAACCCGACGCAACCAGCAGGAACGCCGGGTACGCCAGCGCGCCTCTCAGCTTTCTCGTCAGCCCTACGCTCCGCTTCAAATAGTCAACATATCGAAGCAGTACCTCATCAAGCGCACCGCTCCGCTCGCCGCTAAGCAGCGACGCCGTGTAGATCTTAGGGAACATCCCTTGCGACTCGAACGCTTCCGAAAGCGGCGTTCCGCTTCTCACCTGCTCTTCGACGTCCGTTAAAACTGCACGCAAGGCGCTCGACGGCGATCGCGTCTTAAGCAGTGTTATCGCCTGCAGTATCGGGATGCCCGCCCGCAACAGGGCCGAAAGCTGCTGGTTAAACAGCAGAAAGTCGCCCTGCTTGACCTTGTTCTTACGCGAAAGCCCGGCCGACGAAACGATTGCGGAAAAACCGCCCGGCGCGGCTACGCTAAAAACCTTAAAGCCCTCGCGTTCCAGCTGGGTCTTCGCCTCGCTGGCCGCCGAAGCCTCAACTATTCGGGTAACGATCTCCCCGGACGGGGTTCCAAGTCGACAAATGAATTCTGACATTATTCGTTTAACGGGATTCGGTGCTCAGACATCGTGCCGGCGCGCATCTATCCGGCCCGATTTGTTCGAATTATAACACGCAGATACACAAAAAAGGTTGCGGACATCAACGCCCGCTTTGTTTTGCGGCTGACACAACTTCAAGACCAGTTGTGTCATCATAGAATTATCTTGCAGAAGTTGCGCCGCTTCCCTAAAATGGAAGAGTCCTACACACGGAGTAAATTATGACCTATTTCGGCTTTAAGACCGACGAAGGCAGAGGTTTCGCATCTCGCTTGGTCTCGGTTGCGTTTGCCTTCCTCCTCGCAGCCGCCCCCCTGTATGCACAACAGCCGGAGTCAACACCGCCACCGGTCGAAGACGACCCGAGAAACCCTGTCCGAGTTCAAACCGACCTCGTAACGCTAACACTCACCGTCACAGACCTATATGGAAGATACGTCTCTGGCCTTTCTAAAGGAGCCTTTACCGTCATCGACAACAATAAGGAACAAGAAGTAACGTTCTTCAGCGATGCCGATGCGCCCGTCTCGGTCGGGATCATCTTCGACGTATCAGGCTCCATGAGCGGTGACAAGATCAGCAAGGCTCGCAAAGCGCTTGAGCGGTTCATCGCTTCAAGCCATCCCTCCGACGAATATTTCCTGATCGCGTTCAACAGCCGTGCCCAACTCTTGATGGACCGCACCCGCGACGGTGAGGCCGTGCTCCGGCAACTGACCCTCGTCGAGCCCAGCAAGAACACCGCACTATACGACGCCGTCTATCTCGGCATCGAGCGCGTGACCCGCGGGGCTCATCAGAAAAAGGCTCTGCTGATAATCAGCGATGGCCAGGACAATGCGTCACGGTACAACTTCGGCGAGGTCCGCCGCCTAATGCGCGAATCTGACGTGGTAACCTATTCGGTCGGCATCCTCGATGCATCAGACAGCCGCTCAATGTTTGGCATGCAAGGCCAGGCGTTCCTCGATGAACTCAGCTCGGTCACCGGCGGTAAATCATTCTATCCCCGCACGGGTATGGAAATGGACGAGATATTCGAACGCATCGCTTTAGAGCTTCGCCACCAATACTCGATCGGCTACACGCCTCACGAATTTCAGCCGGACGGAAAATGGCGACGGGTGCGAGTTCGCGTCAAACCCCCTCGTGGATTACCGCGTCTAACAGTTCGAAGCCGCGAAGGGTATTACGCAACGCCGGCGTCAAGTTTTCCATAGGGGATTTCTAACAGATGAATAAACTCGTTCTTTTTGCGGCCTCGGCCGCCGTGTTTAGCCTGACCGCTGTGTCGGGCTATTTTGGCGTCGCAGCTCAAAACGAAGTGCGTGACCGCACTGTCGAAACAGCTTCCACCCCGCTCCCGTCCCCCACTGCGACTCCCCCGGTCTTCAACGACGATGAGGTGATCCGTGTTGAAACCGAACTCGTAAACCTCAACGTTCGCGTACTGGACCGCAACGGCCGCCCAGTTAACAATCTGCGGCAGTCAGACTTCACCATTTACGAAGACGGCGTCTCGCAACCCATAGAGTTTTTCTCGCAGTCCGAGGTCCCCACCAATTATTCGCTCGTCATCGATAACTCCGGTTCGCTGCGTTCACAGCTCGAAAAAGTTATCGAAGCGTCTAAGATCATTCTGGACACAAATCGCCCGCTTGATCAGACAAGCGTGATCCGCTTCATCAGCAGCCAGAAGATCACGGTCGAACAGCCGTTCACAGCTAACAAAGATGATCTCTATTACGCGCTCGACAACCTTTATATCGAAGGCGGACAGACTGCTATACGCGACGCGGTTTTTCTCGCCGCCCAGCAGGTCGATGACCATCAGCGAAAGGGCGGCGACGATCGCACACGCCGCGCCATCATCCTCGTAACCGACGGCGAGGACCGCGACAGCTACTACAGCGAGCAGCAGTTATTCGAACTGCTTCGCGAATCAGACGTTCAAATTTACGCTATCGGATTTATTAACGAACTCAGGGCAGAAGGCGGATTTATACGCCGCAGCGAACAGTCGCGTGCGAAAACATTCCTAGAAAGGTTGGTTGCGGAAACCGGCGGAAAGGCTTATTTCCCTTCCAGCGCTGCTGAACTCCCGCGGATCGGTGCTGAGATCGCCAGCGAAATGCGTACGCAGTATTCGATCGGCTACGTTCCTACAAATGAGCGAACCGACGGTTCGTACAGAAGCATTCGCGTTACCGTGCCCGACGGTCCAAATAAAGAAAAGCGTGTTGTTGTGACGAGAAGTGGACGTACTGCGGAACCCGTCGGATCGGCGCCGCGACTTCAGCAGTAATTATTCCGGGACGGAACCTGAGATTTTCTTTCGTGTGGTTTCGCCGGTCTCCAGTACCGGGATGCCGGCGTCGACATCGTCGTGAGGCCGCGGGATGACGTGAACCGCGGTCACCGTTCCGACCCGCCGTGCCGCCGCCGCACCCGCATCGACCGCCGCTTTTACAGCACCGACCTCGCCGCGGACTATCGCGGTCACCAGCCCCGCATCGATCTTTTCATAGCCGACCAGCTCAACATTCGCAGCCTTGACCATCGCGTCCGCCGCTTCGATCATCGCCACCAAGCCATAACACTCGACCATTCCCAATGCATTCATATTAATTACCTAAGATACATCGCAACCACGATGATACCTATTGTGATGAGCGTCAAAATGACAGCTGCCAGTCCGAAACCGATCGTCACGTTCGCCGGCTCTTCCCACCGATACTCAACCACTCGAGCGGGATCGGGCCGCTTCTGACGTCTCAGCTCCGACGCAGTTCTAAGCTTTTTCCGCGGAGCAGGCTCTACAGGGGTGATCTCCGAAGGTTTTGCGGGCTGCTCATCGAGTCCCAAAGACGGTACCGGTATCGGCGGGGCATCGAACTTCGTATCTGGCAAGGGAACGGGGGGTGCATCCACCGTGTCGGCCGGCACCGTTCGCTTCTTCCCATTCTTCTTCGCGACAGGTTCGGACACATCCTTTTCCGCTCGCAGTGCGACGCCGCAGCTATAGCAAAACGCAGACCCCGAACGCACCTCGGCGCTGCACTTTTCACAAACAGCCATTTCGCTTACTGCATCGCCCATCTGTCAGTTCTCGGTACTGCTCCTGATATCACTCCAAAGCTGCCGCACGGTTTCCGCATCGTCCGCTCGCCGTTTCGGAACGTACCGTGTTCCGTTCACCTCTTTGACAAGCCGGTCAACAACACGCATCGAAGGCACCCCGTCCGACATCGCTATCACATACAACTCTATGCGACCCTCTCGCAATATCCCTGCAACGTCCGCTACGCTCGACGCACTTTCACGATCTTCGCCATCGGTTATAACGATCAGCACTCGGCGCCCTTCCCGATCGCTCTTCGCCAATGTTCGTGCGCCGAACCGTATTCCGTCAAGTAAAGCCTTGGCCCCCGGTTCCGCGTAGATGTTCTCAGCCTCCGCAACGATCTCGCTGACGTCTTCAGTCAAAAACTGACGCTCTCTTATCGACGCCGCACTTGCATAGGTTATCAACCCGCCGCAATCACCGGGACGCGCCGAGCCAACGATCTCCCGTATTAACGCCAGCTGCCGGTCAATGACCAACCGAAATGTGCCCGAGCTGTCCGCCGCGATGACAAAATCAATTCCACCACGCTCATCCGGCTTCTCATCCTGCGCACCCGCAGAAAAGGTCAGCACGAGCATCAAAAGTATGCAAAGGGAAAACCTCATCATCAGATGCGTGCAAAAACCTCTTTTTCTTCACCAAGGTCGCGAGCCGAGGGCGTAAGGATAGTCTTCGCGTTAATGTAGATCTTGGCCCCCTTCGCGACGGCATCGCGGACGTCGTTCTCACTCACAAAATCCACCGGCTCATGCACCACCCCATTCTCCGTCAGCGACTGCGGCCGGAGTTCATGAATGATCGTCTTAACAGGCGACGGGGCTTCTTCCGCCTTAGGCCGGGGCTCGACTTCAACCTCATTTCGTGGCACCTCAACGCGCTCCTCCACCAGCTTCTTGCTCAAAAAGCCGTCGACGATTGCGGCAATATCTTCCCGTGAAGGCTTCTTGCGCGGCCGCTGCGTCTCGACAACTTTCGGGGCTGCCGCCCGCTTATTCACGGGCTTGGTCTCAAACGCAACGCGCTTGATATCAAGCAAATGAATCGGCGAGATATTGTCCGACGTCACGTTCCCGCCCCACGACCCGCACCCCAGAGTCATCGAAGGCGATAGATCCGTCGACAACCCGATCGCCCCGTGTGTCGTGGGCGAGTTGATGATAACCCGCGATGCCGGCATCTCTGCCCCAAACTCGACAGCGGCTTCCCTGCTCTGCGAATGCATCCCCGCCGTGTGGCCCATCCCGCCAAATTGAAGGATCTCGCGGCAGCGGGCCGCGCCCTCTTTCACACCGTCAACCACAAAAAAAGCGAGCGTCGGCGAAAGCTTCTCGATGGACCACGGATGGTCGCGCCCGACACCGTCGCAATCCGCCAGCAAACACCGCGTACCAGCCGGTATCGAAACGCCGGCCAAGCTCGCAATGTGCTCAGCCGATCGCCCGACGATCGCCGGATTTAACGTACGCTGTTCCGTTACGAGCAATTTGCCCACCTTTTCAACATCCCCGGCCGGCAAAAAGTACCCGCCTTGCCGTTTAAACTGCTCTCGTACCTCTTCTGCCACGGCGATGTCGACCACCACCGACTGTTCCGAAGCGCATATAGTGCCGTTATCAAAACAAGTTCCGGTCAAAATATCGGCAACCGCCTTCTCAACATGAGCAGACCTTTCAATGAACACGGGGACGTTACCTGGACCGACTCCAAATGCCGGCTTACCCGACGAATACGCCGCCCGCACAAGTCCGATCCCACCTGTAGCAAGAATCACCGCAGTCCGCTTATGCTTCATCAACTCTTCAGTACCGTCGATTGTCGGCTGCGTCAGGCATCGGATCGCATCCGGCTCAAGCCCCTCAGCGATCCCCGCTTCTCGCATCACCCGCGCCGTTTCCGCAATGCTTTTCGCAGCGGATGGATGCGGCGATAGCACAATGGTGTTTCGCGATTTGATCGCAATAATTATCTTGAAGATCGCCGTCGATGTAGGATTTGTCGAAGGAATGATGGCCGCAACAACCCCGCGGGGCGACGCGATCTCGACCACACCATCAGTTTCACTTACGACGCCGACCGTCTTCAGCCCCTTGACGTAATTCCAGACATCTTCCGCGGCAAAACGGTTCTTTTCCTTCTTATCTTCCGCGCGTCCAAACCCGGTCTCTTCGTTCGCAAGCGCACCAAGCCTGCCCGCCTCGCGCAACGCGGCCTTTGCCATCGCCTCACAAATGCGGTCAACGTGTGCTTGATCGTAGCCCGCGACAACGGCAAAGGCGCGATGGGCGGCCTCTACCGCGTCTCGCGCCTCGTCCTGTGATCGCAGATCTTTGTCACCCATGGCACTTGCTCATCAAAAAAAGCCCGGATCGAAACAGCGCCTTCAGGTCTTATCGCGACCGCGACTTGTTCTTGTCATTCGCAGATGACGACGTATCAGCCGGGCCCGATCCAAGCTGTTTGCCCCCGCCGCCGCCCAGCGATTTCTCGTCAGGGCTGTAGCCGACCTTCCCGCCTTTGGGCAGAACCCGCTCGACCTCGTTGTGCGGTCTCGGTATCACGTGAACGCTTATCAGCTCGCCAACCCGACGTGCGGCCGCAGCTCCGGCATCGGTCGCGGCCTTCACCGCTCCGACGTCCCCGCGGACAAATATCGTGACAAACCCGGCTCCGATGTATTCTTTCCCAACCAGCTGAACGTTAGCCGCTTTGACCATCGCGTCAGCGGCCTCCACCGCCCCTACGAAACCCTTGGTCTCCACCATGCCGAGCGCTTCTAAACTCATTATTGATTCCTCTCTTTATTCGTGATTTGTTTCAGATCCGGACCCGCCGAACCCTAAACGTAACACGCATTGAGCCCTCTAATCAAGCTGGCCGCGCTCAATAAAAATCGGAGGATTAGATTGACACAGAACAGCTAAGACGGCTATATTTCAAGATTACGGGCATTTCGAAAATTCCTTTTTTTGATCGTCGTTAGTATAAACCAGAACACATGTCTTTAAGCCTGGGCGAAAAATTGCGGCAAGCTCGCGAAGAGCGAGGTATATCAGTAAGCGAGGTCTCTGAACAGACCAGAATATCGCCCTTATACATCAAATCGATCGAAGAAGATAATTACAAGCCCCTCCCCGGCGGCATCTTCAATAAGGGCTTTGTTAAATCCTACGCCAAATTTATCGGTCTAGATGAGAACGAGGCTCTCCGAGATTACGCGGCTATTGTATCTCAAGCAGAGACATCAGATCCTGACGAACCGCGGCGGTACCGTTCTGAGGTTCTGACGGACGATAATTCGGGCCGGTCGATGATCCCCACCTATATCTTCGCCGGGATCATTCTCGCCTTAATGACCGCCGGCCTTCTCTGGGTCGTCAACTACATCCAGAATCAGCCCGACACACCTGAGCTTGCGGCGAACGCGAATATCGCAAATACCGCAAACACAAATATTGACACAACGCCTGAGTCTCAACCCGTTCCAAGTTTTGACCAGATATCCCTTGAATTCGCGACAACCGAGACCGTAAACCTCACATCCGTCGTCGACGGAAAGAATGTGGTCGGTAACGTTGTGCCGGGAACCCCCCGCATTATCACAGCATCCGAAAGCGTCCGCCTCAGTTATTACCGGGGCTTTTCCGATAAGGTTCAGATAAAGCTAAACGGTAAGGAGATTCAGCCGCCCCCGGTGCCGGTCAGGGGTAACATCATCTCCGTTGACGTAAATAAAGAAAACGCGCCCCGCATTTGGGAAGCAGGCACTTTCGCTACAACTGACGAAAAGGCAGCACCGACCGAAACTTCCACGACAGCAACACCGACCGCACCCGTTAACACTCCCGCTCCCGTTGTAAAAACGACCCCTGCCCCCCGGCCCGCAGCTACTCCGGCCGCCGCTGCCGCTGCTCCTAGTACCCCTGTCCCACGGTCGACTCCGACGCCTCTCATCGTCGGCAAGCCGACCCCGTCAGCCGAAACCCCGTAGCATTTTGCATTACCCGCGTTTTTCGCTATTCTATCCCTTGGAAAACGCTATCCGAATTTCAACGACCGCGGTGCCTGCCGATTAGTGCGGGCTTTTTTGTATTCCAACGTGCCGGTTTCGGCCGTTTTTGAGCTGCAATCATGAACAAGATCGAAGAAATTGTCGAAGGCCTCACATTTGATGACGTGCTTCTCGTGCCCGCCTTTTCTGATGTCCTCCCGGGCGAGGTTGATATTAAAACGCGTTTCTCTCGCGGCATCGACCTCAACATACCGCTCTGTTCATCCGCCATGGATACCGTGACTGAGGCCGCTCTTGCCATTGCGCTGGCGCAGCAGGGCGGGATCGGTGTTATCCACAAAAACTTCTCTATCGAACTTCAGGCGGAAGAGGTCGATAAAGTAAAGCGGTCCGAATCAGGAATGATCGTCGACCCCGTCACCATCAAGCAGGACGCGCTTGTTTCCGAGGCCCTGAATATAATGGCCCGCTACAAGATCAGCGGCGTCCCCGTAGTCGATGAGAACGGCTTTTTAGTCGGTATCATCACAAACCGCGACCTACGCTTCGAAACGCGATTCAACATTCCCGTTTCACAAGTGATGACAGCGCAACCGCTCGTCACCGTCCCAGTCGGCACCACACTAGACCAGGCCAAGATCAAGCTTCAGGAGCACCGCATCGAAAAGCTCCTCGTGGTCGACGACGATGGCCATCTCAAGGGCCTCATAACCGTAAAAGACATTCAAAAAGCGATTAACTTCCCCAACTCGGCTAAGGACGATCTCGGTCGACTTCGCTGTGCAGCCGCCATCGGTGCCACCGGCGACTTTCTGGAACGCGCCGAAGCTCTCGTCAACTCGCGTATCGACGCCATCGTCATTGACACAGCTCACGGCCACAGTTCCCGCGTTATCGAAGCCATCAAGCAGGTCAAATCCAAATTCCCCGAAGTCGAGCTCATCGCGGGCAACGTCGCAACCGCCGAAGCCACCAAGGAACTCATCTCCGCCGGCGTCGACGCCGTGAAGGTCGGCATCGGCCCTGGCTCCATCTGCACGACTCGCGTCGTGACAGGCGCAGGCGTGCCCCAGATCCTCGCAGTTACCGAATGCGTGAACGCCGCAAAAGGCTCGGACGTTCCGATCATCTCGGACGGCGGCATCAAATTCTCAGGCGACGTCGCAAAAGCCATCGCCGCCGGCGCCGATTGCGTGATGATCGGCTCGCTTTTCGCCGGGACCGAAGAAGCGCCCGGCGAAGTCATCCTTTTTCAAGGTCGCAACTTCAAAACATACCGCGGCATGGGCTCGATCGGAGCGATGAAAAAAGGCTCAAGTGATCGATATTCGCAGGAAGGTACCGAGATCGAATCCAAGTTTGTCCCCGAAGGCATCGAGGGCCGCGTAGCCTACAAAGGCACCGTCTCCGACATGGTCACCCAGCTCGTAGGCGGCCTGCGAGCGGGCATGGGCTACACCGGCTGTCACAACATCCGCGAGTTGCAAACTGACGCTCGGTTCGTCAGGATCACGAACGCCGGACTCCGCGAGTCCCACGTTCACGACGTTATAATCACAAAAGAGGCTCCAAATTACCGCCTCGATTCATAGCTGCTCCGCTAGCAATTCCCACTCGGCGTACAGGTCTTTGATCTGTTTGTCGACATGATCATGGCGTTCCTGTGCCTCGCGGAGCTTTGCAAAGTCAGCGGCAACCGTCGGCATTCCCATTTCAACAAGTATCTCACGCAGCCTCTCTTCCAACTCGGGGATCTTGCCTTCGATTTCCGCGATTCGCTTCTCTATCCTTTCGCGCTGATTCTTCGACAGATCATTACGTGGCTTTTCGGGTTCGATCGAACTCTGTGGTACCAGGCTGACCGCCGCCTGCCTCGCTACACCTGCCGTAACCCCTGCAGCGACCGCGGCTCGCCTCTTCTCGGCAAGCCAGTCGTGATACTCAGTGTAGTTCCCGTTATAGAAATTGACCTTCCCACCCGACTCAAACGCCAATATCCGCGACACGATCTTATCCAGAAAAAATCGATCATGGCTCACCGTTATGATCGTTCCGTCGTATTCGCCAAGCGCCGCCTCAAGCGCTTCGCGGGCGGGGATATCCAGGTGATTCGTCGGCTCATCAAGCACCAAAATGTTCTTCTTCGAATAGATCAGCTTCGCCAGCGCGAGACGCCCCTTTTCCCCGCCAGACAGATCGCCCACCAGCTTGAAAACATCCTCCCCCATGAACAAGAACCGCGCTAAGAACGACCGCAGTTCACCGTTATCTGCCGACGGAGCCACCCGCCGCAGCTCCTGTATGACCTCATTCCTCGGCTCAAGCTCTTCCAGATTTTGGGCGTAATACCCGACGTCGACCTTCGTACCCCAAAGGATCTCACCATCCAGCGGTGCTATGTCACCAAGCAGCGTCTTCAACAGAGTCGTTTTGCCCGTTCCATTGGGACCGATTATCCCAAGCGCCTCTCCGCGCAACAGCGAAACGTTGATATTCTCGCCCAGCACCAGATCTCGGTACCCGATCTTAAGCTTGTCGGTCGTAAGAACGTTGGTGCCCGTTCGCTCCACCCGTTTTAACCCAAATTGTCCACCCGACTTTTCGCTCGGCAGAGCCTCGATCTTCTCCATCCGCTCAAGCATGATTCGCCGCGACTTAGCCTGCTTAGTCTTCTGCCCCGCAAGATTCTTTCGAATAAAATCTTGCGTCTTTGAAATGACCGCCTGCTGATTCTCATATTCCCGCTGCTGTTGCTCGTGCCTCAGTTCACGTTCCTTGAGATATGACGAGTAGTTGCCCTTGTATGTCACGGCCTTGCCGTTTTCCAATTCAACTATCCGGTTCGTCGTGCGGTCCAGAAAGTACCGGTCGTGACTGATCACCACATACGGCTTGTCCGACTCGCGCAAGAACTCCTCGAGCCACTCAACCGCGTTAACATCAAGATGGTTCGTGGGTTCATCAAGCAGCAAAATATCCGAGGCCGAAAGCAGCAAGCGAGCCATCCCGAGCCGGTTCTTTTGCCCGCCCGAAAGCTTTGCTGTATCCATCAACCACATTCCCTGATCAAATCCAAGCCCCAGCAGTATCGACTCAGCCCGTGCTGCATACGTAAAGCCGTCCGCCTGCTCAAATGCCGTCTGCATGTCTGCATATTCGTTGAGAACATCTTCCGAATGGTCCGTTTCCATCCGCTTTTCAAGCTCGCGCATTCGCGCCTCGATGTCATGAACCTCTTTGAATGCCGAAAGCGCCGCCGTGTGCACCGTTTCCCCGCCCCCGAAATCCACGTGTTGATCAAGCAACCCGAGTCGCAGCCCGTTGATACTGATCAGCTCTCCCGAATCCGGCCCCTCTTGACCGGTTATGATTCGAAAGACCGTGGTCTTTCCGGCACCGTTTCGCCCCACCAGCCCGACCTTCTCGCCCGGATTCACCTGAAATGAAACACCGCGCAGAATGTCCGTACCGCCGAACGATTTCCTTATATCTGCTAAACGGAACAACATAATACGTAAATCAGGCCACAGGTTAAGCATCGACACCCGTCTGTGCTTCCTGTGGCCCGTCTAATTATCCAACCGTCGCGTCCCTATTGGTTCGAGTTCGCGGTATTCGCATTTGCCGCAGGGGCAGTGTTCGTGTTGGCCACCGCATTCGAATTCGCAGCCGCGTTCGAACTTGCCGCAGCATTGGTATTCGCATCGAGCGGCATGACTGCCGTATTAGCATTCGCTGCCGTGTTCGCATTCGCAGGTGGAGCCGGCCTTGCGCCACTCAGCTCATTCGGATTCGTGACGACCTTACGAGCCAAGAAGTTCTCGATCCGCGCCTCGTTCATTGCGATCGCTTGATACGACGCCGCAAGAAGCTGCTTACGCGAATTGATAAGAAAATCGATGATCTCCTTTCTCACACCCGGCGACTCAAGCGTACGGTCCTCGTCGGTCTCCTGCTTTCGCTGCAGTTTCAAGATCAGGTAGCGGCCTTCGAATGGGATGATCTGGGGAATGATCTGTCCAGGTTCCATCTTCGTCATCACAGCCGCCGCCAACTCATCGCCAAACACCTGCTTCATCTCTTCTTCGCTAAAATATCGCCAGTCACCACCGCGAAAACGCGTGTCCGGATCTTCGCTCACCTCACGTGCCACAGTAGCGAAATCCGCGCCCTGCAACAAACGTCGCCCGGTTTCCGCGGCTTTCTGTTGGGCTTCCATGTCCGTTTTGGTTGTATCGCCATCACCGAGGTCGCGTGGGTCAAATACGATCGCACCTAACTGAGCACCACGACGATTCTTGAACGCCTCGCGGTTGCTATTGAAAAACCCTTCGATCTCGCTGTCGTTCGGATTCGCGATCTGGCCGGTCACCTTGTCGGTCAACTTCTGGATCGCCAACCCGCGACGGATCAGATCCTTGGCCGAAGCCTCGGTCTGCCCCATGTCCGCTAACGCCTTATCAAACTGCTCCGCCGACATGCCGCTGTCAACCTTTCGCTTGTTATATTCGCCGTTGACCTCTTCGTCAGTCGGCATCGTTCCTTCAGCCTCCGCCTTCTGAAACATCACTTCCTGCTCGATAAGTCCCTGCAGGACCTGAAGCCGAGCCGAGGCCAGCTCAAGCTGCGAAAGGCTGGCTTCCTGGCCCTGAGCCTGTTGTTTGATCGCACGTTCAACCTCTTCCATTCGGATGGCCTTGCCGTTCACAGTCGCTGCCGTGGCGTTCGGATCCACACCGTTAGGCCCAGCAGGGTCGGTCGCTCCTCCGCACGCACCTGCGATCAGGGCTGTAAGCGAAAGCATCGAAATGAAAAGGGTATGTTTGTTGAAAATTTGCACGTTGGAAAAAGCTCCTTTCAAGGTATCAATTTGTATCATTACTTGACTATGTCTGCGTAAATTGCTATAAAACTTGTTTTTGAGTTTTGCAAAACTCACTGTTCATACCTCATTGTTATTGGAGGCAATTATTATGGCTAAGCGATGCGACGTATGCGGTAAAGGTCCGCAATTTGGAAATAATGTATCTCACGCGAACAACAAGACTCGGCGTCGGTTCAATCCGAACCTTCAGTCGGTCCGCGTGAAGCTCCCCGCAGGCGGAAACGGCCGTCAAAAGGTTTGCACCCGGTGTATCAAGTCCGGAAAGATTATCAAAGCCGCGTAAATCTATTTGAGTTAGCGGTACCGTTTTAGGTTGCCAAACGTCGATTCTTCGGCGTTTGGCTTTTCTTATTGCCCCGCGCATCGGGTTATGCCAACGCGATGCAGTCTATCTCTACCCTTGCGTCCTTAGGCAGTCTCGCTGCCTGAACCGTCGCCCGAGCCGGTTTGTTATCGCTGAAGTACTTCGCGTAAACCTCATTCATCACCGCGAAATCGCCCATATCCGCCAAGAAGACCGTCGTTTTTACAACGTTGTCGATGCTCGTGCCCGCAGCCTCAAGAACCGAACTCAAGTTACGCAAAACCTGGTCCGTCTGCTCCGCAACATCGTCGGAAACAAACTCACCCGTCGCCACATCTATAGGTATCTGCCCCGAGCAAAAAACCATCCCGTTCGCCTTTATCGCCTGTGAATATGGTCCTATCGCACCCGGCGCTTTCTCGGTTGTAACTGTCTCTTTCATTACGTTAGATTACTCAAGCAAAAGGCGAATTTTACCAGATTACCCGACAGAAACAAAACGGCGGAGCCAGTTACCTGACTCCGCCGCTGATTTATTCCAGCCCCGTTAATAGGACCTGGTTACCGATTCCGAACACGTGGTCGTGCCGGCGTTGCAGACCTTATAGGTCACAGTTCCGCCGCCGCGTCCCAGATTGTCAACATAGCTAGTCCCAGTAACGGTCGTAATCTTCCCGTTATTTCGGAAAACATCCGCCGATGCGGTTGCTCCGCTCCACGAGAGATTCGCCCGGTTGATACCCTGTTGCTTCGTCATCGTCACAGTCAATGTGATGCTCGAGGGCGTTGGGGATGGCTCGGGCGAAACGGTCGGCGATGGCTCGGGCGTTGGCTCGGGTCCGCCACCACCCCCAAACAGCGAATACAACAGCAAATTCGGCGATCCCGTTCCAATGCTCGAGAGTTTATTAACCGAGGCATTCCCGATGATCGCACTGTTAACCGTCGCTGGGGACGCACCATTATTCGCATTCAGGTACAACGCCGCGACACCCGCCACATGCGGCGACGCCATCGACGTGCCGCTCAACGACGCCGTGGCCGTCGTGCTCGTGTACCATGTCGAGGTTATCGAACTTCCCGGTGCAAAAATATTTACGCAATTACCAAAGTTGGAATACGATGCACGTGCGTCAGTGCTGGTCGTCGCTCCGACCGTCAAGGCTGACGCGACACGGGCAGGTGAATAGTTGCAAGCATTACGATTGTCGTTTCCTGCCGCAACCGCATACGTAACACCCGCCGCAATTGAATTTGACACTGCGTTGTCCAACGTGGAACTCGCGCCTCCGCCCAATGACATGTTCGCAACAGCCGGTTTAACATGATTAGCAGTAACCCAGTCGACGCCTGCGACCACGCCCGAAATCGTTCCTGAGCCATTGCAATCCAGAACACGAACCGGCACCAACGTTACGCCCTTCGCCACGCCGTGAACGCTGCCTCCCACAGTTCCGGCCACGTGCGTGCCATGACCGTCACAGTCCGTCGTGCCACGCCCGTCGTTTATCGCTGTATAGCCGCCGGTTACTCGACCGCCAAACTGATTATGCGAGGCAAGAATGCCGGTATCCAAAATGTAAGCTCTAACACCGGAACCATTGTTTTCATAGACGTACGTTCCATTCAAGGGCCGATCTCGCTGATCGATCCTGTCCAAGCCCCATGTCGCATTCGTCTGCGTCGTTTGCTGCTTGGTAACGATTCCGTCTTCTTCAATGAACTTGACCCGCGGGTCGCGGCTCAACGCCTCGGCCTGCTTCGCGTTCATTTTGATCGAAAATCCATTGAGCGCGTGTCTGTAAACGCGATCAACGCGGCCCTGATAGACGATCGCCAATTCCTCAGCGACCTCATCTGAACGCGAATCCTCGCCCCGGGCACCCGCGGCCCAGTCCTCCAAAACAACGATGTACGAGTCTGCAATGGGCTGCTCTGCCCGTTCAAACTTCTTAACTCGCTCCTGCCCACTTGAGGTCGGCACCGGCACAAATGCCGATAGCAAACCAAATATCGCGGCCACGAACAAAACAGCTACGAATTTCTTCATTGTGAAAGTCTCCTTTTTTGTTTAACTATCTGAAAAGAACGCGGACTTCGACCCCGCGGCGTAAAATGACGGATAAATGAAGAATTGTGGGCTAAGTACAAATGAATCGAATCCATTGAATGGGTCCGACAAGTATGATCTTTCAACAATAGCAGTAAACATCTGGCGATGTAAACAAAAAATTCAGCATGCGTTAATTAGCGTTCATCCGCTCAACTGCGATCACGCCCGGAACCTGTTCAACGGCACTAACTACGCGGTCCAAGTGCTTCTTATCGAATACTTCGACAGTCACCTCGATCAGCCCCTTGTCGTCCCGAGACACGCTCGCCGAGGCGTCCCGGATCCCGGTTTTTATATCGGCGATCGCGTTCGTAATGCCCGCCAGCATCCCGGTACGGTTCTCCGTCGTAACCAAAAGCCTGACCGACTGGATCTCGTCCTTGTCACTCGGCGCCCATTCGACTTCCACTATCCGATCGCGGTTGACCATCAACTGCTTGACGTTCTTGCAGCGCTTGTTATGTACGACGATTCCCTTACCGAGCGAGATATAGCCGATTATATCCTCCCCTCGAAGCGGATTGCAGCAACGGCCACGCGCGGTCAAAAGGTTGTCGACGCCTTTTACGATGATCGCGTCCTCCCCCATCCCGATGAATTTCTTCACCGCCTTCATCCCGCTTTCAATTCGAGACTCGGTTCGCTTTTCCGGATCAAGTTCTGCAAACTTCTCCGCGCCTAGAAACTTCGCGAGCACATTGCGAGGCAGCGTCTTGCCGTAACCGATCGACGCCAGCAGGTCCTCCGGCCGGCCCAACCCATATTCGTTGGCGATGCGCTTCATCTCGGTATCGTTGTTGATCAGCTTCTTCGGCGAGACCCTAAATCTGTCAGCCTCTTTCTCAAGCAGCTTCCGTCCTATGTCGATCGAATTCGTCCGCTGCTGTTCCGAGATCCAGTGCCGAATCCGATTTCTCGCCTTCGACGTGATCACGTGATTCAGCCAGTCACGCGAAGGTTTCGAGTTGGCCGTAGTTAGTATTTCTACCACGTCTCCGTTCTGCAGCTCCGATTTCAACGGCACAATACGTCCATTGATCTTCGCACCCGTGCACGCATCCCCTACCTCCGAGTGAATAGCATACGCAAAATCGATAGGCGAAGAACCGCGCGGAAGCTGGATCACCTTCCCCATCGGCGTGAACGTATAAACGTCCTTCGGAAACAGGTCCAGCTTCAAGGTCTCGACAAAATCGACCGAGTCCTCGTCGTCATTGGTGTTCTCAACAAGCGGGAGCAGCAGTTTTTCGACTGTATTGCGCAGCTCATCAATGCTCTCATCATCTTCTTCGCTGCCGAGCTTCGCCTCTTTATACTTCCAGTGCGCCGCAACACCCTCTTCGGCGATGTGGTGCATATCCTCCGTGCGGATCTGTACCTCAAATGCCTGTCCACCGTCCCCGATCACGGACGTATGCAGTGATTGATAGAGGTTGTCGCGCGGTATCGCGATCCAGTCGCGAAATCTCTCCGGCACCGGCGTCCAGGTGTCATGAATTACACTCAACGCTACATAGCAATTTTTTCGTCCGTCGGTCGTGATTATCCTCGCCGCGATAAGGTCGTAAACCTGCTCGATCGTGATCTTCTGTTTCTTAAGCTTCTTCCACAGCGAATATAGCCGCTTGACCCGTCCCTGCACCTCGACGAATGGGACGTCGTTTTCTTTAAGCTTGATTTCGATCGTGTCCTTGATGCGGTCGAGTGCGGCTTCTAGGTCGGGGCGGCGGGCATCGACTTCTTTCGCGAGGCGCCTGTAGTCATCCGGATAGATATTCTGGAACGCTAGATCCTCAAGCTCGCTACGCATCTTACCCATGCCAAGGCGATGCGCTATCGGAGCATAGATATCCAGCGTCTCCTGCGAGATCCTCACACGCTTCTCAGGCTTGAGAAACTGCATCGTACGCATGTTGTGGAGCCGGTCCGCCAGCTTGATCAGCACGACCCGAACGTCCGTGATCATCGCCAGCACCATCTTTCGGACATTCTCTGCCTGCTGGCGTTCCTTCGACAGGCTGCTGATCTGCGCGATCTTCGTCAGACCGTCAACCAAAAGGGTGATCTCGTCGCCGAAATATTCGCGAATAGTGTCCAGATCGACCAGTGTGTCTTCCACCACGTCATGAAGCAGCCCGGTCGACACACTCACCTCATCTAGCCGCATCTCCGCAAGCAGATCCGCGACCTCCAGTGGATGCACGAGATAAGGCTCGCCCGACGCCCGCTTTTGGCCCTTATGATGCATCGCCGAAAAAAGATAAGCGCGCCGAATAAGGTCGATATCCGGATTCGGCCGGTTACGCTCAACCTTTTCTATGACGTCTTCGATCCTGATCATGTTGGCAAGTCTATCAATATTTTACATCATCTGCGGCAGCACGGGAGATCACAAGACATGTCGGGCTCGCCCAGTAACGAGTAGACAAAAAATGACGCCCCTCGCATTCGCAAAGAGCGTCACTTTCAATTTCAAACTGCCGGCCTCTACTGTCCCGCAGGTGCCGCATTTTCTGCACCGGCCCCATTCGCGTTCTCGTTAGCCGCCGTAGCCGCCGCGATACGCTGCTCGATCGCCGTATCCATGTTCTTGTTCACAGTGCCCAGAGCCGTCGAAGCTTCTCGCGCCGCGTCAGCTTCTTTCCGGATGCGCTCGGCGTCTGCTGTCCGATTCTCCATTTCAGCTAAACGGGCCTCCTGAAGGAGCAGTGCCGTCCGATATGATCGTGCAGATTCAAACACCTTGACAACCTCATGCTTTTGTCGGAGTTCTCCGTCACTCAGCGAAGCGATGTCAATGTTTTGCGCATTCTTTATCTCATCGGTCTCAAGCGCCGTTGCACGTTCGATCAGATCCTTACCTGTCATCACGCACTGCCGAAACCTATTGAATTCATCTTCGTTCGCAGGCCTGACATACTCATATGCATCCTCTCCATCACGCTTGACGGGCTTTCGCACCGCATCCGAGTTAGAGACGTCGTTCGCACATGTATTCTGTCTCGCCGCAAGGGATGTAAAAGCTTCGGTCCTGTGCTGCGGAAGAATATTCTCATTGTTCGCTCGCTCCGTGACCCAAGCCTGCCATTCGTCCGGACGGCTCAGCGAATCGTACAATCCCGCGATCGCCTTATACGCACTCTGTTCGTTCGGGTCAATCGCTAGCATCTTCTTATATTCTTCGATCGCCGAATCAGCCAATGCTAGGTTCTGACGATCGCCGATGAACTGGGAATGAAGCGTGCGTGCGAGAAAGAGCTGAGCCGTACGGCCCTCAAGTGTTTCGCCCTGAGGATCACGCTCCGCAGCCCTTCTAAATAGGTCTCCTGCTACGTCAAATTTTCGCTCCTTGTAAGCGATCGAACCATCGACCAGATTCTTTCTGGAGACGATACGGTTAAAATATGAACAGCTGCTTGTGGTGAAAATAGACATCACCACAAGAACTAATATACCTAAACGAGACAATCTCATTCTTTGAGCTCCATAAGGCGGCGGCCGGTGAGGCCTGCCGCCGCTTATCTAAATTATTGACTTAGGTCGTCTATCTGTAAGCCGATCGGTTCAGCCCCAGCCATCTTGGCCGCATCGATAACCTTCACCACGTCTCCATACCTCACCGAGGTCGGCGATTTGATAAAGATCGTTTTCTCGATCTGGTTCGTTACGTCGTTACGCACGTCGTTCTGCGTCCGTTGCTCAAAGATCTCGCGCAAGCGAGTCGTCAGTGCTGACGGATCGTCAACGTTCCCGGCGGCGTCGTTATTCAGTGCCAGTGCACGGGAATCGCGGTTGATCGTAACGACCAGCGTTAGCGGATTGGGCTTAACATCCAGGGGCTGCTGATCCGGTTTCGGCTCTGCCGGAACCTTGGCTTCAAACCTGCTAGGCTTTACCGGTGTGATGATCATAAAGATGATCAATAGCACCAACAACACGTCGATCAGCGGCGTTACATTAATGTTTGGAGTTGCTCCTCCATCCTTGGAGCCTGTTGACATTCCCATAGTGATTTACCTCCACGTGGACCGGCTGCCCGGCCCGCCTTATCAATTTGCCGCCGGTTCCCCTTTCCTCTTATCAGCAACGAGCCCGATCTTATCGATGTCCTGCTTTCGGATTGTGTCGATCGCCTGCACCACAGTGCCGTAATCGACCTCGACCCCGCTCTTGATGTAAACAATGCGATCTTTAGGCGCTTTGTCTTTCATCATTGTCTGGATCTTCTCTCCGAGAGCCGTTATCGGAAACGGATCTTTGCCGATATAGAAGTCGTTGTTATTAGGGATCGATATCACAACGGACGTGTCCTTTGTGATATTCATATCCTCGTCCGGTGAGTTCATGTCCCTCGGAATATTAACGCTCACACCCTGCTGGAGCAGCGGGGTTACGATCATAAAGATGATCAGCAACACCAGCATTACGTCCACCATCGGCGTTACGTTAATGTCGGAGTTAAATTCGTCGGTTCCACCGATCTTTGCACCCATTGCCTAATCTCCCTTAAAACGAAACCAAATTCACTTAGCCGTTCAAGCGCTTCGTTCGCTGGCGGATGAAGTAGTCGATCAGCTCAGAAGCCGAGTTTTCCATTTCCACGCCAAAGCTGGTCACCTTGTTGGTGAAGTAGTTGAACAGCCACACACCCGGGATAGCTACACCGATACCAAATGCGGTAGCGACCAGGGCCTCTGCGATAGCGGCACCCACGGCACCGATACCTGCACTTTCAGCCTGCGCCAGAGCGACGAACGCTCCGATAATACCCACAACAGTTCCGAACAGTCCCACGAATGGTGCCGTCGAACCAACGGTCGCAAGGCCCGAAAGGCCACGCTTGAGTTCTGCCGTCTTAATTGCAATGGCACGCTCAAGAGCACGCTTCGAAGATTCCATCTGATCAGCCGTGATCTCTTCGTTGTTGTAATGAGCACTGAATTCCTTCAGCCCCGACGAAACGACCATAGCGAGATGCGAATCTTTATGACGATCGCTGATGCTGATAGCTTCTTCAATATTGCTGTTCTTCAGTGCCTGAGCCACCTTAGGAGCATACTGACGCGACTGCTGCTTTGCCTTGTTGTAGGTTAGCCAACGCTCGATACCAACGGCGATCAGGTAAACTGACTGGATGAGCAGCGTGATGATAACGGCCCAACCCGGTATGGTCAAACTCGCGACGATGTCATAAACACCGAACGATATCTGTCCGCCTTCACCGGCGAAGAACATAAACGAGCCCAGAACGTCGGTTCCTATCAGGCTTGCAAAAAAGGTCATGATTTTTCCTCCAAAGAAAACGTAAGATCTTGTTTAATACGGAAATTTGAAACTTTTTGTATAACCGGGACGGGGTCTCCGCCCCGGTTAATGATCGTGTGCCCGACTACTGAGCTACGAAATTATAGGTGATCACTCCGGACACCTTGACCGGCTGCCCGGACAACATCGTCGGGCTGAATTTCGCTTGACGGGCCGCAGCGACTGCTGCCGGGCGAAGAAGAGCGTGTCCGTTAACGGCATTCGCCGAAACCACGTTACCGCTTTCGTCAATTACGACCTGAACCGTGACTGTCCCGGCTGCCTTCATCGCACGTGCGGTCGAAGGATAAGCGGGCTTCGGAAGGCTTCGAGCCTTACCGTTAAGCACACCACCTGAGATCTGCTTCGGCACGGGCTTCGGAGCTGGGGGCGGGGGCGGCGGGGGGGCGGCTCCGCCTGTCTCTCCCGAACCTCCGCCTCCGGTCAATCCACTGCTACTTCCGGTCCCAGTCGTGTTTACCGGGCCTGTGTAACTCGGCGGCGGTGCGTTTTCGGCACTGAAGTTCCTATCACCCTGCACCGTGAATCGATTCGGATCTCGCGGCGGGATCGTGTTCTGCACCACACTCGGCTTGTCCGGAACCTTGGGCGGCGTCTCAGTCATCGTCGCGATGATCTCTTTACGAACATCTACGTTCGGCGCCTTTTGCTGCTCCTCGGGCGGCGTCTCCGGTTCCGGCTCAGGAACTTCTTCAACAACCGGCGGGGCAACCAGCGTCTGCAGCGAGAGGTCGTCAGCTCCCATCGCAAAATCCTTTGCGAACAAGCTGTACAACCACGCACTTACCAAGATCGTCGACATAATGACGAACGTGGTAAGCAAGAATCCGCTGCGTCGCGTATTCTCGCCCGCTGTGCTTCTTGATTCTACTAATTGGTCTAACATCTTTTCTTCCTCCCTTTCTACCGGTGCCAAACTGTCGTCAAGGGCCACGAAACCTTGTAAAAGTATGATGACAATCATCCGAGCTCAAGTTGTAATCACTTTCACTAGCGAAAGTTGAACAGAACTCGATATGCGTATTGCTTTACAGAATCGTTTGAACTTTCATCAAATGCGGGACAAATGAAAATGCCGGCAAATTGAATCAAAGCCCGACGACCTCCGTTTCACACAAATAGAACCGGAAAAGCAGACACGCAATATTTAATTGACCAGCAACGTAGAGAAGTCTAAATTTTTGATGCACGAAAGTCAAGAACAACATCGGTCCCTTTTATCTTATTCTGCGTGTTCTTACAAAACTTTACAGATGCTTAACGCCTATCGGGTTACCGGCCGCCGGGTCACTGATTTCCGCGACGCAGACGCCATCTTCTGACCGACCGGCTTAGCCGTCGTCACGTCCTTCATCTCGGCCTTGCCAAGCTTACTCTGCCACCAAATGGCGATGGGGCTCGCGATCGCGATCGTCGAATAAGTACCCGCGATGATGCCCACGAAAAGCGCCAACGAAAACCCACGCAGGACCTCACCGCCAAATAGCACAAGTGCGAGCACAGCCAAAAACGTCAGTCCGTTAGTGACCACAGTTCGCGACATCGTCTGATTGATCGCCCGGTTCGTAAGGTCGTAAAGGCTTCCGCTGCGGTTGAGCGCCGTGTTTTCACGCACACGGTCAAAGATCACGATCGTGTCGTTCACTGAGAATCCAACAAGTGTCAGCATCGCAGCCAGCACCGTCAAACTGACCTCCCACTGGAAGATCGAAAAGAACGCCAGCGTGATCAGTACATCGTGGAACACCGCAACCACGGCACCGGCAGCGTAGGTCCAGTCATACCGAAACGCAATGAACAGCAGCATGCCCAGTAGTCCGAGAAGCGTCGCAATGACAGCCGCATCACGCAACTGAGCACCAGCCACAGGCCCCACAGAGTCCGTTCCGACGATCTTATACGCCGCGCCTTCGTCTTGCGGAAGCTCGACCGTAGCGACCGCCTCACGCCCAAATGTATTAAGCGCCTGACGCACTAACTCGCGCCCCGCCTCAACCTGCGTCTGCCCGATCGCCGCCGGTGCGTCCTGCCCTTCAGGCTGCTCTCCCGCTTCACCGGCCGTGTTCGCATTCGCATCGGCCTCGGCCGTGTTGGCTGCCGGGACAGCGATATCGACCGTTCCCGGCTCGCGTTCGACGAGCGGGATCTTGATCAAGACCTCATCCGTTTTATCGGTCGAATCCTGAATGATGGGTTCCGTGATACCGACACTATTCAAAGCCGTGCGGATCTCCGGGATCGAAGGCTTCTCACGAAACTTCGCCGTTATAACCGTTCCGCCTTGAAAGTCGACACCCAAGTTAAACGCATCTGTCCCGCCCGGCGTCATCTCGCGCGCGACCGCGGAGCCGAGCCCGGCAAGCAAAAACGCGATCGAGAGAAAAATCAACGGCTTGCGCCATCCAAGCCAATCGACTTTAAGATCTGTAAAAAATTGAAACATTACTTTTTGCTAAATAGCCCGCTACGATCCATGCCGCAACACAGGCTCTAAATCTTCTAGATACTCAATCGCTTCATACTCGGGTTTCGTTCCAGCAGCCACATATAAATGGTGCGCGAAACGAACACAGCCGTGAACAGGTTGATCAGCAAGGCAAGAATAAGCGTGACCGCAAAGCCCCTTATCGGCCCCGACCCATAGAGGTAAAGTATTATCGCCGAGATGATCGTCGTTACGTTCGAATCGACGATCGTGACAAACGCCCGATCAAATCCATTCGCTATCGCCGTTGCCACATCCTTCCCGTCGCGCAGTTCCTCACGGATCCGCTCAAATATAAGCACGTTCGCGTCCACCGCCATACCTATACCAAGAAGGAAACCGGCAATACCAGGAAGCGTCAGCGTCGAACCCATTACGATCAGTGCCGCAAGCGCAAAAAGCAGATTCAAGACAAGAGCGACCACGGCATTCACGCCCGATCCACGGTAATAGATGAGCATGAATACGATGATCATGATCAGTCCCGCGAGCGATGCACTCACACCCGCTCTGATCGAATCCGCCCCAAGGCTCGGCCCAACCGTACGCTCTTCCAAATACTCTATCTTCGCCGGCAATGCACCCGAGCGAAGCGTCAACGCTAGGTCGTCGGCTGTCGACTTAACGAACTGCCCCGAGATCTCACCCTGATCAAATATCTGCGACCTAATGTAAGCAGCCGATTGAACCCGTTCGTTCAACACAACCGCCATATAATTATTGATATTCCTGCCCGTCCACTCGCCAAATTTCTGCGCGCCGGCCGGCTTGAACGAGAACGAGATCTGATAATCCATCTCACTGCCCGTACGCGAAACCGCCTGTGCATCACGAAGTTCACTGCCGTCAACAACTGCAGGATATTCGACGACGACCCAACTCGTCGGCGGAGCTTCCGGATCGACCGGCGTAGTTCCGTCGTTTCGTTCATCCATCGGATAAACCCGGCGATTTGCTGTTTCGGCGCCCCCGATCGACTGCAGAGCAGCCTGCTCAGTCGGGTAAGTCTGAACCGGAGCCGGGCTCGGCGGGCCGACGATCTTCATTAAATAAAGACGCGATTCAGCACCGAGCAATTCCTTTACACGTTCGGGGTCATCAACACCCGGCATCTGAAGGAGAATCTGACCCGCAGATTCAGCGCCGTGACGCTGAAGCGTCGGCTCCCTCACCCCAAAGGCGTTGATACGGCTATCAATGATCCGCATCGCCTGATCGACCGCTTGATTCTTCAGAACCGTCTGTATGTTTCCCGGCAACGACCAAACGATCGCGTTGTCAGTTACCGTTTCCGACCAATTGAAAAGGTCAACCTTTTCCTTAACGATCTTGCTAACCGCTTCCGCCTGACCAACATCGCTCAACTGCAACGTTATCGTATAAGAACTGTTCTCCGCGGTGATCTCGCTGCCGGTCACAGGCATATTCGCATCCTGTGCGGCCGCCAGCGCGGACTGAGCCGTCCCTTCCGTCAACGTCTTCAGATAATCGTCGGTTAGCACACGCATGACGAGGTGCGAGCCGCCCCGCAGGTCGAGACCCAGATCTATGTTTTCGGAAAGGTTCGCCTTCATCCCCGTCCATGAAAGATCGGCCGACGTCGGTGTATGGCGCGGACCAAAGACAAGGTAAATAGCTAGAAGCGTAGCTGCAATGATGATCGCTGTTCTGATCTTGAGGCTGTTGTTCATTATAATATTTAGCGGAATACACGGCCCGGATGGCGCTGCATATATGATGCGGACCTCCCGGTGTTATTCTGCTTTCTTTCCGACGACTGCCGTCTTTCCTATCTCGAGGAACGATTTCTCGGCGCTGTGGATGATAAAGCTCGTATCCTTTATCTCTTTGATCTTGCCGATCACTCCGCCGTTGGTCACGACCTCGTCGTTGATCTTCAGCTGCGATATCATTTCCTGCAGCTGCTGGCGCTGGCGCTTTTGCGGGAGGATCACTAGGAAATAAAAGATCGCGAATATTAGAAGAAAGGGCGCGACAGCCACAAGAAGGCCGCCCACGTCACCCTGAAAAAAGAACAGAATTGTATTCATTGAAAACATTGCGGAAAATAAAAGGTCAATAATATACACTCGCAAGTTGATTATCAAACGCCTACGGCCCCATTCTCCTGCAACTTATATAGATAATCTTTTTTGAATTCTTCGAACTTACCGAATTGGATAGATTGCCGAACGCGGCGCATCGTGTCAAGGTAAAAAGCCAGATTGTGGTGAGAGATCATCGTCGCCGCGCTCATTTCCCCGGCCTGATAAAGATGCCGTAGATACGCCCGCGTATACCGTCCACACACCGAGCATCCACATTCCGGATCAAGCGGCAGTTCGTCTTCGGCAAACCTCGCATTTCGGATATTCAACTTCCCCGCCGAGGTGAAAACTCCCCCCGTCCGCCCATTGCGCGTCGGCATCACACAGTCGAACATATCGACCCCATGCGAAACCGCTTCGATCAGATCCTCCGGCGTCCCGACACCCATTAAATACCGCGGCGAATCCTCCGGCATCTTCGGCGCGATATGATCCAAAACGCCGTACATCACGCTCTTCTCTTCGCCGACACTCAACCCCCCGATGGCATAGCCGTCAAACCCGATCTCGACGGTCCGCTCAAGGCTCTCGCTCCGAAGCTCATAATGCCCCGCGCCCTGGACGATCCCAAAAAGCGCCTGCGTCCCGCTCAGCCCTGACGCATCAACGCTCCCGGTATCTGCCCCCTCGGCCTGCAGTTGGTCAAACCTCCCCTTCGACCGCGCAGCCCACCGCGCCGTAAGCTCGAGGCTCTTCCGCGTCGCATCCAAACCCGCGTCCCCCGGCGGACATTCGTCAAACGCCATCACGATCTCAGACCCAAGCGCCGCTTGCACCTCCATCGAGATCTCGGGCGAAAGAAATCTCTTGCTCCCGTCCAGATGCGACCGAAACTCAACTCCTTCCTCTGATAGCTTCCTTAGATCCGTGAGCGAGAAAACCTGAAACCCACCTGAGTCCGTCAGGTACGAACGCCTCCACGTAGAGAATTTGTGAAGCCCGCCAAGCCGCCTCACAATATCCGGTCCCGGTCGCAAAAACAGATGATACGTATTGCCAAGAATGACGCGGGCATCGAGTTCGTCCTCGAGCCACTCAAACCTGACGCCCTTCACGGCCGCTTGCGTCCCCACCGGCATGAACACCGGCGTCTCAATAATCGAACGACGCGTCCGAAGCGTACCCATCCGTGCGCGGCCATCGGTCGCGGCAATTTTCCACTCGATCGGCGAATCGCTCAACGCTACTTCCTCCGCCCGATCAGCGACCAGATATTCCGCGAACCGATCCCGCCCTCGGTCCGGATGACCCCATTTTCAACAATTATCCCGCACGGCGTTCCCCGCAGCCCGATCTGAGCAGCGACCTTGTGCCCCGGATCGAGATAGATAGGCGATTCCAGCTGAATGTCCTCATGTGCGTCTCGCGCGCTGCCCGACAGAATTATAAGATCAGGATCGCCCGGCGCACGGCTCTTTTCCCAAACGCTGATCTCATCAATCATCGCCCGGCAGTGCGAACACGAAAGACTCCAGGACAAAACCAGCTTCCGCGAACCCGCCAGATCCTTCGCCGTCAGGTTCCCATTCCCC
The DNA here is from genome assembly GCA_041751195.1 of Pyrinomonadaceae bacterium. Taxonomy (GTDB): domain Bacteria; phylum Acidobacteriota; class Blastocatellia; order Pyrinomonadales; family Pyrinomonadaceae; genus OLB17. Next base: position 116,882 of record JBGSXX010000002.1, on the reverse strand, counting down.
TCCAGCGATTCAAGCGAAAACTCAGGAACACTTTCACCGATCTTCAGGGCAGGCCGATGCCCAGTCCCATTCGCGAAATGAACGAACTCCTGCGAAAGGTCACGCCCACCGATCTCAGCGATCAGCTCGCGTATCGCCTCGTCCCCCAGTGCAGGATGGCTCGCAATATCACCATTCGCATCCACAAAGATCGCCGTCGGGGTCCACTTCGCCATCACCTCTTCCGCCAACTCCCGTTTCCTCTGGATCAGCGTGTCGGTCTCCGCCGCACTACCGAACTTCTCCAGATTGTCCGCTGCCGTCCCGCGGCTAACCAAGATGATTCGAAACTTGTCCGCAAACTCTTCGCGCCATTTCTCAACATCCGGTGCCAGTGCTTTACACGGCCCGCAATCCGGGCTGACAAACATGAACAGCATCCCCTTCCGGCCGCTCAGCAAATGCTCAAACTTAACATTCACGCCCCGCGCGTCCGGCAATTCAAAATCCGGGAACGGCGCCCCGATAGGCAGCGAATCCTCCGGGCTCCCCGCTTCCTGCCGATCTACGACAACACCATCGTTCGCCAGCAGCTCGAGCATATTAAGCCTCATAAGGATCGATCCCTGATTCTCAATCACCTTTAGAAGCAGAAACACGGCCGTCGCCGCCAAAAGCGCGATTAGCAAAACAATGATCGCTTGCACCATCCCGGCGTTCGTATCCGCAAGATCCGCACCCTGAAATCCACTACCCTGCACCGCCAGGAACAGCGCCAGTATCAAAAACCCAACATTCCGAATAATGCTCGAACGCCCCACCGGTTGACTGTGTATCTGCCCAAAGCAGTGGCAATCCGGCGCGTTTCCCAGTGCCATCTGATAGATCATCCCGCCGATGAAGGCGAGGAGCAGCAGCACCGCCAAAATTGCGCCCGCCCACGACAACGCCGTGCTCAGGAACATCACCGCGATCAGCAATTCCAGCATCGGCAACCCGACAGCAGCAGGCTTCACCGCCGGTTCCGGTATGCCGAAATCCCGCACTGCCTTTTCCGACCCGTTGAGGTCCAAAAGCTTACCGAGTCCGGCAAGCGCAAAAACTCCGAAAAGGAAGACTCTTATAAGTAATAAAATGATTTCCATCTACGAATTCTTCTTCGGTTCCCGATGCTTTTCCTTCAGCCTCAGCGGCGTCGCAAAAAATTCGAATTCCTCACGCAGCCGATTTTCGATATACCGCAAGTAAGAAAAATGCAGGCTCGCAGCACCGCCGCCCGCGGTAAACAGCACGAACAGCGGCGGCCTTAACCCGCCTTGCGTAATATATTTAACCTTCAATCGCGACACGCCTCCTTTGACTGGCGCCGGCGCCCCGCCGCTCCGCGGCTGCGAAATGTTCTCTTCAAAAAACTTGTTAAGCTGCGCCGTCGGAACGCGAAAGTTCCTCGCCTCGTTCGCCTTCACCACAAGCGGCAATATCTTAGTAACACGCTGCCCCTTCAACGCCGAAATAGCGACGATCGGCGACCAGTCCAAAAACTTCATCTGCCGCCTGATATCACGTTCAAATTCATAGATCGTATTCGTTTCCTTTTCCTCGACAGCGTCCCACTTATTCAGGGCAAGTATGACCGAGCATCCCGAATCGACCGCATAACCCGCAATATTCGCGTCCAGCGCCGTTACGCCTTCGATCGCGTCGATCAGTAAAACCGCCACGTCCGCCCGCTCAAGTGCTTTCCGAGCCATCACGACAGAAAGCTTCTCCGCCATCTCCGTCGTCTTCCCTTTTCTCCGTATCCCCGCGGTGTCAATGAGCGTAAATTTCTGCCCGTCTACCTCCAGGTGGGTATCGATCGCATCCCGCGTAGTCCCCGCGACCGGCGAAACGATCACACGCTCCTCACCAAGGATCGAGTTCAGCAACGACGATTTCCCAACATTCGGCCGCCCGATTATCGCAAGCTTTATCTCATCCGTCACTTCCTCTTCTGCAACATCAGAGAATTCCAAAACATCGTGTACCTGATCCAAAAGGTCGCCTACCGAAGTCCCATGCTCAGCCGAAAGCGGTATCATCGGAAAGCCGAACTGATAAAACTCCGCCGCTTCCTCTTCCACCCGCCGTGTCTCCGATTTATTCGCAGCAATAAAAACCGGCTTGCCGATATTCCGCAGGTAAACCGAGATCTCCTCATCGAGTGGTGTCACACCCGCACGCGCGTCCACCACCCAGACTATCGCCTGTGCTTTGTCGATGGCATATCCCGCCTGCTTGAAAATATTCGCCGGGATGATCGCCTCGTCGTCAGGCACGATCCCCCCCGTATCCACCAATTCAAAAATACTCGATTTCCAATCAACGTCCCCGTAAATTCGATCTCGCGTGATCCCCGGCTCGTTGCCGACGATCGACTTCCGCGACCCCGTCAGCTTATTAAAAAGCGTCGACTTGCCCACATTCGGCCGGCCAATTATCGCAACCAGCGGTTTGTCTCGTGCAGTTTCCATTTAATTATCGATCGGCGATACGCCCATCACACCCATCCTACAGCCGCGCTTTTGCGTCCGCGTCGATCGAATGTAGAATACCCTGTCTTCCAAACGCTCTATTTTAGCAATCATTCCCGTCGCAACCGCAAAAGGAGAAACGAAAATGTTCCGTCCACATAGGAATCCGCATCTTGAACTGGCAATCTCACTGCTCATCCTCATCGGCGTTTCCGCCGGCTGTTCCCGGATCACCGAGCAGTTCAGCTCGAACACCGGCGTCTCAACAGCCGAAGACACCAACTCGCGAACGTCAACGGAAATAGCCAGTGCCGAAACCGCTGGGGCCTGTTTCAATGAGTACTACCCCATCGATACCGCCGCCAGCAAAGAATACACCATCACGGGTTCCGCTCCGTCGAAATACGCCCTAACCCAGTCAACGAACGACGAAGGGACGTTTACCGAAAACCGCCGATTCGGCGGCGGGATGGAGATGACCAGCACCTGGATTTGCACGGCCGAAGGCCTCCGAAACGCCGAATACAACAACCTGGGAACCACCGACAACGCGTCATTCGCAATGGAAACGATCAAGGCCGAGGGCGTCACGTTCCCGAGAGTTTGGAACCTGGGACACGAATGGACAACGACCTATGAAGTAAGCGCGAACATAGCCGCCGGCCCCGTTAAGGCCGCAGCCTCCGGCACCGTCGAGATCGTCAATGAGATAGTCGCCCTCGATCAGAAGGTCACTGTGCCCGGCGGAACTTTCAACACCGCAAAGGTCGATTCAGAGATCAGAATGAATCTCACCATGCGCGGCCAAAAGGTGCCCAGCCAGCCGATCCGGATGACCGCATGGTACGCGCCCCAAATTGGACTCGTAAGGCAGGAAGTAAAAAGCGGCTTCGGCAACCAGACCGTCGAATATGCGGCGACTAAATAAAGAACCCCGCTCGAATTTCTTCGAGCGGGGCTCCCTTCCTTGCTATTCAGTTGTATTAAAACCTTGCGATATTTAGGATCGTTCCTAAGATCGCTCCAAGAACGCTATAGCGTCCGTTGTCGTTGTAGCCATACTGATTCCGGCTGTGGTAGCCGTCCTCGTACCCGCGTCGGAAACCTTCACGGAAGTAGTAGCTGTATTCGTCCATTTCTACGTAATAACTGTCATAGCCGTACGAAGCGTCCTGATAACCGTATGAACCCTGCGGGTTGTAACCCCAGCCGTCCTGACGGTCAGCCTGACCTGCCCAGAAACCTTCCTCGTACCCGCGGTTTACCGCGTCCTGAAGCATCTGTGCACCGTACTGGCTCGTGTAGTAGTAATTACCATTACGCGAATAACGATAATCGTTTACATAGTTGTCGTAGTATCGAGCCTGCTGAAGCCGTGCTCGGTCACGCTGAACCTGTTCCCAATAACGCTGCTGATATCGCAGGTAATTCATCCGCCGCTGCTGCTCGAGCTGTCGCTGACGCTGTAACCGAAGAGCCTGCGCATTCTGCATTCGCCGGTTATATTCAGCTATCCGCTGCTGCTGAAGCCTCTGCTGCTGCTGGCGGTCATACCGCTGGTAGTCACGCTGTGCACGCTGCTGCTGACCCGCTCGTTGTTGCTGAACCCTCTGCTGCTGTTGCTGCTGAGCGGCACGCTGCTGCTGGATTCTTTGATCCTGCTGCCACTGACCCTGTCTTTGCTGTTGCTGCCGTTGCTGCTGGGTCGCACGCTGCTGTTGCGCCTGCTGAGCGGCACGTTGCTGCTGTTGCTGCTGAGCCTGCTGACGCTGCTGCTGAACACGCTGCATTTGCTGTTGCTGTTGTTGAGCCTGTTGCTGCTGAGCCTGACGTGACTGATTAGCACGCTGCTGCTGAGCCTGTTGTGCCGCACGCTGCTGTGCCTGCTGGCGTTGCTGTTGAACCCGCTGAGTCTGCTGTTGCTGACGCTGCTGTTGCTGACGCTGAGCCTGTTCCGCACGGGCGTTACGCTCCTTCGTCGCTTCTGCCGCCTTCTGCTCCTCTTTGGAGTTCCCGCGAGCACGCTGTGCGTTCGTGTCAATGCTCAAGCCAAACAACAATCCCCCGGCCAGCAATGCGCTAAGACTCAGATTTTTGATGTACCTTGATTTCATGATCTTCCCCCTATCTCTTATCAACCCATGGCCGAATGATTTCAAACCACAGCCGTTAAGTGCAAACGATATACCAGACTGGGAAAGTGATGGGAGTAAAGAGGTTAGTGGCGTGTTCTAAGCCGGTACGTAACGATATGGTTCACACCTAAACGATTTAAGTGCCCTTTTCAAAATTATAATCAACTCTGATATCCATCGCCCCGTCGCGAATCTCGTGAGCGATCCCGGTCGCCCGCATCCGCAGATTGGCCGAATTCTGCATCGGCACCACAAACGAGAGCTTATCCATCTGTATCAGCTCGATCGGATTGATCTTCCGGTCGATCGCACTCTGAACCATCCGGGCGATAACATTACCGCCCACGCCGCCCATACCATTCAGCGAAACGTTCATCACATTGGCTTTCGCGATCAGCCGCTGCCGGGTCTGGTCGAACTCAAGCGAAAGGGTCGTTTCCGCCCAACCTGAAAATTCCACACAGCCCACAAGCGGCGGGTTATAGTTGCCGACGAAAGCCAGCGGCGCCAGTATCGCCCCATTTCGAAACCGCACAGCCGTGCGTACACCACCGCTTTCACGCAGCATACGAATGCTGTCCCGACACACGGTTGGCCCGTTATATGCGGCGTTTACAAACGAATGCTGCCCGCCCGAACCATTTAAGATCGCGGCTATTGGCCCCAGCCCCACCCCAGGATCCGCGGACGCGAGCGAAAATTCCGGCGGCCCGCCATGATTGAACACAGCATCCACCACCGCGTCAAAGAACTGCTCAGACAAACTGATCGTAACGCTCGTCTGCTGCCCCGACGCCGACACCGTCAAAGCCACGATCAGTCCAATAGTGATAAGTAGAGATTTCATCTGGTATGTTCGATGCATAGCGAAGCCCCCGTGTTGTAGCTCACAACCCCAACTTCACAATGTCATGAAGCCTAACCAAACCAACGCACATCCCGTCTTCGTCAACCACCGGCAGCACTGAGATCTGCGACGACCGCTCCTCCATTAATCGCAAGGCGTCATACGCAAACATCTCCGGCGTCGCAGTCACCGGCCCGCGCGTCATCATCCCTTCCGCATTCACCCCGCCAAGATCAGTCGGTTGGGTCCGCTCTATGGTCCGCCGCAGATCACCGTCCGTCACGATCCCAACCAGCCCGCCGTCGTCACCCACAACATTCACCGCCCCGAGCGATGCATTTGATATCCCTTTCACGACATCCAGCCAACCCGCCGAAGGCGCCACATTGGGACTGCTGTGCATCAGGTCCTTCACCCTCACCGTCAGCCGCTTCCCGAGCCGTCCCGCCGGATGATTCGCCGCAAAATCCTCCGCCGTCAGCCCTTTCGCCTCCATCACCGTCATCGCGATCGCATCGCCGATCGACAACGCCACGGTCGTCGATGTTGTCGGCGCCAGGTTCAGCGGACACGCTTCTTTATCAACCGACGCATCCAGCACCACCTCAGCCTGCCGCGCAAGCGTCGAATCCAAATTTCCCACGATCGCAACTATTGGCACACCCCGATTCTTCAACGCCGGCAGCATGGCCACGATCTCATCCGTCTCTCCAGAATTGCTCAACGCAACAACGACATCGCCCTTCGTCACGACTCCCAGACTCCCGTGCATCGCATCCGACGGATGAACATAAACGGCGACTGTCCCCGTAGAGGTCATCGTCTGCGCGATCTTCTGCGCTATAACACCGGATTTACCGACGCCAAGCACAACAACCTTGCTCTCGCAGCTTGCTACGATTTCCACGGCACGTTCAATATCTTCTGCGACAAGTCGATCAGCCGCCCTCTCAACGGCCGACGCTTCCAACAACAGCAGCTCGCGAACCTTTGCAAAATTATCTTTCACGGATTGAAGTTTGCTCAAATCCCGCATCTTTATCAAGCGTAGATAAGGGCGAGCCGATTCCGCGACTCGCCCAAATCCCAGCGGACTACGATCTATTCCACGTTCACAAAGTCAGTCCCCGTCCGGCCAAATGTCTCCGGATGGTACATCTCCTCAGCCTTTGCCGGCGGGACCACGAACTGCCCCGGCGTCGTCGCCCGTGTCACATATGTGTAGTTATAAACACCCTCCCACAGCAGCGACGCAAAGGCCTCCGCCCGCTCATCCCGGAAGTTTTGATGCTCAAACCAATTCATTCGCCACCAGTAATAATTCCGGCCGATCGACGGGCTGCCTATCTCGACGACACCGGTGTTACCCCCGCCCGTATCTGTTGGGATCGCCTCGGTCGTCGCCAATTCCGGATTCAGAATCTCCAGTCCGGCGGGAAGCTGATCAACAAGTGCCACATGATATCGCCGAGCCTGCGCCACCATCGTCAGGCGCACACGTACCCTCGCACCAGTCTTGATCGTCCAGCTTCCGTCCGCATTCTGCCGCACATCTGCCGGATCATCTATCGCCTCATACCGCCTAAGTACCGTGAACCCGTAGTCAGCCGGGTCAAGCTTCAGATTCTTCGGCGCATATTTCATCCCGATCCTGTAGTACAACCGCCCCGCACCCTGCCGATCGAGAATGAGATTCGACGTCCCGCCCTGTTCGACCAAGTACGACATCGGGATGTTTAGCACGTTCGAAGCCGCCGATCGCCCGGTGAACGCCTGCTCGCCCGCATACGTGTTCCCAAGCCATACCCGCGTCACAAACTCAGGCGTCACGCTCTCAAACGCATTGAAGTATTTATCCAGCGCCAGCAAAATGAAAACATTCTCCTGGGTCGATCCCCAATGCCCCTTCTTCCGATGGGCCAATAGCCCGCGCACGACCTTTGGAATGATGTCATTGCCCTGATCAGCCTTGATCAACGCTTCAAGTATTACCCCATCCGCACGCCGGTTCGAGTGCATTATAAGCCACCCGCCGTCCGAATATCCGGTAATGAAATTCGCTGTAGCCGCAGTCTCCGTCGTCCGATTCATCAGGAACCGCGTGATCAACGCCACCTCTTCCGTCGAACCCGGATCATTCGCCAGCACCGACAGTATCCACCCGAGTGCCTCAAAATTGATCTTCTCGATCGTCGCTTCCGCCAGTAGTTTCTTCGCCTTGCCCGGGTCCTTATCGCTCATCAGGTCGCGAACATAGAGAGCGTACGCCGAGATCGTCCACCTAACCTGCTGATTCGACGCATACCACTCGCCCTTGATGTGATTCTCGATATTCTTCAGATACGGCTTCGTCTTGTTCAGCATTTCGTCGGGAACCGCATAGCCCTTCGCCTTCGCGAGAGCCAATGCGTGAGCCACGTGGACCGTCAGGAACGGAAACTCATACCGCTCGCGGTCCCGCTTCCAAAGTCCAAAACTGCCGTCATCCCGCTGCCGCGACTGCAGCACCTGAATGTCCCGCTTGAACTGAGCCTCCAACTCCGCCGCGGTCGGCATATCCTTCGCCTTGAAGGCCGAAAGTACATCTCGCAACGCCGCCGTCGAGATCATCCGCGACGATATCTGCTCCGAACACCCATAAGGATAATTTGCGAGATAAATGAACGCATCGGTCAGCTCCTGCAGCTGCGTAGAACTCGTCGTCACCTCCAGCCCGCCAAACTGGGGGTACACATCCCCCGGCGTCTGCACCGGCTGAAAGATCGCGCCGTTCTGGTCCGTCGTGCCATACGTGGCAAAAGCCTCGGTCGTCGCCGGCGTCCACACCGGCAGCGAGATCTCCGCAGCGTCCGTATTCCGCCCCGAACTCACCGCGACCTGAAAACGCGCCGTTCCCGCCCGCATGGTCGCAACCGGAAACCTAATTTCCTCGCGTCCGTTCGCCTTCACGACAACCCGTTTCCCGGCCTGCCCCGGGCCATCAGCCGTCTCGCCTGCCGCGCCACCACCCACGACAGCATTCGTAGCCCGCACAGCCACATCAACCGTCATATCCTCATCCGTCTGGTTCTGCACCACCACTGGTAACTCGATCCGATCTCCAAAGTTCATGAACCTCGGCGCCGAAGGCCGCACCATCAGCGGCTTTCTCGCCGTGATGTTCGATTCCGTCTTACCAAATCGCTTCCCGGGATCAACCGCCACTGCCGTTATTCGATACCGCGTCAAGTTATCCGGCAGCTTCACCTTTACAGTCGCCCGCCCATCCGCATCCGTCCGGACCGAAGGGGCAAACACCGCCAAAGCGTCGAAATTCTGACGCAGTTCGATCGCCTCCTCGCCTCCCGCAGGATCGCCGACGCTCGCTGAGACGCTCTCTAAGACCTCCATTCCGTCTATGGAGCGTCCGGCCATCGCGAACTCAGCCCTCATCTTTGCCGGCGGCGCAGGCGGAGCCCCGCCTCTCCCCATACCGCTTCCCGATCCCGATACCGTTCCCGTGCCCGTTCCCGTTCCCGCCGCAACAACATCCGCCGGATTCGCCAACAGCACCTCCGATCGCGAATGATGGTCCGTCACCCCCGGCTGCCGCGTCGTATAAAAGATGGACGCCGGATCCGAGACCGAATACCCCGTCAAAGCAAGAATGCTCTCATCAACAATAACCACCGCAACTTCACTGTTCGCAACCGCTCGCCCCTGGCTGTCCTTCACCGCAACATCGACCGTCGTCTCTCCACCGGGCACCAGCGTCGTATCCTTGGGCACCGCCTCCACCGTCAGCTTTCGCGAAGCGATCGATATCGGCAGATTGATGCTTCCGCTCGCAAACGCCGGCCGGTTCGCCAGCTTCGGGTCTACCTCGCCCTCATCGTCCTGCCTCGGTGCCGACCCCACCAGATCGACCTGGGCATGAATATTCGGCAGATACGCCTCGTCCAACGGGATCTTCAACGTGATCGACGAATCCTTGATCGTAAACCTTTCCGTCTTTACGATCCCCTCACGTCTCAGCGTCAGCACACCTTCCGCCGGGCTGAACGGGGAGATCACAAGCAGTTCCGCAACGTCCCCGGGCTGAAAATCTTTCTGACTCGGGATTATCTGCGCCTCCTCCTGCTCAACATCACGGTTCGGCGGCGTCTTCCCGCCGGGTACCCATATCGTGATCTGGCTCTCATTGAACCGCTCCCGGTCATCCATCACCGTCGCCGACACGGTATACCGCCCGCCCGCCTTCGCAACGAACGAACACCGAACCGCCGCCTCCGCTGACTTCGTCGTGCACACCTGCTCGTCAACGGTCACCTCTTTCCACGACCCCGCGTCAAACTGCCAATCCTTCAGCGTCGCCTTGATCTCAATGTCGCGCCCCGCCACCAGATTGCCGTCAATATCCGTAACGATGGATTCGATATGAATATTCTCGCCCTTCTGCACAAAGGTCCGAGGCGTCCTGATCCCAACATAAAGCTCCGCCGGATGCACAAGCAGCGTCGCCGAACTCGCCCACGTCTGCCGGTTCACATCCTGAACCGCACCGTTTGCCGAGATTGTATATGGCCGGGGCGGCTTCACCGATTCAAAGTCGATCTTCAGCAAATGCCTTCCCGCCGCATCCGTCACGCCCGAAAAAGTCTGTGTCGATGAAGGGCCGCCATGACTATCAAACGTCCGCCACCAGGGCACCCATGTTCCGAACGTATAATCGTCACGGTTCGGCGGCGTATAATTCGTCGGGGTGGCCCTCACAGTCCAATTCGCCGCCGCATTCGCCAACCCTCCGCCCGCGTAATACTTCGCCTCAACCGAAAGGTCCGCCTGCCCGCCCACAAAATGCGGAGCCTCGCTTTCAACCTTCGTCGTCACCTCAAACTCGGGCCGCCGGAATTCTTGGATCTGGTACTGGTGTGTGAAACTCTCGCCCGAGAGGTTACTCCGCGTCGATATCTGGACCCGCGCGTATCCAAGATTCACATTGTCCGGCAGCTTAAATTTGAAATCGAACGCTCCAAACGCATTCAACTCCGCTGTCCCCTTTGCCACCTCATTGTTCCTCGGATCAAACGCGGTCCACGTTATCCCCGCAGCCGCATCACCCAGTTCCGCAATGTCCCCCAGCTTCCCAGCCGTTTGCCGCCGGACGTACCCCTTCACCGCGACTTCCTCATTCGGCTTGTACATCCTGCGGTCATCAAAAACGAACCACCGAAGCGAATCTGACTGTGTTCTCTGATGCCAGCTGCCGTAATCGTTCCAGTAATATGCCGCATTCTCCGGCAAGAACGCGACATCGCCCCCGTTCCGCGCGATCAAAAGATTAGGCGCTTTCGCAGCCTGATCTGCTAGCGCAAGCCTCAATATACCGTTCGCCCCCGTCCGGTTCGTCTGTGCCGGCTCGATCGTTTCGACCACAGCCGCCGTCCCGTCCGAATTGACCGCGCCCATATCCTCAGCGGCACCCCAGCTCCAAACCCAGTTCCAGATCGACCCCAGTACCGAGCCTTCCCCCGGAGCACCATTCTCCGCCACAGATCCCGCCACCGGAGCTGCACCATTAGGAAAGATCGATAGCTCAACCCCACTCAAAGGCTTGCCGGTCGCAAGTTCCGTCGCGAACCCGACCAGCTCCGTATTATCAACAAACGCATCCAGCCCGATCTTCGTCGACTGGATCCATTTAACTACCCGCGACCTATCACGCTCATCGATGCGAGTCGTCGGCTCAATGTCCAGCACCACATGCCCAAGCCCGTTCGCCAGGGCCGGTGCGAGGTCGATCCGCGTCTCCGTCATTTCATCCGCGACGCCCTTGATCGCCACGGTCTTCTCCGAAACAAGCTGCCCCGGCATCACCGGCCGCTTCCCGTCATCGTAATTTAGGTATCGGACATACTGCTGATAAACGTTCCAATCCTCCGGCTTTACACGATACATCTTCACGCGAACGCTGTTGTGATTCGTCGAATAGATAGAAAATGTCCGACTCGCCGCCGGATCAAGCACGATCATCTGGCCGCCCTGCGAATAAAGCTGGGCGTCCGCCGCCCCAACCTTTATCGTCGCCGTGATCGGCTTACCAAGCTGCTGCCCAAAAACATCCGTCAGCCCGCCATCAACCGTGATCTTGTATGACGTCCGCCCCTTCTTATAGCCGTCTATAAAGATCGCATTGCCCGAAGGATAGATCTTAAGGCCCTCCACCGCCGGCTCAACCTTCACCATCTCCGGCTTAAACGTTCCATGGTCTATCCCATTAGAGAAGCGCACAAACCACTGCTCGAACGGTGAACATTCGCGATTCCCCCTCCATCCGCATTGGGCCTCCGCAAACCGCATCGGCCCAAAGGTCCTGAAACTATAACTCTGCACTTCGGTCGTCCGCAGCGGCCCCTCCGCCGACGGCGTTCCCTTCAGGATCGAAACCGTGATCGTCGAATCACCCGGCAGAGCGTCGGCCACTGAACCGTCCGCATTCACCGCACGAAACGCCAGCCACCGCCCCGGCTGTGCCTGCTGAATGTAGTACGGTATCGACCCCGCCTTAACCTCGGCCCCCGTCGCCAATCGGATAGGGATCTTCCGCCCGCCGGCAGTGACGGCGATAGTGTTGATAACAGCTTCAGGATTGATGGCCTGGTCAAAAGCCACAAACATCAGCGTGTCCCGACGCATCGTCTGGCTTTCACCCGGGTATGTATTCACAGCCTTTGGCGGAGGCGTCGTAAACGTCCACGTAAAGTCCTTGACGAGTGCCTCGCCCGTCGCCGCCTTCGTCCCCGCAGGCACCCTCGCCGTAAACTGCGTCGCCATCGGAAAACGCTTGTCTGTGTCAAACATCAGCGTCTTCGTCCCCAGCCACCGCCAGCGGCCCTCAACACTCGGCGAAAGCTCAACAGGCGCATACTTCGCCGCCTCGTCCTGCGACGTCACTGCCACCATCGGATGCGAGAACGTCACATTCAAATCCGGCGCCAGCGGAACTTGCCCTTCCGGCGAAAATCTCACAACCTCAAGTGCACGGCTCTGCCCGCCCGTCGGCGGATCTCTCTGCTCAGCAGCCGGAAAACTCACCGGCACCTTCTGCCCCGTCTTCGGCGCCGGCATCGTGCCCACACGCTTCGCAAACTCCACCTCATCCGTCGGGTCGGACTTGATCCCCGGCAGTCGCTTTAACAACCCCGCGGCCTGCTCGCGCTCCAGCTCCGTCGATGGCGCCGGCGGTTGAACATCGCGCGTCTCAGCTTCCGGTGAGCCTTCGCTCAGCCGAAACTGCAAACCAGACGGCCGGTCTTTCAACTGTGTCTCCATCGTTCTCCCGATGATCTGCGCATTCGTAACCGCAAGCGGCGCGATCGACGTAAAGTAAACAGCAATAAATAAGATGAGGGCAATAGGTCTTTTCATTTTTCTAAACTTCCTGTTCTCAAGCCCGCTTCCGCAGGAGCTCAAATTTGATTCGCCGCACACGAGAGAATCGCAGCGTCATATTCAGAACGTCCGCTGCCGCAACTACTTGCACGCTGATGTTTTGGTTTAGGTGTCTTCGAGCACTGCGAGAGCAGTCTCACCGCCGCCGATCGAAACATTGACAAGCGTCTGTGCCGAAAGCCGCACAAGCCCGCCCTCGACCTTCCCTCGAAAAAGGAACGGGTCAAAATCGATAAGCAGATCTTCAAGATAGGCCTTCTCCGCATATGACGGGAACTTCACACGCTCAACATCCACACGCTCCTGAACAACAAAATGGCCTTCGAGCGCATTCTCGATCGCGTCATCCCATTCGCTTTCAGTACTTTCCCAACCTACAATGATGCCGCTTCCGCCATAATCGTCATTCGGCTTCATAATTAATTTTTCACGATTTTCGCGAATGTGCTCCAGCAGATCCACCATCTGCCCATTTTCCGGCACTTTCCTATCGCCAACCCGCCGCGTCCATGGCAGATGCTTTAATATCACCTCCACCTGCTCATCCGTGAACAAATGATGAAACTCCTCCGTCCGCAGCACCGCGAAACTCGCCTTCTTATGCGGTATCTTCGTCCGAAACGAATTCGCCATGAACACATTCCCGTCCCGATACGCCCGCAGAAAAGGGTGATCATCATCCACCGCCTCGAACAGTTCATGGATCAAAACACGCTTATAAAAGATATCGACACGAAAATCATCCGCAAACAACATCTCGCCGTCATAACTCAGCTCATCGGGCTGCGTGATCACCGTCGGATATCCGCGCGACTCAAAATACTCCTTCAATACTTCAAACTCAGTAACCGTCGCCACGCCCTTCCAATCCACGATCGCAATCTGCGGCTTCTCTTCAGTCCCCCCATAATCCCGGTACCCCGAGATCAGTGCATCCAACAGCTTCTCGTGCGGCCGCGGCAGATAATGCGGATGCTTCGCTAAGAACTCCGCCGCTTCCGGCACCAACTCCAGCACCTTCAAGATCTGCATCTGGTCCACGATCCCCGCCGGCGTCTCGCCGTTATATTCCAAAAAGCTGAAATTCTCACCCGAAATGAACGAATCCAAACGGCTCGAATTACACACCTCCGGATAGCCCGGATCGATCCTCGCGTACCGCTCCTCACGCTCAGTCAGCCCCAGCCTCGACATCATCTCCGGGTCCTCAAGCGCCGCCCTCGTCATCATGTCGAACGCCGCTGCGAGCAGCTCCGACGCCCTCACGATCTCGTCATACATCCCCCGCGGCATATACTGATGCCGTAAAAAAGGCGAAAAGGTGCGCCCGTCCGACAACAATCCAAGCTCACGCTGCCGCTCCGTCAGCGCCGCAAACAACTCCGTATCGTTCTCATATTTGTTGATAAGAACGCCGTCCAGTTCCGCCAATTCCCGCGTCAGTTGTTCATCCATAAGCCTTATTCCGCCCAAAGTTTCCCGTCTATTTTAGACCATAATTGCCGGTGAACATATTTTCAGTACCCGGCGTGACAGCTTTGTATTTATTTATCACCGTTTCCTGTTATACTACTTCGTAAATTGCAACTTCTCGATTAAAGTTGTCGTAGAGATTTTGTCGTTAAGAGTCTATTATCAAAAGCGTTAGGAGCGATATCTTAAAAGATGGGATTGTGGAAAAGATTAACTAGAGTATTTCGCGCAAGTACAGGCGCGGCATTGGACAAGATCGAGAACCCGGAACTGGTGCTGCAGCAGACCATCCGCGACATGCGCGACCGCGTGCCCGAGCTTAACAACTCAGTCGCACAGGTCATGGCAACCGAGCGCCTCTTGATGAAGAATCACGAAAATCTTCAAAAGACCGTCGTCGATCTCGATTCCAAGATAAAAGCCTCCGTCAAAATGGGCCGCGACGACATCGCCACCGCCTACATCGGCCAACTCCAGCAGGCTCAGATGGACATGGAACGCACCGGCGCCCAGCTCGAACACGCTTCCCTCGCATCAAAGCAGGCGCTCAAAGCACGCGACAATTACGTGCTAAACATGAAGAAGCGTAGTGCCGAAGCGATGCAGCTCATCAGCGCCGCCAAGCAGGCCAAGCTTCAAGAGCAACTCGCGCAAACGATGGACACCTTCAACATCGGCGACGATGCGTCCACCTTCAACGAGATGCGCGAAAAGATCGACCGCCGCGTGGCCGCCGCCGAAGCAAAGCTTCAGCTGGGCTCGAGCAACGTCGATACGCAGATGCAGGACATCGAGCGCGAAGCGATGGACATTCAGCTTCAAGACAAGCTGCTCGAATATAAATCGCAGATGGGCTTGCTCGGCAGCGGATCCGACTCTGGGGCTAAACAAATCTCCGCGGGTTCCGATGCATCGTCCGCTGACGAAGATCACGACGACGCGATCGAAACCGAAGCGACCGACGTGAAAAGTTCTCTGTAACGGATTCTTTTTCGAACGCGTGACTCTCTGGCGGCATCTAGTATTTTATGGCAGATCTGGCGAAGTACCAGCAAAACTTAGAGCGTTTTAATACGAGCTACGCCAAAGAAGCGATCAAGGAACCGATCAACTTTTGGGGGCTTGCAGGTTTTGCAGTGGCCGCCGCCTACACCGGCAGCGTCATCCCCCTCCTCATCGCCATCGTCGCCGAATTGCTCTACGTCCTCTTCGTTCCCAACATGCCCTGGTACCGCCAGCTCGTGCAGAACCGCGAGAAAGAGCGGATGCTCCAGCTTAGCAAAGCGACCCGCGAAAAGCTGATCAAGAGCTTCACCCCGCGCGAACGCGAAGCGGTCGAATATCTCCGCTGGATGAAGGAAAAGATCCAGGACAATTACCGCAAATTCACCGGCGCCGCTCAGCTTCCGTCGAATCTCCGCACGCTCGACCAGCGTTGGGAAGATTTCGTCGACCTTCTCGATGTCTATCGCCGCCGCAAACAGCATCTGAAATCGATCAACCGCCAAACGGTTCACAACCAGCTATCGCAAGCTTACCGCGCAGCCGAAAGTGCCGATGACGACAAGACTCGCCGCATCCAGGAAACCAACGTCGAGATCCTGAAACGCCGCATCGCATCTTTCGACGAGATCGAGCGCAGCGTCAAACTGGTCGAAGGCCAGCTCCAGTCCATCGAGAACTTCTTCAACTACCTCAACGACGAGATCGTCACGATGTCGACGCCCGAAAAGTTCTCGCTGCTCGATTTCGAACAGCTCTCCGATTCCATCGCGATGACCAAACAGATGCTCGACGCCACAGCCGATTCCGTCGGCGCTCTCGATTCCTACAATCGCGAGATGGGCAACTACGAGCTTCTGCCCGAAGGCAACCGCTAACAATTACCGTTCAAATCCTTCGATCTCCGGGGCATCTCCGCCCACCGGCGTTTCTTCGCGCTCCTGGATCATATGATCCGGCACCGGCGGCGGCACGATTCCGTCCATGTCAGATATCGACAGTGCTAGGTTGTTCGCGTTCGTCGCGTACCCCATACCCACGTCCCTCGTGATCTTCCCCGACCTGATCAGCTTCTCAAGCTCCTTATCGAAGGTCTGCATTCCCTCGATCTCGCCGTCGTTCATCGCATCCGTTATCGAGCGTCCCTCTTTTTCGCCCTTTTCAATGTACTCACGCGTTCGCGAATTCGAAACAAGTATCTCAATCGCCGCGATCCGTCCGCCGCCGACCTTCGGCATCAGCCGCTGCGAGACGATCCGCCGGAAAGACTGCGACAACCGCGTCCTTATCGCCGCTTCCTCGATCTTCGGGAACACACCGATAATTCGGTCGATCGTCTTCGCCGCGTCTATCGTATGTAGCGTCGACAGCACAAGGTGGCCCGTCTCCGCGGCTTCCATTGCGACCTCGATCGTCTCGCGGTCACGCATCTCGCCCACCAATATCACCTTCGGCGCCTGCCGCAGGGCCGCACGCAGCGCCAACGCAAAATCCGGCGTATCCGAATGCAACTCCCGCTGATGTATCGTGCTCAGCTTGTGCTCGTGAATAAACTCGATCGGGTCCTCGATCGTCACCACGTGATATTTCTTCGTCGTGTTGATCAGATCGATCACCGCCGCCAGCGTCGTCGACTTGCCCGAACCCGTCGGCCCCGTCACCAGCACAAGCCCGTTTTTCAACTCCGAAACGTTCCGCACCGCCTTTGGCAGGTTCAGGTCTTCCCAGTTCGGGGGCGTCGTCGGGATAACCCGCATCACGATCGCATGCGACCCGCGCTGCTTAAAAATGTTCACACGAAACCGGCACAGTCCCGGCACGCTGTACGAGATATCCGACGACCCCTTCTTATCCAGCGTCTCAAGCCCCTGCTCATTTCCGCGGAGCATTATGTCGGACATCGCCTTTATCTGCGGCGCCTTCAGCATCTCAAGCCCCGGGATAGGAACCCCCTGCAGGTCGCCCGTCAGTTCGACCTGCGGCGGCCGCCCCGGCGAAAAGATAAGGTCACTGACCTTGCTGTCCACCGCCAGCATTCGCTGCAGTACATTGTGAAAAGACTGGACGTTCTGATCGACGGCCGGCGCACCGGCGTCGGGCTGTTGCGCAATTGTAGATGTTGTATCGAGCATTTTCTCAGTTATTCGGTCGTTGGATATGGGAATTCCGGAAAGTTCAAACGCCGCGGGTGAGATGCGGCTTCTATAGAATACTACGTTGCAACAATGTTGTGCAATAACTTTAATACCCTTGCCCGCACGTTCGATAACTATTAAAATCTTCTACTTTGGCCCGAGCTATATTTTCACTTACTTATAAATACTAGGATAGATACAAATATGAAACGCGTAGGTATTTTGGTCGGCCGCGAGGTCACCTTCCCCGAATCGATAATCAACAGCATCAACGAAAAAGGCGGCGGCGAGGTCGTTGCCGAAATGGTAAAGGTCGGCGGCATCCGCCTTGACGAGACGAAGCGTTACGACGTCATCATCGACCGCATCTCGCACGAGATCCCCTACTATCGCGCAATGCTCAAACGCATGGCGCTTGAGGGCACTTTGGTCATCAACAACCCCTTCTGGTGGTCCGCCGATGACAAGTTCTTCAATTTCTCGCTCGCCGCAAAGATCGGCGTCGCGATCCCGAAGACCGTGCTCCTCCCGCAGCACAGCTATATCAAAGACATCACGAGCGAATCGCTCCGCAACCTCGAATTCCCCCTCGACTGGGAAGGCATCGTCAATTACGTCGGCTTCCCCGCGTTCCTCAAACCCTTCGACGGCGGCGGATGGAAGAACGTCTCAAAGATCCACACGCTCGAACAGCTTTTCGAGGAGTACAACAAGTCCGGCACGCTCTGCATGACCCTGCAGGAAGGCATCGAATACGACCAGTTCGTCCGCTGCTACTGCGTCGGGCAAGAGAAAGTCCTGATCATGCCCTACGACCCCTCTAAGCCGTACCTTTCCGGCATGCAGTACGTAAACGTCGAGGATTACCTCACGCCCGAACTCCACCAGCGCGTCGAACAGGACGTCATCACCATCTGCAAAGCGCTCGGCTATGACCTCAACACCGTCGAATTCGCGATCAAAGACGGCATCCCCTACGCCATCGACTTTATGAACCCGGCCCCCGACGCCGAACTCGCCTCCGTCGGCGAATACAACCACCGCTGGATAGTCGACGCCATGACCGACTTCATCCTCAACAAACTTAAAACCGGCTGGGACCAACCCAACTACCACTGGACCTCCCTCCTAAACCCCACCGCCCCGGCAAAAAAACCAAAAGCCCCCCGAGCCGCAAAAAAATCACCGCCCAAACCCAAAACCAAAGCCACCACCAAATAAACGCCGACAGCAGAAGGGCCTCCACGGGCCCTTCCTCTAAATTCCAGTTGGCTTAAGCCACCGGACCCGCCGCCCGTTAAAAATCCCGCCTTTAGGCGGCTTCTTCTGGGCAAGCCCCACCCATTTGCGCCCGCGCAGGTCGGAATTGCGCTCGCGCAGATTGGATTTGCAATCGCGCAGATCGGATTTGCAACGTCGCAAATTGGATTTGCAATCGCGCAGATTGGAGTTGCAGCGTTGCAGATTGGATTTGCAACCTCGCAAATTGGATTTGCAATCGCGCAGATTGAATTTGCAACGTCGCAAATTGGATTTGCAATCGCGCAGATTGGATTGCAGCGTTGCAGATTGGATTTGCAACCTCGCAGATTGGATTTGCAGTCGCGCAAATTGGATTTGCAGCGTTGCAGATTGGATTTGCAATCGCGCAGATTGGACTTGCAACGTTGCAGATTGGATTTGCAATCGCGCAGATTGGATTTGCAACGTCGCAGACTGGATTTGCAATCGCGCAAGTCGGAGTTGCAAAGCCGCAGATATGGCCTATTTTATTGCGTTCGGGGAGCCGATTCCGGCCGTGGGCGCAAGCGATCTTGCCGAGACGTAAAATCTAGTTGCAACTACCAAAACATTTTTGGTATATTTTCTTTGCCACGTCACCCGAGGCAAATTTCATATAAAACTAAGAACAGGAGTTATAAGTTAGCACTATGCCTGACAAACAGATACCGCGAGTTGAATCAGAACTCGTTCCCTTTTTCGTTAACTTCCAAGAGAAGCTCGTTACTTACGGACCTTCGCTTGGAATAAGCCCCACAGAGATCGCGATGATGGCTAATCATGTCGCGAATCTCACCTTCCTCATTAACGTTAACCAACAGGTGGCGGATACGCGTGAAGCGTTTACCGATTTTAAGCAGACGATGCTTTATGGCGATGTTGACGGTGCGACACCTCCCACGCCTGCATTCCCGGCTATCAACTTGCCGGAAGCCGGCGAGCCGGGGATCATTACTTACGCGAAATTGCTCATTCGGAAGATGAAGAGTACGACGAAATACACGAATCAGATGGCGGAAGAGTTTGGCCTTTGGTCTGATCATCCGTCGCCGGACCCCGAATCGAATATGCCGGTGCTTACGGCTACCGCCTTGCCGCTGGGTGAGCTTGAAGTCCGGTATCGCAAAAACGGGCGTCAGGGCATTCAGCTCGAATGGCGTTTTAAGGGCGAATCGGAGTGGAAGAACTTGGGTCGTTGGACGACGTCGCCCATCAAATTTACTCCGCCGTCTGAGACCGGCCAGCCCCAGATCGTCGAGTTTCGAGCCCGATACACCGAGAAGGACAGCCCCGTCGGCAACTTCTCAGCAGTAATCACGGTCGTAACAACGCCGTAATCCACTGCTTTCTCATATCAAAAACTTCCCGCCAGAGGGTGACTGGCGGGAATTGTTGTTTGTGGCCCGTGCTATCATGACCAAATCCCCGGGCATCACAGGTCTGGGCACGCAAACGCAATTTGGAGCTAGGAACAATGAATAAGATCGATTGCCGCGCCGTGACCGCGACACTCTTCGCTTTGGTGGCCCTTTGTTATCTGGGGATCGGTTCGGCGAGTATCAGCATCGCCCAGGTTCCTGACGAAGGGCGGCAGAACCTGCTGGAACGTGACAAGAATGTTCCGCAGGAAAAGGTTGACATGGCTTTTGCTGAGGCTCAGCGGATTCAGGAAGATATTATAGAAATTATGGCCAAAGAA
The DNA here is from genome assembly GCA_041751195.1 of Pyrinomonadaceae bacterium. Lineage (GTDB taxonomy): Bacteria > Acidobacteriota > Blastocatellia > Pyrinomonadales > Pyrinomonadaceae > OLB17. The sequence continues at coordinate 96,387 of JBGSXX010000002.1, read as the reverse complement.
AAGCCTAAATATAAGCTAAAAAATAAACGTGCGTCGCATTTGATTTCGATGCCGCCGGGAGAGCGGGGCAGCACGGTAAACGAAATATCCTGGCAGAATGGCAAGCAAAAGAATCTATTTCTAGTCATTAACTTAAGGCTCGCTAAAAAAGGAATGAGTGAGGATTTCTGGAGAAGTTTGGATTTTATTTCAATGGGAGATTTTATCAAGGTTCGTGAAGTAGGAGACGAGGCCGTTCTGGTTAAAAACGTTTACGCGAATACCGCGCTGACCGACGTCGGGCTTCATTTCATCAAAGGCCGCGCGAAAGTATATACCCGTTACAGAAACCGCAAAGAAAAAACGGACAAAAATGAAAAGGAGTTAAGAGAACTCGTTTCTTTGATCGAGCCTCTCGTAGTCGCCAGAGATAATTTCGATGATGAGTAACACTAATGTCAAACTTTGACTAGAGGATCAATGAAAAAGATATATTGGTGCGGTGCGGCGGCGATACTTTTCTCGATGACAGCCGCTGGTCCTATGTGGCTCGGCTCTACGACCATCGGCAACGCCCAGGTCTCGGATGAAGGAGAAAAACTTATTAAAACTGTTTAGATCATTGATCGAAATGGCAGTGACGATCTTTACCTGAAACTTGAATCCGGAGATCTCGTGGACATCCCCAAATACTATGCTTCCAAGTTCTTCGACGACTCAACATTGGGTGATGAGATTTGTGAGATCATTGAGCGACGCAGATTCGAGATATAGCAAACCAGCGGCGGATTCGTAAGATTTGACAACTCACTCCGAATCCACCAACTCCACCGGTATCCGCCGCTCGACGGTTTGCCGGAGGAGCGAGATGGCGATCCAGAATGCGACCGAGACCATTGAGATGGCCCAGCCGATGTTTGCGACGAGGTCCTCTTCGAGTAGGATGCCCGCGAGTATCAGCGGCATCCCGAACAGCCCGATCCGCACCGCCGTCCGCCGCGACCGCGTGAGCGAATCCGCGAGGTTCACGCGGCTCACCTCCAGCTCCATATACTCCTCGTCGGAGTTGAGCTTCGAAAAATATTCCACCTCGCCCTGAGTCCAGCGTTTAAGCGAGCCCGTCGAAGTTGACCGGTTCGCCGCCGAAAAGTTGTGGATGACGTGCGCGATCTTGCCCTGCCGCAAAGCGATCTCCGCCAGCCCGCGCATCGCCAGGAACGTTTCGCCGATCCGGTCAACGCACCTGTTATAAACGATGTCAGCACGCGACCAGTCGCCAGCCTGAAAATAGTTCTCGCCAAGCCGCGCCAGCAGCTCGCCGTCATCACCCGCCCGCCGTTCCGCCAACCGCATCATCGCCAGAGCTCGCCGCTCCAGCTTGCCGTCCCGCTCAGCACCCGCCACCGACTGCAGACACCTAGCGAATTCGAACAGCAGCCATCCGTTGTTCGGCGACAATATCGCAGCCCGCCGAAACGCCTCCAGCGCTCGCGTCAGCGACCCGCTGATGCGAAGCTCGTTCGCCAGCTGCCGCAAATGCTCCGCACGCTCTTCGTGCTCAACCACTGCGTTCGCCGCCGGAGCCCGCCGCCGGCTCCGATGCCGCAATTCCTTCATCGAAGCCTCTAACACCTCCGAATGCGGTATCTTCGACTCGTCCGCACGCTTCGCCACATCCGCCGGCTCCGCCGCAAAATCGCGCAGCTCCATCGAGCGCGTGTCCATCACCTCGTCCGGCAGCCGCCGCAGCACCTCTGTCACCAGCCGCCGAAACCCCGCTCCGCCCGACACCGCGACCATCACCGTGCCTCGTCCGCGGAACGCCGTCCGATAGCGATAATGCACACGCCCGCCGCGCTTCAGCGATCTGATCGCATGCGTCTCAACCTGCTCAATATGCGCCAACCGCAGCCGGTCACGCCCGCCGCCCACCTTCATCCACAAACGCGGCAGCAACCCCGTCCGCCTCAGCCGCACGCCGTCGAACACGATCTTATCGGTCAGCGCCAGCACCGGCACCACCATCCACGCCGCCGCGAACGCGCCGACCGCCGCCCCGTTGTATTCGTAATGAAGCAGAAACGCCGCCACAAACGACAAAATAAAAAAGGCGGCGAAATACCCGTTCGGGGCACTTCGCACGCCTATTCTTTTCGATTTGTTCTTGCTCATCCGCGCTCTCGGCAACTCAATTATCTGCCGAGACCAGCCGCGCGGTCAACAACTCCGCCAATTACATCCCGAAAGGATTTCCGCCCAAGGGTGATTCGATCGGCACCTCCGGCAGCTGTTTCGCTCGCTCGGGGTCCAGATTCTGCAGCTTGTCCTTCGCCTGCTGCGCTATCGATGTCAGCGGGATCGGCTTACCCTCAGGGTCCTTCGCCTCGCTCGCTTCCCTCACCAACTCAAACAGAACGTTCACCGCCTCCTCGCGATTTCCCTGCTTCTCCAAAACGTTCGCAAGTTCATAATCGATCGTCCCTTTCGCGATGATCGAATCGGAACCCTGCGACAGTTCGCGATAAAGCGTCGCCGCCTCATCAAACTGCCCGTCGTTCTGCCTTACTTGAGCTAGTGCAAACTTCGAAAGCGTCCCGACCTCACCGCTCGACCCAGCCAACGCCGCAAGCTCCTGTGCACCCGCAGCCCTGTCCAGCGTCAGCCTGTTAACGGCAATGAAGTATCGGGCCTTCTCAGCCACTGAACCGCCGTACGTATCCGCGACCGCCTGAAACTCAGCTATCGCAGCTTCCGCACGTTCCTGGTTCGTCTTGAATGTCCGCTGATCTGTCGAACCCGCAGGCATCGGCTGATCCGTCACCATCGCCTCAGACGTCCTGATCGCCCGTCCGAGCGCCGCCTGCGCCTCGGCACTCGACCGCCCGCTCCATGCAAAGATCAGCCACACTATGATGCCAAGAACCACCAGGGCAGCCAGGCCATACAAAATGTTCCGCCCCTGCCCCTCAAACACCTTCCCGGCGTCCTCTATCTTTTCACCGACCGTTCGCTGAAAGGTGTCTTGATAACGCACCGGTTCTTTCGACGCCGCCGCTGTCGGTGGCGCCGCGGTCGGCTCAACTCTACGCTTTTTTCTTGCCATCTTATAAAAACTGCAATCTTCTGATATTAGAACGTTGTATAATTGCGAAACTGGAAATTTTCCAAAAGAGTTAATTTAGCTCAATTCGCCGGCAAGGGCAACTAAATGAACATCAACACCGCCTTATTACCAGCTCAGAAAATAATTTATATTTTTCGGGAACACTTTCGTTTATTCGGTGTCTAACTAACTAAGCCCGCTATAGGGGCACACAACCAGGACTGATCGGTGGGTAAAAGCAGAGCGCGCGACATGATCTTCGGCAAGTCGATCACAATTGACGAGCAGCATCTAGAAGCTGCTTCCACAGTGGCCGATGTCACTTCCGCGTTCGAACGTGCCGAAATTGAGTTCATTGAAAGTTTAAGGGCGGGAAGCTGCGACGCGTTTGACACGCTGATCAACCGATACTCCGCCGACGTTTACGCACTGCTGCTCCGGCTGACCGAAGATCACGAAGAAGCCGGCGATCTCACTCAGGAAACTTTTCTAAGTGCACTGAGGTCGATCAAAAGCTTTCGCGGCGAATCGGAATTGAAAACCTGGCTCTACCGCATCGCGGTCAACCAAAGCCGAAACCGGTTTCGATGGTGGAAGCGGCGGAAAAAGAGCAGCACCGTCTCACTCGACGACTCCGTCGGCCGCACCGAAATGGTTTACGCCGACACGATCGCCGACGAGTGTGACTCGCCCGAAGAAGCCGCACAACGTGCCGAACGCGAAAGGGCCCTTCGGTCGGCATTGATCGAGATCGCCGAGCCCTTCAGAGAAGTGATCGTGCTTTGCGACATCGAAGGGATGAAATACGGAGAGATAGCCGCGGCTCTCGACATAAATGTGGGAACCGTTAAATCGCGGCTCGCACGCGGCAGAGAAGAGCTGAGACTAAGGCTCAAAGATTTTTGAAAATTGATCGGATGATTGACTCGCCCCGGTTCCGTGTTTAAAAGCTAAGACATATCGGTGCCAAACGAGAGGTCTAAAGGGAACGAATTTTCGGCGGGAACGTCAATCAGCATCGGGTAGTTTTGAAATCGACCAGCAACATCGATCAAGGGAACCCGACGCATAACGGCATAACCACTGAGAAAGTTGTTGCTCTCTGGCAACAGAGAACAACCGGGGTCAGCCAGTCATCCGATTAATTTTGAAACGATAAGGAAGCAAAATGAAGTGCCCGGAATTCAAATTCATGCTCCCGCTTTACAGCGATGATCTGCTCTCTGCGGATGAACGCGCCCGGCTCGATGCCCACCTCATCACGTGCCCGCTCTGCCGTCAGACCCTGTCTGATCACCGCGAGATTCACAGCGAACTTCGCTCGGTCTCGCGTCCGCAGATCCCTGTCGCCGTGCTCGACGCGACCAAAGCCATGATGGCCGCCCGCCTCGGCAAAACCAATGACGGGCCAAATTTTCGCCTCGTCGGTTCGACCGATGTCTGGATCGACCGCTGGCTCATGCCTTACGCTGTCGGCTCCGTTTCGACTTTGATCCTAGGCTTCACCTTTCTTTGGGTTATCTTCGTCGGCGGCACACAGCCCGATTACGCTGCCAATCTCGCGACCCAGCAGCCCGAGTATCTGACCCAGCGTCCGATCTCGACAAATCGTGATTTCGCAAGCTTGTCTCATCTGACGCCCCTCGAATATGCAAACTCGCGGCTCGCGATCTCGAAAGAATCGCCGAGCATCAACCCCCGCGGTGCTCTGATCGCTCTCACCCGCTCGCTTATGCGTGGTGAGATGCACGACGACGAAGTCGTGATCGTCGCCGACGTATTCGGCAACGGCCTTGCCCGCATCGCCGAGGTAGTTGAAACACCAGCTGGCGACGATGCCGCCATCATTGAGCTTCAAAAAGCACTTCAGTCCGACCCCGACTTTGCTCCGTTCGTACCCGCAAAAATGGACGGCCGCTCAGAAACAACCCGCGTCGTTATCAGGTTCCAAAGCGTCAACGTGAACACCTCGCCTTACTAATTGAACTTTCACCAGAATCCGTCTTTGTCATATCATCGAACTAAAGGAAATGACATCGAGCGCTTCAAACTTTTTCCAGAACTTTATCGACACAGCGGGCGCCGCATCGGCCGCCCTTTTCGACGGCGTCGCCCACTTCCTTCACGGTGAACCGCACGACCTGCGCGATGGCACCGAACATCACCCGGTCGAACTCCCCCGCGACCTGGCCGCTCACGATAACGTTCAGACCGAATGGTGGTACTACACCGGCCACGCCGAAACTGCGTCCGGACGCCAATTCGGCTTCGAACTCGTTTTCTTTAAGCGCCGGACCGACCTCGACAAATTCGCCGTCGTCCCGCTACGCCTTATCGGAAACCCGTATTATTTTGCTCACTTCGCCGTCACCGACCATCGAACTCAGCGGTTTCGCTACGAACATCGCAAGAGCAGCAACGGCCCGCTAGACCTGCCCGCGTCCGCGTCCGCCGCACATTACCACCTGCGGCTCGGAGACTGGTCCGTCCGCGAGGCCGGCGGGTCTCATCACGTTCGTGCCGCCCTCGATTCCGACATCGTCATGGAAGCCAGCTTTACCCCCGTAAAGCCCGTCGTGCTCAATGGCGAAAACGGCGTCTCGTTCAAAGACGAAGGCGAAGCGTCGCGCTATTTCTCCTACACGCGAATGGCTGCCGAGGGTGACATCCTCATCGACGGAAAGGTCGAACATTTCACCGGCCTCGCCTGGATGGACCGCGAATTCGGCACATGGGCGCCCACCGAACGGCAAAAAGGCTGGGACTGGTTCTCCATCCAGTTTGACGATCAAACGGAGTTGATGTGCTACCAGCTTCGCGACAGCAAAAATAATATCTCGCCCTTCTCCAGCGGGGTGTTCGTAGACAAAGATGGCACAACCACACGCCTCTCCGCAGACCAGATCTCAATCGAGCCGACCGGCGAATGGACGAGTCCCGGCTCTGGCGCTACCTACCCGTCAGGCTGGGTCGTCTTCGTCCCGTCGCTGCATATCTCCGCAAACGTTCAGCCGGTTATGAAAGACCAGGAACTCGACACGCGCGGATCAACGATGATCGTCTACTGGGAAGGCGACTGCACAGTGGATGCTAGGATTGGCGACCGGTCCGTCACCGGCCGCTCGTACGTAGAACTTGTAGGCTATGACCGCTCACACGAAAGCCCGAACCTTGCCGCATTTCTGCTAGGCAATCGGTTCGGGCAATAGTTCCGAGGATATTTGTCCGATCAAAGTTTGTCGATCTGTTCTTTCAGGTCATTCGCAAGCGAGCGATCGAGCGCGATCAAGCTGTTATATTGCTCGATCGCCTTATCCTTTTCGCCTTTGCCCACGTGCAGCAGCCCCAAATTGAATCTTGCTTTCGCAAACCGCGGACTCAGTGCCAAACAGCGCTCATAGGCCGCTATCGCCTTTTCCGTCTGCCCGTCGGTGAAATAAGCATTTCCTAAAAGATAAAAGCCGTCGGAATAGTCCGGCCTCTCACGCGTAAACTGCTCCAACCCCGTGATCGCAAGCTTAATGTTCTTGGTTGACTCTGCCGGCCTCTTGAGTAGCGAAAACGCTCTCGCCAGATAAAAATGCGTCTCGCCGTCGCCGGGCTTGATCCTCAACGCGTTGTTGCATGCAGTGATCGCAAGCTCAGGTCGCTGTGTATCATTGTACGCCCGGCACAGGTTTGTGTATGCCATATACTGATCCGGCAAGAACCGAATCCCGGCCTGCGCCGCCTGTATCGCCTCTTCGTGCCGGTCGGCCAAGCTGTAATACCAGCTCACATCCGTGTAGATATTTCCGTCATTCGGGAACACCTGTAACGCTCGCCTCGAGATCAATATCGCGTCGTCAAACCGATTCTGAACCCGATAAAGGTCTGCCAGACTCCGATAGATCTCATAATTCTTCGGGTCCGCCGTCAACGCCCTCTGATAGTTGTCGATCGCTTCCGGATAACGCCTTTGATTCTGAAAAGCGTTGCCAAGCAGAAGATAAGCGTCACCTGGCTTCGCCGTCCCTTTCGCAAGCGCTTCAAGCGCCGACGCCGACTGCTGCTGAACATCACCCAACTGGTAATGGATCTTCGCTAGATTCAAATGAATATCGGCGTTGTTCGTAACCCGCGGAAGCACACGCTCATATGCAACCTTCGCATCCGCATATCGCTCACCCGCGAAATCCATGTCAGCTTTTGCGAGCAGCATATCCGCATTTTCCGGGTCCAGCGCAAGCCCTGCATTCACATCACGCAACGCAAGATCCTGACTCTGGTTAGCGAAATGAATTCGCCACCGGACGCGGTAGATATCGATCGGCCGCTCAAACCCGAGCGACTCCGCGCGGTCCAACTCTTGAATCGCCATCGCTGGCTCATCAAGATAAAAGTGCCCCATCCCCTTCCAGAAATGCGCCGTCGAGTTGTTCGGCACGAGCACGATCGCCTCAGCATATTTAGCGATCGCATCGCGATAATCCTTCCGGTTAAACGCAGTGTTGCCATCACGGACAAGATCTTCTGCTCGCCTCACATCCCTGCGATTCTGCCCGTCCGCCGAGGAAACAAAAGTGCAAAGTGCGATTATGACCGTAGCGATCAAGGGCGAAGTTCGGGTGAACATTCTCATCGTTTTTCTCCTTACTGAAGCGGAGTAGGCTTCACTGACGGTTTTGCAGGCGTCGGTTTCGGCGTTGCCGGCGCTGTTACCTGCGGACGCGGAGTTGCACGCGGCGTAACCGCCGGACGCGGGGTCGCTCCCGGGATCGTTACTGCCGGCGTCGGCGAGGGTGCCGTATTAGAATTAACATCCTCCGACATATTCGCGTTGCTATTCGCATCCACGAGCGCCTCAACAGTCGGCTCCGGCGAAGGCGTAGGTGTCGGCGTCATCTCTGGCGTCGGTGTCGGCTCTTCTTCCACCGCACCGGCAGTGTAATAGTTGTTGTAGTAATACAGACCACCACCAACCGCTCCCAACGCAAGAGCAAAGAACGCAAACAACCCGCCAAATATCGCAAATATCTTCCCTGCAGACTTCTTCTTTGCGGGAGCTTTAGCCGCAACCGGCGCAGCCGAGACCGCAGCCGCTGCTACCATCGGCGGTGCAGCGTCGTGCATGTCTGGGTCCGAAGGATGCCCGAACGAATCTCCGTCTCGCGTTTCGCCCTCGCCAAACCCGCCAGAATTGCCCAAATCGGCTGTCCCACCCTGATCGAGCGCGATCACCGGCACGGTCGCATCCGGCGAAAATCCGCCGCTATCACCAACCGGCTCCTCATGCTCGCGAGCATACGCAGAAAAATCCTGCGTCGGCGCCCAGTTTTCAGCGGGTGCGTCAGCCGGCGCTGAATACGAATCAGAAGCACCCGCATCTTCCGGGATCGGCAGTGAGTTCCCAGACCCTGCAATGAAAACTTCAGTCTTAACATCCGATTGTCTCGAATAGCTGTCCGTCGCGGGAACGTCATCCTGCGGCAAAGATCGACCCGATTGATAAGCCTCGCGTGCCTCTTGCTTCAGACCAAAATCCATCACCTCGGTCTGATCAAGTGACACCGCCATCGGCATGTCGCCCGCGGCTTCAACTTCGGCCGCACTAAACGCAACGGTCTTCGCCGCCATCTCGTTCTGAATGCCTGCGAATGCCCGCCTCAGCGATTTCTGCATCTCCCGCGCAGATTCAAAACGCCGCTCCTGGCTCAGCTCCATCCCCTGCATTATCACTTGCGACACTGCCGTCGAAACCTCAGGGTTCAGCTCACTGATCGGCGTTATCGGATCCCCCATGCTGTTCAGCATTGAGTCCGCCCGCGTCAGCGCATCCATCGGGATCGAATTCGTCAAAAGCTGATAAAGCGTCGCCGAAAGTGAATACAGGTCGCTTCTTGGACTCGTCCCGATCCCCCTGATCTGTTCCATCGGCGCATAATGCGGCGTATACCCCACAACGCTACCCGTGCTTCCGGTGCTGTTCTTCGTCGACGTAATGTTCGTGTTCCCGGTCGAATTCTTCGCCAATCCAAAGTCGAGCAGGATCACATGGTTCTCATCCGTCAGCTTCAGATTCTGCGGCTTAATATCCCGGTGAATTATCGGCGGCTCATGCGAATGCAAGTATGAAAGAGCGTCCAACAACTGGTCCGCCCAAAACATCACCCAGCTCAGCGGAAACGGTTTCTGCGCAACTTCCAGCCGCTTCGCCAGATCGTCGCCAGAGATGTGTTCCATCACCAGATACTGCTCATCGCCCTCGCCAAAATGGTCGCTGACCTTCGGCAATACCGGATGACGCATTCGCGCCAGCGTACGTGCCTCGCGCTCAAAAGCCGCTCCAAGCATCTCATCGCCCGCAAAGAAGGTCCGCTTCAACGCGACCGCGCTGCCGAGACGCTGATCCACCGCAAGATAGACCTCGCCCATTCCCCCCTTGCCGATAAGATGCACGACGAGGTATCGATTCTGGATCAGAGTGTTTTGTGCAAGAGGTTTCATTTCGATCGTGTTTAGGGCGACGAAGTCTGAAACAGATATTCTGAATCAAAAAGCTCGAAAATTCAATATTTTACGGCGTCCGAAAAACAGTAAATATCCTAAAAACTCGCGGTCGGACGCGAATGCGTCTGAGCCGGTTTATCAGCTGATGCCCTTTCGTGCTGCCAGCAATAGCCTTTACTTTTTACTCGGCGTGAACATGGTTTGCCTTTTTTCGTTGTTGCTTCACAAAAGTGAACTTCCTGCTCTGATGATTTTTCGCGACTCGCCGGTTGTTCGCTAGTTGTCGCCGGCTCTTCCGTAGCCCCGGCCTGCGGATCGGCGACCCCACCATTCGAAGGTCGCTGCTGTCCACCTTTATCGCTACCTCGGCCGCCGACCAGCGACATCGCCGTCGGTCTCTCCGCAGACGCCGCAACGCCGCCGCCATCCCGAAACGCCGCCCCCATGCCCGCAACACCAACCAGCAGTGCCACAACCACGATCGCACGAGGTATCAGGTCCTGCCCCTTAAATTCAGTCTCGCAAAGCTCACAAAAACGACGGCTCGTCCACAAACGCCATTGGTCGCGCTCAATGACTTCACCGCAATTGCAACAAAACTTCGGCTTAAAAAACATTCGCAAAAGATCCTCAGAGCTTGAGGATGCTCGATCTTCTGTCTCCAATTTTCTCTTAAAATCGGGCTGTTCGGATTATAACGTATTGACCACAAAAAGTTAAGCAATTTCACAAGCGGAATAAAGCAACCGCCTTTCGCTTCACCGCGTCTGATTGTTAGTATAATCCTATGTCCCGATCCACCTTCCTCCTGGCATTATTTATCGTCCTCTGCTGCGCCGTTTTCACCGCTGCTCAGGACGACGATCCCATCCGCGTCGATTCCGCGATCGTCCGTGTAAATGTCGGTGTCGTGGATCAGCGCGGTCGGCCCATCACCACCCTTTCTCAGACGAATTTCGCCGTCTTCGAGGACGGCGTGCGTCAGGATATTTCGAAGTTCGAATCCAGCTCCGCTCCTTTTAGCGTTGTGATGCTCCTCGACATGAGCGGCTCCACAAAGAGCTTTCGCCAAAATATCAAGCTCTCTGCTTCCCGATTTCTCGATGCCCTCTCACCCGCAGATCGCATCGCTGTCGTGGAATTTCACGACCGCATCACACTTCTCAACGATTTCACAAATGATCGTCGTCGAGCCGCCCACTCGATCTCAGTAGCCAACGGGGCAGGTTCAACAAATCTCTACGATGCTATCCAGTTCGCTCTCCAGCGTCTCCAGGCCGAAAACACGACCCGTAAAGCCGTCGTCGTCTTAACTGACGGCGTCGACACCGCATCGCAATCCGCCGACCGCGAACGCCTGTCTTCGCTTACTGACGACCAGATGCCGACCGCCATCGAACCCGGCGACAACGCGCGCCTAAATTCCATCTTGAATTTCGCCGATAATGTCGGCGCCACCATCTACCCGCTTGCCCTCCCTACCGGCGACCCGGCACGCCTCGCCGACCCAACGCCTCTGCAGATCGCAATGTTCACCGCCGCTCGTTCGCGCCTCCGGATAATCGCTGATCGCACGGGCGGCACGGTAAACACAATCCAGCGTCTCGAAGAAATGGGTCGCCTCTACGCCGAGGTTGCCGCCGATCTCCGCACGCTTTACACAATTGAATACCAGCCGACCAATGGCACCCGCGACGGCAAATGGCGTGCGATCCGAATCGAAACATCCAACCCCGACCTCATCGCCCGCTCCCGCCAAGGCTACTTCGCCCGCTGATCGTCAGGTCAGTACCCGGAGCAGCAGCGACGGGGACCTTCCATTACAGCGCCGCACGACACTACGCCCGGCCCTAACTTGACACCTCCCCCTCCGCTTCGTAATCTAATTATTCGCTTTGCGAGCACCCGTAGCTCAGCTGGATAGAGTGCTTGACTACGAATCAAGAGGTCGCATGTTCGAATCATGCCGGGTGTACCAATCTCAACCTTACCGGACCATAGATAGATAAATGCAAAAAGCTGGACGCGAAATCCGGCTTTTTCATTTGATTATCGGGCCTTACGAGGGGTGGCCAAAGATCTCTGTGTGATCAAGTCCAGCTGCGGTTAGGAGCGTATTGCAACGGAGACATACACCCGGGGTTGTGTGATTTGCCCAAGTGAGAAGTGCATCGCACCATCGGCATTCAACCCCCCCGTCAGTTTCACCTCTTTCCTTTTTTACATCTTTGTCTTCCATCGTAATCATAGATTACGTCATTGGGGTAGATACGTATGTGCGCAGCCACACGCAGTCCATCATCGCTCGATATCATGGCAAGGCTTCAACTTTGGGACGCAGAACCCGTCCGACCCAAATATTCGCATTGCGTGATAGAACACAGTCGAGGAGAAAACGCGTAGATTCTTAGGTTCGCGGGTGGGTAAGCGCATCCCGGTCTGTGAATCGCAGGGTAGGGGCTAGTTTGAAACTTCGCGTTCCAGAACCTCGCGAACTTTTCGGGTGAGGCTGTCGGGCGTGAATGGCTTTTCGAGGAAGGCGAGGTTCGGGTCGTCGATGCCGCGCCCGGCCATCGAATCATTGGTATAACCTGAAATGAAAAGAACCTTGATGCCGGGGATCAAATTGACCACTTGATTCTTCAGCTCGGCCCCGCCCATTTTCGGCATTATTACATCTGAGATCAGCAGGTCGATCGGTTCAGAGTAATTTTGGCAGAGCGTCAACGCGTTGGGACCGTTTTCCGCCGGCAAGACCTTGTATCCGCTGTCTTCCAATACCTCGGTCACAAAGCTTCGAACTGCATCTTCGTCCTCGACCAACAATATCGTTTCGGTCCCGGCTCCCATCGCTTCAACTTCACTGGGCCACGAAGGCTGTTCTACCTCCTGGTCAACGCAGGGCAAATAGACCCTAAAGCTGCTGCCGTGTCCCACCTCGCTGTAAACCGAGATCGTCCCCCCGGATTGCTTGACGATGCCGTAGACGGTCGCAAGCCCAAGGCCTGTTCCCTTGCCTACCTCTTTGGTCGTAAAGAAAGGCTCAAAAATGTGCGATCGCGTCATCGCGTCCATTCCTTCGCCGGTATCTGTGATGGTCATGCGGACAAAGTGGCCGCCGGAAACCATAAAATGCTGTTCCACATAATTCGCGTCCAGATAAACGTTTTTGGTCTCGATCGTCAGATGTCCACCGTCCGGCATCGCATCGCGGGCGTTGATCGCAAGGTTCATGATCACTTGCTCGACCTGTCCCGGATCGGCCATAACATTCCCGAGTTTCGGCTCGAGTTTGACCTTAAGCTCGATGCTTTCCCGGATGACTCGACGCAGCATTGCCTCGATGTTCGAAACGACTGAGTTTAGATTGATCACAGATGGGACCAGCACCTGTTTGCGGCTGAAAGTTAACAGCTGACTGGTCAGTTCTGCCGCACGCCTGCCCGCTTTACCGATTTCCTGAATGCTGTGCCGAAACGGATTGTTAGGCTCCATCTTTCTGAGGGTCAGATCGCTAAAGCCATTTATCGCGGTGAGAAGATTGTTGAAGTCATGAGCGATGCCGCCCGCCAAAACTCCGATAGCTTCCATTTTCTGCGATTGGCGAAGCTGCTCGGCCTGTACCCGCTCGATGTCAAGGAGTCGAACATTCTCGATCGCATTTGCCGCCAGATTTGCGGCCATCTGCATCGCAGTCGCATGGCTATCCGTAAAGGCAGCAAGGTGGTTGCTTTGAACCTCGACACCGCCGACGATCTTGCCCATAACCGACATTGGTACGACTAAAGACGACTGAGGAAGATCGCCATTGAGGTGGATCACCGGCTGGCCGTCCATCGCATTTTGAAAATCATCGGTTATGATCGTCTCACCGGTTAAAACAGCACGGCTGTGTGGGCTTTTACCCATCTCCATTGGAGGCAGGCTCGGTGCGTCAACCTTGACTCCCTCGCTCCATACATACGCAGCAGTGCGTGTTTTTTGTTTCGCATCAAACAGCGAGATAAAAAATCCGTCCATTCCTGTCGAAACGAAAGCGAATTCGCAAAGCTCTTCATAGACGGTCTCCAGGTCACGCGCGTCACCAAGGGCCAGGGCAAGTTTCGCCACTCTGTTAAGCAGCAGCCCATATTCGCGGATCGCCCGCTGGTCTGCCTCTCTCAATGTCTCTTCAGCAACCTTGCGTTCAGTTATGTCCCAGTTGACGCCGATGAAACGCAGTGCGGTTCCGTCTTCAGCACGCAGTATCGTCGCGCTCGATTCCAGATGACGCACCTCGCCGTTCGGCCATACGACGCGAAATTCGGAGTGGTATTCTCCAGTTCCCTCGATCACAGCGGCGTACTCGGCATAGACTCGTTCGACATCTTCTGGGTGAAGGTTGAGATTCCATGTTTGACTCGACCCGGCGAAGTCCTCATCGTGGTTGCCGTACAGGTCGTACATCCGGGCGTCCCACTTCATCGTATCCGCAACGAGGTCCCAGTCCCAGATACCGATGCTCGCCGATTCGGTCGCTAACGCCAACCTCTGCTGACTTTCGATCAATAAGCTACCAGCGCGCTTTCGTTCGGTAATATTGTCGAACACGGCAACAAAATTCTCCCGACTCGAGCTATAAACAGCAATGGAGAGCCAGATCTCCAAAGGTTCAAGATAGGTCTCGATTTTCTCAGGTTCACCAGTTAAAGCCACACGTCCAAAGACCTCAAAAACTTCGGGGTTGGTTTTCGCAAGCCCAGGGACGACGTCACTTACCTTTTTTCCAACGACATCGGTCAATCCGGTCAGCTTTTCCATCGCGCCGTTGACCTCAGTGTAGACAAAATCTTTAAGCTTATCCCCCTCAAACACTGTTTCGCAGTAGGCATAGCCCTCGATCATGTTCTCGAAAAGCGAATGATAACGAATTTCGCTTCGCTCAAGAGAGGCTTCCGCCTCTTTTCGGATCGAGATATTCTGAATCGTACCTCTAAGGCCCAAAACTTCGCCGCCTGAGTCTTTTCTCGGCTCGCTCATCGCTTGGATATATACACGTTCACCGTCCGGCCGCACGGCGACGAGTTCGTATTCCTGTGACTCACCGGACCCAATGGCGAGGGCTGTCTTCACATCCATCACCTCTCTGCTAGGAGTGTCAAAATAGTCCTGCATCTCCTGATAGTCTTTGGGTGGCCCAAGTTGGGGATCGCGACCGACGATCTCAAAGATCTCATGCGACCATGTGATCGCCCCAGTCGCTTTATCCCATGTAAAGTCTCCGATCTGACCAATTCGCTGGGCATCCTTGAGTCGCTGAAGCATCTGCTCCATCTCCGCTCCGGCCTGTCTCGTCTGTGTGATGTCCGTATTAATTCCGGCGAGACGAATAACTTCGCCGCTTGCATCTTTAACCTGGAAGCCTTTGGCCCGAAGCCAACGCTGCTCTCCGTCGGGCCGAAGGATGCGAAACTCTACCTCGATCTTAGTTTCATCGCCCATAAGCCCGGCATAGGCTTTTTTAACGCGTTGGCGATCTTCCGGAACGATGAAATCTTGCCATTCGTGGGGATCGGCATAATCGCTTCTCAATTTGCGACCCCAGATCTGTTCATAGGCAGGACTTATGTAATAGATCTTGCTCATGTCCGGCGAACGTATCCAGAACACATCGGTAATATTGTCCGCAAGCTGCCGGAATTTTTCGTCGCTCTCAAGCAAGGTCGCCTCCGCGCGTTTGCGTTCAGTGATGTCACGTGCGATCCCCTGTACTCCAATAGGGATTCCATTCTCGTAAATGATTCGTGAGTTGACCTCGACCATCACCCCATTGCCGTCTTTCGTTAAAAGTTCGACTTCATGAGCTGGCGCGTCTTCGCCAGCTAGTTTTGCCCCGACTATATTCTTCGCTGTCTCGAGATCCTCGCTCGAGATCGCATCGGCAATATTCATCGCCAAAATTTCGTCTTTGGTAAAACCGGTTAGCGTTTCGGCAGCCTTATTGACGGAGGTATAGTTGCCTTCAAGATCGTGGGTATAAATAATATCGAGCGCGTTTTCGACCAGTTCTCGATACCGCTCTTCAGTAGCCCTTAGTGCTTCCTCTGCGTTTCTTCGTTCGGTAATGTCCTGAACGGATCCGACTAGTTTCTGCGGCTTACCCGTCTTTGGGTCGACGACCATCTCCGCTATAGCATGAATGATGCGTTCGCTGCCATCGGGCAGGATAATGCGGTGCTCGATATCAAACGATTCTTGGTCCTCCAATGCATCCGCAATTGTCTTGGCAAGGCGTTCCCGATCGTCGGGATGAATGCATTTATAGAAATTCTCATCTGTGATCTCGAACTCGCCCGGTTCAAAGCCAAAGATCCGATAATGCTCGTCAGACCAGCGTTCTTTCTGCCACTCTCCGGCGTCAGAAAGTTCCATTACCCAGCTTCCCAGATGGGTTATCCGCTGCGACGCTGCAAGCAGGTATTCGCTCTCGCGAAGTTCGTCTTCTGCTTTCTTATGTTCCGTAATGTCGGTAACAAGCACACCGACACCGATGACCTCGCCGCCTTCGATACCGACCGGGTAAAAGCTCGCGATCCAGTCCTTGGCGGCCCCAGGTTCCGCAAGGGTCTCGCCGCGGAGTTCATAGTCAATGACAGGTTCACCAGTTTCCAGAACGCCGCGGATCAGCGGCTCTAGGATCGGCGCCGTCTTCGGAAGGATATGGTGAGGCGTTTGACCTAAATGCTGCTCCACGCTTAGCCCGTTTATGTCAGCAAGCGTTCCGTTGATGCGAACATATCGCATGTCGCGATCGTGAAAGGCAAAGCCGATAGGTGCGCGAGACAGGATCGTGTCGATCAGGGCGAGCGATTCGTCTTTTTCTCTAGCGACGACCCGCAAAGATTCTGCGGTGTGGTTGCGCTCCGATATATCCCGTATCATCGCCAACAAATTCCCGTCAGGCATGATCGTTGCGATCACCTCTGCGGGAAACACGGACCCGTCTTTTCGTTTGAAATGCCACTCGCGGTTGTAGTCCGGAGTGCTTTGTACCAGAGCAAACTCCGAATCGAGCTCGCGGGCCTCTGATCTGATCACGATGTCCGAGGCATGCAGGCCCACCAGTTCGCGATGTTCATAACCGAGCATCGCACACATGCTCGCGTTGGCATCGAGGTAGTAGTCATCGGGCCCGGAAATAATGATGCCGTCAGGAGCGTAGTCAAATAACGCGCGATATCGCGCCTCGCTGACACTCCTTGCCGTTTCTGACTCGCGTAGTCCGCGGCGGTTCTGAGCTTCTTTAAGCTCGCGTTCAATCGCAGGAACGAGCCGGACGAGATTGTCCTTCGACAAATAATCGTGAGCACCGCTGAGCATTGCCTCGACCGCAACCTCCTCGCCCACAGTACCCGAAATAATGATGAAAGGAACGTCGATGCCGGTCTGTCGCAGAAGTGCTAAAGCCTTCAGAGCGTCAAAACGGGGCATCGCGTAATCGCACAGCACGATATCCCATTCCGATGACTCAAGCGCCGCCAGCATCTCATCCGGTGTGTCCACGCGCTGCCAAGCGGTCAGCTCGTACTGGGCCGAAATCAAATGACGCTTCAAGAGCGAACTATCGCGCTCCGAATCTTCTACATTTAAAATACGCAATGACTTCTGCATTTGATGTCACTAATGCGATGGAACCGGCTCATTCAGGTTGAACCAATAGATGCCCAACTTCTGTGTCACTTCTGCGAACTGTTCAAAATCCACTGGCTTACGGACATAGCTATTCGCTCCCAGGTCATAACTCTTTATCATGTCTTCCTCTTCGCTGGATGAGGTGAACATTACCACCGTCAGACGCTTGGTCCTCTCGTCCTCGCGTAATCGAGCTAGCACCTGCAGTCCGTCCAACTTGGGCAATTTAAGATCTAGCATGACCAGATGGGGCAGGATCGAAACATCTCGGCCCTCATATTTGCCGGTGCCAAATAAGTACTCCAGCGCCTCGACGCCGTCGCGGGTCACGATTATCTCATTCGCGATTCCGCTTTTCTTCAACGCACGCAGTGTCAGAGCCTCGTCGCGCGCATTGTCTTCGACGAGCAATATGGTTCTATTTTTCATTTTCGATTCCTTTTATGGCCGGCAACGTGAAGTAAAAGGTCGCACCGTTATCCACCTTACCGTCTGCCCAGACGCGGCCGGCATGCCTGTTAACGATGCGTTGAACTGTGGCGAGACCGATGCCGGTTCCTTCGAATTCGTCACTTCCGTGTAGGCGTTGAAACGCACCAAAAAGTTTGTCTGAAAATGCCATGTCGAATCCGGAGCCGTTATCACGTACAAAAAAGACGGACTCCCCTTCGACTTCTTCCTGACCGAAAGTGATCTCGGCATTCTCGGTTTTTGACGTGAATTTCCAGGCATTGCCCAGTAGATTGGTGAGCAAGATATGCATTAACCGCTTGTCGCCGCGTGCCGAGAGCCCTTCACTGATCGCGACCTTGACACTCCTGTCGGGAAATTCCGTTTGCAGAGCATCGACCACCGACAGGGCCATTTCGCTAAGGTTGATCGGCTCGGGAGTTATTTCTGTTCTGGTAACACGAGCGAGCTGCAAAACGTCGTCGATCAGCCGGGACATCTCCCTTGTCGCTTCGCGAACCTCGGTTAGATATCCTTTTCCGATCTCATCCAGAACATCGCCATAATCCTCGAGCAACGCTCCGCTAAAACCGCTAATGTGGCGCAGAGGAGCTCGCAGATCGTGCGACACCGAATAGGAAAACGACTCCAACTCATCGTTCGCTGCCTGTAGCTGTGCTGTTCGATCAGTCACCCGCTGCTCTAACTGTGCGTTGAGATTGCGGATCTCTTTAACGGCCCGCTTCAGTTCGCTGATATCGCGAGCGATCTTCGACGCACCGGTTATATTTCCGTCTTCGTCTTTGATCGGGGAAATCGTGACCGAGACGTCGATCGATCTGCCGTCTTTACCGATTCGCTCTGTTTCAAAGTGATTCAGCGTCTCGCCTCGCTTGATCATATCGAGAATACGAACGACCTCATCTTCTCGGTCGGTCGGAATGATCAGCGACTGCGACTTGCCGAGCATCTCGGCTTCCGTATGGCCGAACATCTTTTCAGCTGCCGAGTTCCACGTGGTCACGATGCTTTCAAGGTCCGTACTGATGATCGCATCATCCGACGATTTGACGATCGCGGCGAGTCGTTCCCTGAGCACTTCCTGCTGTCGGCGTTCCGTAATGTCGCGGATGTTGCAAAGAATGACCTGCTGGCCATCTTCGTCATAGACGTTGCTGACAAATTCCACCTCACGGCGTTTGCCGCCGCGCGTTTCGAGTGGAAGGTCCTCGTATCGCAGATACCCCGTTTCCTGAAGCACCTTGAAAGCTGTCTGGC
The DNA here is from genome assembly GCA_041751195.1 of Pyrinomonadaceae bacterium. Taxonomy (GTDB): domain Bacteria; phylum Acidobacteriota; class Blastocatellia; order Pyrinomonadales; family Pyrinomonadaceae; genus OLB17. The sequence goes on along the minus strand of JBGSXX010000002.1, from coordinate 77,417 downwards.
TGGCGCCTTTATCGCCGAAAAGCCCGATCTCCCAAAGCTCCTTTCCCAGGAATTCATCTCTCGAATATCCGAGAAATTCCATCATGAACGGGTTAACGCCTGTGATTTGGAGAGTTACAGCATTGAGTATCAAGATGCCGTCTTGGGTGGCCTCAAAGAGACGCCGGTATCTGGTTTCCGAAGTGTGGATTTCGTGCGGAGTAGGTTGTGGGATATTCATTCGGGCTTCTATTGTAGATCTCGATCTGGCGAATCGCGCACAATAGAAATGCGTGGAATTCAACAGTACACTAATTCACCCCAGAAGCCTAATGTTTTAAACAATGTTTTTGAAATGCTCGGCTCGGCGTCTCTCCGGGACCTGTTCGCTGGTGTCTCTGCATGCTCGTCTTTCCCTTTTCCTATATCATTGAGTTTGAGGAACTGATCAAACAAGCAGCAACACAATGTCCGAGAACACAACAAGCATCGCCGCAGCGACGGCCAAGCGCAGGACCTTCGCGATCATTTCGCATCCTGACGCGGGAAAGACCACACTCACTGAAAAGCTTCTCCTTTACGGCGGAGCGATTCAGGAAGCGGGCGCCGTTAAAAACCGCCGTGCCGAACGCGCCGCTACGTCCGATTGGATGGCGCTCGAACAGCAGCGCGGCATCTCCATCACATCGACAGTGCTTCAGTTCGAATACCTCGGCCACCATCTCAACCTCCTCGACACCCCGGGCCATCACGATTTCAGCGAAGACACCTACCGCACGCTGACCGCTGCCGACAACGCCGTGATGCTTGTCGACGCCGCAAAAGGCCTCGAAACCCAGACGCGCAAACTCTTCGAGGTCTGCCGCCTGCGTGCCATTCCGATCTTCACGTTTATCAACAAAATGGACCGCCCCGCCCGCGATCCGCTCGAGCTCATCGACGAGATCGAACGCGAACTCGGCCTCGCGGTCTATTGCGTCAACTGGCCCATCGGCGACGGGGAAGATTTCCGCGGCATCTACAACCGCATGACCAAACAGGTCCACCTCTACGACCGCAACCCGCGCGGCCGCCGTCAGGCCGAAGAGTCCGTCGTCGCTCTCTCGGATCCGTCCGTCGCCGGGCTGATCGGCGAAAAGCTCCACAGCAAACTTCTCGACGATCTCGAAATGCTCGACATCGCCGGAGCCGAACTCGATCGCGAAGCCATCCTGACCGGTGCCAAAACGCCCGTCTTCTTCGGCAGCGCCATGACGAATTTCGGCGTCGAACCGTTCCTTACTTCATTCCTCGAATTCTCCGCGCTTCCCGGCCCACGCGAAAGCTCCATCGGCCCGATCGCCCCGACCTACGAAGAGTTCACCGGCTTCGTCTTCAAGCTTCAGGCGAACATGGACCCGCGTCACCGCGACTGCCTCGCGTTCGTCCGCATCTGCTCCGGCATGTTCATCAAAGATATGACCGTGACGAACGCCCGTACCGGCAAAAAGCTTCGACTAACGCGTCCGCAAAAGCTCTTCGCCCGCGAACGCGAGTCCATGGACGAAGCGTTCCCCGGCGACGTGCTCGGCCTCAACAATCCCGGAGCCTTCACCATCGGCGACACCTTGTACACCGGCGAGCCCGTCAAGTTCCCGCCGATCCCCACGTTCTCGCCCGAACTTTTCGCCCGCATTCGCAACCCGAACACTTCCCTCGCCAAGAAGTTTCAGAAAGGCATCGCGCAGCTTCAGGAAGAAAAGGCCATCCAGGTGCTGCAGCCCGTCGCCGGCGGAGGCTCACAAGAGCCGATACTCGCCGCCGTCGGGGAACTCCAGTTCGAGGTCGCCCAGTTCCGCCTGCGCACCGAGTACGGCGTCGAAACCCGCCTCGACCGCATGCCCTACATGGCCGCCCGCTGGGTCACCGCCGGCTGGGAGGTCCTCAACGCCGGCGAACAGCTCTACGAAACCGACACCTTCCGCGACGCCCAGGACCACCCTGTCCTCCTCTTCCGCAGCGCCTGGCACCTCCAACGCGTAGAAGAAACCCGCCCCGAACTCCACCTCTCCACCATCTCGGCCTGATCCCAGAGACGGAAACATGCCCGGCACGGCGTGGGCCAATGCATTCCTCTCCGCCCGTGCCTTGTGTTATTCAGTTGCCTCCGCCATATTGACGATAATTATGATCGGCGAGCAAATTATTCTTCGCTACTTTGACCAGAATCTCCAGATGGAAAGTATCCTACCGCGCTCTGGGAGGGTAGTGCGCATTGTCGCGTCAGAAGACTGGGGGGATGATTGGCACCTTGTAAAGCTTGACGAACCGTTCAGCTATTTATTCGAACCGACTAAACAGGACGAAGAAGCTGAGACGGCGTGCCGGGAACGACTCGACGTGGCTCACGTGCTAATTAAGTCACGCTGGCAAGGTGTGTCGATACAGTCAGTTGAGCCGACTTCGGTGTTCGTATTGTTAGTTCCGGATATTTCGGTATTCGACGAGGAAACTTTCTACGCAAAACAGCTCGTGTTCGTTTGCTGGGGGATGGTAAATAAAGCGCTCCAGAAGTAACAGAATTGGGTCGAATGCCACCCGGTTTTGCGGCGGAGGCGGTCGGGGAAGAGGCGGGCTTCTCCGTGGTCGCGTTGGGTTTGGCCGCCGAGAGGGCGGGGTTGCTGCCATGCCTGGCGGCCAGGTGCAACTAAGTGAGAGCCAAAAGTTCGAGCATCAAATTGTATGTCTACAAAATTAATAGAACTTCTTATCGCGATATCGATCTTGGTGGCCTTCACAACTAGCGGCCTAGGGAATCAGCTCGACTACTTCGATCATTTGCTTGATTCAGACGGCCGCTACTTTATCGCTTTGGACGTATCGTCGAATGGGTATACCGGAAAGGTCGTAGTGAAAAATAGCGATCTTTTTTTATTGCTGAATGAAACGGAAGGATTCGACAGTACAAGGCGTTCATGAAAGAAACATTAACGAGCGGCTCTCCCTTGTTTCTTGAGAATGCGAAGCCGGATGAGGATGGGCTGTTTTTAATTATCAAGACGTCCACCGAGTATAAATTCAGATTATTGCGCGAGGGTAACACGCTTCAAAAGGTTTTTTGCCAAGGCTGTGTAGCTACGATTTCACGTTATTTTGTAACGGACAAGAATCGCACGCGATCGAACAGTGGCAGTTGTCGGGACTATATAAACTCTCTTAAACCTGAGGATCGTCGGATAAGGGAGATTCTGGACGGAAGAGACGAGGCAACGCTTATATCGAAGCTATTTACATGGCAGGTCTTGGTGAGGTTCGACAGTCTGTCCGGCCGAATTGCAATCGATCCTTGGTAGGATTTGACGATCTTCACAGGAGGCACACTAATGTGTAACACAAGTAAGAAAGCTGTTTTCGTTGCTGGCTGTCTTGGCATGTTTATGACTTTTGCGTGCAATAGTCCTGAACCTAGCCCGAACGCCGATCCAAGAACGAACGAGACCGCGTCAATCCAGGTAAGCGGTACGCCGAAGGTAGATGATCACTTCGAACTGGCCGCGAAGAATCTCACTGAATCATATAACACTAAGAATTGCGAAAATTTCGTCGAACTTTTTCCAAAGTCAATCTCCGAGCTTGATAGTCTGTATGGGTTCGACGAGGTGATGGGCGAACGCGTTTTGATTTCACAGACTGAAACTCATCTGGAGTACTTTTTCGATTGCCCCGAAGTGTCGGATCTGGCAAAGCTGAATAAGGTTATTCACACGGGAGTCGATGGAAGATGGGACGCAGATGCCATTTCGGTATTTCAACGTCGCTCACAGACATTGGTCCGAAATCATATGAATGAGGCAAAGCGAATATTGGACGAGTTGCCGGATGAGAAAGCTGCGTCCTTTTGGTATTTCCTTTTCGACGGGCCACATTCCGATAACCATCAAGGTACGGTCGAAATGTTTGTCGACTTACTGGGAACTGAGAGTAAACAGTCAAGGCTGCTGACGAAGCGATATCAAAAAGTGCAAACGGACTGGAAAGACCATTAATCGCTAGGTAGGCCGGGGTGCCGCGATGCCAGGCGCTCCTACCGCAACCAACTTCCGCGCATCACAGACCTAGACGCGCCGAGTTCCTACGGACTGCTATGGAGAGTAATCCAAATCTTGAGATACGAAGACCGCAGTATGTAATTACTATCTTCTCGGGTAGGTCCGACCCCATAGACGAGAACGACGATAATGTCGACGTCCAGGTAACCTTGAATGATGGTAGCTTCTACACGGCAACGGTTTTCACTTTAGTAAACCTGCAGACACAGCTCAAAAGAAGCAAAAGAAATGGAGATTGCGCTGGAGGGCTGTATTTCTTCTGTAAGGATATGATAGTCGTCGAGCACTTGAATACCGAGGTTGTCGAGCGCCTGGTCGCCGACCTTTTTGAGAATGATGAGTTAGCCGAGGCATTTGATTTTCATAGCCCCGAATAGTTTGGAAAACGCACGCTCAGACGACGGCGCAGCCGACCGGGGACGGTTTGGGTTTTATATAGAGCGGTTGCGGGGACGTAGCCACCCTTAAAACCGCGCCGCTAGGGCGTTGTGATGACGGTCATGACTGATGAGAAGTTGCCGACGGGTTTGTCGTTTTCGGTGAAGCGTGCGCGGAATTCGAAGGCGATCGGATCGCCGTTTTTGCCGCCCGGTCCCAGGATGATCGGAGACTTCGTAAAGTTCCCGAGGCTCGTCCACGTTTGCTCCCCCCTCATTCGCTGCTCAAGGCGAATGCCCTCGCGCCGATATTTGAGGAATTTGATCGCGACCTCGCCCATCGGCAACGCCCAGCCCGACAGCACAGGAGTGATCGACGCAGGATTCGGCGAGGGATCATCCGTCCACAGCCCAAATTCCTCCGCGAGCTGCCGTGTCCACTTCCCCGAGCTCTTCATCTTGCGAATGATCATCTTCAAATACGTAACGATCCCGGTGCTGATGGTCTCGGGCGGTGCGACAGTGGGAAACACCGGAATGTGTGGCGTCGGCTCGTTCAGATCGCCGTACAGCGCCGTATCTTTGAACCGCGCAAACGCATCACGCGTGTCCTGCACCTGCCTCGAAAGATTCACGAGATAGACAAAATTATCAGTATTCAACTGCATTTGGGCCACTTCTTCGGCGGAAATGCCCAGAGCAACGTGGTGAATAGCTAGTTTTGCGTTGAAAACATGAAGAAAGATCACGAGCTCGGCCTCGCCTCTCGGTAAAGGTTTATCTGGCATCTATTTTCTTGCAGCTCCTGTATTTACTGGGGTAGCGCCTTGGATGATAAGGCAAAAAGAATATAGCAAATCACTCGAAACACCGCAAGCACGGCCCCCAGCGACCGCGCACCTATCAGCTGCGTTAGCGCACCTACCGAGTGCGCTAGCGCACCTATTGAGTGCGTTAGCGCACCTACCGAGTGCGTTAGCGCACCTACTGAGTGCGCTGGCGCACCTACCGAATGCGCTGGCGCACCTACCGAGTGCGCTGGCGCACCTACTGAGTGCGCTGGCGCACTACTGAGTGCGCTGACGCACCTGAAGAGTGCGCTAACGCACCTGACGAGTGCGCTGACGCACCTGACGAGTGCGCTGACGCAGCTGGTGAGTGCGCAGTGTCCGAGGGCGGTCGTCGCCCGGGAAATTGTGTCCGCATCGTCGACAGGGCATATCTCGGGGGATCGGGGACCGATATCGTTCGCACCCGGGGTCGAAGTGGTTCGGTTGGCACCTCGTTTGCAATCGACACTCATATCGTGCGAACTGAATCGAATCGAAACACTTCTGGTGTTGATCGCCGGAACTTTATCAAGGCTGCTCTCGCGGGCGGCGCGGCTCTGGCCGTCGCGTGCGGATCGGACGACGGGCCCGAAAGGTCGACCCGCGCTGCCAAGCCGATCCCCGTCGCGGCGCAGCAGCCCGATTCCGATGACTGGGCGAAGGTCCGCAGCCAGTTCGCGCTAACCGACGACAAGATCCACATGAGCGCACTGCTCATCGCCGCGAACCCCGCTCCCGTCCGCGAGGCTATCGAACGCCACAGGCGCGGACTCGATGTCGACCCGGTCGGCTATCTGAACGAAAATAACAGCGGCAACGAAGATGAAACCCTGCGTGCGGCCGCCCGCTATCTCGGAGCGTCGCACGAGGACATTGCGATCACGGACAGCACCACTATGGGCCTCGGACTCATCTATAACGGCATCAAGATCGGCCCCGGCCAGGAGTTTCTGACCACCGAGCAAAATTATTACTCCACCGACGAAGCCATCCGCCTCAAATGCGGGAAATCGGGAGCAACTTACCGCACGATCCCGATGTACTCCGACATCAACACCGTCACAATCGACGAACTAACTAGCCGGATCCTCAACGCCATCCTCCCGGAAACGCGCGTCGTTGCCCTGACCTGGGTGCATTCGAGCACCGGCCTCAAGCTCCCCGTTCGGCAGATCTCTGGAGGCATCAGCGAGATCAACGCGACACGCGAGCCCGATCAGAACATCCTGCTCGCCGTCGACGGCGTTCACGGATTTGGCATCGAGGACGTAGAAATGGCCGATCTGGAATGCGATTACTTCGCCGCCGGCTGCCACAAATGGCTCTTCGGCCCTCGCGGCACCGGCATCGTCTGGGCGAGCGCCAAAGGCTGGGAAAACATCGAACCGACGATCCCCACTTTCTCCGACAATAGCGTCCGAAACGCTTGGATAACCGGCCGCGGAATCAGCGGCCCCACGACCGGCCGACGTCTGACGCCCGGCGGCTTCAAACCTTTCGAACACCAATGGGCAATGGCGGACGCGTTCGATTTCATGCTCGACATCGGCAAAGACCGCGTCGAGGCACGCACCCGCGAACTCGCGAGCCGCCTGAAACAGGGCCTCGCCGAAATGGAACACGTCGACCTCGTCACGCCGCAAAGCGAAGACATCTCCGCGGGCATCGTCTGTTTCGACGTCGCGGGCTATTCCTCCGGCGGCGCCGTCAATGCCCTGGGGGAACGCGGCATCGTCGCATCAGTCACGCCCTACGCCTTCCCGCACGCGCGGCTGACCCCGTCGATCGTCAACACGACCGCCGAGATCGACTTTGTTCTCGAAACCATCCGCGGAATGGCCTAGATCACATCTTCAGCTCTTTCCGCGTCACCAGATATCGCAAGATGCCGTCGCGTGAGATTATCCCCGCAAGCCGCCCTCCCGAAACCACCGGCAGCTGGTTAACGTTGTGCTTCCCGATTATCTCAAGCGCCTCGCCTGCCGACATTCCCGGCGTCGCGACGTGCAGCTCAGACATCGGCTTCATCGCCTCGACCGCGAGCGTGAACGGCCACTTCCGCTCTTCGACCTGCGTGATCTCCTGCGGCGTCACGATCCCGACCGGCTCGTCCATTTCCATCACAGCAAAGCACCGCCGCCCGGTCCGCAGCATGTGCTCGTGCACGACCGTCCGCAAATTCTCAGTACTCTCGATCGTCGGGCAATCTACGTTCATCAGATCGCCGACCGTCACGCCCTCCAATCCGCTCGAAACTTCGGACTGCACCAGCGTCGCCCGCGCCGCATTCAGCAGGAACCATCCGATGAACGCGATCCACAAACCGCCGAACCCCAGCCCCCGAAAGAACCCGATCAATCCGAATATAATGAACGCGAACGCTATCACTTGCCCCGTGATCGATGCGCCCTTCGTCGCGCTGCGTTGGTTCCCCGTCATCCACCATAAAGCCGCCCGCAGCACCCGGCCGCCGTCCATCGGGAAACCCGGGATCATGTTGAATACAGCCAACGCGATGTTGATGTACCCCAGCCACACCATCATCGCCATTAGCGGCGTCGTCGGCCCCACGGCCGCTTCCCATCCCATGGCCATCGCAATAGCTAGAAAGAGAAACCCCAGAGCCGCGCTCGTTATTGGCCCAACTATCGCCATCCAAAACTCGATCTTCGCCGTCGCCGATTCCTTTTCAATTTGCGCAACCCCGCCAAGCGCGAATAGCGTGATCGACTTCACGGGCATGTCGTTCTTGATCGCCACCAGCGCATGCGAAAGCTCATGCACGACGATCGCCCCAAAGAACAAAACCGCCGTGATCACCGCCATCGTCCAGATCACACCGGTGCCCCAATCCGGATGCTGCATGCTAAAGTGTGCCGCCAGCGACAACGCGATCAGCACCGCGATGATCAGCCAGCTGTAATGAAGACCGATCTGAATGCCGAAGATCCGCCCGAGCTTGATTTGCGCTTCCATATGCCCCGATTATAGCACCCGCCAACCGACCGCTTGCGTACACAAAAAGACCGGCCTACCGCATCGCGATAAGCCGGTCGCTATTTGTGAAAATAAACTAAGCCGCCTGGTCGATCGAACTCACAAGATCGAAGACCGGCGCTTTGCGCTCGATCATTTCGCTCGTGATCAACAGGTCCTTTACACGTTTTTCCGACGGAAGCACGAACATCGATTCGAGCAGGATCTCTTCCATGATCATCATCAGCCCGCGTGCGCCAACCTTGCGGCTATGCGCCTGGTGAGCGATCGCCCGAAGTGCGCCTTCGGTGAACTTAAGGCTGATATTGTCGAATTCGAACTTCCGCTGATACTGCCGAACAAGCGCATTCTTCGGCTCTGTCAATATCTGGATCAGCGCGTCTTCGTCCAACTCAGACAGCGTCCCCACAACCGGCAGCCGCCCGACGAACTCAGGGATCAACCCGTAGTGGATCAGATCCTCCGGCTCGAGCTTGCTGAACGCCTCACCCTGTCGCTGAGCGGTGGTACGAACATCAGCCTGAAAACCCAGTGACTTGTTGCGGAAGCGTCGCTCGATGACTTTCTCAAGCCCGATAAAAGCTCCGCCGCAAATGAATAGAATGTTCTTGGTATCAAGCTGCGTAAATTCCTGCTGCGGATGCTTTCGCCCTCCGCCGGTCGGTATGTTCGCAACCGTTCCCTCGAGTATCTTCAATAGCGCCTGCTGAACACCCTCACCCGAAACGTCACGTGTGATCGACGGGTTGTCATCCTTGCGGCAGATCTTGTCGATCTCGTCGATGTAGATAATTCCTTGCTGCGCCAATTCCACGTCATTGCCTGCCGATTGCAGCAGCCTGAGCAAGATGTTCTCGACATCTTCACCGACATAACCCGCCTCGGTCAGGCTTGTAGCGTCCACGATGCAGAACGGGACGCTAAGAACTCGCGCCAGCGTTTGTGCCAGCAGCGTCTTCCCCGTTCCCGTCGGCCCGATCAACAGGATGTTCGACTTTTGGATCTCAATATCCGAGCGACGCTTAGCAAGCTCCAGCCGCTTATAATGCTGGTACACCGCAACCGACAAACGCTTTTTCGGTTCGTCCTGGCCAATCACGTACTCGTCGAGAAATGACTTGATCTCTTGCGGTTTGGGCAGCGTGGTTCGAACACCCGCGGACTCGTTCTGCTCGTCGTCATTGATGATCTCATTGCAGATATCAATGCACTCGTTGCAAACATATACGCCGGGGCCGGCGATCAGTTTCTTGACGTCGTTCTGAGATTTTCCGCAGAACGAACAGCACAAAAGTTCTTCGGGTCGTCTAAAATTCGCCATACATCTTCAGATCTCAGTCAATTTCCGATCTCGGAGTGTGAGTGTTCTATTTATCGCGATGCTCGATAACTTCATCGATCAGGCCGTATTCCTTTGCCTGGATCGGCGACAGAATACGATCGCGCTCGACGTCTTTTTCCACCTGATCAAACGACTGGCCGCTATGCAGTGCAAGAAGCCGCGAGGTAAGTTCACGCATTCTCAAGATTTCCTCAGCCATGATCCTTACGTCCGTCGCCTGTCCGGTCGCTCCGCCCGACGGCTGATGGATCAATACGCGCGAATGCGGCAGAGCAAAACGCTTTCCTTTAGTACCCGCCGTTAGGAGCAAAGCACCCATAGAAGCGCACTGCCCAACGCAGATCGTGGTCACATCGTTCTTGATGAACTGCATTGTGTCATAAATCGCCATGCCGGCCGTGATCGAACCGCCCGGCGTATTGATATACAAATTGATGTCGCGCTCCGGGTCTTCAGCTTCGAGGAACAACAACTGCGCGACCAGCAGATTTGCGATCTGATCGTCGATCGGCGTTCCAATAAAAATAATGCTGTCTTTTAGCAGCCTTGAGTAGATATCAAACGCCCGCTCGCCTCGGGACGTTTGTTCGACAACCATTGGGACCAATGCCATAACGTTAAACTCTCTTTCGATCTTTCCTTAGGGGTTACTTGAACCGGGCGTGGTTAATCTGTTGATACTTCGACCGGTTACAAATTCTACATAAAACTGTTCAAAAGGCAAGCATTATGCTGCGTCGCCCTTCGCTGACTTCTTTTTCGCGGGCTTCTTCTTAGGTTTCTCTTCAGACGCCTCCGCAGTTTCACCAACTTCCGAAGTGTCCACCACCTCCGCAGGCGCTTCCGTTTCGTTCCGGGGAGCCTCTTCCACCCACTCTTCTTCCGTGACCTTCGCGTGCTCAACAAGCTTTTCGATCGACCTACGCGTTCGCAGATTATTCTCGATTCCCGCGGTTCCGCCTTGAGATGCCAAGGCGGCCTCGACCTTGTCGGGCGTGGTGTTGTAATACTCCGCCATTTTCGCGATCTCTTCTTTCACGTCTTCATCAGAGATCTCGATCTTCTCAAGCTCACCAACCTTTTCGAGCAGCATCGCGCCGCGAACATCCCTCTCGGCTTGCTCACGCATCTGCGTGTACGCCATCTCGATGAAATCACGTTCAACCTTCTTCAGGTCGACGCCGCGGCCCTGCAGGTCTTTCGCAAAATTATTCAGCAGGTTCTGCGCCTGATTCTCGATCAGCGAACCCGGCACTTCAAATCCGTTCTTCTCGATCAGCGTGGCGATCGCCTCATTTCTCACTCGAGCGTCGGCATCCGCAGTTTCTACCGATTCCAGGTCGGCCCGCAGCTTCGTGCGAAGGTCGTCCATCGACTCGTAGCCCTCATCCAAGCTCTTTGCCCATTCGTCATCGATCTCCGGGGCTTCCATGCGTCCCACGGCCTTGACGTTCGCCTTGTAATGGACGGTCTTTCCAGCAAGTGCGGGAGACGAAAAGTCGTCGGCATACGTCACCGTGAAATCTTTCGTTTCATCCGGTTTTACACCGGCAAGATTCTCCGTAAACGACGCCTCGATCATTTCATCGCCGATCTTTATTTCAAGATCCTCGGCAGTGATTGGCTCGCCTTCCGGGTCGTCCTCAAACTTCCCCTCCAGATCCACGACAACCGTGTCGCCCGTTTCCGATACCCGGTCTTCTACCGGTATCAGAGCCGCCTGTTCAGCAGCGCGACGAGCGATCAACTCCTCAACCTGCTCTTCGTTCACCGGCTTCACCTGACGCTTTAGCTCGATTCCCTTGTATTCGGGATCGGGCAATGTCGGCATCACCTCAAGATGAACGTGCATCGAGATAGGCTCCGAGCCGTTCACCTGGACCGTCTCAATATTTTCGATATGGATCTGCGGCTCTGCCAGCGGCTGCACACCGTGCTCCTCAACCGCCGCAGCCACTTTGTCGGGCAACAGCAGCTGCAGTACCTCCTGCCTTATCTCCTCTTTGTACCGCAGGCGGATCACATCAAGCGGCGCCAGCCCCTTACGAAATCCGGGTACGTTCGCACCCTTTGCAAATCGCTGGCTGACCTTTCCGTACGCCTCCTTGATCGACTCGGTATCGACCTCGATCTGCAATTCACGTCGGGTCGGGGAAATTTCTTTTATTTCGGTTTTCATTTTCCGATTTAGGATAACGAATGGGCTAAAAATTGTCGAATTTGCGAACGCCTAGACCCGACCCTAAAAACATCGAAGGGAGGCAATGCCTCCCTGAGGTTCAGCCTATGATCTGTGATAACGCGTTGGAAAAAAGATGGTGCCGAGGGCGAGACTCGAACTCGCACGTCTTTCGACGCTAGATCCTAAGTCTAGTGCGTCTGCCAATTTCGCCACCTCGGCACGTCGGACGGCTTTATCGAATTTAGCCAAACCACCACCAAATGTCTAGCGGCTCACTTCTTCAGATATTTTCGGTCGTACTCTTCCCACGACATCGAATAATCGCGATCTTCGATCTCAAGCGAAGCCGATCCTGCTCCCAAGGACTTATCTTCAGCTTTCCGAAAAAGCTTGTACCCGCCGTATCCGACCGCCGCAAGAACTCCGACAACCACGCCATACCACAGCAGCGCCGAAATGATCCCGAACACCCACAGCAGGAGATAAACACCGAGTATCAGCCCCAAAACCCCCAGAAGAAACTTTATTATTCCCATTAGACTCAACCTCCGTTCTCTATTCTATACGATTATCTGCTCGCGTATGTTCGTGCAAATATTTCCCGCTCTGTCGTATAATCTTCACGCACTGACCCACGACCACTACCTATGAAAAGTCAATTCCCGAGCGTTTCCATCCGCGACCTCGTCCATAAATTAGATGCCGCCGCCGACCCGTCGGTTTTAGAAGAATTCGGTGAAGCCACTGTCACGGACGTCACGCATGACTCGCGCCAAGCCCGCCCGGGAACGCTTTTCGTAGCGGTAAAAGGTGCGACTACTGATGGACATCGCTTCATCGACGATGTGATGCGAAGAGGATGCGTAGGCGTGATCTCGGAAAATCCGAGGCCTGCTGATTTCGCCGGAACTTGGATATCGGTCACAGAAGCCCGCCGCTCTCTTGCAAAAGCCGCCGCACTTATTTACGGCGAGCCGTCTAAGCAGCTCGACCTCGTCGGTATCACCGGGACGAATGGAAAAACCACCACCACCTACTTATGCTACGCCCTCGCCGAAGCAGCCGGCGTTCGACCCGCAATGCTGACCACAGTGGAATATCGTATAGGTGAACGATCGCAGGAAGCGGTCCGGACCACGCCTGAGTCCAGTGATACCAACAAGTTTCTCCGAGCCGCGGTCGACGACGGTTGCGGGTTCGCCGCCATGGAGGCTTCATCGCAGGCGATCGACTTAAATCGATGCGATTGGCTCAATTTCCGCGTCGCGATCTTCACCAATCTCACCCAAGACCACCTCGATTACCATCTCACGATGGAAAACTATTTCGACGCGAAAAAGAAGCTGTTTGACGGGCGGCTTGGCTACAAACCAAAAGCATCTGTCATCAATATCGACGATGAGTGGGGGGTGCGTTTAGCTATCGAACTCCGTGAAAGCGGGGCGAAGGTTATCACAACTTCACATGATCCCACGGGTGGTGCCGATCTAACCGCCGACGACATCGAGGTCTCGCTGCTCGCGGGGACATCATTCACACTCAGAACCGAGAGCGGCGATCACAAGATCGTCTCGCCTCTCGTCGGACGGCCGCACGTCTACAACATCCTCTCCGCGTCCGCCGCGGCTCTGGAACTCGGCTATAGCATGGACACCACCGCACAAGGGATCGCCAAATGCACCGGAGCGCCGGGTCGTTTCGAACGTGTCATCCACGACGGCGATTTCGCCGTCGTCGTTGACTACGCCCACACTGACGACGCTCTACTGAATACGCTTAAAACTGCGAAGGATCTCGCGGAAGGTCGCGTGATAACTGTATTTGGGTGCGGAGGAGATAGAGACAAAACGAAACGGGTCCCGATGGGCGAAGCCGCGGGAGCAAACAGCGACTTCGTGATCATTACGTCCGACAATCCGAGAACTGAGGATCCGCTTAAGATAATTGGCGAGATAGAAGTAGGTGTTGCCGCAACCGGGACCGAATACTTGTCGATCTCAGACCGCCGGGAAGCGATCAGCAAAGCGGTCAGCGTCGCGCAAAAGAACGACGTGGTCATCATTGCCGGCAAGGGGCACGAAACTTATCAGATCGTCGGCAACGAAAAGTTTCACTTCGACGATCGCGAGGTCGCTCTGGACGCTCTCACTCACCAATAAGGCCGCCGCCTAGTCCGAGTCCTGATACATCTCGATGAAACTGCTCAGGAACTCCCGCTGCGACCTCGTCATATCCACAAACCTGGCGGCGAACCCGATCTCCTTCTCATGGTTTGAGATCTCAGCCATAAACTCAACATTCATTCCATCACTCAGTGGAAAGTAGAGTCGCACGATCTCACCATCGTCATAAATCCCGCCGGTCAGCACAAAACAGCCACCCGGGCCTATGTCACTGATCGTCCCTGTGAGCCGGCCTGAGGCACCGGCCCACTCTATCTCTTTGCTGAATTTCGTACGCTCAGCCTGACGTCTCTCATCAAGAACGGTCATCTGATGTATCTTCGTCCTCAGGGCCAACGTGCTTGTATTCTTCCGGCAGCCCCGGCTCCGGATCACGGCCTTCGACCTTCGTAAAGTAGTAATAGAAAGGCAGTCCCAAAAGGATCAGCCCGATCCCGATCAGCGACTGTCTAGGCTCGTCATAAAGTGTCTGGATCAGCAGCCAAGCCGTCACCAGCAAAAAGATCACCGGTACGACCGGATACCCAAACGTCTTGTAAGGACGTTCAAGATCAGGGTAACGCCTTCTGAAAAGGAAAACCGACGACGTGATCAAACCGTAAAAAATGAACGATCCAAAGATCACATAATTAGTGAGCGTATCAAACGACCCCGAAAGTGTGAGTATGCTGGCCCAGATGCCCTGAAATATTAGCGACGCCAGCGGAATGCCATTCACCGAAAGCCGGCCAAACCGGGCGAACATCAGCTTGTCCTGCGCCATGGCGTAAGGCACCCGTGAACCCGCGAGGATCGACGTATGCAATGACCCGAGCGACGAGATCATCAGCCCCACAGTAAATATCGCTACCGCCGCACCTGCCAGCATCGTTGCCCCATCGGCCGCGAAGAACCGTTCGGCAACGACCTGCGCCACCGCAACATCTTCGGGTACTGCCGCGATCGCGCCCGGCGTAAGCACATAAAAATACGCGATGTGAACAAACACATACAGCACCATGATCAAGATCGTGCTGCCGATGATCGCCAACGGGATATTGCGGTTCGGATCCTTAACCTCACCCGCAACGAACGTGAGCTGATTCCATCCATCATATCCCCACAAAGCACCGAGCATCGCCGCCGCAAATCCCGCAAAGAATGAATAGCCCGCGGCCCCGTAGCGCTGCGACTCCGTTACATCCGCACACGCCGCCCCGGCAGCATCGAGTCCGAAATTCCCAAAACTGCCGCCGGTAACAAATGCGAACGCCCCCAGCCCGACCATCAGCACCAATGCGATCTTCACAAATGTCAATGCCGTCGCGATCTGTCCGCTGATAACCACCGAAGCAGAATTCAACGTGGTGAATATAACGATCACCATTATCCCGACGATCTGCAGTGCAGTTATCTCAATTACTGTCCCAAACATCGGAACCGACATCAGCACCTGGCTCAATGCATTATCTAGGTAGGTATTGAGCACGATCGCAAAAGCCACGGCCAACGCTGCCATTGACCCCGTCTTCGCGATGAATATCTGCATCCACCCGTAAAGGAAACTGGAAACGCGCCCATACGCGTCACGTAGCAAAACATACTCCGCACCCGCCTTCGGCTTCATCGCGGTGAGTTCTGCGTACGTTAACGACCCTGCGAGTGCCAGCAAGCCGGCCGCAATCCACGCCGCGATGACCCATCCGCCCGATCCGACGTTACAAGTCATGATCCGGGCCTTAAAGAATACGCCCGTCCCAATAACGTTGCCGATGATCACCGACGCGGCGGCGAGCAACCCTAAGCCGCGGATAAGTTTGTATTTTTCGCTTGTTTCCAATGCCATAATTTTTAGAAGTACTGTGAGGAGATTAGATTGGCAGTATCTTACGCGAAAACGCGACTTATGGGAAACACCTGGAACCCTGTTCGGAGAATTTTTGCGGCACCCGCAATCTCAGGCAGAATGTTGCCGCGTGATACCATTTCATCAAATGATCCCGCTGCCGCTATCTGTAGAAGAGTTGATCAGCAAACTCCTGTCTCTATCGAAAACCGAGCAGGTCTCGATTCTTGACAGCTGTGACTCGTCCTACAGCGGCGCGCGCTACTTGATCGCCGGCATTCGCCCAGTAAACATCACTGAATTTTCGGGCCCCGCGTCTCAGATCGTACAGGATCTATCCAACATCTTTGCGTCAACCGAGTATGCGGCCGTTCTGACCCTCTCGTATGATCTCGGCGCTGACCTTCAATCAAGAGCGAAACGGGTCCGGTCAACATCACCCGTCGATGAGCCGCCCGCATACCTCGCCCTCTACGACTCTCTTATCGTCCACGATTATCAAACCGCCCGAACATTCTTTACGGGCCAGGGTGATCTCACTCGGCCCAGTGAGATGCTCCTTTCCGCAGAGCCATACCAGTCGCACCCTGTCGGAAAGATCGAGCTTTCATCAAATTTCACGCGAGACAGCTATATCGCCGCCGTCGAAAACATTCGCGAACACATCCGTCGCGGCGACACGTATCAAGCGAACCTCACTCAGCAGCTAACTGCTAGACTCTCGGAACGCAACACGCGGCAGGACGTGTTTTCCCGCCTCCGCAATGATCATCCGGCGGCCTTTTCAGGCTACATATCCCGCGAAAATTCGACCGTCGTGTCCGCATCGCCCGAGCGCTTCTTCCGCATTTCGAATGGCGTCATCACAACGTCGCCGATAAAGGGAACGATCCGCCGCGGCGCGACGCGGGCCGAAGATGATCAGCTTCGTTCGCGGCTGAGCTCCAGTGCCAAAGATCGGGCTGAGAACACGATGATCGTTGACCTCCTGAGAAACGATCTCGGCCGCGTCTGCAAATTCGGAAGCGTAAGGGTTGAAAGCCTCTGCGAGATTGAAGAGCATCCAACGCTGTTTCACCTTGTCTCCACTATCTCCGGAACTCTCCGGCCCGAGGCGACTTTCGCTGATGGTCTGCGGGCCTCATTTCCCTGTGGATCAATTACCGGTGCACCCAAGATTCGGACGATGGAGTTGATTGACGAACTAGAAAACCGGCCGCGCGGCCTTTCAATGGGAGCCATCGGTTTGTCGATTCCAACCGGCTTCACCGGTATCGACCCTGTGATCGAGATGAGCGTTGCAATACGTACAATGGTGATCCGAAACGGCAACGCAGTTTTCAATGTCGGCGGGGGCGTAGTGATCGACAGCGACGCCGAAAGCGAATACGAGGAATCCCTTTTGAAAGCCCAAGCACTGATCGCCGCTCTCGGCATTCCGTTCGCCCGATAATTTTCAAATCCGCCCACCGGCTATGCTATACTTTTTGTAGTTCAGAAGGGGCGTTCTTTCACGTCCGAGCCCCCTTCTTCCCTGGGCAAATCGTCCGAATGGTGAATTACTACGAGACATTGAAAGTTTCACCAAAAGCCTCGCGGGTAGAGATCAAGTCTGCCTATCGTAGGCTCGCGCGCAAGCTTCATCCCGACAAGAACGAGGGCTCCGAACAAACCGCTCGTGCGTTCGCCGCCATTGCCGAAGCGTACGAAATTCTCGGCAACCCGAAAGAGCGCGCAGAGTACGACAAAAAACTCCTCGCCGCACGCTATAACGGCAATTCCAACGGCGACTCGGTCTTTACGTCCTCCAACGTTCACGCAAGGCGCTGGCGTCAGATGATCTATGACCAGCGTTACAACGAGATAATCGACCGTATGATCGCGGAAGAGCGCCGCCAGTCGATGGACCTCCAGCGAATGATCTTTCCCATTGTCGCTCTCTTCGTTTCTACGCTGATCGTAGGCATTGTGCGGCCTCAGGTTTTCTCTACGCCCGATGGAATACTCCTAAAGATCGTTCTGGTCTCCCTTGCAGTTGCAGGAGCCATCCATCTCGTATCCCGAATTCGCGACGGGCTCAATCGCTACACCTTTGACGCAGCCGACCTTCACGACTCGATTTTCGAGGGGAACGAACCAGCGCCCAAGTCAATGTCCCGGTGGACCGCAGCGGCAATGATCGTTTTCGGTGTCTTCATCTGTTTTGGTCTAGGGCTCGTCATCGGCTACAACATCGAGATCAGGTCCGTCCTACTCGACGAGTTCATTTTTGCAGAAAGTCCGCTTCCCGAGATGATCCTTTATCCTCCCATCTTTGTTCTCCTGGTGGACCTAATGCACTCGTTCGCCACCCGCCTGGAAACACAGACGTCCCACTTGACTTTGAGCTAACCGCCCCCTATACTTTGGAGTTTCTCAATAAATGGGAATCAACAGGAATATATAGTTTAGCGATGGCAAATCATAAATCAGCTGAAAAGCGAATACGACAAAATACCAAGCGTAAAGCGGTCAACCGCAACAACCGCAGCAAACTTCGTACTCAGATCAAAAAACTCCGTACGGCGATCGGCGGTGCTGATCAAAGTGCGAGTGTAGAACTTCTGAACCCGACGGTGTCTCTTATAGACAAAGCCGTGAACAAAGGAATTCTGCATAAGAACACCGCTGCAAGATATAAATCGCGTTTGACCAAGCACGTTGCCGAACTGGCATAGCACGAATACGTACAAGGGCGAGGGCATTTCTCCTCTATTGATCGGAAACAAACCGCGAGCAGTTTGTTTCCGCTTTTTTGCGCCTGATCGGCACGTTCTTGCCGATACCCCCCTTCGCGTCTAGAATTGTTTCGACGGCGGGCGCTCCGCTGCTCATCGATGAAGCTTACCCTCAAAACACAGGTCGTCGAACTTAGCAGCCACGGCATCGCCAATCTTTCGGCAGGACTCGCAAGAAAGCTCGCCGCTGCCCTATCAAAACACGCCGGCCGCCCAGACCTGACCGAGGTGACCGTCGAAGATCTCCTCGGCTACTTCCCCGCACGTCACGAGGATCGCTCAAACTTCATCGGCATCGATCAGCTCTACGACGGCATTGAAGCGTCCGTAGAACTCTTCGTCCGCGTCTCAGGCGGGTTTCAGGTGGGCAAGAACCGGCATCCGAAACAGCCGCCCCTCTATATTTTCGAGGTCACCGCCAGCGATCGCGAACGAACCCAGAAGCCCGTCGTCGTCCTCTGGTTTCTCTCCGGAAAAACGGCGAAGCACGCCATTGGATACTACGTTGAACGATTCAAACGCGGAACTCGCTTCGTCGCCCACGGTAAGTGGGAATGGGACGGCAAACGCAACACCTTTTCTCTCAAGGTGACAAAACCCGAAGAGCTTGAACTGCTGCCTCTCGATTCCGACCCCGACGCTTTCGGCCTTTTAAAGACCGAAGCCCCCGAAACACCCGCGGAAACCCCAGTAACCAAAACCAGCAGCGATGACGACGGCCTCGAAGCCGACATCGAAAGCCCCGAATTCGCCACCGTTCACACCGCCCGCCGCGTCCCGATCTACCGCAAACTTGGCCCGTTCCAAACAAAACGACTCCGCGAGGTGATCTTTGCCGTCTTAGAGAAGCTCGACGTCACCAGCATCGACGAACATCTCCCCGCCGAACTCATCAAACGCAATAACTTAATATCCCGATCCGCCGCCATCCGTGAGATCCACTTCCCACCCGACGACGCATCCGTCGCCGATTACGAAATGTTCCGAAGCTCCGCCCACCGCCGACTCATTTTCGAAGAATTTTTCTGGCTCAGCTTCTCCCTCCAGCTGATTCGCGGCAAACGCAAAAAAGAACCAAAGGGCACCGTCATCGAGATCACCGATGCTTTCAAAAAACGCGTCGCCGACTGGCTTCCATTCAAGCTCACTGACGCACAAAAACGCGTCGTCCGCCGAATAATGGACGACATGACGTCCGACGCTCCCATGAACCGCCTCGTACAAGGCGACGTAGGGAGCGGCAAAACGATCGTCGCGTTCATTGCGATGTTTGCTGCGGCCGAGAACGGCTATCAGTCAGCCCTTATGGCGCCCACTGAGATACTAGCCGAACAACACGCGCGCAACGCCTCCGCGATGTTCGCCAGCACCGGCTACAGCGTCGCCGTTCTCACCGGAAGCACCCGCGCCGCCGAAAAGCGTCGCATCCACGACGAGATCCGCAATGGCACCGCTCAGATCGTCATCGGTACCCACGCACTCATTCAAGACACGATCGAATTCGAAAACCTCGGCCTCGCCGTCATCGATGAGCAGCACCGCTTCGGCGTTCTCCAGCGTGCCGAGCTAAAACGTCACGGCCTGAATCCCGACGTTCTTGTGATGACCGCAACACCCATCCCGCGTTCGCTTGCCATGACCGTCTACGGCGATCTCGACGTCTCCATCATCGATGAACTCCCGCCCGGTCGCACCCCCATCAAGACCGTCGTCGCGGGTGAAGACAAACGTATCGGCGTCTACAAAGGCATCGAGCGCGAGCTTGCCAAGGGCCGGCAGACCTACGTCGTCTATCCGCTCATCGAGGAATCGGAAAAGGTCGACCTCAAAGCGGCGACCAAGATGTTCGAAGAACTCCGCGACCGCGTCTTCCCGCATCGCCGCGTCGGCCTCCTCCACGGCAAGATGAAACCTGCCGAAAAGGACGATGTGATGCAGCGGTTCGTGACCGGGGAGATCGACGTCCTCGTATCCACCACTGTCATCGAGGTCGGCGTCGACGTCCCCAACGCATCCCTTATGGTCATCGAGCATGCCGAACGCTTCGGCCTCTCTCAACTCCACCAGCTTCGCGGCCGCGTAGGCCGCGGAACCGACGAAAGCTTCTGCGTGCTGCTCACCGGCGACAAAAAAACCGCCGTCGCCAAAGAACGCCTCGGTATAATGGAAGAAACCAGCGACGGCTTTAAGATCGCAGAAAAAGACCTTGAAATCCGCGGCCAAGGTGAGATACTCGGGACACGCCAATCGGGTATTCAAATGTTCAAACTCGCCAATATCATCCGAGATTACGAAATACTCGAGGCAGCCCGGGCCGAAGCCGAAACTTACCTCGGCGAAAAACGCTTGACCGCTGAAACCTCCAAACTGATCGAAAAGGTCGACCGCGATGCGAAATTCAAGCTTGCTGAGATAGGCTAACTAAATGCGCGTTATCGCCGGAACATACCGCGGCCGGGTGCTCAAAAGCCCCTCCGACCATAAGACCCGCCCGACATCCGATCGCCTTCGCGAAACCGTTTTCAACGTCCTCGCTCCGCGCGTCGCCGATGCCCGATTTCTCGATCTATGCGCCGGCAGCGGAGCCATCGGCATCGAAGCACTCTCACGCGGAGCCGAGCATGTCACCTTCGTCGATAAATCGCGGCGAGCCTGTGCGCTGATCGAAGAAAACCTCGACCTCCTCGACATCCCCGAGGAGCAAACCGAGGTGCTCGCGCTCACCGCCGAAAACTTCGCGGGCCGCGCACACCCCACTGGCTGGGACATAGTGTATTTCGACCCCCCTTACGCTTTGGATTATTCGCTCGTTTTGCACGAATTTGGCCATGCAAAAAGCTCGCTTCTTCGCGAAGGCGGACTTCTTATCGTCGAACACCATGGCAAGAACCCGCTGCCGGACGAGCGGGGCGAAATGCGGCGCTGGCGCATTCTCAAACAAGGCGAAACGCGCCTCAGCTTTTACGACCGCTCCTGAACGATGAACGTACTCGTCTGGCTCATCCTATGCGTCGTATGGGGAACGACTTGGATCTTCATCAAGATCGGGCTCGAAGACCTTCCGCCCATCACCTTTGCCGTCGCACGTTTCGCTCTCGCAGCCCTTCTACTCGCGCCGCTCGTCTTTCTCCGCAACGTCTCGTGGCCGCGAAACTGGTCCGAATGGCGGCTCATCGCCCTCACCGGGGTCCTTCAATTCACCATCAACTACAGCACCGTATTCTGGGCCGAACAGTACATCACCTCGGGACTCGCAGCCGTCCTTCAGGCAATGATCACGGTCTTCGGCCTCGCTCTCGCGTGGATATTCCTTCCCGCAGAACGCATAACACGGCTTAAAATAATCGCCGTCCTTATTGGCATCGTCGGCGTCGGCATTATTTTCATCGATCAGCTCCGCGTCGAAAGCGCCTTAGCTTTCGCCGGCGCAGTCGCGATCGTCGTCGGCGCCTATGCAGCTGCCCAGGCTTCTATTCTCATCAAGGCAAAAGCGGTCGGCATCGACCCATCGGTCATCCTCTTCACGCAAATGCTCTTCGGCCTGCCGCCTCTCATCGTTTATGCTCTCGCCGTCGAGGGCTCTCCGTTCGCCCACGAATGGACAACGCGGGCCATCGTCTCCGTCCTCTATCTCACTATAACCGGAACCATTGCCGCCTTTTGGCTTTATTACTGGCTCTTAGCTAGAATCGAATCAACAAAAGCGATGATGATCTCGCTCGTAACGCCGCTCATCGCGGTCGCCGTCGGCAACGTTGTGCTCGGCGAAACGCTGCCGCCGCAGACGGTCTTCGGAGCACTGCTGATTCTGGCGAGCATCGGCCTCATCGTATTCCGTCCACGCAAAAAGACGGCCTAATATGCACTTCAAATTCACAACCGCAGGCGAATCTCACGGTCCCGCATTGGTCACAATCATCGAGGGCGTTCCCGCAGGACTCCCAATCGACAAGGCAGCCATCGACCACGAACTCTGGCGTCGCCAACAAGGCTACGGCCGCGGCGGCAGAATGAAGATCGAAAGCGACACGGTGCAGATCCTCGCCGGCATCCGCCACGGCAAAGCCCTAGGCTCGCCTATCGCGCTCATGATCGAGAACAAAGATTTCGTTCACTGGCAAGAGGTCATGTCCGCAGAGCCACTTGAGGTGCAGCCCAAAAACCCCCGCACCGTGACCCGTCCACGACCCGGTCACGCAGACCTCGCGGGCGGCCAGAAGTTCCAGACCCGCGACCTTCGCGACATCCTCGAACGAGCTTCGGCACGCGAAACAGCCGCCCGCGTTGCGGCAGGCGCCGTCGCCAAACAACTTCTGCAAACATTCAACGTCGAGGTCCGAAGCCACGTCGTTTCTCTCGGCGGTATCCCCGATAACCCACTAACTGCCACGTGGGAAGACATCAGTCGCATCGAATCCGACTCGCCCCTGAACTGCACAGACAAAGCTGCCGAAGCCGAAATGATCGCCGCCATCGATAAAGCAAAAACTGACGGCGACACGCTGGGCGGTATTTTCGAGGTCGTCGCTCACGGCGTACCGATCGGACTCGGTTCTCACACTTCCTGGGAAGATAAGCTCGACGGCCGCATCGCCCGTGCAATAATGTCCGTCCACGCCGTCAAAGCCGTCGAGATCGGCACGGGCGTCCAAAACGCTTCACTCCCCGGTTCACAGGTCCACGACGAGATATTCGCCGGCGAAGCTTCATTCGATCGTAAGACGAACCGGGCCGGAGGCCTCGAGGGCGGCATCACCAACGGTGAAGAACTCCGCGTCCGCGGTTATATGAAGCCCATCTCAACGCTCCGGAAGCCCCTCAACTCCGTCGACATCTACACCAAAGCCGACAGCCCCGCCGCCTTCGAACGCTCGGACATCACCGCCGTCCCTGCAGCCGGGGTTATCGCCGAATCAATGCTGGCCATCGTTCTTGCCAACGAGATGCGAGAAAAGTTCGGGGGCGATTCGATCGATGAGATGATGCGAAACGTCGATTCTTATCTTGCCTCAGTCTCCACCTCTTTCACTGTTGCAACTCGCCCGGCGGTTGAATCGCCATAAATCTGAAATTTTTTCGAAGCTGTTCAGATCCGCTCGAATTCTAACCGGATGCATTGCCCGACCGGCTGTCGGATCCGCCCGGACGGCCGCCGGGAGGTGTCCGACACGCGCCGGGAGGTCGCCGGCAAGCGCCGGGAGATAGCCGGCAGGCGCCGGCAGGTAGCCGGCAAGCGCCCGGAGCTAGCCGGCAGGCGCCCCCGGAACCCTTCATACACGCCTCGACTGCGCCCAAACCCCAGTAAACAAAGGAAAAGAGGCAAGACACGCCCGTCGTTTCTGATCGCTCCCCTAACATATTGATGGCATACACCTTGCAGTGATCCCTGCTAGTAGGTAAAAAGGGAGGAAAATACACCATGCCATTAGTAAACTGTCCTGAATGCGGACACGATATCTCCGATTCTGCGGTCGCTTGCCCAAGTTGCGGCAGGCCTGTCAACATAGCGCCGCCACCGGTTCGCCCCGTCGTAGCACGCACGGAGCCCCGCTCTGAGGGCATTCCGCCCTGGGCGTTCGTCGCCATGGGGGTAGTCGCAGTACTCGTTATATTTTTCATTTTCGCAATGATGTCGCGCGACGACGATGCAGCAAATTCAAACCTCCGGGTCGCGGTAAACACCAGCGCCCCTCCCGCGCGTGACACCATGACCACTGATTCACGATCGGCGATCCCGCCGAGCGACGTCGCTCCATCCGACGCGCTTCCTGCTCCCCCGCCCGAAATGCCGACAAGTGAATCCACGGTACCGGGCTCCCAGACGTCGGTGAACACCGATCGCGGGGTCGTCCGTATCGAAGCTCGTGTAATTTCCGATAACGGCACACCGCAGGCGGTAAGGAACGAGCGTTTCTATTTGCTCGAAAAGGACTTGGAACAGATACTGCGAGAGGCTCGATTACAGCCGATCGAGGGTAACTCGCTTTCCAACAGCCTCGCGCTCGCGGTCCTCGATCCTAGCCGGTATAGCGATTTTCATCGCTCGGCGATGAACGCTATCAACGAGAACATCGAGTATTCCGGAACGACTGATTCGGCCGGGAAAGCCAATATGAGCGACGTCGAACCCGGTAGTTACTACCTATTCGGTATCACCAAGACCGCTGACGGCTTTGCATTATGGAGCTCGCCTGTTTCGGTTCGGGCAGGTGAGAACATTCTCAATTTAACGCCGCAGCGGATTCAGAGAGCTTCGGGTAGCGGAGCGTCCTAACCCATTGATCAAAATGAAAAGGCCTGCCGAGCAAAGTGTTCGGCAGGCCTTTTTTAGCTATTAATTATGATCAGTGCTGTGTTCGCTGCTTTTCGCGGTTCTTCTCGTTCGACCGCTTTGTATTTCTCAACGTCACCATACGTGAATGAAGATTCTTTATGAATGATTCCGGAAGTTCTTCAAACGGTTTGTTTATCGGTCTGTCGAAGTCTGTTTTGCTCTCTGCTCGTCTCTTTTCCATTGTTTCACGCCCCTTTATATCAATATCATACGTCCGCTCGCTTTAGGGGCAATTAGCGTTCCAAACTATTGTCCAATATCCCTTCTAAACTGCATTCCGGGCCACGAGATCCCGGCAGCCGCGTCATATGCACGTGAAAGAGCCTTATCGAGATTTGAACCCACTGCTGTTACCCCCAGCACCCTGCCGCCTGCCGTAACGACCTCCCCGTCCTTCACGGCAGTCCCAGCGTGAAACATCCACACATCTTCGCCTCGATTCGCTTCCGCGAGCCCTGCTATAGCATCCCCGGTCCGCGGAGCTCCCGGATAGCCTTCGGCTGCTAATACTACACAGGCCGAGCTTCCCGCCTTCCACTTTATATCGAGTCCCGAAAGCCGGCCCTCGAGCATTGCCTCGCAAATCTCAACTATATCCGTTTCGAGCCGCACCAATATCGATTGGGTCTCCGGGTCACCGAACCTAACGTTATATTCCAGAACGTTTATCTCATTTCCGTCCATCATCAAACCAAGGAACAATATACCGCGGAAAGGAAACCCCTCGACTCGACAGCCTTGAAGTGTCGGCTCAACAATCGTCTTCCGGATTCGTTGGAGTTGCTCGTCCGACAGCAACCCATCATCCGAAAACGTCCCCATCCCTCCGGTATTCGGGCCTGTATCGCCCTCCCCGATCCGCTTATGATCCCGAGTAGGCGGCATCAGGGCAAAATTATCACCGTCGCAAAACGCGATCAACGACACTTCCTTTCCCGTCAGGCATTCCTCAAGCACGATCGTAGCCGACGCATCGACACCGACCAGACCGGGCAACTCTCTTATCGCCTCGATAGCCTCATCCCTACTGCCCGCTACAACCACGCCCTTTCCCGCCGCTAGCCCATCTGCCTTTACCACAACCGGTGCAGCCTCGTCGGCGAACTCCCCGCTTTCCAGTATCGCTTTCGCTTCCGTTGCCGAGTTCGCGTTCACGTAACGCGCTGTCGGAATCCCATGCCGCGACATAAAATCCTTCGCAAACGATTTGCTCGCCTCCAGCCGCGTCGCCGCCGCTGAAGCTCCGACTATCCGGAGCCCTCGCCTCTCAAACTCATCGACAATGCCCAACGCAAGCGCCGTTTCGCCGCCAACAAACGTGATTTCGACCGCTTCGCCTTCCGCAAAGTCCCCTAGCGAACCGATATCATCCGGTTTGATATCAACTATTTCCGCGATGCTCGCAATGCCTGCGTTACCATTCGCGCAGAAGATTTGCCGAACGCGGCTGCTCCGCGAAAATGCCTCACAGAGCGCGTGTTCGCGCCCCCCAGAACCGATCACAAATACTTTCATTTTTTACCTGCCGAGCCGCTCAGTATGCGCGTAACATTTCATTCACTTGACACCGAAAGTCAATAGTTATAAGGTCGCAAATAGCTTTTAAATTCTCCCTCAGCTGACATCGGTGATCTTTCATTTAAATTTACTACTATATTGACCATATTCCGAACTCGCCGAATTTTATGTAAGGCGTGGCAAGTGATGACTTGGAATTGCGTCCGTATTGATCATCTTGATAGGTCGGTCTCCCAAACGAGAACAAGGAAGTGATGGTTATGTCACAGAGTGAACTGGAAAGAGTCGCCAGCAGCGAAGAAACAAGAGATCAGGAATCCTCAAACCCTGACGTAGAGTTCGAAGACAGATCGATACTCTGTATTGACTGCAATCAGGATTTTACATGGACCGTGGGTGAGCAAATATTCTTCCGCGACAAACAGCTCCTCAATCCACCCAAGCGCTGCAAAGAATGCAAACAGGCTAAGAACGAACGGCTCGCTGCTATTGCCGCGGCTCAGGCCTCCGGCATCAAACAGCGTATCGAGGTAACAGTAAACTGCGCTGACTGCCAGGAGCAAACGACGGTTCCCTTTTATCCGTCGCAGGGCCGGCCGGTTTATTGCCGCTCATGTTTTCTCAAGTCCAATCCTGCAACCCTTAACGGCAGCACCCCAGAATAGCCTCCAGCGTGCACATTCTTAGCTCTGATAACGGGGCAAAGCAGTTTTAAAATATAAGCGGGGCGACGTCTCCCACACCGTCGCCCCTATTTTGGTCACAAGTCCTCACCCCTCGTGACCGGATGTTCACCGGGGAGGTGAACATTAATGATTATGCACATACTGTACGAAAATGCAACAACTTTTTTCGACAGCTTATGTTAAATCTATGTAACGCTTAATCTAACGGATGGAATAGTTACTCCACGGATTGACGAGATCTTCGACAGTTATCACCCCAACAAGCACGGTAACCGCACCGTCGCGCCCTCTCACGTACAAGCTGTAATCACCCGGTAAAGCATCAGGCGGGATCGCAACTTCAAATCGAAGAACCGAAAGCCGCTGATCCGAATTTTGTTCTGTGACCGAACCGGCATCAACCGCGATGTTCGCAGACGTGGATCCGATCTCCACCTTCTCAGCGGAAAGATCATGACCGCCGATGAAAAGCGTGTAACTTCGCCCGGCGTTCAGCCGCACAGCCACACTCGAAAGCTGCGAATTGAATCCGATCAAATGCGCATCAGGCGAACTACCGGTCTTGCGCAAAACGCCGTTAAGCTGAACGGATCTGCCGGCGACGATCTCGATATCGCTTTGCTCACTCAGTGTGAGATTACGCCCATTCGAACGCTCGCCACCGTAAACGCGATATCGCCCATCTGATATGCCGCTCAATCGATACGTGCCGTCCTCAGAAGCCCGAACGGATGCGACTACACGGCCGGATTCGACGTCCTCAAGCCATAGCTCTGCAACACTAGCCGCCTCACGCTCACTATTCGTTAGTCGGCCGTACACGGTGCCACAGCAGTCAGGTTCCAGAACATTCTCCGGATAAAGGCCGCGAACGCTGCTGAGGTCTGACAGCGAAAGCGTGCGTGCGTTCATCTGCGATATCGAATATACGCCGTTCTTCCCGTGATTCGGATACATCGTGGACCCATATATCGAAGAGTGATCAAGTCCCAACATATGTCCGATCTCGTGCGTTAGCGTCGATTCCAGATCGAACGTACCAAACGTCCCGTCCGTGGAAAACTGTTGAAACGGATTCAGGACAATGTCTGCTTCTGTGATCCGCCCCGCGGGGTCAAAAAATATTCGCGTCGTAGCGGGTGTCGATTCGTTTTGCTTACCAAAAAGAAGGACGTTGTCGGAACTTGGCGCGATCGTGATGAGGTTAACCCCGTCACCGGCCGGCCCCGAAGGGCTAACGGTTTGATCATCTGTGACGACCACCTCAAACCGTATATTGGCAGCTTCTTCCCAAGTCGCCAGACTTTGCCTCAATGCAGCCCGAACATCCGTATCCGACTTTATCTGTGCCGTGCGAAACAGCGACGTCGAGACTCCGATCTTGATCGTGGCGTCTTCGCGCCAACGCAACTGACGCGGAACGCCGTCCACGGACGATAAAAACGAGGACGCCATCACTGACCCCGCCATGGCGAGGGTGATCAGTGTCCCGGTTATCGATTTGAGGGTTTTTCCCATCAACGTGCTGGCAGGTCGCTAGGGCCGACCGCCCTCTGCAGGTTCCCGCCCAACGTTTTCCAGGTCGGCGAACGCAACGATGAGAAGCAATATGATAAGGGCAAAGGTCGATACGAGGTAAAGCAATTGTATCTGCTCAAAGAAGAGCAGAACGCCGATAACTACCGCCGCGCCAAGGAACCACAAAAGGGCGAGAGTCCGCCGCCCATACTTACGCTGAGTTTGTGCCATAAATTAATTGGTCAACAATAGACAATTCTCTATTTGAACAAATTTTGCAGCGTTCTACAATAACGAGCCTCATTCGACGATCCTCAAGGGCAGCGTCCTTCCGTCACCGCCAATAATTCGGTCGTACAGAACAACCGGCGGAAACTCCCGCTTCTCTTTACCCTTGATTCCAACCTCGACAATATCGTAGGGCTCAAGCTTCACGTCTTCAGCAGTGCCGCCCTCTATAGCCCTTAGGTTAGTTTCGATCACCTGTGTCTGCCCGCCGGCCCGTCTAAAGACTGTGACAGACGTTTCGATGCCATTCTTCGCAACGCCCCCAGCGGTCGCGACCGCCCTCGAAACCGTCAGATCGCCTCGCGACGGTATTGACCGCGGAGCATCGACGCCCCCAATAACATAGATCGGTGCGGCTTCACTGACCGTCACGATATCGCCGCTCAAAATATAAGGATTAGCCTCAGGTTCCCCCGCCAAGAGGTCCGCTATTGTGATGTCCAGATTTACAGGCTGGTTGCTGCCGGACGAGATCGGAACGGCCCCCCCTTCCGGTGTCCGTCCCGCGCAGCTCAGATCTGGCGGACGAAATATTCTTATGTCACCGCCTAACGTATCCGTCAGGCCGCCTGTCATCACGATCAACTCATTCAAACGCACCGCGCGCTTGATCTGAAATCGTGCGGGGTTCCGTACTGCTCCCGTTACGAGGGCAGCCGGACGCTGCGAACGATCCAGGATCCGAACAACTACCCTCGGCTCCCGCAGCAGCCTCGAATAATGCTTAGCGATCGCAGACGCCAACTCCGCCTCGGTCTTGCAAAGCGCGTATATATCAACGCCAAGATGATCTCCGCCGTCCAGGAAACCCTCCGGCGTCAAAGTGCCTCGCCAATCATACTGAAGGCTTCCGATGACATCGACATCAACCACGTCGCCGTAATGGACAAGGTCGAATGTACGAGCCACCTCATTAGATTCTGGCAGCCGGTAGCCGTTCACCTGAGAGCTGGCGTGGGAATAAAGAAGGGGAATCACCAATAAAATGACCGCCCCGATCGAAAGGATCCTATTCCGGAGGCGTTCGCCGTGGCGAGAGGTTCTTGCTTTTTCTTTTTCTGCGGGAACTTCCATTTACAGTGAACGGCATCGCCCAGCCGCGAAATTCTAGGTTGCAGCCGTCGCACAAAAGATTGTATCGTCCGACAAGTTTAAAGAATATCGGCGTCGGCCGATATCCGCGGCGAATGCGGTCGCTGCTGCACTTAGGACACCGTTGAGAGATCATGATAAATCCGGCTCGTAGGGCGTCGTAACTCCGCCAGGCCCCAGGGGCTTCGAACTTGAGATCCGCTCTATCTCCGATTCTATATGATCGACCGCATTATCGAGCTCACGCCCGGCCGGTCGATGCTTCCTGACGTAAAACAGCGCGTCACGGTATTGTTCCAGTGCGATCTCAAGCTCCCCATCAAATTCCGCTTTCGACGCCGCTTCGACCATCTCAGTCAGCCTGACGGTTACCATTACCTCGCGAACTGCTTCCGTCGATTCCAGCAGCTTCGTTTCTCGAGGAAACCGGTCGAGAGCGGCTTCAAGTACCGATGAAGCCTCCTGCAGCATTCCCAGTTTATCCGATGCAGTGTTCTGCTCGGCGGCCTTTCCCATTATCGCGCGTGTCTCAAGCTCTGCCCACTTTAGCAAATGAAAACGGCCCAGTTCGTTCGCAAGCGTTTTGCCCTTCTGAAACGGAACCAGTCGCGGTGAACCAACCCCGACGCCCGGCAGCTCATTCATCACCACTCGCAGATATTCTTCGCAAAGATCAAAAACCTCTCGGTGCGCCGCCGAAAGACGGCCGAGTACCTTCGCGGCTTCCGACTTCTGACGTATCTGATGCAGCAAGATCGCGTTTTGCTTCAGCGAAAGCTTGTCCGAATTCCTTTTGCTCGTCGCCTGCACTGCCCGAAGGTTCCTCTCCAACTGCCGCGCTGTCTCGATCCGCTCGCGAACCCGCCGCAAGATCAACTCCCGCAGTATCACCGCCGCCGCGAGAACGACGCTGGCTGACACGCCGGCCTTGATCCAAGGCGCCTCATCCAACCCGTCCTGCAACGCCCCCCAAATCAAAAAGAATGTTGCAGCCGCCGCCGCTATCGCCAGAATATAGAAATTGGGCGCCGACAACCAAAACGGGGGGCGCGGATAGGGGCGGACGGTTCGTATTGTTCTCGGGCCTCTCGGCATCAAGTTGCTCTGCCCTGATCAGGGTGCCTATATAGTGTAGGTTTTGCATAACATTGTCAATATTTCTTCTCTTCCCAGCGTCCGGCGTCTTCTGGCTGAAAACTTTGCCCCATTGAGACTATTATTTGCTATAATCTTCCACTTCGTGGCATCAAAGGGTAAGAAGAAACCAAAGCTCCCGGTTTTCGATTCAATTCGGAAGCCGACCGCTCCGGCGGGTCACAAGATCGGGGAGAACAAACCCGCTGAGAAAATACGGCCTTCTCTGCGCAAAGCTAAGCATAAAAAGCCGATAACGAAAGACGACTCAAATGGCGATTTTTAGTAAGAGATCAAAGACAGCAACTGCCGCGGCGGCGGCCGCGGATGTGTGGGCACGGCCCGAAATGGAAGTTACATTTCGTGCAGAGATCATGCCGGGCAAGAGTCGCGAAGAACGCACATTTCGCATTCAGTCTGTTCGCCCGAACGGGCGCGTCCAACTCTACGCTTTCCCTGACGAACACGGCGAAGGCGCCTTTGAACCCATCAACTTTAGGCGGAATGTGACCAAGTGATCACCATTTATAGACTCTTCCGCTTTCCAACACAGTCAGTCGCGGAATCGCCAGTGTCTCAAGCTGGCTAAGTATCGCCTCGCGAAATGTCGGCTTTAGATTGATCGCAAGTATCGGGCAGTCCTGCGTGAACTTCTCTAATTCCCGGCTCAGCTGTGACGGCGTCAGGTGATGCGACACGTCAGCTAACTCACCCATCTCATCAGAAAACGCGCACTCGATCAGCAGTGCATCCAGCCCATCGACCGAATTGATGAACTCCCAAAACCCGTCCATCTCTGCCGTATCGCCTGTCAGAGCGATCTTCGATTCACCGTCGCTGATTATGAATCCCGAGTTCGGCACATTGTGATTTACCTCAATCTCACGAAAGCTCAAATGCTTGATCTGAAATTCGCCGCCTTCAGGGATCGCGGAATATCGCATGACAAGGCCGTGATCGTTCGTGAGCTCTGAAAATCTAGGATAGACCGACCAATTGAAAATGTCGCGTTCTAAGATGTCGATGACCTCCTGGATCGCATGGATCGTAACCGGTTCCCGCAATTCCGAGAACAGGTCATCGACAAACAAAGGCAGTCCTGCAATGTGATCTAGATGTGCATGTGTGATGACCACATCGCGAACACTACGTCGTTGCTCGTCGGTCGCCGCGAGCGCCAGGCTGCCCGCATCCACTGCCACGAGATCGTCGATCAGGAAGCACGTCAGATGCTGCCGTTGCGATGCACCGCCGCCTCTTTCGAATGAACTGGGAAGTAACTCAAATCTCACGACCCCGAAGTCTCCTTTACGCCATCACCGTGCACAAGTCTGGCTCCGCCCGCCGTCTATTTCGTATGTCGCACCCGTTATCCACTGCGCCCTGTCCGATGCAAGAAAATGTATCAGATCCGCTACCTCCTCAGGCTGGCCTGCCCGCCCGATCGGGTGTGTATTCTTAGCGTTCTCCAGAAACTTCTCGTAATCCGCTTCTTCCATCCCTCCCCGCCTATGTAGGTTGGTAACAACCACCCCGGGGTTGACCGCATTCACTCTGATGCCCTTGGGGGCCAACTCAAGTGCTGCGCATCGAGTTAGCTGATCGACCGCGGCCTTGGATACGCAGTACGCCAGCACATTCGGAAACGCACGCGATCCGGTTATGCTTGAAACGTTGACGATATTTCCTTTGTTCTTTGCGAGAAACGGGACACATTTTTGCATCAATATGAACACCGAGTTCAAATTGATGTTCAACATCTTGTTCCAATCGTCTTCAGTCGTCGTTTCGATCGACCCGTTTTGTATGATTCCCGCCGCGTTCACGAGCACATCGATGCCGCCAAAATGCTGAACCGTTCCCGACATCAGGTCGTCGATCTGCAAAGCGTCTGTAACGTCAGCCAAATGAACCCTGATCGCGCCCGGGCGGTTCCTGCACTCCTCATGGAGCCGGTTCAACTCACTCTCATTGCGACCGACGGCAACGACTTTCGCGCCCTCTGCAGCTAAGAGTGCAGCCGTAGCACGGCCGATACCGCTGCTCGCACCAGTAACTAAGCAAACTTTGTCTTTCATTATTTCTTTACTAAAAGCGGGTTTTGGTAAGAATATCAACTCGGTCGAGATTAGACAAAACGAGAGCCAAGCAAAAGAAAAAGCGCCCGGTCTACGAACGCTCTATATGCAATTGCCCGCGCTTGAAATCTAAACTACATCTCAGAGGGTCTGGTCGACGGTGCGAAAAGCTGATCGAATGCGACCAAAGTCTCTTCACGCTTGCGGTTTTGAAAATCGTTGACCCATGCCGTTACATTCGACACAACGTCGCGTGCAGCATCTCTTTTTGTACGCGTTTCAGCAACCGCAGGGGCCGCTGCCTTCTCGGCGACTTTCCTCTCGCCTTTCTTGATCACCTTGATCTTCATTTTCTCAGCCATTATTGCGAACCTCCTTGTTCTTATGTATCGACTAACTGTATGTATTTAATTACGGACTGACCTGTCGCAATGTACTAGGGCAACTGTTGTGCCGCAATTTAGACGATTCGACGGTTGCTTTTTGCGGATACTGCCCCCTTTCGCGTTCTGCAAAGTATTTATGGGCCATTTTGCAGTATGCTAAATCTTTGTAACGATCGCCCTGCACAGAAGTTCCAACTATCACGCGTAAACTGTTATCAATAAAGATCATCCGTATTAACGCAGTCCTGCACGAAAAAAGGACATACTAGGAACGCGGCTTGCCGTAATCACTTGCGATGACACTCATCGACGCAATTATTATCTACCTTGCCTTCGGGTCTCCGTTCGTGGTTCTGTATGTTTTTGAGACTCGTACCCCTTTCAATGCTAAGCGGATCGCGATGGTCGTGCTCACCACATTGTTCTGGCAGCCGCACGCTCTCAAGACACTTCGGACTCTGATCCGTACTGATCAACACTTCGCGAATCGGTCGGACGTGGATTCATACGACGATCATCGAACCGGCGAGATACTCGAAATACTCAAAGCAAAATTCAAAAGCTATGAGGACGGACGGCTCTTATTCGATTCCCTCGAACGCTATATCGAACTTCATACGGCCGCTGAGTTCGATGCGGCTGCGCCTGGCGAACAAGAAACGGAGTTTTATACGATCGCCGGCCATGACGACCCCGCCATCGCGTCGGCATGTCTTAAGCGGCGAAGTCGAGATCGTCTCCTTCGACACGCGGCCCTCGCTCGCCGAGAAGTTTTTCGCTGTGTGCGGACATACGACCGTCCGCTGCCGGCATCCGAACTCCGCGAACTCGCGAATTTGATTCAGGACGCTTCCCTAATTCAGCTCGTAGAAAGCGGCTCAGATATAGCTGGCCTCCGGGACCGTACGGAACTTGCCGCTGCGTAAGGGTAACGATATGAAAACGATCGCCGACAACTCACTATCTCGTATCGAAGTTTTGCAGGCACAAACTGTAGAGTTGATCAGAAGTCGGCAGGAACTGCAGGAATTGTCGCGTTTGCATTCGAACCGTCGGCACCTTGACCTGACAGCCACACTCCGGCTTACCGCAGCGTCGATCGGCTTTTTCCCAGTCGCCGCGATAGTCGTCCAATTATTCAGCGGAGCCCCGAACCTCTCTCCGGTAGTATTATTTCTATTCGCCCTCGCGGCGTTTACCACCCCGGCGGCGGGCTACATAGCAGCCTCGCGGGCCGCCGGACTCGTTGAGAGAACCCAAAACTTTCATTTTATCAATCGAATAGCCGCAATCGCGCTCATCGGCGGTTTGTGGGGCATGGCGTCGGGATTCGCGGGCGGGGTCGTGATCTTTGGGATCGGAGCGATCTTCGGCGCTTTGATCGGCTTTCCGATTGGAGCTATAACTCTTCCCATCGTATTTCTCGCATTTAACGCCTTGAAACAGTACGGAAAAGTAGAGCTGCGTCGGCTGCTTCCGCTGGCTCTCACCCTCGGTCTGATATTCGCGCTCTTGCTTACTGGATTTCAATAGCAGCATCCGCCCGTCGATTTAACATTCCGTTCCTAAACTTGTAACATTGTCCTTTTAGCGAGGACCCTTACGTGTATCGAAAATTATCCCTTACCCTCACCATGTGCACGGTCGTTTTTCTATTGCATACCCTATCCAGCGGGCAAAGCACTACTCCCGACCCCACCGACTTTCAGGTCTGGAGCGAAACGACCGTTTCGGTGCCGGTGGTACGGGATGACAAAAACGATGCGCGCGTCTCTTTCTTAATGCTCGGCACTATCCGTCTGGGCCAGAACCGTCTGTATCCCGTCGACCGCCGAATTGGAGCGGGCTTCGACTGGCGCATTAACACGTATCTAAACTTCAGTCCGACGTATCTGTATCGCTACGGCCGCTCACGACGCGACCGGCCCGCCGATTTCGAGCATCGCATCCGCTTCGATCTTACCGTGCAGAAAAAATTCGAGCATTTCACTATTAAAGATCGAAACCGTGTGGAATATCGTGCGCAGAATTCAAAAAGCGATTTTGTTCGTTACCGTAATAAAGTGTCGTTGAAGGTGCCCGTGAAAAAGGATGGTGAAGAGATCTTTGCGCCCTTTGTGGCAAACGAGTTCTTTTACAGCACCGCGGACAAAGCCTGGTCCAGCAACGAATTTTCCACCGGCGTGGAGGTCGGACTCCCCAGCAACACGTCCGCGGAGATTTTCTACGTCTACCGAACGAACGACGTCGGCTCTATCCGAACGATCCATGGCGTTGGAGCCAACTTCAAGATCACCATCGACTAGTACGCTTTGCACATTGCCGAGATTGGCAGCCGCGAATTACTATTGACGCAATGCTCGTCCTGCTGCACTTCGTCGTCTTGTTTCTGCTGGTCATCCTCGGCTTTTACATTTTTGTCGCCGACCCCCGAAGCCGCGGTCACCAAACCTTTGCTGGGTTTATCGCGTTTCTCGCTCTCTGGACAGTCAAAGACCTCGTCTTCTGGAATTTCCCCGAGTTCTCGTCTTCGGCAGGCTGGTGGGCCTCCGCCAGCTTCATTATTGCGATCTTCATGCAATACGCGCTCGTCGTCTTTGCGTGGGTATTTCCCGAAAACTCGCGAACTCCTCGAAAGAAACTTGCCGTTGTTGTGGCACCAGGCCTTATCCTCGTACCCGCCGCGTTGCTAGGTCTTCTCTGGGATCGCATCGACACGACCGCTGGGTTCAATATTGAGCTCGCGCCGCTCGCCTACGTTTTCGGGGTGTACGTCTACATCGTGTTTCTTTACGGCGGATACATCCTCATTCAGAAGCACCGGACCTATCGCGACACTCAGCGTGGTCTTCAGCTAGGTTCCATTCTCTGGGGCCTCACTATCACAGTCATTCTTATAACGACGGTAAACGTCATACTTCCGCTTGTCGGGGTGTTTGACCTTCTGCCCTTCAGTTCCCTGTTCGTGCTCCCCGGCGCCCTGATATATGCCTATGCCATCTCGAATTTCAAATTGTTCTCGCTCCAATCCGCGCTCGATCAGTTTCGCCTCTTCCCGATCGCCTACAAGATCGCGCTCAGCATCGCATCGGTCGCGATTGTCAGCTTTGTGATATTTCAGATCCCAATTGTCTGGTGGGCGTTCGCGAACGGAATGACCCCGGATGCATGGAAGAAATATTTGGTGTTCAGCGTTCTTTCTGCACTAGTACCCAACCTGTTGCTTCTCCTTTTGATCGCTCGAACGATCTCACGGCCCCTCCAGCGCATCACAGTCGCTGCGGTCGAGGTTTCGAACGGGGCATACGGCACCGAGGTCGATCTACGCCGTAGCAACGATGAGATCGGCCTCCTTGCTAACTCGTTCAACGAAATGAGCCGCAAGATGGCAGCCGACATCGATCAGCTAAAGCATCTCAACGAACACCTCGTCCGCTCGGACCGTCTCGCTGCGATGGGAACCCTTGCCGCCGGAGTCGCTCACGAGGTAAACAACCCTCTCGCATCAATTTCGTCACTCATCCAGATGATGCGTTCCGAGCAGATCTCCGAGACCGAAGCCAAAGAGAATCTCGCACTCATCTCTGCTCAGATCGGACGGATCTCGCGGGTAACCAAAGACCTCACGGAATTCGCCCGAGTTCGCCCCGCCGCCAGAACCACCATCTCGGTGAACGAGCTTATACAGCGCGCACTCCGCCTGGCACTGTTTGATCGTACATTCCAGTCACTCACCGTTGCATTTCAACCCACGGAGGAGGACCCGACAATCCTCGCTGATGGCGATCAACTCCACCAGGTACTTCTCAATTTGTTCTTGAATGCCCGCGATGCCATGCCGGATGGCGGAACCCTTAACATAAGTTGCAATGTCGAACCAGGAGAGGTCCATATCTCAGTAGCTGATAGCGGAACGGGAATGGATAAACTGGCAATGAAAAAAGCCTTTGACCCGTTTTTTACGACAAAGGCCCCTGGCAAAGGCACCGGCCTTGGTCTGGCCGTGTGTTATGCGATCGTAACTGCCCACGACGGTACCATCGATATCACTGACTCCGACACAGGCGGGACAGAGTTCATCATTAAACTTCCCCGATTCAAAAAATAAAAGCGGGCCCTGAGAAAAGGCCCGCTTATCTTTGAAGACAGGAGAGTTCGAACTAACGAACGTAGTAACGACGGCCGTTCTGCGTGTAAAACTGTCGCCCATTCGACGTTCTGTAATACCGTCGCTGGTTCCTCGTGTATAGATACGTTGCACCTGCACCCGCTAAAGCACCGATCGCCGCACCACGTTTGCCAGCGAAGCCGCCAACGCCTGCACCTACCAGCGCCCCACCGGCAACCTTAAGGTTACGGCGTGTTTTGCTGTTAGCATGACGACGCTTCGTCCCGCGCCGACTCGTTGCATAGAGCAACCCACCACCTGCACCGATCGCCGCACCCTTTTTGCCGCCGATCAAAGCACCTAACGCCGTGCCGCCACCAACGATCGCAATATTCGTAGCCAACCCACGTTTCGATTTTCGCCTCTGCGCGAACGCCTCAGGCGCGAGCGTCGTGATACCAAAGATCATTAAAATAGCTATGACTAAAACTTTCTGCATCTGTCGCATAATATGTTCCTCCCCGAAATCTTCTGTTATTTCCTATCGTTCATCGGAATCCTTACAAAATACGTGCCACCGTCACCGACCGATGACGACATCCCTGACAAATCGTTGAGAAATCTGTAGTTAGCTGAAATCACAGATCGGCACTTGGCGCCGACTCCATTCCGTCTAAACGATTTCGTCTAGTGATTCTTGACACTGACACCATTTCGTAGCACTTTATCAGTACACTCCGTTAACTAATATCAAAAATCTTTGAGGACCAGTCGATGAAACAACTACTTTTCTGCCTTTCCGCAATGGCTCTGTTCGTGTGTTCGGCCGTAGGACAGCAACAGGCCGTCGCCTTCACAAATGCCCGTATAATACCGATAGTCGGTCAACCGATCGAATCCGGCACGGTCGTTATCCGAACCGGAAAGATTGTCTCCGTCGGGGCCAACGTCCAGATCCCTGCCGGCGCGAGGACGATCGACGCCGCGGGCAAGGTAATCATGCCGGGGCTAGTTGATACCCACAGCCACATCGGTAGCGGCTCTGGTGCCGATGGCTCCGGCCCGATCCAGCCCGAAGTAAGACTTTTGGATGGGCTTAATCCGCGAGCCGCAAACCTGCAGCGTGCCCAAGCCGGAGGGTTGACGACCGTTAACGTTATGCCCGGTTCAGGCCATCTCAACAGCGGCCAGACCCTCTACATTAAGCTCCGCGACAACGCGAACACCGTCGACGACCTCCTTATTTACGACAAGGACAACCGCTACATGGGCGGTATAAAGTTCGCTAACGGTACAAACTCGATCCGAGCAGGCGGCGGCAGCTTCCCCGGGACCCGCGCAAAAGCAGCCGCTCTGGTTCGCGAACAGTTCATCAAGGCACAGGAGTACCGCGACAAGATACAAAAAGCGGGCAAGGACACCAGCAAGCTGCCCACCCGCGACCTCGCGATGGAAACTCTCGTCGAAGTACTCGACGGCAAGCGTATGGTCCACTTCCACACGCATCGCCATGACGACGTGCTCACCGCGCTCAGGCTTCAGAAAGAATTCGGCTTCCGCATCGTGCTTCAGCATGTATCCGAGGCTTGGAAAGTAGCAGACGAGATCGCTGCAGCGAAGGCTCCTGCATCGATAATCTTCATCGACTCCCCGGGCGGTAAGCTCGAAACGGCTGATATCAGGTTCGAGAACGGCGTAGCCCTTGAGAAAGCAGGCGCACTCGTCGGCTTTCATACCGACGACGGCATCACCGACTCGCGTCACTTTTTAAGATCCGCCGGCCTCGCGGTACGTGCAGGCATGTCACGCGAAAAGGCTCTGTATGCCCTGACAATGGCTAACGCCATCATGATGGATCTGCAAGACCGCGTAGGCTCGCTCGAGCCCGGCAAAGACGCTGATCTGATATTGCTCTCGGGCGACCCGCTCAGCGTTTACACCCACGTGCTCGAAACATGGGTTGACGGCGAAAAAGTTTTCGACCGTTCAGATCCGAAAGATCGACTGATCGCCGTCGGCGGCTTCGGCGCAAACAATGACTCTGACATGCACCTCGACTGCTTCGACAGCTATATCGGAGGTGGAAACTAAAATGAAAAAGATCAAACACTTTACCTCTGCAATGTCATTCGCCGCGGTCATCGCCGTTATCGCGTTTACAGCGATTGCTGCCGATGCACAGATCGCCGTTCGCGGTGAAACGGTCTTTACGATGACCGGTGCTCCTATCACAAATGGCGTTGTCCTTATGAACAACGGTAAGATCACCGCGGTCGGGCCCGCTTCGAGCATCACCATTCCCGCGGGCTACCGCGTTATCGAAGCGAAGGTTGTAACCCCGGGGCTGATCGACGCTCACACCGTCATCGGCCTGAACGGCTATCTCAACCAGCCGCACGATCAAATGGCTTTGGACGGCGGCGGCTCATTCCAGCCGGAGCTAAGAGCGATCGATGCATATAATGCGGAAGAGCGACTCGTCGAATGGGTCCGCGAGTTTGGCGTCACGACGATTCACACCGGCCATCAGCCGTCTGCCCTCGTCTCCGGCCAAACCATGATCGCCAAAACCACCGGCAAGAACGTTGATGAAGCGACAATCGTTCCTACGGCCATGATCGCTGCAACGATCGGCCAAGCCGCAAGCGCCGGAGCCGGCCGCTCGCCCGGCAGCCGCGCAAAAATGGCTGCAATGCTCCGCGCGGAGCTGATCAAGGCTTTGGATAACTCGAAAAAGGCCGAGCTGCCGCGAGATCCGAGAGCTGCGACAATGATTCGCGTGATAAAGGGCGAGATACCTATGCTCATCACTGCCGAGCGGGCCCAGGACATCATGACGGCGATCCGCATCGCCAAAGAGTTCAACATTAAGATCATTCTCGATGGTGCGGCCGAGGCTCACATGGTGCTCGATGAGATCAAAGCTTCGGGTTTCCCTGTTATCGTGCACGCGACGATGGCTCGGCCCGGCGGCGACCGTGAGAACCTTTCGATGGAAA
Organism: Pyrinomonadaceae bacterium; assembly: GCA_041751195.1. GTDB lineage: Bacteria > Acidobacteriota > Blastocatellia > Pyrinomonadales > Pyrinomonadaceae > OLB17. The sequence goes on along the minus strand of JBGSXX010000002.1, from coordinate 36,696 downwards.
ACGCCTCAAAGCTAAAGGCCGCCGGAATTCCCTTTGCACTCCAAAGCGGTTACGAGGGATATGTTCCTAAGACCCGCGTGATCTTATTCGAGGCGGGAATTGCTGCAGCCAACGGCCTTTCACAACAGGAAGCCCTTGCATCCATTACCATCGACGCCGCTCGCATCCTCGGAATAGATAACCGTGTGGGCTCACTTGCTGTGGGCAAAGACGCCGACATCGCTATGTATAACGGCGATCCTTTCGAATTCACGACGCATTGTGTCGGTACGATAATCAACGGACGTGTGGTTAGTGAGGTTCAGCGATAATCAAAATATGAGATCAAAGATATTTTCCCTTTTAGTAATGGTGCTCCTCAGTGCAGCAGTACCAACTGCAGCGCAGCAAGGCCCCGCGCCCGACACACAGCGACCAGCGGCAGCGGCGACTACACCGCGGCCAGAAGAGCCGCCCGTCGTCACCAAGCACTCGGCCCGCGTAGGCGGACGCCAGCTTAATTACACCGTCACCACCGGCTTTATGCCGATCCGCAATCCTGCAAATGGAGAGACAGAAGCAACCATCTTCTTCATGGCCTACACGCTGGACGCCGTCACCGACAGGCGTACCCGCCCGGTCATGTTCTCGTTCAACGGCGGGCCTGGTTCGGCCTCAGTCTGGCTTCATCTCGGAGCTCTTGGGCCGAAACGTGTCCGGATGCTCGACGACGGCAACAAACCCCCGCCGCCCTATCAGCTAGTGGACAACGAACACAGTTGGCTCGACCTGACGGACCTTGTCTTTGTCGACACCGTCGGCACGGGATATTCGCGTGCGACGAAGCCAGAGTTCGCGAGCAAATTTTTCTCCGTCAATGGTGATATTCAGTCCACGGGTGAGTTTATTCGAATGTATCTGGTTCGCCACGAAAGGTGGGCCTCTCCGGTATATCTCGTGGGCGAGAGTTACGGAACGACCCGCGTGGCGGGCCTTTCTAATCACCTCTTCGAACGCGGGATCGGTTTGAACGGTGTCGCTCTCGTCTCGATGGTCACCAACTTTCAGACGATCAGGTTTGCTGATAATAACGATACGCCGCTAGTACTCATCCTGCCGTCGTACACTGCGACTGCCTGGTATCACAAAAAGCTCAGTCCCGAACTTCAGAGCCGTCCGCTCACTGAAGTCCTTCGAATGTCAGAGGACTTTGCGATGAAAGAGTTCGCTCCGGCGCTCCTTCGGATCGACCGACTCTCAGCAGCGGAAAAGCAAGACTTGCTTACGAAGTTTTCGCAGTTTACCGGTTTGTCGCGCGACTTTGTCGATCGCAATAACTTCCGTGTCGACCTCGGCGAGTTCAACAAGGAATTGCTCCGCGACAGACGCCGCACCACCGGGCGCCTTGATAGCCGCTTCGTTGGCTACGATCGCGACTCGGCAGGCAACAACGCCGAGTTTGACCCAAGCATGACCGCGATCCGTCCGCCATATACGTCAACATTCAACGACTATGTCCGACGCGATCTCGGCTTTAAATCCGACCTCGAATACTACATCCTCGGCGGAGGTATTACGTCGCCCTGGAACTGGAATACCCCGACCGGTTGGGCTGACACAACGAGTGCCTTATCAAGTGCAATGCGCAAAAATCCGTACATGAAGGTCTTCCTCGCCAGCGGCTATTACGATATGGCCACACCGTATTTCGCAGCGGACTATACCATGTCATCGATGAGCTTAGACCCGGATCTGCGTCGAAACATCTCGACTGAGTATTACGAAGCCGGACATATGATGTACATCGACGTCCGTTCCCTCGCAAAGCTCAAGACCGACATCGCCACCTTTATGCGATCCTCGGCCACACGCTAGGCCATTACAAATTTTGCTCACGCCAACTGCCGCCCGCGAACTCTCACTCGCGGGCCTTTTTTTTGCCGAGCACTTGTCTAATGGATAGCAGAATCGTTGAGCAAATCTATGGCGTGCTGTAGTACCGGTGCGATCACATCAAAGCATTCCGATGCGCCTTTTGGCGATCCCGGCAGGTTCACGATCATCGCCTTACCGCGAATCCCTGCGATTCCCCTCGATAGCATCGCGGTCGGGGTCTTATTTAGCGATTCAGCTCGCATCGCTTCTGCGATACCGGGAGCCTCGCGTTCAATAACCGCCCGCGTCGCTTCAGGCGTATTGTCGCGAGGCGAAAATCCCGTCCCCCCCGTGGTCAGGATCAAGTTGATGTCCGGGTCGCTAGACAGGGAAAACAGCACCTCTCGGATCTCAAGCAGATCATCTTTGACGACAATCCGTTTTACCACTTCCGCGTTCATCGCTAATAGCTTTCCGACCAACACAGTCCCCGACGCATCATCTTTCGCCTCACGTGAATCGCTCGCCGTCAGCACCGCCGCTCGTATTTTGGTTTTGTTCATCTTACCCTAACCCGCAGTTGCGCCTATCTTTTCCAGATTCCTCAGCCTTCTACTATAAAGCACGCTCAGCAGCACACCGAAGACCACCATCAGCATTCCGCCGATCGACGAGATGGTTTGCCCTTCTCCAAAGATGATCCAGCCCAAGGTAACCGCATATATTAGGCCGGTGTAATTTACGATCGCAACTCCCGCGACGGCCTCTTTTTGCAACGCATTCGTGAGAAACCATTGCCCCGCTTGTGAGAATATCCCGATCATCAGCAGATATAACCAGTCCCAACCGGTCGGCATTCGCCAATCAAAAAACAGGCTAATAAATCCGACGAGCACACCCACCAGTTGAAAATGAAGCACCACCGTCAGCGGATGCTCCTTGCCTTTTAGGCTCCTGACGATGTTGTAAGCGACGCCGGAACCCAGCGCCGAAACTATTCCGATGGTTAGAAAGAACAACGATATCCGAGGGTCGAATCTTTCGATCAGCAGCACGCCCGAAAATGCTATCGCATAAAATACCCACTGAAGCGGCCTGACCCCTTCCCGAAGGACGAATATAGCAATGATCGTCGTGAAGATCGGCGATAGATACTGTATGGTCATCGCCGATGCAAGCGGCATATTCTGGACAGTCACGAAAAACAGGTACAGCGCGACGGTCCCGAAAATACCCCGAAGCAGCAAAAGCGTAGGGTTCGAACCGCGCCAGCTTTCCCCCACTCGCCATAGTCCTATCAGGCAGAACGTCGCGGCCAAAGCGCACCGAAAAAAGACGATCTCCATCGCCGGAATGTGCTGCACCAGCTTCACAAATACGTTCGCGAGAGCAAAAGACAATGTCGAAAAAAACATTGCCCGCACACCGTCCGTGATCAGTCTCTTGTCAGATTCCAAGATTAAAATGCGAAATGCTCGGCCCATGTGGGACCGAGCAAACTCCTTTGAACTTAGGTCGGCATAAACCCGAAAGGGGTCAACGCGGTGCGACGACCGTACGCGAGATCAGGTCCGCCTGATAGATTCCGATCGAGATCCGAAGCGGAACGCGGCTTCGGTCAGCACTTAACCAGACGCGCATATTGAGCTGGTCAAGCTGCGGGTCGCCCGTAGTGATATTCACCTGCTGAGCCAAAACGTTTTGTCCGGCGACTTCAATGGACGTGACCTCGAGCGGCCGCATCGCGAATACATAAGTTTGATTTCCCCAGAGAACCGCTACGCGAGTATCTTCGGGCGGACTCATCGGATTGACCGGCGGCCTGAGGCTGAACGAGCGCATCGCGTAAAGCAGCGACATCATCGAATGAGTTCCGACCGGAGCATTGATACGTGTCCCGCCGCCGAGGCTGATCGCACTCGACTGCGGGTCAAAGGCCGCAGTCTGGCTATAGCCTGCGAGAGCTCCTCTAAATTGCATTTCCGTCTGCTGAGGCGAAAGATTCGTCGGATCGACTTGGGCCCTGATCAGATCGCCCGCTCGCAACGCCTGTTCCTCGGACACGACCGACATAACATCGGCGGTTAAGAGCAGGCTGTCCACGCCGTTTACCTGTTTACGCTCCCTCGCCTGAAGTACCGCCCTGCCCGCCGGACGAGCACCCGCCATAACGTTATACTCAAGCCGTTCGCCTAAGACAAATGCGATCGTGTCAGCCAACGGCTGATTATCGATGTACGGCTCAGGCGTCCTGACCGGCGTCGGTGTCGGGATCGGTACAGGTGTTGGGATAGGCGAAATTACCGTCTCGGGCGGATCCGCCACTATCATCTGCACGCTGGCCAAACGGATCTCAAACTCAGTACGTTTCCCCGCTCTTAATTTCGCAAGGACCGGTATCCGCTCGACATCATTCGAAAGGTTCACTCGAACTTCCGTCAACCCAAACGAAGTGAAATACTCACTCTGCACGCTCACAACCGTAGTCTCAAACGTGCCGGCATCGGTCGTAACGCTCTCGGTACCGGTAGCCTGTGCGGTCACCGAATAAACGCGGTCGTTCTCAAAAATATTGAAGACTCCCGTGCCGCCCGAATGACGAACACGAAAGATGAGCGTCGCTATATCCAAATGCTGTGCCGGCGCCGCCGAAAAATCATTTACTGATTGCGTAGGCAAAACTGTCAGGTTATCGACGCGTTTAATAAACAACGGCATTCCAGTAACCGGATCAGCAAAAACGGTCCGCTCTTCATCCACTATGAGGTCGTTCGCGACCACAATATTGAGAGTCTTAAATCGAGTTCGCAGTTCCAGAGCATCTCGCCCGCTCAACAGCCCTCGAGAAACCACGTACGTTTCGGCATACGCCACGTTTCTGAACCGGTCTTTTGAAACGGTGTAAGTCAGTCTCTCGCCCACCCTGAACTGAGTCGGCGTTACGGGGGCAACTACAACCGGGGGCGGAGCGTTAGGACTGGGTATCGGAACATTGGGCGGAGGAACGTTCGGATTACGCTGCCCGAGAACGACCGTGCCTGCGCCGATCAATAAGACGCACAAAACAGCAGCGGCCATTGTGGACTGGATTCCGGCAAAACCGCCGCCCATAAATACTTTCATCATTCGGTGAACGTTGTGATGTCGTCGATTATTCTTCGAACTGCTGCAACTCGGTCGTCCGCTGTAAGGATCGGCCGGCCGATCACAATGTAATCGGAGCCCGCCAAGACAGCGACCTCTGGTGTCATTACACGCCGCTGATCATCGCTTGTTGCGGAATTTGGTCGAATGCCGGGGGTCACGACCAACATTCCCTTCAGTTCCGTATATGATTTGATTTTCGCTGCCTCAAGCGGTGAGGCAACCACGCCGTCAAACCCGCTCGCCGCCGTAAGCTTAACAAGACGCAGCACCTGCTCTTCCACGTCATCGTCGATGCCCGCTTCGCGAAGCGTCTCGTCGGACGAACTCGTAAGTATGGTGACGGCGACGAGCAGCGGCCGCGCCAGGCCTTCATGCCGACACGCGGCATCAACCGCAGCCGCAGCGGCAGTCATCATTTCACGCCCGCCAAGAGCGTGAACATTGATCATCCACACACCCAGCCGTGCCGCCTCCACCGCTGCGTTAGCGACCGTATTCGGGATGTCGTGAAATTTTAGGTCCAAAAAAACCCGCGAGCCCCTGGCTACGAGGTCCCGCACCAACTCCGGCCCCTCGGCTGAGAAAAGCTGCAGCCCGACCTTAAAAGCGCCGACTTCTCCATGCAGTTCGTCAACGATGGATCGCGCCTCATCAGCCGATGAGACATCGAGCGCTACTATGATGCGTTCCTTTGCGCTGATCACTTTCTCGGATGAAACGGCGGTGGTCATTTGTGAGCGGGGCTAATCGAGATCGAGAGGGTTGTGAAACGGTTTGTCAGATTTGTCCGCGCGCCTTAACGCTTCTTTGAACTTCTCCTCCAGCAGCCTCTCGCGGTCCTTCATCGAGGACATTTCCTGTGAGAATAACTGTTCGCGGAGTTCCTTCTGCTTATTCAATTCGCCGGCGAGATCTTCGAACGATCCATGAATCTTCTTCTTCTCTTCATGCGCGAGCAACGCCCCGGTCTGACCGTCGATAGTCAGAGTCGCTTCACAGCAAGGGCAGATCACATTAAACTTTTCCATACCCACTAGCTCTTAGCTTTGTCGCCGGTACCGCGTTCGACGCGGACTCCAGCCGCGTTAAGTATAACAGCCGATGAGGCTTTGCTGATACTCTCAATTTTGTCGCCGGGAAGTGTAACTACCTTCCCGTTCTTCAAATAGACTCTGATCGTCTGGTTCTTGCCGTCATGTATTCGCTCAACCTTCCTCAATTGTGGGTGGTCGCGAAAAACACGCGTTTCCTTCGCGACATCGGTAAGCTCGGCAATAAAATATGAATTTTCAGGTGCCTCGATCGGGGCCGGCTTTGCCGGCGGATGCGATCCCGGCTGATTGGCAGCTGCACGCAGCTTATTCAGACGCTCAAGTTTCGTTTGCAGCTGAGTCGGTCCGGTCGGCTCAGCTCCCTCTGGCAGCGGCGGCGGTTTGGCCCCCTCGGGCATCATTACCAACTCGCCCGGCTGACCTTCGTTTTGCAAGGGCGGGGCCGCCTCATTCGTGATGGGTGCATCCGGGTTCGCCGCCAGTTGTGCGTTTGAAGGAGCACCTACTACCGGCATATTCGCAGACTCAGCAGCCTGCTCACTTGTCGTTGACGAAGTGCAACCGATTGCCATTCCCAGACTGAGAACGCCGATCAGCGTCAATATCTTTGAGGTCATTCTTCTCTCCGCAATTTGTTTTCGAGGGCTCGTTTCGTATCGGTCCATCCTTCGTTGATTATACTGAAGAAAACGTTGTCACGAAACCGCCCTTCATCGGTAATCACATGCCGCCTCAGCACGCCTTCGCGCTTCGCACCGATCCGCAGCATTGCGCTCTGTGACTTTTCGTTCAGCACGTCGGTCTTCAGTTCGACCCGAACACAAACCCACACCTCAAACGCATGTGTCAGCATCAACAGCTTAGCCTCCGTGTTAACATGCGTGCGCTGAAATCCCGGAGTGACCCAAGTCCATCCGATCTCTACCCTTCGATGCCTCGGCGTAATATTCCCAAACCGCGTTGATCCCACTATCTTGCCTGACTCAACGTCTACCATTACGAACGGCAATGATACGCCTTGCGACTGCTCGATCAATGCCTCCTCCAAATACTTTTCCATGTCCGCCCGTGTGGAAATGGTATTCATTGTCCAACGCCAAAGCTCGGCGAAGAGCCCGATTTCGCAGAGATCGTCCAGATGATCGTGCCCCATGGGCATCAAACGAACACGCTTTCCTTCTAATGTCACCGGTTCGATCTTCATAGAAAGCAAGCGGCCCGTCGTGTGCCCGGGCCGCTGTCCGATTGACGCCTACACGTCATAATACATCGAAAATTCAAGCGGATGCGGCCGCAGCCTCAACTGCGTGATCTCTTTTTCGCGCTTGTATTTGATCCACCTTTCAATCATGGACGTAGTGAACACGTCTCCCTTCAAGAGGAACTCGTGGTCATCTTCAAGAGCCGTCAGAGCTTCGTCCAGCGTTCCGGGCAACGAAGGAACATTCGCAAGCTCTTCCGGCGGAAGATCGTAAATGTCCTTATCCAACGGTTCACCCGGATCAATGCGGTTTTGAATCCCGTCGAGCCCGGCCATCAGCAGCGCTGCAAATGTGATGTAAGGATTGCAGCTCGGGTCCGGTGGCCGAAACTCGAGCCTTTTTGCTTTGGGCGAAGACGAGAACATCGGTATCCGAACTGCAGCCGAGCGGTTCCGAGCCGAATATGCAAGATTCACGGGAGCCTCGAAACCCGGCACCAGACGCTTATAACTATTCGTTGTAGGTGCCGCGAACGCCACCAGAGCCGGTGCATGCTTCAACAATCCGCCGATATAAAACTTTGCCATCTCCGACAGCCCCGCGTATTGATCGCCCGCAAACAGAGGCGTGTCATCCTTCCACAACGACTGATGCACGTGCATACCCGAACCATTGTCGCCATACAACGGTTTGGGCATAAACGTCGCCGTCCGTCCAAATTCGGCTGCGGTGTTCTTGACGATGTACTTGAACAGCATCAAGTTATCAGCCGTATGCAAGAGATTCGCGTATTTGAAGTCGATCTCACACTGCCCCGCCGTCGCGACCTCGTGGTGATGACACTCAACGTTTATTCCAACCTCGCCAAGCGTCAGCGAGATCGCGTTTCGCACGTCGATCAACGTATCGAGAGGCGCCACCGGCACATACCCTTCTTTAGGCCGAATATGGAAACCCGAGTTCGGGTTTAGCTCGTCACCTTTCCGACGCGAGTTCCAGTGCCCCTCTTCCGAATCGACCGTAAACCCGGCGGACTGCTGGTCATTGTGATAAGACACGTTATCAAAGATGAAGAACTCCGCTTCGGGCCCAACAAACACCGAATCCGCGATTCCCGTAAACCGCAGATAGCTCTCCGCCCGAACAGCCACCGACCGCGGATCAAGCCCGTAGCCCTCTTTTGTCATAGGTTCGACAACGTTCGCAATCACGCACAGCGTTGGCTCGTTCGTGAACGGGTCCATCCAGAACCGGGACGGGTCCGGGACCAAGATCATGTCCGACTCGTGAATAGCTGCCCATCCTCGCAGTGACGACGCGTCAAAGCCGAACCCGTCTTCAAACGAATCCTCCGTCAACTGGTCAATCGGGTAGGTGAGGTGGTGCCAGGCACCGGGAAGGTCCGTAAAACGAACCGATACGAATTTCGCCCCTTGATCGGTAGCGTAATGCAGTACATTTTTTGCGTTCATAACTCTCCTGTGATTATCGCTGAAGATCTAACCGCTAACTAGGGCAAGTTATATGCCGATTCAGACGGCTATGCCTTAAGAATCCCAGAATTACTGTGCCTACGGGATTTAGGGGAACACGAAGATCGGTATCGGCAGGGACGTCGTTACAATTCTGTAGCGCCTGAAAAGGGTGGATACATTTTTGTAGATATTCTACCGATGGATGGGGCAATAATCGCGCGGCTCTTCCCCGGGCTCGAAGCGCCTGGGTTCACGGATCGGACAGTAGAGGCTAGCGCGCAGTCCGTTGGCGGGACACACCGAAATTAAAACCGTGCGTCGCGAACTTGCGGGGGTCGGGCTTGAATTCGTGGGCGGTGAATTCGCCTGCTGTTCCAGCTGTTCTTGCCACGTCTCGGTTAGAGGAGTGAGGGACGGCTCAGGCTCAAGCTCATCTAAATATTCGTCAGTGCTAATGAGCGCGCGATTAGGTATTGTGCCGCCAACAAAATACTCCACTCGGCGAAATTCAGCCGGCACATCGGTTACAAAAATCTCCTTTACCTCGGGGGCGTCAATAGTTGCCCATGCTGGGTCATCATATAACGCGTCCGCCGGAGTCTCGGCGGGCTCAGGCTCGGAGCTCGTTTCGATCGCGGCTACTCCGTCAAGTTCGCGGACAAGAGCACCGTTGCGCGTGTCGATCTCTGCCCTTCGAATCGAAGCCGGCATCGCCCATTCGCCGTTCCACTCGGGGTGCAATTTCAGCGCATCGCGCATAAAATCGGCCCAGATCGGCATTGCGGAATCAGATCCCTTCAGACCGAGATCATCGTTGTTATCGAACCCGACATATACAACGCAAACCAATTCAGGCGTATAACCTGCAAACCAACCGTCGCGTGAGGTTCCCGTTTTCCCGGCGATACCCACCTTCCCTTCAACATTCCTCAGCCCCCAAGACTGAACTGATGCCGCCGTCCCGCGATTGATGACGTCTTTCATAATGTCGTTCATTATGTAAGCGACATCCGGACGAAGAACGCTCTGCCGGTCTGCGATCGGTGCTACGGCGGTTGTGCCGTCACCTTTGGTGACTTTCGTTATCGGCATGGGCAGCACGCGCTCGCCGAGGTTGGCGAATGCAGTAAAGCCCGTTGCCACCTGCAACGGTGTAGCCTCGGCCGTTCCCAAAGCCATCGACGGGTAAGCGCGCTCAACACGGGGCAGCCCTGCGCGTGCAGCAAGATTCATCACTCGCCCGATATTCAACTGCATCCCAAGGTCGACAGTGATCGTATTCTTACTGCGGACAAGTGCGTCACGCAGCGTTATTTCTTTGTTCGAAAAGCTATCGCCATAATTATTCGGCGCATAAGAATTGTTGTCGAAGGTAAATACCTTCTTCTCGTCCTTAAGAACTGACGCCGCAGTGAAAACGCGCGACGCCGGTTCGTAAGCCGAGTTGATCGCCGCGGCGTAAACGAACGGCTTGAAAACCGACCCCGGCTGCCGCATCGCACTTGTCGCTCTATTAAACTGATTGTCTAGGTAATTCCGCCCCCCAACCATTGCAACGATCTCGCCGGTCTTCGGTCGTATCGCAACCAGAGCCGCGTTCAGGTTCCCCGGGGACTGTTTCTTATAAAGCTTTTCAAGTTTTGCCAGACGTTCTGACACGGTTTTGTAAGCTAGCTTCTGCAAGTCCGGATCGATGGACGTGTAAACGCGTAGGTGTTGTAACGCCTCGGGGTCACTTACGATCTTCGGCAATTCATCGACCACGTATTGCGAAAAATACGGCATACCTTCGAGATCATCTTTTGACGAGACCACCCGAAGCTCCAGCGGCGTGTTTCTCGCATTCAGATACTGCTGCTCGCTGATCGCGGCGGTTTCCCGCATCGAATCAAGCACCTGATTTCGACGCTCCCGCACCCGTTCGACGTTCTTGTAGGGGTTATATCGATTAGGACTTCGAAGGATTCCCGCGAGAAAAGCGGCTTCAGGCAGCGTCAGCTGCGAGACATCTTTATCAAAATAAGCTGCTGATGCCTCGCCTACACCATAGATCGCAACACCCGTCTGTTGGCCGAGATAGATCTGGTTCGCATACAGTGTAAATATCTCTTCTTTCGTCAGCCGCGTTTCGATGATCACAGACATAAATGCCTCTGTAACCTTTCGCTGTAAAGTCTGCTCATTCGTCAGAAACAGGTTCTTAACGAGCTGCTGGGTGATCGACGAGCCACCCTGATTTGCGATCGGCGAATCGTCTTCCCCGTCATACCGACGCCACGCCGCCCGTGCAATGCCGCGAAAGTTGACCCCGTAATGGTCAAAAAACGCGCGATCCTCGGTCACTGTCATTGCTTTGATCAGATGGGGCGGAAGATCCGCAAACTTAACGGTCTTACGACGCCCGTCGCCCTCCGCAGCGATCGTACTCAGTATCCTCGGCTCGACCGCCGCTGACTTCAGCTCCATTGCGGTTCCGAGGTCCCTGATCTTTTCCACCGCCTTACCGTCCGCCGAAAATGCGACCTCAAGCGTCTGAAACATTTTCTGCCCATCTACAATCGCAGTCACCCCCGGTTCGATGGTCAGCTTACCGAATTCGTACGCGTAACGGCTCCTGTCAGCATCTGCTCGATTATTTCGTTCGATGTATCCGGCCGACTTCAGGTACGCGATCAATCCCAGCGCACTGATGGCCTCACCCGTTCGCAGCGTTTTGGGGGCGGAATATATCCCCGCCGACGGGGTGAACACCTCTCCGCTTAGCAATCTGCGATCGATGCGATCTGAGAATTCGAACCAGTAATAAGTAACCGTAAGAAAGGAAGCAAGCAAGAAGAGCGCTGCAAGCGAGAGTGTCCAAGCGTTAAAAAGTGTGTGGAATAGTCGACGGGCGCGCGATGGCGGCGGCGTGCGATATGTTGCCACTCGCCGGTATTTAGACGTTCTGCTTTTCGCACGCGTCCGTCCCTTGCCGCTCAGATCATTTGGGGTTCGCATTGGTATGGATCAGCCGAAGAATTTAGTGAGGTTTCGCGATATAGCCGTTGCCTAGTAAAATTCTATAAGTTTTGAGGGGCACATGTCCACAAATTTCAGCGTATGAAAACTTTGGTCACTGGCGGTTCAGGATACTTGGGGACTCACTTACGCGAGTATTTCGCCGCCGATGATCTGTCTCGACGTTCCGGGCTCGACGTTCTCGACCCCGACGATGCAGCGATCGCCGGTGATTATGACCTCGTGATCCATCTCGCCGCCCACCTCGACAAATCACCGGACGCTGAAAAGCGTGTTTTCGCGACCAATGTTGAGGGCACCATAAACGTGCTTCGCGCAATGAAACGCGACGCGATTTTCATTTTCGCCTCGACGAAGGATGTCTACGGCCGTTTTGCAGACAATTACCGGACCGTTCCCGAGACTTGCGAAACGCTCTATTCCGGGCAATCCGCGCTCGAATGGTCCAAGCTCATCGCCGAGCGCTACGTCGAATTCTATGCACACAAGCTCGGCTTTCGTGCCTCCGTCTTTCGCCTGTCGACTGTTTACGCGCCTGACACCTTCGGAAACCTCCCCGGGTTTGTTGGCCACTACTTGAACACGATCAACCATGGCGACCCATTAGCCCTACCCGGCGGTGGACGTCCCGTCCGCGATCTGCTTTACGTTGACGATCTTGCGGCCGCTTGTATGGCATTTGCCGAATCGATCATTCGGCAAGGGCTATATAACCTCGGCGGCGGGCCCGCCAACGCAGTTTCTCTACGGGATCTCGTCGCGCGGATCGAAGAAGTCACCGGATTGCAGGCCGTCATCGACGATAGTGCAGTTCTACCGGCTCCCTCCCCACTCAATTACGTCAGCGATCTGAGCCGCGTTACTCAGGAACTGGATTGGGAGCCGACAACATCGATCGACGAAGGGCTGCGAAAGCTTTTTGAGCACACTGATCGGGAGGATTCATGAGGATCCTAGTCCGCGGTACGAACTGGATCGGCGATTCGGTAATGAGCATACCGGCTCTCATCGAACTCCGCAGGATCTTTCCGGGCGCCCACATCGCTTTGCACACCCGGTCCTGGGCCGAAGGCATTTTCCGCGATGCGGAATACATAGACGCAATATTGCCTATCGACGACGAACCTTCCGGGATCAAGGGCATAGTCGTGCAGGCGAACGCACTCCGCGGAGACGGCTTCGATTTCGCCATTCTCTTCCCGGGATCATACCGAACCGCCGCCGTAGCAAGACTCGCAAAGATCCCGAGACGATTCGGCTACGTGGGCGAGGGCCGCCGATTTCTACTTAGCGACCGCGTGCCGGTTCCAGAATGGAAAGCGTCCCGCCATGAGTCGCATTACTATCTCAACCTCATCTCCGAAGTCGAGCGCAGGATCCTCCGCAGCGACACGGTGGCGGCTAGCACGGTCAAACCCGTGATCAATGTCAATCGAGATCGACGCACGTCGGCCATCGAACGCCTGCATCAGCTAGATATCGTGCCGGAAAATTCCCGCGTTGTCGGAATGGGCGTAGGCTCGACCAACTCGTTGGCCAAGCGTTGGCCTGCCGAAAATTTCTCGACCTTGAACGATCGCCTGCAGGAAAGCGGGTGCAAAGTTTTACTTTTCGGCTCTAGCTCAGAAGTCGAAGTCGCCCGCGACGTCACCACGCGCTCCAAATACCCGCCTGTCGATCTCACAGGCAAGACTTCACTCGCCGAAGCCGTAGAGCTTATGTCCGCTCTCGACCTCTTTATCTCGAACGACATGGGCCTCGCACACATCGCCGCCGCGATCGGCATCCCGACACGAACTATCTTTGGCCCGACAAATCCGATCACCACCGCTCCGCTTGGCCAAGACTCACAGATCATCCGCGAACCGGTCGAATGTTCCCCTTGCATGCTCCGGCAGTGCCCGATCGATCATCGCTGTATGACGCGCATAACCGTTGGACGCATCTTCGATGATGCTCAATTGTCTTTGGCGCAAACGTGATGCAAAATTTAAGAAATGCCCCAGCAACAACAACGCAAAGCAGTATTTCTCGACCGCGACGGAACCCTCATCGAAGAGGTGAACTTCCTGTCGCGGGTAGACGAAATGAAGCTATTTTCATACACGAAAGATTCGCTTCAAGATCTCAAATCTGCCGGATTTTGCCTCTTCGTCATCACAAATCAAAGCGGTATCGCACGCGGCTACTTCGACAAGTCTGCCGTGCACGCCATCCATGAAAAACTGCAGGAAGAGGTAGGCGGGATTTTCGATGGGTTCTTTCACTGCCCGCATTTGCCGGACGCCGGATGCCGGTGCCGAAAGCCCTCACCCGGAATGATAATCGATGCGGCTACCCAGTTCGACATTGACCTCGCAGCCTCGTGGATGATCGGCGATAAAACCCTCGATATCGAAACAGGACGTAGTGCCGGAACAAAAAGCGTTCTAGTCCAAACAGGTTACGGAGAGCGCGCAATCAACGCCCTGAGTTTTCAACCCGACCTTGTCTCTAAAGACCTCGGTGAAGCCGTGCAAGAGATCCTTCGTCGCGCCGGATCGGCCTCCTTTCCGACATCGGCAGTGTCACGACAAACTTAGCTCCCTTGTTCTCGCCTTCGCTAAACACTGCCACCGAACCGTTGTGCATCTCAACAAGATTCCGCACGATCGCAAGTCCAAGCCCAAGCCCGCTAGCGTCGTTGCCGCTTGAAACGTCTTGCCGAAACCGCTCAAAAACCATCGGGAGAAAGTTCGGAGTGATCCCGATACCTTCGTCCGTCACTTCGACCATAACCTCACCGTCACTCTCCTTGATATTCACCTTAACGGTGCTCGCGTTCGGCGAGAACTTCACGGCATTTGTCAGAAGATTCGTAAATATTTGGATCAGTCGATCTCGATCCCCGGATACGATCGCCGTGATCGATTCTTCACTTTGCTCAAGCTCGATGTCGATCCCCTTCAACCCCGCAGTCGGCCGCACACTTTCCACCGAGTGACCCACTATATCCGCGATCAGCAGCGGCTCAGACTCTAGCATCACTTTGCCTGAAATTATGCGTGCCACATCCATCAGATCCTCTATCAGCCGATTCTGCGTCTCAGAGTTTTTGATGATCGTTGAAATGGCCTTCCTCGCGCGCTCCTCATCCAGCGACCCCGTTTTGATCAGCCGCGCCCAGCCCAGGATAGAGTTCAGCGGGGTCCGGAGCTCGTGTGATACCGTCGCCATAAATTCGTCGCGGAGACGATTAGCGATCTCGGCCTCGAGCCGAGCTTTCTGCTCCTTGACCAGCAGAACCTCGCGTTCTTCCGCGACCTGGGTCAGGCTCTCATTTGCAATGCGAAGCTGTTCCGTCCGGCGGTCTACTTTGGCCTCAAGATTCTTGTTAGCTTCCGTAAGGGCCAACTCTGCCGCCGATCTCTTCCGCCCCTCACTCCAAACCATCAGGTTCGCCGAAGCGAGCGAGATGACACCGGCAACGCTCGTTACGATCAGTATCCAAACCGTCCAGTAAAGGTTATTGTCAAGATTCTGTCGACGCGTCTGCGCTATCGCCTGCTCGTTCCGCTTCAAATGCTCGACAGAACCTCGTATGCGGTCCATCACCCCTTTAGTGTCGTGGATCCGCATCTCCTCAATAGTCTGCTCTGCGCCGAATTGTTTTCGCCGATCGATCTTCGATCCCGTCACAAAAATGAACTCATCAACGAGTGATTTGAGTCGCTCGATCTCGGCGGCTTGACTCTGATGAATGCCATTAGACTTCTGAAGGGCTGACATCTGCTGAGCAATAGTCCGCTTTTCCCGTTCGTAGTTTTCGAGATAAGACGTATTGCCCGTCAGCAAAAAGCCGCGCATATGGCTTTCCGCGTCGATCGTCGCGGTTAAAGTAGAATCCAGCTGGAGGGTTATTTGTTGTGTAAGTTTTTCCCAGTCGAGGGCTTGTTGCAGTGAGACCGTGTTCTGATAGAACACAAAACCGATGGTCGCTAATACGATAAATACAAAGAAAAGTATTATCGGAAGTTTTCGTTCAAACGTTAGTGCCATGTCGTAGGTCGTGGGACTTTAACGAACTACTCGCGATCACCCCGATCTGCCGAAATCGTCTTCTAACCTTACGATGTCGTCTTCGCCGAAATAGTCGCCTGTCTGCACTTCAATAAATACAAGCGGCCGAGATTTATCCGGATTCTCCACCCTGTGATCCGAACCGAGTGGTATATCAATGCTCTCACCCGCTTCCGCTGTAATTTCATCGCCGTTTAGGGTAATCTTAGCGGTGCCGGAGATGATGAACCAGTGTTCCGCCCGGTGGCGGTGCCGCTGGTAGCTAAGGCGCTTGCCGGGCTTAACCTCCAGCCGTTTAACCTTAAAATTTCCTGCTTCGTCCAGGATCGTATAGCTTCCCCACGGTCGCTCTTCGGTCATCGCAGAGGCGTCACCAAGATCGTTTGTAACTTGCTGATTTCGCGTCATCTATGTCCATAGTAGACGAAAAACCGGGCTCTTCCAATTCACCTGAAAGACAACGGGTCACAAAACTGATCTTCGGCCGCATGGCCGTTGCGGCGATACTTTTCTTCGTCGCCTACTTTTGGTACGGCTCTCGACTCGACGTCACTTTAAGTGATCTGCCGAACGGCATATTGTTGGCGCTTCTAGTCTCGTTCGGCCTTTCTGTGATTTTTCTTGGCCTCACTCGAATTTCGTCGAGTTTCGGCTGGCAGCTCTGGGTGCAGTTCGTTGCCGACGCACTTTTGATCACATGGATCGTTTGGCGCACGGGCGACCTGTCCTCGCCTTACATCACGCTGTACATCATCCTGATCAGCGTCTCAAGCCTCTTTTTCCGGCCCATTTCTACCATAACGCTCGCGATCATCTGCATCGCCCTGTTCACATCCTTGGCTTTCTTGATTGGTTTCGGCATTCTCGCGGGAACGAACGCGACGCAGCCTTTTATGAAGGTCACCGAGATCGCGAGCTTTCACATAGTGGCGTTGCTAGTAGTGGGCCTTCTCGCGGCACGCCTTGCTGACCGGCGATTCTCCGGCGAACGCCTGGCCGAAACCGCAAAGACCCTAGCTAATCTTCAGATGATCCATGAGCGAATCATCGAATCTATCCGCTCGGGCCTGATCACGACTGATCTTGACGGCAACATTTACACGTTCAACGCCGCCGCCACTGAGATTACCGGCTATCGAGCTGCAGAAATGAAGGGGCGTTCCGTGTTCTCTCTCTTCGGTGATATTCGCGAACCCATCTCGCTTTCACTCAGCTTCGATGGTGCATCGGAGCATATCCCGCGTTTCGAGACCGATCTCCAGACCCCCGAGGGCTTCGCTGTCAGGATCGGCTATAGCGTCTCCCAGCTTTATTCCGAATCGCACGAAGCCTCAGGCATGATCATCACGTTTCAGGATCTCACCGAGATCCGCTCAATGGAAGAAAGCGTGCGAAGGACCGATCGCCTTGCCGCAGTCGGTCGGGTGGGTGCAGGCCTTGCGCACGAGATCCGGAATCCGCTAGGTGCAATGCGCGGGGCGATTCAGGTCCTGAAGTCCAATATGCCGCCGGAATCGATCCACTCCGATCTCATGGATATAATCCTGCGAGAGTCTGATCGGCTGAATAACATCATCACAAATTTCCTAAGCTATGCTCGACCCAAGGCCGGCAACTTTACACAGACTGACCTCTGCGAAGCCGTTAGAGACACTGTAAAGTTGCTCCGGCACAGTCCGGACATCAAACCGTCGCACGAAATTTTAATGAATCTGCCGGCAGAACCGCTCACGGTCATGGGCGACGTTACACAGATCAAACAAATATTCTGGAACCTCTCGAGGAATTCAGTAAACGCAATGCCTTCGGGCGGTAAATTGACCGTTAGCGTTGAGGCATTGCCAAATAAGCGCGTGAAGGTTACGTTCGAAGATACTGGGGTCGGTATGTCTCCCGATCAGGTCGAGCAGCTTTTCGAACCCTTCTCAAATTCAACCACAGGTGGCACCGGACTCGGTCTTTCGATCGTGTACCAGATCGTCCGCGATCACGGAGGCACGATCAACGTCCGCAGCTCCGAGGGCGAAGGTTCCGTTATTGCGGTCGAATTTCCGTGTGAGACACCGACCCGGAACGCTGATCAGAAAGGCGACCCGGATGCGAACGGCCTTAGACTAAAAGAGTATCTGAACGTTCAAGAGGAAGTCGAGAAATGAGGTGCCCTTGTAATTACCGGCACTATTCTGTGAAAATAGAGAGACGGTCGTCATGCCCGAGCGGCTTCCGTCCCTCACACCCTTTAGTATAAAAAGCAATGGCAAACATTCTGATCGTTGATGACGAGCAAAGCTATCGGCAGCTTCTCACCTTAGTTTTTCAAGGTGACGGGCACACGGTTCGCACCGCAGAGAACGGCCGCGAAGCGCTCGAATCTATTGAAAAAGACCCGCCGAATGTTGTCGTGTCTGATGTGAAGATGCCCGACATTGACGGCCTCGAAATGCTCCGTCAGATCCGCGAAACTGATCCCGACCTGGGCGTCGTCTTCATGACCGCGTTCGCCTCGGTAGAAAGCGCCCGAGACGCATTTAAATTGGGAGCAGACGACTTTATCCAAAAGCCGTTTGACGTCGAAGAATTGCAGCTGATCGTGAAGAAGGCGATCGACAAACGCCAACTGATCGATGAAAATCGTGCCTTTAAGCGTGCACAGCGCGAACGGGGCTCGGTAAAAAACATTGTCGGCAGCTCCGCGAAAATGGAAGCCATCTTCCAGATGATTGAAACTGTCGCCGAAGTTCAGTCCACGATACTAATAAGCGGTGAGAGCGGAACCGGAAAAGAGTTGGTGGCACGGGCGATCCACGACATGAGCCCGCGTGCCGAGCGTCCCTTCATCTCGATCAACTGCGGGGCATTCACCGAAACGCTGTTGGAGTCGGAACTCTTTGGTTACGTAAAAGGCTCATTCACCGGTGCGAACACCAATCGCAAAGGGCTTTTCGAAGCTGCAAATCACGGCACGATATTTCTCGACGAGATTGGCGAGATGTCCCCGGCAATGCAGGTCAAGCTCCTCCGTGTCCTGCAAGAGAAGCGCGTGAGGCCGGTTGGCGCGCATGAGGAAACGACCATCGATGCCCGCGTGATCGCCGCTACTAACCGCGACCTCAAGCAGATGTCTAACGACGGCACGTTTCGTGAGGACCTTTTTTATCGAGTTTCTGTGATCCCCATTCACCTGCCCCCTCTGCGCGAACGAAAGGAAGACATTCCCGAGCTTGTAGAGCACTTTGTAAAGAAATTCTGCGACCAGACCGGCCGCGACGTCACCGTCTCGCCCAACGCCATGCAGCTTCTGCAGAATTATGTGTGGGGCGGCAACGTTCGCGAACTGGAGCATACTATCGAACGGGCAGTCGCCCTAGAACGCACCGACGAGATCCAACCCGAAAGGCTACCCGACGACATCACGAACTACAACCCTGAGCGGATCAAGAGCGACTTCGACCTTCCCGACGAAGGCATAAACCTCGCAGCCCACATCGACAATCTTGAGAAAACCTACGTTCTCGAGGCCATGCGTCGAACCTCCGGTAATCAAACGAAGGCTGCAGACCTACTTGATATGCAGGTGCGCTCGCTCCGGCACTTATTGGACAAGCACAGCATCAGAAATCTCACCGCCAAGATGCGAGCTTCTGAATAGCTTCAAACTGACATTATTTGTCAGCAGTCCTTTGCCAAATTCTGTGAAGGTCCGCGACCTTCATGCCTCCGCAGCCTTGACCGACTATCCGCACAATCTCGCAAACCCCGTAAACACAACCCTATACCCGGCGTTTAACTTGGTTTACCCCTTTGGCACGACTCTTGTACTAGCCACATTGCCTGGGAAAGGTAGATATCAGAACTTGAACTCAAAACTTTAGGAGATTGTGAACTAGAAATGAAAAATCAGAAAGGTTTCTCGCTTATCGAATTATTGATCGTTGTTGTTATCATCGGTATCATCGCAGCGATCGCTATCCCGAACCTCTTGGCTGCACGTCGTTCAGCTAACGAAGGTTCAGCAGTTTCTTCCCTGCGTACCCTCCACGGTGCACAGGCAACCTACCAGGCGACGACCGGAAACGGTAACTACGCTGGTACAAGCGGCACAGCTGGCACGAGCGGCTTCCCGATCCTCAACACGGCTGGCTTGATCGATTCGCAGCTTGGAAGCGCTACTGCAACAAAGAGCGGCTATGCCTTCACGATGCTGAACTTCAACGTTGTTTCGGCAGGCACGCCTAGCCCGGCATCCTTCGCTATCCGTGCTGTTCCGACCGGGAACGCTGGTTTGACGGCGACCGGAACTCGCAACTTCGGTATTGCTACCGATGGTGTGATCGGTGCAGAAGTTCTTCCGGCAGGCGGCGGTGCTGGCTCAATGGCCCTTGGTGGAACGGCAGCACTTGGTGCTTCGTACAGCAACGGAACCCCGATGGGCAACTAGTTCTAACTAACTGCCTTTTGAAAAACGAGGGAAGCGATTATCTTGATGATCGCTTCCCTTTTCCTATGACTCCCGGCCGAGTGTACTAGACCTGCGGCCGAATGTCCCAGACCTGCGGCCGAGCGTCCCATACGTGCGGCCGAGTCTCACAGAGGTCTGGCTGACTCTCACAGAGGTCTGCCCGATTGTCACAGACTTGCGGCCGAGCGCCACAGACTTGCGGCCGAGCGTCCCAGACTTGAAACCGAACAACCCCATGCTTTCCGCGACCCACGAACTCAACTTCAGAGACCCTGCCACGCTCTTCGCCTTTGGATGGGCTGTTGTGATGTTCGCCCTCCTTGTTTCGATCCCGCCTTTTTGGAACACCTACATGCACTCCTGGAGGGTCGAGCTCGCCGCATCGGTCTTCCTTCTTGCCACGCTCATCTATGCCTATCGCCGCCACCGCACGGGGAAGCTACAGCTCCTACTCACGCGATCCGAGATCCACTGGATTATCCTCCCGATCAGCGCATTCATCATCTGGAGCTCCGCCTCATTACTCTGGGCGTCGTCCTGGAGATCCGCCGTTCATCACACGCTCGTCTGGGCATGCTACCTCATCTTCTACGTCGCCGTTCGACAACTTCTTAACAGCGGCGGCATTAAACAGCTCATCACCGCCCCGGTCGTCGCTCTCGCATTTTTCGGGATTCTTGCCGCTACCGGCTACGCTACCTACCTCTATTTCGAAGGCGGGATAAACCTCGGGATGGTCTATTCGAAATATGGAGAACAGGTCAACACACTGTTTCCGCTGGCTCT
The DNA here is from genome assembly GCA_041751195.1 of Pyrinomonadaceae bacterium. Classification (GTDB taxonomy): domain Bacteria; phylum Acidobacteriota; class Blastocatellia; order Pyrinomonadales; family Pyrinomonadaceae; genus OLB17. Next base: position 15,644 of record JBGSXX010000002.1, on the reverse strand, counting down.
CGCGGGTGTGCTGATGCTCCGCGGACGCCAGTTCGCCGCCGGCGTGGCAGTCCTTGTACTGCTATGGCTGCTCATATTCAGCGGCCTTGGACGCACCAATTTGATTCTCTTCACAACAGCTTTTGCCGCTATGGCGGCGGTTGTATTCATCTTTCGCCGTTTTCATAAGTATCGGCTAAAGCTCGCAGTAGTCGCCTTGACGCTGATCCTCGCCCCGGTTCCGTTCCACCTTCCTGCCATGTTCGGTTCGGCCACGGACATCCCGATGGTCGCTCGCATTAAAGACACCAGCGGAGCAACTGCTAACAGCAACGACTTTCGAAAACTGATGATCGGCGTCTCTCTTACAATGTTCGCTACGAACCCGGTCCTCGGCATCGGAGCCGACAACTTCGGCTTTGAAACTAACAAGTACCGCGCGATCTACGCCGCAAAGAATCCCGCAAATCCATATCTGGCTCAGGCCGAAAGCGAGATCCCGGAAAGGGCTCATAACGAATTTTTGCAAATAGCAGCTGAGTTGGGTGTCGTCGGCTTAGCGCTTATCGCATGGCTGCTCGCCGGCATAGCATTCATGGGCATGACTGCTCTTCGCCGCATCAAAAACCTCCCGCTTCTACCCATCGGCGCAATGATCGGTCTCGCGATGTTTCTTACAAGCTCGCTAGTGACTTCTTACTCGTTCCGCCTGATGCAAAACGGCCTCATCTTCTTTTTCGTTCTTGCCGTCGCTGCAAGATTTCTATTTAAACCCAGCACCAAAACCGCCCCACCGTGGTCACCGTCCTCGGCATTCCAAAGATTCGGCTTCGCCGGTGCCGCAATGGCCTGCATTCTGCTGATCGGATATTCGACCGTGCGCATCACCAGCGTCGCGATCGCAACCCGCGCCAACTCAATGCCCGATCTCGCCGACGCAGAACGATTGTACGCCACTGCGATAAAACTTGATCCTGAGAACGCCGACGCACCGTACTTCCGCGCCATGCGCCTAATGCAAGCCGAACGCTACAGCGAATCTGTTCCGCACTTTCAACGCGCTATCCAACTCGGCCTTGCCCGCTCCGCCGACTTCTCATATCTAGCATCAGTCCAGGCACTAGCCGACGATCACGAAGGAGCGGAAAAGACGTTCGCAGAGGCCGTTTCGCTGTACCCACGCTCGCCGTTCGTTCTCACCCGCTATGCGGCGTTGCTCAGGCAAAACGGAAAGGATGCCGAATCGTCCGTGCAATTGGTACGAGCCATGCGGATAAATCCACGCCAAGCCCGAACCTGGTGGACACTCCTGACCGAAAGTCCTTTAAAGGCGACCCAGGCAGCGTTCCAAAATGACGACAACGCGGAAGTGATGGATCTCTTGCCCCAGATCGCTCTTTATGCTGTGAAGGAAGAACGCGACATTCGCTTCCCCGAGGAACGATTCAGTTTTAATCTCACGCAGACCGCACGATAGCCGCACAAAAGGTCTTTCCAGAATCACGAAATTCGATTAAGATATTTTTAGGATTATCCTGTTCAGGTCATTTCTTTTCGCCTTGAGATCAATAACAATCATAGCCAGAAACACCTTCCGGGAGGCGGTTCGTGACCGCATTCTGTATAACCTTGTCATTTTTGTGCTTTTGGTGATCGGCTGTGCGGTGTTGCTTGGCGATCTGACCGACGGGCAAGAGGCTCGGACGATCGTGAACATCAGCCTCAGTGCAATGCTGCTTTTTGGAGTGTTCATCAGCATCTTTGTGGGCGTTGGACTAGTTTCGAAAGAGATCGAAAAGCGGACCGTCTTTGCCATCTTTGCAAAGCCTGTCAGCCGTCGGCAATTCATTGTCGGCAAATACCTCGGGCTGTGCTTAACACTTCTGCTCAACACTTTCGTGATGGGGCTTGGGGTAGCGGCAGCGTTGTTGTATGTCGGTGACCGCGGACTCGTCTTCACCATCTGGTGGGCCATCTACTTGATCTTCCTAGAACTCACGATCATCACCTCGATCGCCATTGTCTTCTCTTCGTTCTCGTCCGCTGCACTTTCGGCTCTGCTAACATTTCTCGTGTTTATCATCGGGCACCTCAGCACGTCGCTTCGCGACCTCGGTCGGTCGCTGGGTTCTGAGTTCGCGCGAATCGTGCTTGATCTCACCTATTACGTGTTCCCAAATCTGCACCTCTTCGTGTTCCGCACGGAGGCGGCTAATGGGCTCGTTCCTAACGTGGAGATGGTACTCGGGGCAACCGCATACGCCGTAGTGTATGTCGCAATAATGCTAGCCATAGCCACGTTCGTTTTTCAACGCCGAAATTTCAAATAGATGATGCGTACGTCAACCCAGATCATCACTCTGTTCATGATCCTCATTGCCGGATATGCCGGCGTATATGCGATCAGCAATTTCACCGCGAATAACCGGGTAGAGTTGCCCGAAGCCTATTCAGATTCCGACCTTGCGTTCCAAGGCAAGCGGCTCAAGGGGTGGGCGCTCGGTGCCGAAGGGCTCATTGCCGATTGGTACTGGATGTGGTCGCTTCAATATGTCGGGAACAAGATTATCGGAGCAGGCGATGCCGACATAAATCTCGAAGATCTGACGACGCTCAATCCTCGGCTTCTTTACCCTTTTCTCGACAACGCTACCGATCTAGACCCGAATTTCATGCCGGCTTATTCGTATGGCGCCAGCGTCTTACCGGCGATCGACCCCGACCTCGCGATTCGCCTCACAGAAAAAGGCATCGCAGCCAACCCCGAAGCGTGGCGACTCTATCAATACCTCGGCTACATCTACTGGCGGCTCGAAGATTACGATAAGGCAGCCGAAATATACGAACGCGGATCAAGGATCCCTGATGCGCCGGTCTTCATGCGGCAGATGGTCGCAGCCATGCAGACCGAAGGCGGCAGCCGAGAAACTGCTCGCGAGATCTACAACCAACTTCTCGCCGAAGCTGAAGACGAGCAAAGCCGAAACAATGCACAATTACGCCTAATGGAGCTCGATTCGCTCGATGAACGTGATGCGATCGACTCAACCCTGTCAGAGTTTCAACAGCGAACCGGTAGATGCCCGCGGGAGTTAAAAGAGATCACGCCGCTGCTTTCTCGCGTAGAGCTTCCGGGCGGTCGCGATTTCCGCGTCAATGAAAAGATGCAGCTGGTCGACCCTTCTGGCGAACCGTATTCGATTGACGAGCCGACCTGCACATCCCGGCTCTCAACCGCATCCCCAATACCCAAGGCTCCCCGAAAGCGCGATCGATCATGAACTACGTTATCGAGATAAACAATCTGTCGAAAGATTACGAAACCGGATTCTGGCGAAAGCGGAAGGTCCGCGCATTAGACGGACTGACACTCAACGTCACCGGCGGGCGCATTTTCGGATTCCTCGGTGGCAACGGTGCCGGCAAGACGACAACCATCAAGATATTGATGAGCCTCCTATACCCGAGCGAAGGCTCCGCCAAGATCCTAGGACGAGATATCGCTGACGTGCAAATGCACGCGTCTATCGGCTACTGCCCCGAGAACCCGTACTTTTACGACTACCTCACTGCACGCGAGATAATGAATTATTTCGGCGAGCTGTTCGGCCTGTCAGGGGAAAAGCGAAAGGCTCGTACCGAAGAACTGCTGACCAGTGTCGGGTTGAGCGAGCCGGACTGGGACCGGCAGTTGCGAAAGTTCTCAAAGGGCATGCTGCAACGCGTCGGGCTCGCACAGGCTCTGACCAACTCGCCCGAGATCGTTTTTCTAGACGAACCGATGAGCGGCCTGGACCCCATTGGCCGCCGCGAGATCCGCGAACTCATCGTCGGCCTGCGCGAAAAAGGCACGACGGTATTTATGTCAACACACATTTTGTCCGATGTGGAATCTCTCTGCGATGAAGTCGCGATTTTGCGAAAGGGTAGGCTGGCAGCAACCGGAAATCTCAATGACCTGCTCTCAGAAACAGGCGGCACGCGTTCGTTCGAAATTGTCGCAGGCGGCGTAACACCCGAGGCTCTCAGTCCATCGCTCAACGGTCTTACGGGAGCTACGACTTCTTTTCACCCGTCTGGCACACGCATCGAAGTGCTCGCAGAGCAAGACATCGATCGCGTCATCCCCGCTATTCGCGCACAGGGTGGGCGGCTCGTGTCTGTTTCGCCGTTAAAGCAGTCGCTCGAAGAATTATTTGTAAAAGAAACTAAAGGCGAGATTGCGTGATCAGTTAGCCTGAATAGCTGTTACGCGCCAGCGGATATTTGCCCGATCGTCCTTTTCTGAAAACCCGTCGATCGTGAGCGTGACGGGTCCGGAACTACCCGCCTCAAGCCGCGGCTGCTGTCCGGGGACGACCAGCATCCTCTTTTCGCGCACGACATTCTCTTCTATATCAACTACAGCCGCATTCACCTCAAGAACTGTGATCAGCCGCTCTCCGTTGTTTGCAATATTTCCCTTGATCGACATTGATATTGACCCGAACGCATTCGGCGAAACGAATGTATCCCTGTCGGTCGTTATCACGATATCCTTTGCCAGCTCATCAAACTCCGGTGAGCCCGGCTGATGTGCACTGGCCAGTACCGCTGCGATCTGCGCCTCGCGCGAAGGCTGCTGCATGATGTAGACAGCTGCGATCGCTATTAACACTACCCCTATCGCTGCCCCGACCAAAAATCCCTTATAACTTCGCTCAGGTTTATCGTTAAGCTTTGCTAGTGTGTCCATATTTGTGGGTGCGGCGGGCACCGTTTCTTTCCGCAGTTTCAATAGGTTATCATTTTGCCGGACCATCAAACAATGCCCCCATCTATCGACATACCGGCCGAACCTCGCGACTTCGTCGAGGTTGCATTGCCCGTCCCTCTACGGCGAACTTTTACCTACGCACTTCCGCTGGGTTTACGCGCAAAGGTGCAAATCGGTGCACGTCTCGTCGTTCCTTTCGGCAAACGGTCGATGATCGGCTATGCGGTCGGGTTCCCTGCCGAACTTCCGCCTGACCTTGAGGCCGATCTCGTCAAAGATGCGACCGAGCTGATCGACGAAGAGCCGCTTCTCTCGCCGGAGTTGATCGAGCTTGCACGGTGGACCGCAGATTACTACGCCGCATCCCTCGGCGAAGTGCTAAAAGCCACGCTTCCCGCCGGCATCAACACCGCATCCGAACGCATCGCACGCATTACTGAAACGGGTCTGACGCTCAACCAGCCAACCTCAAAGGCTCTAAGGTGGCAGATACTCGTCGGCCTTCGCGATGTACGCGAACTTCCCGTTCGTGACCTCGAAAAAGCGCACGGCAAGCCGCAGGCAAACAGGGCGCTTCGCGACCTTGCAAACGACGGCTTTATCTCGCTTGAGGAACGTGCTTACAAGCCCAAGCTTAAGCCCAAGCTTCGCAAGGCCGTGCGGCTGATCGACCCCGCTGTCAACGAAGCGGAGCTGCCCGCACCCCGCCGAAAGGTCATCGAGACGCTTCGAGCGAACGGCAGTGATATGTACTTCCCCGATCTCCTGGAGAACGCAGGCGTCGCCGCATCGCCCGTCACGACCCTTGCCCGTCAAGGCATAGTTGAGGTGTACGTCCGCGAGGTGCTCCGTGACCCGATCACTGACGAACGATCGTTCGATCACCCCGAGCTGAAACTCAACGATGACCAGCAGGCCGCTCTGAGTGCGATCGAGGCGTCTTTAAGCTCACAAAAGTTCCGCGCCTTCCTCCTCCACGGCATCACCGGCAGCGGAAAGACCGAGGTCTATATTCGTGCGATGCGGACTACTCTCGACGAGGGCGGTTCAGCGATGATGCTCGTACCGGAAATATCCTTAACGCCGATCTTTTCCCGTCGCCTACGCGCTGTCTTTGGCCGAGATGTTGCGATACTCCACTCCAGCCTGTCGCCCGGCGAACGCTTCGATGAATGGCGACGCCTGCGCTCCGGTGCTGCGCGTATCGCCATCGGCACGCGCTCTGCGGTCTTTGCACCACTCGAAAACCTTAAGTTAGTGATCATCGACGAGGAACACGACCCCTCCTATCGTCAGAACGAATCCCCATACTACAGCGGTCGAGACGTCGCGGTGATGCGTGCGCATATGGCATCGGCCGTAGTTGTACTTGGCTCCGCAACCCCGTCGCTCGAATCGTTTCACAACGCCCGCATCGGCAAATACGATTACCTTAGGCTGCCTGAACGCATCGGTGGCCGTCCGCTTGCTCGTGCAGAGCTCATCGATATGCGTGACGTGTTCAAACGCTCAGGCGGCAAAGACGTCATCCTCTCACCCCGCCTCATCGAGGCTATCGAAGAGACCCACAGCAGAGGCGAGCAATCGATCATCCTCCTAAACCGACGTGGCTTCTCGTCCTTCGTGCTGTGCCGGTCGTGTGGCGAACGTCTTCGCTGCAAGAACTGCGATATAACAATGACCTATCACCGCCGCAACGGTCGCCTCGTCTGCCATTACTGCGATCATGCCGTGCCCGTTCCCGCCAAATGCCCGTTCTGCGAAAACCCGTACCTCTACTTCATCGGCCAGGGCACCGAGCAGGTCGAGGATGTATTGATCAAGCGTTTCCCCCACCTTAAGATCGCCCGTGTCGATCGCGATTCAATGTCCCGCAAAGGCGAAATGTCCAAGACGCTGCTCGCCTTCGACAAAGGCAGTATCGATATGCTCGTCGGCACCCAAATGATCGCGAAAGGCCACGACTTTCACAACGTGACGCTCGTCGGCGTGATATCTGTCGATGCAGGTCTCGGCTTTCCCGATTTCCGTGCAGCCGAACGCACCTTCCAAATTCTAACGCAGGTCGCTGGGCGTGCAGGCCGCGGTTCCTTGCCCGGTCGTGTGCTCATCCAGACGTATTATCCCGAACACTACGCGCTCCGCCACGCCGCAGAGCAGGACTTCGACGGCTTTTATGCCGAAGAGATCCGCTACCGTGAACGCATGAGCTATCCGCCGTTCGTGGTGCTGGCGTCGATATTGATACGGCATCGCGACGACGCATATGCACTGCGTTCCGCAACACTGCTCCGCCAGTCACTTGATCGAGCGAACGCGACCAACAAATGCCGCATACTCGGGCCTGCACCCGCAGCTATCGCTCGGATCAAAGACGAGTATCGCTTTCAGATTATTGTGAAATCGCCCTCGCGGACGCTGCTCCGAGAGACCCTCGACCGGGCAATGAGCGAGGCAGGAACGATCGGGACCGACCTCAAAATAGTGCATCTTGAGATCGATCCCGTTTCAATGATGTAGGGCTAATTTACCGCTGTAGAGCTGAAGACCTGGTGCCCGAGCTTGATCTGCGCATAGATCTCCTGCAGCGAAAGCTTGCAATTGACCGAGTCGATCGAGATGACATCATCACGCTCGTTGTAGATGCGATAGATCCACTGCTTCTGGTTCTGCTTCGCGTAATGCTCAACCCGCATCTCGTCCTGTTTGATCAGCAAACATTCCTTGATGCTTTCAAGTTCGAGAAAACTCTCAAGCTTTCGCGATTTGCCCGCCGTGTCAGTCGTCGAAGAAAATATCTCCACAACGACCGTCGGATTAAGCAAAATATCCATCCGAGCGTCCGCAAACGAAGGTTCGCCATTCACCACAACCAGGTCCGGATAGCTGATCGTGCCGTTCTTAAACTTCACACGCATGTCGCTGATATAAATATCGCTCTTGTGCCCGTGAATGCGTCCGCCGATGGCGATCGCCGTGTTCGATACGATCAGGTTGTGCCACCGGTTCGATTCCGGCCGCTCGACTACCCGTCCATCGATAAATTCGTTACGCACCGCACCGCTCCGCTCAGCCACGATGTAATCTTCGGCACTAGACTTCCTGCCCGCCGAGTTCGGGGTCTTTTCATTCATACTGCTTAAAACTCCTGTTACTTCTAAGATCGGATATGGGAAGAGGGCAAATGACGATGGGCGCTTTGCTTGGGGTAATCTTGTCTGTTAAAACTAGTGTTGCACAGCCCCCGACTCTATTTCAAGGATGTATCAACTTTTGTATGAAACTTTCCGAATTAGCGGAAAAGACCGGAGCCGCGATCGAAAACGGTGCCGATGATCTTGAGATAAATGCCGTCGCGCCGCTCGACCGAGCCGGTCCCGGCGACGTCACCTTTCTCGCAAACCCCAAGTACACGCCGCTGGTTGCGATGACCCAGGCAGCCGCGATCTTCCTTGCCGAAGGCGTCAACCCCGGTCGCGACGACCTCGCCCTGCTCCGGGCAAAAGACCCCTATCTCGCCTATGCAAAGGCACTTAGAATATTTCACCCCGCAAGGACAGCCGCTGGAACGGTCCATCCCACCGCCGTCATCGACGAGACCGCAGTCGTTGCGAAATCGGCTGAGATCCACGCCAATGTCGTCATCGGAAAGAATAGCAGCATTGCCGATGGCGTCATCCTCTACCCCAACGTGACCATTTACGAAGGCGTTTCAGTCGGCGAGAACACCGTCATCCACGCCGGTTCGACCATCCGCGAAGATTGCGAGATCGGTGCCAATTGCATCATCCACAACAACACCACTATCGGCGCTGACGGCTTTGGCTACGCACGTCAACCCGATAAGAAATGGCTCAAGATCCCGCAGACCGGCCGCGTCACCATCGAAGACGACGTCGAGATCGGAGCAAACTCCGCCGTCGACCGTGCCGCAATGGGCGAAACCCGCATCGCACGCGGTGCCAAGATCGATAACATGGTACAAATAGGCCACTCGTGCACAGTCGATGAAGACGCCCTCATCTGCGCACAAACCGGCCTCGCCGGCAGCTCCGTCATCGGCAAGCGCGTCATCCTCGCCGGCCAAGTCGGCATCGCCGGTCATCTAAAGGTCGGCGACGAAGCCGTCCTCACCGCCAAATCCGCTACCAGCCACGATGTCGAACCCGGCAAGATAATGTCCGGCGTCCCCGCGTTCGACAACCGCGAATGGCTCCGCTCCACCTCAGCCTATCGCAAACTCGGCGACCTAGCCCGCCGCATCCGCGACCTCGAAAAACGCATCGGACCCAAACCGTAAACAAACACTTCTAGGTGTTTAGAGGTGTTTAGGCGTTAAACCCGTTTTTGACTCTAAACACTTCTACACACCCCAAACTGTTTGTTTAGAGTTTTATGCCTGCGGCTTGCCGCCAAGGTGTGCGGAAAGGCTTGCCGTTCCGAGAGCTCCTTATATTATGATCCTCCGCCGCGGCTTGCCGCCCTCACAAATCCTAAACAAACACTTCCATGTGCTTACAGCTGTTTAGGCGTTAAACCGGTTTTTGGCTCTAAACACTTCTAAACACCCCTAAATGTTTGTTTAGAGTTTTATGCCTGCGGCTTGCCGCCATGGTGTGCGGAAAGGCTTGCCTTTCCGTAAGGTATTAATAAGTTGGGCTATGCCCTGTCTCTTCGCCAATCGAGCTGCTTGATATCAAAGTCAAGCGGTTCGTTGTCTAATAAGGGTCGTTCAGCCCAATAGCGAAAGCTGGAAAAAGAGTACTCAGCCGGAGTCTCGGCCATTCCGTCTTCGACCGGATTGAAATGAATTTAGTTCGCTTTCTCGATGGCCTTTGACTCACTGGTGACAAAGCGAGTATTTGTAGTCTAGCGAGACCTCGTCTTTCCTCAACTTCGCAGGTGAGCTTTGATGACCATTGTCTTTTAGGTGGTTGATGATACGTCGTGCCGAAATGCCGTTTAGATAACGAAGCACTTGGGAAGGCTTTCGTAGCTGTCGGTAATGACGTGATAGTGATTGGCATGATCACATACGCAAATATCATGATGCCCGATGAACTACGTGCTTCGTTACTGAAGTGAGGAAATAGAATGGTGAATCGCTCGAGATAAGAGGCATAGCCTCAAAGATAATGGGAACTTCACCGGAAAGGACCTTTCCGCACACCATGGCGGCAAGACGCAGGGATCGATTGATGTAGTCAACGAAAAGACAGTGCATAGTCCAACATCAACTGACTACGTCAATGTCAACGTAATTCTAAAAAGATATACGCCGACTTTTCGGCAATATCCTCCCCACCCCTTTCCTTACGGAAAAGGTCCGGTTACCTCGTTCGTTACATACATCCTACCACAACTGTTGCATACTCTGTCAAGTGTATTATGCATGAGACAACGATCACCGAGCCTTAAATTCTAAACAAACACTTTGGGGTGTTAGGAAGTGTTTAGAGCCAAAAACAGTTTTAACACCTAAACCCCCCTACACACTCTTAATGTTTGTTTACGACCCAAACCCGGTCACCCATAAACATAAACACCCCAAACACCTAAACACCCCCAAACACCCTCTCCTGTTTGATTAGAGCGCAAGAGCGTGTGTTAAAATGACTTCAAGTTATGACCGCACCAACTCAAGAGTCCGAAAGCGGCTACGACATCACTCCGCTCGACGCCGAAGCGATCAAACGCCTTGCCGCCGATCTCAATGCTGAGGAGTACCGCGTGCTGCTCGACCACGGCACGGAGCCGCCGTTTTGCGGGACCCTGCTCGACAACAAACAGGAAGGCACCTACGCATGCCGGCTCTGCGGGCTGCCGCTGTTCACATCAAAGCACAAGTTCGAATCCGGCACCGGCTGGCCGTCGTTCCATTCGCCCTTCGACAAAGCGCATCTCGAAAACATCAAAGACACAAGCCACGGCATGATCCGCATCGAGATCCGCTGCGCCCGCTGCGGCGGTCACCAGGGCCACGTCTTCCCCGACGGCCCACCCCCCACAGGCCAACGCTACTGTCTAAACTCCGCCTCCCTCGAATTCTTCCCCGAAGGCGACGACATCCCGCAGAAGGTTTGAAGGTTATCTCAAGTGTCGAAATACACAGACGACCGAAGACAATCCAGAATCAACGCGACACTATCGACGGCGTTGGATCTCTTAGATGAAGCATGTAACGAAATAAATTCCTCCGGGTTGGAAAACAAGAAGAAAATTATCAGGGAGATCGGAATGGCCGTTGGCTATATCCTTATGGCGGGTTCGAAACTTCCGGGCTTTCGCTCGACCGACGAACTAGAAACGCCCGAGCCTGATGGAGAACTTTCAGAAGATCAACAGGCTCGCGTCGACCAGCTTAGTATTGACGAACTCCGCTCGATCGATGAAGGATTGCTCTCGCATTGCAGTTCTCAGTTCAGAAAGGTTGCCAGGGTGGTCGGTTCCGTGATGATGGAACGGGATGAAAACTATGAAGGCATCCCCGACATCTTTTACGCCCAAAGAGTCACTAAACTCGTCGAATGCGGTCGCTTGGAACATGAAGGTCGCTTGGGCTACATGAGACGTTGCGAGATCCGCCTCCCTCAGGGAAACTCCGCGCGACGAACGTTCCCCGAAGGCGACGACATCCCGCAAAAGACATAAGAAAAGCACCCCGGCTCTCCAAGGTGCTTTCCCATCTCTGTGTTTAACGCTTCCCTACTTCCTGTCCTTAAAACTGTCGAACAGGTCCGTATGTCTGCTGGTCAGCGGGATCATCCGACCGCCAATGAACATATGTTTGATGTTCGTTCGCGGGTCGAGCAGGTCGCCGTCCGTCACTACAACGTTCGCCATCTTCCCAACCTCAAGCGAACCCATCCGGTCCGCCACGCCAAGTATCTGAGCCGGATAGAGCGTCACCGACTTCAGAGCTTCCTCACGCGAAAGGCCATAAGCACCCGCAAGCCCTGCGTGATAAGGCAGGTCTCGAACCTCAGCACCGGTATCACCGGTTGAGATCGCAAACCGAACACCCGCACGCTGCAGCTCTGCCGGAACGGCAAACAAAAAGTCATACGGATCATCCGGCCTAACCGGAAGGCTGTAGATGTTCGTGTAGATCACCGCAACATCATTCGCCTTCAGCTCATTCGCCACCAGATGAGCTTCCTGGCCGCCCACGATGATCCCCTTCAACCGCATTTCTTTTACAAAGTTGACCGCCGCACGAATGTCCCGCTCACGCTCGACCGTCAACATCACCGGCCGCTCACCGCGGATGTACGGCGTCATCGCATCCATCCTAAGATCAACGGCACGATACGGCAGCGAATTATCCTTCGAATAAGCCTCGCGTGCACGAACATAGTTCTCGGCATCACGAAAGATCTTCTTCAGCTCATCGATCTGAGTATCACGCCGGCGAATGGCCTCGTTAAAGTCGATCTGCTGACCACCGCCACCAAACCCACCGCCGCCAAAGCCGCCAAAGGTTGAGATACGCGGAAAGTTGATCACCAACCCAAACTCCGGCACCACAGACATTTCGCCCTGTGTAGCACCGTTAAGGTTGATCACCGCACCTTGTCCCGAAATAAGCCCGCCACGCGGAGCCGACATCACCGCAGTTATGCCGTTGACCCGCGTCACGTTCACATGCGAGGTATGCGGGTTCACCGCCGTTATCGCCTTTGCGTTGGCATTCATCGAACCGGTCTCGATCATGTCCATCGTCGCATTAGCACCCTGCGTGACCTCAGCCAGCCCAAGGGCCGTACCCGCATCGATCATCCCCGGATACACCGACAATCCTTTGCCGTCGATCCGTTCAGCACCCGAGGGCACAGAAACGCCGGCACCAACCGCAGTGATCTTGCCGGCACTAATAACAATAGTCCCGTTCTCAATAACAGGTCCCGAAACAGGCACTATCCGCGCATTTGTTATCGCAAACGTCCCTGCACGACCGATCCGATTCTGCTGTGCACCGTCACTCTGTGCATTAACCGCAACAGTGGCAACAACCGCAAACATCAGTGCCAAAAATTTCATGGTAACAACTTGTCCTATAAGTAATGATCGCTTCATCGGTGACCTCCATCGACTTCGCCGTGGTGTTCACCAAGGTCGTCCTCAACCCGCTCGGTCGGGATACGCGGCTGTGTTCCGCCCGAACCGGGTGCACGATTCACTTCAAGCTTTTCAAGCGCCTCACGCTCCTGTCGAAGCTCTGCCTGACGTGCACGGTCCTGCGTCCGGTCAAAATAAACGTCACCCTCGATCATCGTCATTTCCGCATGCGCATAAGGGCTGAACGGATGCTCCGACCAGATAACGATGTCAGCGTCCTTACCCTGATCGATCGACCCCGTCCGGTTGCCGATGCCCATCTGTATCGCAGGGTTCAGCGTGATCATCTTTAATGCATCCTGCTCCGGCACACCGCCGTACTTCATCACCTTAGCCGCATCCAGATTCAACCGGCGGATACGCTCGTTCGAATCAGAGTTGATCGACACGTTAACCCCGTTCTTCCACAGAATGTAAGCGTTATACGGGATCGAATCATACGCCTCAAGCTTATAGCTCCAGCTGTCCACAAATATCGAAACGCCCGCACCATGCTTTGCGATCTCAGGTGCAAACTTATAAGCCTCCAACCCATGCTGAAGCGTGCCGACCTTAAACCCAAACTCCTCCGCCATCTGCAGCAAGTTCAGATGCTCGTCCGAACGATAACCGTGTGCATGCACGATCCGTCGGCCTTCAAGTATTTCAACAATCGGCTCAAGTTCGATGTCCCTTCGGGGCGGCACACGCGTTTTCTTCGCACGATAATCCGCCCAAGACTGGCGATAGTCACGTGCACGTTCAAACGCGTCACGCATCACCTCAAGCGTCCCCATCCTTGTTCGCGGATACCGCGGCGTCTGGCCCCCCGTAAAGGTCTGGCTCGAACGCTTCGGGTTCTCACCCATCGCGAACTTGATCCCCTCAGGTGCTCCTGCAATAACAAAGTCCTCAACAGGCTTCCCGTACTTAAACTTCACCGACGAACTCTGTCCCCCGATCGCATTCGCCGAACCGTGCAGCAGCAAAGCGCCCGTCACACCACCGGCCAACGCACGATAAATGCCGTGGTCCGTCGGGTTCAGCACGTCACGAATGCGCGTCATTGAGGTCACCGACAGCGAACCCTCATTGATCGCATTCATCATCAAATGCGAATGTGCGTCCAATATCCCCGGCGTCACAAACTTGCCGGTCGCGTCTATAACGCGTGCACCGGACCCCGCCGTCAGGTTCCGCCCGATGCGTGAGATCTTGCCGTCCCTGATGAGAATGTCCGTATTCTCAAGCGTTCCGCGCGAAGCCGTCAACACGGTCGCGTTCCTTATAAGCGTCTCGCCGCCGCTCTGCCCCGGCACCACAAGCGGCACCGTCGCAAGCATGGCAATAGCCACAACTAAAACAAATGATCTTCTCATTTTGATCCTCTTAATCTGTATTGAACCTAAATATTATGGATTACGCGTTCCGGTGAACGGCACGGTCCCCTGCGGCGAATCGATCGTTCCGGTAATCTGATTTCCGGTGACCGTTCCGCGAACGATGATGTCCATCGTCGCTCCGCCAAACTCGACCGACGCCGTAAAGCTAAAGCCTTCGGCAGTAACGCGGCCCTCTCTGATCGGGGTCGTGCCCAGCTGCGTCTGCATCGAACCGGTAAGGGTCGCACCCTGCTGCGTCAACGCGAACGTACCTGTCAGCGGCTGTCCCGGAATGTCGATCGTGATCGAATAATTACCGCCAACCGTAGCAAGCGCAGGCGTCGTCCCCGGAGTCGTTCCCGGAGTCGCACCCGGCGTTCCCGGAGCCGCACCAGGCCGTCCCGGACCACCCGGCCTCGCAGGCGTCGGCGGCGGTTTCGGTTCGAATACCTGACCGTCAACGAACACATGCGTTATAACCCGCTCCCGTGCGAAGGGATCACCGCGAACGACGGTAAGATTTGCGATCTTCCCGGCCTCGACCGAACCCATGCGGTTCTCAACGCCAAATATCTCAGCCGCACTCAGGGTCATGGCCCTAACGGCTGCATCGCGGCTCAAACCCGCCTCAACCGCTCGGCCTGCGTTCGTCAGGTAATCGGCAACGTTCGTCGCTCCTCCTGACTGAAACGCATACTTAACGCCTGCTTCCGAAAGCCTCAACGCATTCTTCGGCGATTCCGCACGCACACGCAAAAGCTCAAGCGGTTCCGGATCAGCATCCGGTGCAGCCATCGTCGTACGTCGCGGATGGTTCACCGAGAGCAGCACCGTCGCATCGGCCGCCTTCAAACGATCGGCAACCTTCCACGCCTCTTGCCCGCCGGCGATCATCACCCGCAGGTTAAATTCTTTCGCAAGGTCCAACGCCCTGATGATCTCAATGTCGCGGTTCGCCGTGAACACGACAGGCATCTGCCGCTGCAGCGCCGGTAGCAGTGCCTGCAATGACGGGTCGTCATCAGGCCGACGTATCCCCCTAGGGTCCGCGGCGTACATCTTCTGAACCTCATCCAAACGCCGTGCATCAAGGAACATCTGCCGCAATGCCGAGAACGTTCCCAACAGCGAACCGGGATATTGCCCCGGGATCGTCGCGAACGAAATGTGCAGAGCAACCGGGTTCCGCACGACCATCGCCGCCGCCGAATCGCCCGCAAGGTTGATCAACGCAGACTGGCCGTTAAAGATTCCCGTACGGCCCACCGACAACACCGTCGTGATCCCCGCGTTGCGGTTCGTCTCGATCGACGCTTCGTTATTGCGGATGTCGTCAAATGTCGTAAGCTCCGGCCGAAGCCCGAGCGGATAATTGGAATTTGACTGGCCAGCCTGTGCCGCCGCTGCAGCCGCGGCCGCCGCAGCACCGC
>JBGSXX010000001.1:0-114025 GCA_041751195.1 Pyrinomonadaceae bacterium | reverse complement strand
GAAAGAATTCAAAAACACGAAATACTCGTTTTCCGATCTTAAGGTGAAAGTCGAGGGCAAGACCGCGTGGGCGACATTCAAATACTCTCTTGCCGCCGAAATGGGTACACGAAAAATAGAAAGCGGTGGCTTGGGAACGGCCGTATTAGAAAAGCGCGATGGCAAATGGCGAATCGTACACTGGCATTCGAGCGCACCTCGCAGAACTCCGGCAACCCAGCCCTCGCCGTCTCCCAAGGGCTAATGTGAATATAGACACATACGTCGGCGGCAATATGCCTCGATATTCGTGAACATCTTTATGAAGACTGGAGGAATAGTAATAAGTGTTATTGGAATAGCCCTCTTTGCGTGGCACCTGATTAGAGTGAGTTCTAATCCGGACTACATAGGATATGCCTCACACCAAGTCATGTCCGTAAACGGCGTGATCGTGCTCGTCTTTGGTGTGACCCTTTATTTTATGGGCCGATGGCGAAAAACACGAAAGGGAGGCCCCACCAAACGTCGGGATGAATAATCGGCTATAGGCGGTGCAAAATTTGAAGTCAGGCGTCAAGGTACTGGAATATCCGGCTGTAGTCGCGGATAGAACTTTTGAGTTAATTCCTTGATGAACAGTTCTAGGGCCTTTCTTGCAGCTGAATTCGTCGGTGCCTGTTAGGTCCACTTGGCACACTCGGAAAAAGAATTTCCGGGGGGAGTATAGGAGGAAAAAATGGCAACACACAAAGATCCTGTATGCGGAATGCAGGTCGAGGAATCGGAGGCGTCCGGGCAGACGGAGCATGAAGAAAGGACTTATTATTTTTGCTCGACCGTGTGCAAGGAAAGATTTGAAGCAAGTCCGGAGGATTACATAGGTTAGTAGACTGAAAGCGTTGCGACGATCGCGGTGCTTCGTGCTCTCGGCTATGAATGGACGGGCGAGCAAAATCTCTGGCCAATTTTGATCAAGCCGAGTTCGTTTATACTCGGCGGTAGGCAGCACGACCGACGCTAAAGTGAGCACCGGAGCGCGGCGACACTCCAGCGCTTCAGAGTTGCTCTCCACTTCGGCCGCTAATGAACCGAGTCCGAACGCCAAGACTCCTATTCGTCTTTTCGATGGACCGCTCGGCCGAGGTCTCGATTCCTGTCAGTGCCCTGATCGCGTCGATAGTTTCGGGAATCACGATCGCCTGGTTGTCCACAAGATATGCATAGAATAGTTCGTCTCCCACGACTTTAACCATGTCTTCCCAAAGTGCTACTTCGTACATGTCGCCGTAAGGGCGGCCGAGGCTGAGCATCAGTTCTTTGACCGCGTTGTTAGCCGAAAGACCGTCGGCGTAACTGATAAGTGCTGTACGCGTCGAAGTGCCGAATGCTTCGACCACTTCTTCCTTCGAAGACGTCCTTGTTAGCTGCACATTCCAGTAGTGAAGGTGGCTCAAGGTCACGGGAACCTTGACCGCTGCCGTTATAACATCGAGTTCGGGATCGACAGTTTGAGCGTCCGGCCCCTGATGGCTCGGGATCTCCTTTTCGGGAACCAATGTGTTCATGATGCCGCCGAGATGGCTCTCCCATGGATCGGTCGCTCGCCGGAGCAGTGTCCCGCGGGCCCTACTTAATAGCCCTGCGGCCTTCAAAGCGGTAAGCGTCCTGATGATGGATGTTGTATTGCAGGAGACCACCCGCGTGCTTTCTCGGCCCAGAGCCGTCTCGTAATTATTTTCCGCACTGAAAGAGTGACCGGTCGTTTCATGCTTTTCACCTCCCTGTACGATGAATTTCAGCCCGATCTTCCGGTACTGGTCGATATTCTGAGCAGCTATTTTCTTCGGCGTGCAATCGACTACAATGTCGGATTCTTCCAGTAGCTGGCCGAGTGTTCCGATGGCTTCGATATCGTTTTCCGCCATACTTTGTTTTGACGCCTCATCGAATGCGAAAACGTCGTAGTTCTTTTCAACTGCAACCCGGATCCGCCAGTCCGACGTAACCTCGCAGACGCCGGCGACATCCATGTCGTTCTGCAAAGCTACAGCATCCGCAACCCGTTTCCCGATGACTCCGTATCCGTTGACCGCTACCCTAATTCTTTTCATAGTTTCCTCGCCCTATGGTCTCTCGAACTGAGGGCATACCAACTTAGATGTTCATATACCCCCGACCAATACTTGCCAAACGCAAAACCAAAAAGTAATTCTTCCAAAGGTATGCCTAATATAAGCACGTTGGAAAGCACGTTTAGATTCCAATATGTTCGTACATACTCAGGAAAGAAGATCTTGTTAAATTCTAAAGTATCTATAACGGGTTCTCCCTATTTTTGCGATCCGGGCCGCACAAAAGCGTTGGGGACAGGCGAGAATACGCTATTCCAAACAATGACTACACCGGTCGCAAACAGAAGCAGGCCTGAAAAGAAAAAAGGCATTCCAATACTCCAGGCGAAAATCGCACCGCCTAGGATCGGACCACCCACCTGTCCCAAACTGTTCGCCATGCCTTGTACCCCCAGTGCCGCTCCCGTGTTCAATGTGTCCGTGCTCTTTGAAATAAGAGCGGAAAGATTGGGTGCGATCATAGCCATGCCAAGCGCCATTATTCCGACAAGCGCAAAGACGAGGACCGTCGATTGAACAGTTACCAATAAAGCAAGACTGGCGCCCATAAGAAGGAATCCGGCAGCGATTTGATAGATCTCTGCAACACGCGTCGTCAAATAACCGACCATTACCGTCTGAAAGATGGCCATTACCGCTCCGCAAACAATAAAAATTGCCCCCACCTCTGCGGGACCGTAATTGAATCTAGCGATGGCGTAGAGCGCAAATATTGCCTCAAAAAGCGCCAATCCGAACTGCCCGATAAACGCTAGGATTAGCAGTGGGCGCAATATGACTCCGAGCTCGCGCCAGCTTAGCTTTCCTGTTTCTCCCGCCGTCGCGATTGATTTTGCTGCAAGCGATTCCGGCAGCCATTTTATGGCTATGAACAACGTAAGCGAAGCCAGGACAGCCGCTACGAAAAAGGGAACCGAAAAACCATCAACGACAAAATGCCCGAACTGTACAGAAATGTGCCAGTCGCGGCCGGCCAACGTGCCGCCGAGTGCAGGACCGACAACAACCCCGAGACTTGCCGCCGTGCCAAGCCATGCCATACCGCGATTGCGGTCCTCCGCGCTTGTTTGGTCGGCGACGTATGCCGCTGCCGCCGGAAGAGTCGCTGACGAAAGGATGCCGCCAACGATTCGTGCAGCGTAAAGCAGCCAGAGATTCGACGCAACACCGAATAACATCTGTGCGATCGCATAACCGGCAATGCCGATCAAGAGAAGCGGTTTGCGTCCGACTCGGTCCGACCACCTTCCCCACAAAGGGGCGAAAAGCAGCTGCATTAAGGGGTAAATGCTTGTCAGGAGTCCGACATGCAGCCCCACTGAGCTCCGTGAAGCCCCTTCTGCCAAAGCTAACCTCTCAGTGTAAAAAGGCAGCACGGGTAAAGTGATCCCGAAGCCGATATTTACGACGAATAGACAAAACAGCAAGACGAACAATCGTTTATTCATTTCGCTAAACTCTTCGCTTCCTCATCTTCTATGGGCTGATATTAAATCTGCCTTTTAAGAAGCTGTGCGTTAAGCGCCACGATAATCGTGCTGAGGCTCATGAACACCGCTCCGATGGCGGGATTCAGCACAAAACCCCACTGGTAAAGAACCCCGGCCGCAAGCGGTATCGCAACGACGTTGTAGCCAGTCGCCCACAGGAGGTTCTGGATCATTTTCTTATAGGTCGCCCGCCCGAAATTGATAAGGTTCAGGATATCCTTAGGGTTCGAGTTGACCAGAATGATGTCCGCGGTCTCCGCCGCGATATCGGTCCCCGATCCGACCGCGATGCCGATGTCTGCCTGCGCGAGAGCCGGTGCGTCGTTGACGCCGTCGCCGGTCATCGAAACGAACTCGCCTTTATCCTGAAGTTCCTTAACGAGGTCTACCTTCTGGTGCGGTAGCACCTCGGCGTAGTAACCGTCGAGCCCCATCTTGTCAGAAACGGCCTTCGCGACCTTCTCGTTGTCGCCGGTCGCCATCAACACCTTTACGCCGAGGTCTTTGAATGCCCTGATCGCGCCGGCGGATTCTTCGCGCACCTCGTCGGCGAGAGCTATAAAGCCCGCGAGACGGTCGTCCAAGAGGACGAAGACGACCGTCTCCGCGGCGTCGGAATAAGCATTCTCCGGTATCTCGATCGAGGCGTCGCGCAGGAACCCCGGGCTCACCACCTTTACATCGCGCCCGTCAACGGTCGCCTCAATGCCCTTGCCCGTGATCGCCTGGAAACTTTCGGCGCGGGGGATATCGAGCTTTTGCTCTTTCGCCTTTCGGATTACCCCAACCGCGATGGGGTGCTCGGAGTTCAGTTCGAGAGCCGCCGCCGTTCTGAGGAGTGTTTCCTTATCCACGGCCGGATCGAGCGTTTCGATACGCGTTACACCGAACTCGCCCTTCGTCAGCGTGCCCGTCTTGTCGAAGATCATCGCGGTTATCAGCCGTGCGTTTTCGAACGCGGTCCGGTTCCGTATCAAAAGACCGTGCTGGGCCGAGATCGCGGTGGAGATCGCCACCACCAGCGGCACGGCGAGGCCGAGCGCGTGCGGGCAGGAGATCACCATCACCGTGACCATCCGCTCCACGGCGAAATTGAAGCTCGCTCCGAGGAGGAGCCAAACAACTAAAGTGCCCACGCCGACGACCACCGCGACGACGGTCAGGATCTTGGCCGCGCGATCGGCAAGATGCTGCGTTTTCGACTTTGTCTTCTGAGCCTCCTCGACGAGCTTGATCACCTTGCTCAGGTAGCTGTCCTTCCCCGTGTGCTCCACCTTCACATGGATCGAACCGTTCCCGTTCACCGACCCGCCGATCACCTCGGAGAACTTTTCCTTCTTCACTGGCTTACTCTCGCCCGTGAGCATGCTCTCGTTCAGATAACTCTCCCCGTCCGTCACCACTCCGTCGGCAGGGACCTTCTCCCCAGGGCGGACGAGGATGATGTCTCCTTTATGAAGATCCTCCAGACTGATGTCTTCGACTACGCCGTCGACGACCCGGTGAGCCTCGGCGGGCATCATGCTGACGAGCAGTTGAAGGGCCTTAGATGCGCCCAAGACCGATTTCATCTCCACCCAGTGTCCGAGGAGCATAATGTCGATCAGCGTCGCCAACTCCCAGAAGAAGTCCTCGCCGGGGAACCCGAACACGACCGCGCTGCTGAAAACGTATGCCACCGTGATCGCGAGGGCGATCAGCGTCATCATCCCGAACGAGAGCGTCCTGAATTCGCCGATGGCTCCTTTCAGGAACGGCCAGCCGCCGTAAATGAATACGACCGTCGAGATCGCGAAAAGCAACATCCAGTCCCCAGCGAAACGGAATTCGAACCCCAGCCACATCTGGATCATCGGGGACAGCAGAAGAATCGGGACGGTCAAAATAAGCGACACCCAGAAACGGCGCTTGAAGTCCTCGATCATCATTCTGTGGTGATCGTGCTCGGCCTGGCCCATCGGCGGGTTCTTGCCATGGCCACCGTCGTGCGGCGATTGTTCCGATCCGTTCTTAGGTTTCTTCGCGGCGTGGTGTGCGTGTTGGTGGTCCATAGTTTGGTTGTCCTTTTCTCTCCTGTGCTGAAATCTCGGTTACGTTTCTTCAGCGGTCAAATATGTCCGGTTATGAAATCCACGAACAACCCGGACACGTCGATCTCGTTCGTCGGGTGTGGGATCGTGTTACACGTCACGACGCGGGTCGCCCCGACTCCCATCAACTCATCGTAAGCGTCACCCGCGAAGACGGCGTGAACGCCGATGCAAACAGGGGCTGCCATATTGAGCTCCCGAAGGCGGCGGACGGTTTCGATCATCGTCCGGGCGGTGGAGATGATGTCATCCACCAGCACGGGCGTGCGGTCGCGGTGCAGGCCGTCAAGCTCGACGGCGGAGACGCTCACGTCGCGGTCACCGCGACGGGTTTTTTCGAGCACGACAAACGGGGCCCCTGCCATTTGCGCGACTTCGGACACCCACTGCTCGCTTTCCGAGTCCGGTCCGACGATTACTGGGTCGCGGACGTTTCTTACCACCCACTCCGAGATTTCGCCTGCGGCTGCCGCGTTAATGTTCGGTATCGAGTAGATCTCCGAAAGTGATTCGCGTCGGTGGAGGTGCGTGTCGACAGTCGCGATACTATCCGCGAACGAGCAGATAAACTCAGCGAAGTACTCGGACGTGACCGCCTCTCCGGGCCGGAATGCCTTATCCTGCCTCATGTACGCGAGATACGGCGTGGCGAGGCACACATGAGCGGCCCCCAACGATTTGAGGTTATTCCCCAGGAAATACAAGGGCACCAATTTTTCGTCCGGCTGCACCAGGGTGCACACAATGACGGCCAAACGGCCCTCGACATCGGAACTGACCCGCAGGTACGTCTCCCCGTCGGGGAACTGGCGGATGTCCATCTCGCCGGGATCCGCGTCGAGACGGCCGGCGAGGAGCCCAGCGAACTCATCATTACCCGGCATAGCGAATAAAACCGGCTTATTGGATACTGTCATTACGTTATCTCCACCACGTCCCTGTTCTCCTTCAGGTATTCCAGCGAATAGGCAAGCTCGCCTTCAGCTTCCGCGTGGACCTCGAACAGGATGTCCCCCGCCCGGACCGGATCCTCGAGCCGTACGTTCATTAGTATGCCTGCAGCCGGCGAACCGGGTGCGCCGGAAAGTTTTGCCGCCCTCGCTATCTTCCGGTTATTTATGGAAGTAACAATGCCGCTCCGGTCAGCTTTGACCTCGTAACGAAATTGGGCTTCCGGCGGCTGCTTGAGCCCGCCTTGAGCCTCGCAAATCCGCACGAATTTTTCCCAAGCTTCACCGGAGCTCAGGATTCGGCGAGCTGTCGCCTCGCCCTGTCCTTTTTCTGCTTTCAGAGCCATCTCGATCAATCTGCCGGCAAGCACGATGGCCCTCGCGGCCAGGTCCTGCGGGGCAGCAGTTTCATTTTTGAGAACTGCAATAACGTCGCGCGCTTCAAGCGCGGGCCCCATGCCGCGGCCGACCGGCTGTGATCCGTCCGAGATCACTGCCTCGACATCGAGGTCAATCGCCCGCCCGACCTCCTTCATAACTGCGGCCAGACGTTCGGCGGATTCAAGGCTTCTTACCTTTGCCGTCTCGCCCACAGGAATATCGATCACGACCGCGGTCGAACCGGCCGCGGCCTTTTTTGATAATACGGACGCGATCATCTGACCTTCGCTGTCGATATCGAGCGCCCGCTCGACGCGTATCAGGATGTCGTCCGCCGGGCTTAGTAGTACCGCTCCCCCCCAGACAAGGCAGCCGCCTTCCTTTTCGACTACAGTGCGAATCTCCTCGACGCTCAGATCCACCTTCGTCAGGGTTTCCATCGTGTCTGCCGTTCCGGCGGGCGACGTGATCGCACGTGAAGACGTCTTTGGGATTGTCAGGCCGGCAGCAGCGGCGATCGAGACAACGATCGGTGTGGTGCGATTCCCGGGCAACCCTCCGACGCTGTGCTTATCGAAGACTGCCGCCTTGTTCCACGACAATCTTTGTCCGGCGTCGATCATCGAGCGGGTCAAGAAAACGATCTCATCCGGGCTCAGTCGGTCACCGGCACAAGCAGTTACAAACGCCGAAAGCTGGATATTCGAAAGACTCAAGCTCGCTATATCCGCAACGATCATTCCGAATGAATCCTCGTCCAGCTCTTTCCCGTAAATCTTCCGCCGGATGTCGCTCATCGAGGCCAGATCGCCGAGATGTGAAAGCGTCAACGCGTCGCCATCTCTGGCATTTAGAGAGAGCATAGCGCCAGTCGAGAGTCCAACTTCGTCCACCCCAAGCCGTACCGGATCATCGACCACGATAAGCGACGCGGCAAGGCTAGCGCCTCGTGAAGCGACTCGCACGCGACTCAGCGCCTCGAAGCCTTCTGATATGCAGACGGGGCAGTCCCGGCGCATGAATACCATGTGCTCATTCCGAGAGTCGATACCGATATCTTTTAGCCGCAGCGAACTATGTGAAGCGCTTTCATAATCCATATTGTTCAGCCCTGTCCCTATGGACTTTCGCAGATTTCATATGCCTCATCGATTACTTCGTCGATCTTGGTCTGTGAAAAGCCAAGCTCCAAGAGGACCCGCGGTCCGGCGATCAGATCGCGGCAAGTGATGATCCCTTTTTCAAGCAATTGCCGTTTCACCTTGACCGAAAGTGTCGTAAGACACGTTACGGGATGTAGGCCGGAGCTGTCGATCCGCTCCCGGAGGCTTGTTTCGGGCGGATAGTCCCAGCTAAGCAGCCCAAGACCGGCACATGTGCCGAAGGCGATCGCGACGCTTGTCATTCGGGTATTGGTGACCAGCCATCCCTTGTGCGAACGGTTGGGATTTGGTGCCTTCGATTCGAGTTCCTTCCCGATGTCGACAAAGCGGGCGTGCACGTAGAGCGCGTGCTTGAGGTCGCATACTTTGCCCTGGAAGCTGTGAAACTTGCATTCGACGTCGTAATGGAGGTCGCCCTTTTCCGCGACGACGTCGACCTCGTGGCTGACGCAACGGCCCTTGACGATCTGTCCGGTCGAAGTGGTGAAGCCTTCGGTTTCGAAAAGAACTCCGATCAGCTTTTCGAATGGGAAGCCCGTCGGTCCCATCTGAAAGATGGCCTTTTTCAGACTGTATTTTCCCGCTGAGCTTCGTTTATGAGATTTCAGCTCACTAAAGGCGATCTCGTAAATCTCAGATGTCGACATGCCTTCGTAGATCCTTCCCCCGACCCGATCTGCGATAATTTCGATCACGTCGGGACTCACCCGAGCACGGCGAAGGGAACGCCTGACCTTTTCAATATCAAACGGGACAAGTCGCCCATCCGCTTTTATAACATTCAATTCAGGCACAGGTATCCCCGAAGAGGTAATTCAGATCACCTCTCCCTTTTTCTCAAGCATCATATGATGAATTGTGGCGATCTGAATCCAAATGGCGGCGAGGAAAGATGTTATAGAGCACATCATCATAAATTCCCTCGTCGAGCCCCACCACACCACTCCGGCTGGCCAGAATAGAACGGTGAAGAACCACATTCCTACGCCGGTAAGTCCGAACACAACGCTGATAACATGAAAAAGTTTTGATAGTTTCATATGCTTAATTTCCGTTGGCTCCTCTATTCCCACGAGACCAAACTTTAAAATGACGATTCGCCTTTAGAAACCGGTCAGTCCGCTTTGCATCAGGTGTCATCGTATATACCTTGCAAAGTCCCCATACCGCTCGCCGATCTTTTCAATCCTAAAACTAAGAAGAATCCCCACAATCAGGTCCCCACCTTCAGTTTGTCCACCAGTGCCGCTCCACCTGATGCGGAGCCGCCGAGCTAACCCTGGCGGATGTGTTGCCAGCTAACAGTGCCGCAACAGCCGCCTGCCTGATCCACAACCGGCAGGCTCGTCGCCTGATGTTCGTCGAGTTTGTTCGCCGCTTCTTCGAGAGAATCATCCGCGCCGCAGCATGCGGACGCGGGCTGCATAATGTCCTTGACGCTGACTTCGGAAGCCTTAAGGTCCTCGGCCGCCACGCTGTGACAAATGTCGCGCTCGGTGACCACGCCGACCAGCTTTAGGTTTTCGATATCTTCGACCACCGGCGCGCATCCGCAACCTGAATGTTTCATGGCCTGTGCGGCATGTGCTGCCGTTTCTTCTGGTGTGCAGCACGAAGCTGCCTCGATCGGTTTCATTACATCACTACAACAACTCATTTTATTTTTCTCCTTCGACATCTAAAAATAAGGATTTTGATATTTGGTATCCTATGAAAACCAGACTAATGTTTCATCTCCGACTCGTCCGAACCCTCAGTTTCGGGCAATTTAATGGCGATTTCGGCTGATGAAGCCGGCGACGGCGCCAGCGATGAAAAGCTGATGCCGTTCGGCTTGAGGCCCATTGGAACAGTAGCCGTAATTTCTAGTGTAACTAGATCGAGTATCGCCAAGTCATTTCCGAAGATATTCGTGATATACGCATACCGGCTCGAGGGTTCGATCACGACACCATGCGCACCTTTGCCTGTTTCGACTGTTTTGACGACGGAAAAAGATTCGGTATCAATAACGGAAACGGTCGTGCTTGGTGTTTGTTCCGTGCCTTGATTCGCAACCAGCAGATATTTGTTGTTCGGGCTGACGAAAACCTGAATAGGTCCGCTGCCAACTTGGGTTTTGCCTGCCACGGCACGCTTAGCGACATCAATTTTAGCCACCGCATTTTCCCCTGCCAGCGAAACGTAAACAAACTTTCCATCGGGCGAAAAGCCGACCTGGGCCGGTTTTTGTCCGGCTTCAATATCGGCAATCTTGGTGTTGGTCGCCGTTTCGATAACGCTGACCTTAGTGTCGTTAAGGTTGGCGACGTAAATCCATTTTCCATCGGGACTCGGACGCAACCCGTGCGGAAATTTACCGGTGGGAATCGTGGCGACAACTTTCATCGTCGCCGCGTCAATAACGGTCACGGAGTTGTCTTCGCCATTTGTCACATAAACACTTTTACCGTCGGGCGTTAGAATGATGTGAGCAGGCATTTTGCCGGTCGGCGCGGTTCCTTTCAATGTATAGGTCACGGCATCAATCGCCACCGCCAGGGACGTGTGCCCGCTAACGGCCCACACAGTTTTGCTATCGGGCGACAGTTGAACATTGTGAGGACCTTCAATTCCGGTCAGCGTTGTAATTACCTTGCTGGTTCCGGCGTCAACGACGGTCAAACTGTTACCTCCTTCGTTGGCGATCCAGACGCTTCCCTGAATAGCTTTAGTCTGAGGCCCACAACTTGTCGCTGTCATTGCCAGGAAAGCGGCGGCAAAAGCCGAGATAAAAAATAATTTCGTGCCGTGCGGCGGCGAAGATGTTTTGTCGTTTTTCACAATCTTTCCTATTTCTTTATTCGCTCACTTCCTTTATCGACAAACGGTTCGATAGTGGTCGGCCCGAGGCCTTCCCAGTCCTGCACACCGCCGCGATCTCGGACCTCTTATTGATTTGGTATCTTTGGCGGATCACTTTTTCTTCCCGAAGATTGCCCAGCCAAGAAAGACGCCGACACCAAGCGTGATCAGCGTTGGTATCCACATCCAGCTATACCCGCC
This sequence comes from Pyrinomonadaceae bacterium, assembly GCA_041751195.1. Taxonomy (GTDB): domain Bacteria; phylum Acidobacteriota; class Blastocatellia; order Pyrinomonadales; family Pyrinomonadaceae; genus OLB17. The sequence continues at coordinate 102,792 of JBGSXX010000001.1, read as the reverse complement.
CATTCCTCCCTGGCCCGTTGTCCCGCCGCCCATCATTCCGCCACCCATATTCCCGCTGCCCATAAATGATCCTGACATTGTGCCGAAGCCAAAGATTAGAAAAAGTACAACGACGATTACAAAGGCTATAATCAGGCCTGTCTTATTTGATTCGTTCATAACATTCATCTCCTTTGTGTCCGCGAACCTTCAGGTTGCTATTCATCACGATTCCGGCATGCTAGGAGCCGCTTGAGCTAGGCGGATCATTTTGCGACTATGTAACCCGGAAGTTCCGCATCATTCCCATATCCTCGTGTTCCAGGATATGACAGTGGTAAAGGTAAAGACCGGGATGACGCGTGAATGTCACTTGTACGCGCACGGTCTCGCCCGGTAGAACCAGCACGGTGTCCTGCCAACCGGCGTCGACGATACCAGCCCGGAGCGCGTTCGAGCTTCCGCCTGTCCGATTGACCACACGAAACTGCCGGCCGTGCATGTGTATGGGATGGGCAGCCTGCATACCCATTGGATTTGAAAGGTTCTCGAACTGCCAGAAGTGTGTTGAGCCGGCCGCAACCTCCTCATCCGAGGCGACGTCGGTCATTTCAAATGTCCTTCCGCCGATCAACCATTCCATGCGTTGAAACAAAAGAGGAACGCGCCGGATTGGAATATTCCCTCTCGGTGACCAAGACGCATCGAACGTAGACAAACGCTCCGGTACGCGGAAGGCCGGGCCTTTTCGGTCTCGTGTGCGTAAAGTCATCACGCGAAGCGGAACTCCATTCGCCGTGTTTGAAATGCTGGCCCGCATTCCACCACCCCTCATGCCACCCATCCCACCCCTGCCTACCACACCGGCATCGTCTTCGGGGTATCCCTGACTGTCGAGGTTAAGGTCCGTACCAGCGGGAAGCGCAGTTAGATCTAACAGTACGTCCGCTCGTTGGCCAGGTGCGAGAGTGAGAATCGGCTGCGTAATTGGGTGCTCCAGAAGCCCGCCGTCGCCGCCGATCACGACCATTTTTACGTCATTGCTCCATGCCAGCTTGTATATTCGCGCATTCGACGCGTTCAACAGGCGTACTCGGAGCCAGGCGGCGTCCACTTCTGTTCTGGGCTGCGGCCTGCCACTAACCATCACTTTGTCACCAAGGAAGCCATTCATCATCTCCATCATGCTTCCATCGTGAAAGACAAGCTGATTTTGTCCGTCGAATATTCGATCCTGGAGTGCACACACGAGTTCGTTTTCGCCTGTGGGAAGAGCGAGCGCGTCCTCTTCATCGTCTCGAACGATGAGCATCCCGGCTAAGCCTTGGTAGACTTGTGCTCCCGTTCGCATATGTGGATGCGGATGATACCAATATGTGCCGGCGCGGTTTGTTACTTCAAACTCATACACATATTCTTTACCGGCGCCGACCGCAAGTCGTGGATGGCCGTCAGCTTTCTCTGGCACGTCCAGGCCGTGCCAGTGGACGATCGAGGATTCGGGGAGCTTGTTAGCGAAACGAACGCGAACCTTTTGGCCGCGCCGTAAGCGAATGACCGGGCCAAGGTAGGAATTTTCGATCGTCTGAAGCGTGTCTGCCGGCCCTTTGGTGACCTGGCCCGTGAATCGCCATACAGGCGTCGGCCGGCCCGGCAGCAAAACTACTTCGTCAGGCGCCGCGGTCAGAACCAATTCAACGTCCGGAATGAACTCCGGTTTCGCTTCTGATGGTTGCTGCGCACACGAGCTGAACAGAATTCCTGCGCCTGTCGAACTCAATACCGCTGTGCCACCTAACGCAGACTGTAAGAACCTACGGCGATCCATAACTGTCATCTCTCTCTCTTGCGAATGACAGAAATTTCCACCAGATGCGGTGTAGAGTTCCCATTCGCAAAACTGTTAACAAACATAACGGCCCGTGTTACGACCGGCCACGGAAAGTAGGAGCACGCATCCGAGGTACATGAGCTCAAAGGTCGAGCCCACGGCAAAGCCAAATTTCTTAATGTTCAGCGAGTTCATGCTCCTTATGCCCTCCCATCGGAGCCTTCTTTGTTACAGGCAGCTTGTGAGCGTAATGCATCGGCATCAATAAGTGACAAAGAAACATTACGATCACGAAGATAATCAAACAGGCTTGGCTGCTTAACCCCAGCAGCGGTGCCAAGAAAATTAAAAACAAAGGAAGACCGCAGCCAATGATCATAAAAACGGTATGTTTGTTCATGGGTCGGTCCCCTTAACTTCTACATTTTCTTCTTGTCCGGCATGTTCATTTTCATATCGGGCATCATCTTTTCCAGTTGCGAAACGAGCGCGTTCGCATGTTTTTCAACTTCCCGCGCATCAGGCGTTGCCGCCTCCAGCGCCTTGCCTAATGCAAGAACATACTCGCTCATCGCGGCACGCTCCGCCTGCATCTTTTCCATCATCGGCTTCATCTTGTCGCGCATTTCCGCACTCATTTTGCCTGCGTGAGACTGGTGGATTTCGTTCATCCTTTCCATGCCGCGTTTGATCTCGGCAAATGCCTCAAGTGCAAGCCCTGCGTCTTCCAGTTGAGCGCTTTTGGACATGTCGCGAAGAGTTTTGGCGAAGGTCAGAACATTTTGGCGGTGGGCCATCAAAACTGAATGGTGCGGACTGTTTTTCATTTCCGCCATCATGCTCTCGCTTTTCATTTTTTTGGTTTCCTGAGCCGCACTGTGCCCGGCCCCGAAGAGTCCGATCAAAACAGCCATCGAAATTACAAATACATACTTTTTCATTTTTATCTCCTACTAACATTCCGATTTTTTAGAATCGGAGCGGACCGACCTGGTCCTTCGTGATCTCTATTCGGCTTGCCCGCCGCATTAAAATCCTTCTTTTATGCTCGAATTGTGCATCCACACCATGGAAAGGCCGAAAATGCACGCAAAAACAAGCATATAAACGGCCCCTAGAATGGCGCTCGATGTATTTATCCAGGTGAAACCCGGCAGCGTTTCAAACAGCGCGTGATGCAGTTCGATTCCTCTTGTGCTTCGAAGTAGAGGCAGAAATCCGCTGATCAGGCAGATTGCATAAACGACTTCTAATCCAAGAATGCATTTCCAGACATAAGAAAACGGTCATCCCCCCAAACAATCCGGACTACTCTGAAGCTTCTTAGTCTGTTGTTTGGCAAAGCGTATGCCACGGTAAACAGATATTCGAAAAATACGGCATAGACTGCTGCGAACAACTTCGCGTAACTCAAGTGCTCTATTAGATCGTATTTACCTTTTCCGTTCTGTGCTAAACCGCACCGATAAAGCGGTCGACACGCGTGCCGCACTGAAAACACGGTGTTTTTAGAACGAAAAATGAAACACTCAGCGAAAGCTCTAGCTCCAATAACAATCGCCTTTCCCAGCCTTTTACACCGAATCCCAGACATTTTGTCTTCCCCTGACCAAGAACAAACACTGCTGCTTTGATCGCCAGCACGGTGATTACGTTGAGTTCTGTATCAGTTATCGTCAATGCGTTGCGTCTCAGAAATTTGAAAATTGTAGATAGGATGAAAAATGAGGAATACATTCCGGCATTGAGCTATGACCGGCTAACGAGCCTTTACGATCCGGTTGTTGCGTTGACAACCGCGAACGGACGTTCAAGAGAGTGTTGACCGAGCAAGTTCCTATCCGCACCGGACAGGAACTCTTCGACTGGGCTAGGGATAAGCACCCGATACAGGATGTCAACAAGCGGACGGATTCTACTACGAGTAGTACCGTTGCTCTACAGAAAAACACTACGGATATCGTGACCGACAAGAAGGTCGAGGCTTCAAATACATACCAAGGAGATATCAACAAAGCCTATGAAGGTCAGGCTTCTCAGAACATTTCGGCTATAAACCAAGGAAGCGGTATTGCCAAATCGAGCAGTCGTCAGGGAGCGGGTATTCAACTTTCGGGAATTCGTAGGTCTGCCGATATGGAGAAAGTTGCTAATCAGCTGAATTTTGAGGGACGAACTGAAGCAGCTTCAATCAACCAAACCGCCGCTACCGAGGCGGCACGACCCAAATGGACCGGGACAGATTAGCGAATCTGATCGAATTGGTGCGAGGACAACGTGACCGCTCAAACCTGACCTATGTCAGCAAACTCGAGGATGAGTTGGAATTCGCGGAGGTAGGGGCACCGGCGGAAATACCGGGGGACGTCGTCACGATGCGCTCAAAGATAAGACTAAAGGACATGGATGCGAAACAGGAATCGGTTTATTCGATAGTCTTTCCCACTGAAGCAAACCTCGACGAAGGGACGATTTCTGTTCTCACGCCGTTAGCCACTGCGTTGCTTGGGCATCGAAGTGGTGTCACGGTCGAGTTTCAAGCCCCCGGGCGCATTCGCAGACTGCAGATTCTAGAGATCCTTTATCAACCCGAATCAGCGGGTGATCTCGATTTGTAGGCGTATGAATGCATCACCTTCAGATCCATAGTGATGAGGCGAGCGTGAGCAACTCCCGAGAATATATCGGAATGTGACAAATGAACGGAAGAGGTGCGAGGGGTTACGATAATTTAAAGACTGTAGCACTTCCGGGATGAATGAACTGCATCTGTAACTTATTGAAAAAGTAAGGGTTATTGGAGGCGGCGATCGGAATCGAACCGATGAGTAAAGGTTTTGCAGACCTCTGCCTTACCACTTGGCTACGCCGCCGATCGGGGGTGGGTGCGAAACGAAGAAGGCGGAAAAATGAGGGCAATCATCCTTCATCGTTCCACCTTCGGTTCCAAAACTTGGAGCGGGAGACGAGGGTCGAACTCGCGACTTCGACCTTGGCAAGGTCGCGCTCTACCACTGAGCTACTCCCGCATCGCAAACCATTATTTTAGCGTTTCAAAGATGCTTGTCAAGTGAGGTACGATACTTGGATGCTGGGTCGTGAACCATACGCGCCGAACAGGGTTCAAAAGCACCTCACCTAGCGTCTCAACTAAATAGATTTAATTGCTCAGAGTTATATCTTTAACAAAGCTCCAGTCCCCGCTTGGATTGATCTTCACGTTCTGGATGCGGTTCGTTGAGATGACCATGTTTGCCGGGTACCAGAGGGGCAAAAGAGGGAGGTCATCGCTGATGATCGCCCACGCCTGTGTATAAAGCTCTTTTGCACGCTCGCGACTATTCTCATTTATCGCCTGTTCGATGATCTCGTCTACGTTCGGATTAGAATATCGACTACGATTGCAGCAACTCGCTGCGCGTCCGGGAATGCGGCCTGTCGTGAACAGATCTTTTAGGAAGATGGGATCCTGGTTCCCGCCGATCCACTGACCTGTGTTGAGTTGGAACTGGCCTTGCGCAAGGTGTTCCCTCAACGTGTTCGAGTCGATCGTTTCGATCTCAATATTTAAGCCGACCCCGATCAGCGAACTTTGAATTGCCTGTGCATACTGGCTTACCGCTGCGTTGCCCGCGGAAAACTTGAACTTGATCGGCTCGTTTTTGTATCCGGCCTCTGTCAGAAGCTGCTTTGCACGTTCCGGGTCATAACTGTATTCCGTACCGGCGGAGTGTGCCCAGGAACTCGCGGGAAGTATGGAGTGTGCGATCTGCGCCTGGCTCGAAAGAAGCTCCTTAATGATCTTTTCCTTGTCGATGCCGTAGCCAATCGCTTGCCGAACCTTTTTATTGTTGAGTGGTGCGGATTCTGTGTTTAGCCCAATGTATTGGATATTGGAGCCTTCGAACTGTTCGACCTTCAAGCTGCCAAGTTGACGGAGTGCGACAAGTGCGTCCGGCGGGAGATTGGTCGGATTTGGTGCGATGTCCACTCCGCCTGTTTGCAGCTCAGCCTGTAGGGAACTCGCGTCGGGAACGGTCTTCACGCGAATTTTAAGAACGCTCGGTGCACCTTCCCAGTATTCAGGGAAGCTTTCAAGATCCACTGTGTTTTGCGAGCGGTCAAAGTTAATGAACTTGAAAGGCCCCGTGCCAACCGGCTGATCCGCCTGCTGTGCAACGGTTCCGGATGCAATGATCGGGATCGCCACCAGATTTGAAAGGAGCTGGTTTGCGAGAGCGGGGCGGCCGACCCTGAACACAACGGTTAGCGGATCCGGGGTTTCGAGCGAGAGAATGTGCGGGACGGCTTTTCCGTCGACCGTGTCGGCGAACGCTTTCGATTTATAACTGTTGCTTTTGAAGAGCTCGTCAAAAGTGTATTTAACGTCTGCTGAAGTAAAGGCGGCTCCGTTGTGGAACTTCACATTCTCGTGTAGGTGGAACGTCAAGGTGGTGCCATCCTCTGCAGTGACAATCTCCCGCGCCAGATCTCCTACGTACTCCAGTCGCTCGCTCTTTTTCACGAGCGAATTGAAGATCAGATTTCGTACGCGCTCGGCAGCGGCATCGGAATTCGTAGTGGTCAGTGTGTCCATCGACGAAAACGATTCGGAAAGCGCGATCGTAACTACGTCAGGGTTGCCGCGACGGCAGCCGGCGCTGACTATGGCTACCAATAGAAGCAACAGAATTAATGGTTTAAACAATTTGAGATTCCTCCAGGAACTAATTATTCAGCCGAGTTTTTAATTCTCGAACTGCCTCGGATAACTCTTCAAGTCGAGAAAGGGCGAGAGCCGGGGAGGGTTTAAGGGCCGATTTCAATTTTACGATGCGGGCGACGGCGTCGTCTATTCGGGTTTCGGGAATTATTCCAGCCTCAGCCTCATTTAAGACAGTCGAAAAGCCTTCATGTATTGCTTTAGGGTCGGCGCAAATAGCAAGCATGTCGGCACCAGCGGCTACTGCCTTTATACACGCCTCGCCCATGCCGTAGTTGCGTTTGATCGCCCCCATTTCGAGATCATCCGTGATGGCAACACCGGCAAAACCGAACTCTTGTTTGAGCAACCCTGTGACAACGTTCGGGCTTAGCGAAGCGGGTAAAAGCTTCCCACTTTCGTCGCAGTCTTGCAAATGTGTGTTCGGAAAGACGGCATGCGCGGTCATCACCGCGTGAACTTGGACGTTCTGAAATATAGTCTGATAAGGAAGCAGGTCTTGGGAGTGCAGAGTGTCATCGTCAATCTCGACCACCGGGAGTTCTTCATGCGAATCGACCGAAGCACTTGCGAGACCGGGGAAGTGTTTTAGACAGCCCACCAGGCCGGCACCCTGCATACTTTTAAGAAATGCCGTCGCGAACTTTGTCGTTTCAGCCGCATTTGTGCCGAAAATACGAGAATACAGCCCATTCTTGGTGTTCTCCTGCCCACCAGCTACGTCCGCGACCGGGGCGAAGTTCATGTTGAAGCCCAGCATCCGAACGCTTTCGGCAATGATCTCAGCGAACAACTTAACTTCCTCGAGTGATTTGAAGCTCCCCGCAGACGGCATAGGCTCGATGATCCGCCGGAGCCTGTCGACCAGTCCGCCCTCTTGATCGAGGCTGAGTGCGGGAGCAATCGGAAGATGTGCGGTGATCGAGTCGAGTAGCTCACGTGTCTGCTCTGCGCTCTTTATATTCCGTGCAAACAGGCAGATGCCGCCGGGCTCAACTTCGTCAAGGAGCTGGCGGGTGGGGTCATCGAGTTCGGGGCCGGGGATGCCGATAAAGAACATCTGTCCAACCTTAGCTCGCAATGATATCTGATCTGGCTGCATGCGAATTATTGAAGTAACTGCTGAAGTGTCGACCTCCCGACACTTAATGACAAGCTTGAACAATTTACTCGAACAATTTATATGATCCTTTGCTTTAGGTGTTGAACGAAACTTCGAAGTTCATCCGCCGACATCCCCGCCGGATCAACATCACGAACCTCCGCCAGCGTAGTTTCATTTGAAACGGCAAAGAGCGATACCTGCGCGGTCGCGGCTTTAGCCGCTGCCAAACTTAGACCGTCTTTTTTTTCATCGGCGAAAACAGCAAGCTCGTATTTTTCAAGTTTTTGAAGTACGGCTTCGGCTCTTGCGATAACTTCAGGGGGCAGGCCCGCGAGCTTCGCAACGGCGATGCCGTAAGACTTTGATGCCTTTCCGGGCTGAAACTTATGCAGAAATACGACGTCCCCATCGCGTTCTGTCGCGGTCATCTGATATGTTTTAGCACCCGGGAGGCTTTCCGCAAGCTCGGTCAGCTCGTGATAATGCGTAGCAAACACAGTCTTTGCGGAACGTTCCGGCGAATTGTGCAAAAATTCCGCGACTGCCCATGCGATGGAGAGTCCGTCAAACGTGGAGGTTCCGCGACCGATCTCGTCCAACAGGATAAGGCTGCGCGGGTTGGCGTTGCGAAGGATCGTTGCCGTTTCGGTCATCTCGACCATAAACGTCGAGCGGCCCGACGCAAGATCATCTGACGCCCCCACGCGGGTCCAAACGCGATCGACGATCGGTAGACGGGCAGATGCAGCTGGAACGAAAGAGCCGATCTGTGCAAGTATCTGAATTACTGCTATCTGCCGTAAGACGGTGGATTTTCCGCCCATGTTCGCACCGGTCACTATCAGCAGGCGGTCGGTGGAATTATTCAAGTAGATGTCGTTCGGAACAAAGGAGTCTCGGATCGACGCCTCAACGACCGGGTGGCGTCCGCTGCGGATCTCGATCTCGTCGCCGTCATGCAGCTGCGGGCAAATGAAATTTCGCTTGGCGGCAGTCTCTGCAAGCGAACAGAGTGTGTCAACCGTCGCAAGGGCACGAGCGGTTGACTGGATCTTTCGCGTTTCGCCTGCGACAGTGTCGACGACAGATCGATAAAGGTCGCTCTCGAGCACGGCCATCTTTTCTTCCGCACCCAGGACCTTAGCTTCCCACTCCTTTAATTGTGCGGTCGTAAAGCGTTCGGCGTTCGTAAGCGTTTGGCGGCGGTCGTAGTCGTCCGGGACTCGGGAAAGATTGCTTTTGGAAATCTCGATGAAATAACCGAATACATTGTTAAAGCGTATCTTTAAGTTTTGTATCCCCGTCCGCTCGCGTTCCTGGGCTTCGAAACCGGCAATAGCTTGTTTCACAGATGCGGTCATCTCGCGGAGTTCGTCTAAATCGGAGTCATAGCCAGAACGTATCACCCCGCCGTCGGCAAGATTCTGCGGGGGTTCGTCGACGATCGCTCGCGCGATGAGATCCCGGACCTCGGGCAGCTCAAAAATGTTTTCTGCTAAGACCTGTAGCAACAATGCCTTAGAGCCTATTATCGATTCGCTAATGACGGGCGACTGATCAAGTGATGCTTTGAGCGCAACAAGGTCACGCGGACTGGCGGTACCGAGATTGAGCCGGCCGATCAGGCGTTCGAGATCCGCGACGCTCTTGAGGATCAAGCGTATCTTGTCGCGTAGCATCGCGTCGCCCAGTTCGTTTACAGCGGCGAGGCGTGTTTGAATCTCGCTGCGCTTTATTGACGGCCGAAGGAGCCACGCGCGGAGGAGCCGGCCGCCCATGCCGGTGATGGTTTCATCGATCAGCGAAAAGAGACTGTTGTCCGACGAATCGTTTCGCGAACGAATGATTTCGAGATTCGCAAGCGTAACGGCGTCAAGCACCATAAATTCAGCCGACTCGAAGTAATCGAGCGACTGGATATGGGCGGCTTGGGCCTTTTGAGTATCCTGTACATATCGCATGCACGCTGCGGCGGCAGATATCGCATGGGCGCGTCCAGCAAGGCCGAAAACCGAAAGATCCTTCACATCAAAGTGATCGCAAAGTGTCTTGGTAGCGGTGTCCGATGCGAAACATTCATCGTCAATCGGCGTGACCACTCCCGCGATCGGAGCACTCGAATGATCATTCGGCTGAACATTTAAAAGACCTAGGCCCTCAGGCGTGGGCAATCCAAGGTTGTGTCGGAAACGAGCGTCCGGGGAACGGGGAAGAAGAATTTCGCTGGGGGCGTATCGGCCCAGGTGCTCGGCGACCTTTGCCCATGCTTCAGGACCTGTTTCCTCAGTAGCAGAAAATTCTCCGGTCGAAAGTTCCAAGAAGGAAACACCGACGCGATTGTCGTCGCCGGTCACAGCCGCCAGATAGGATGATTCGGTGCGTTCGACGAGTTGAGAATCGACTGCGGTCCCGGGCGTTATCACCCGAACCACCTCACGCTTCACCAGTTTGACGCCCTTCGACGCCGCTTCGGCTTGTTCGCATATAGCGACTCGATAGCCTTTGCGAACCAGTTTCGAAATATACCCGGCAGCTGCATGATAGGGAACGCCACACATCGGGACGGGGTTCGGCGAGTCTTTATGACGCGCGGTGAGGGTGATCTGGAGCTCACGGGCGCCGATCTGGGCATCCTCATTGAACAGCTCGTAAAAGTCGCCAAGTCTGAAGAAAAGAAGAGTGCCGGGATATTGTTTCTTGATGTCGAGGTACTGCCGAAGCATCGGCGTAGGGTTATCCATACAACTTGCGCAGCAACTGTGCGAAGGGAAGTGTAACTAAATATCGGTAGCTTTTAAAATGCAGGTTTTCAAAGTTGTGCTCATTTGATAAACTCAGATGTTTGAGACAACTTTAAGTTTCGTTACGCTATCATTTAGCGAACAACGCATTGGCGCGAACTGCATCTTAGCCGCAGTTTTTAGAGATGGTTCGTTCGACTGGAGTTACGATCATGAAAAAATCAGGGTTATTCATTGCGCTCGCCTGTGCTATATCGCTAGGTGCAGGGTCCGTCGCTGCACAACAAGATCTAAACGGAACCGGTCCGGTTCCGATACCGTCATCGCTAAGCGACGGAGAGGAACGGTATCGCATCGGGTTTAACGATACGTTGAATATTCAAGTCTTCCGCCACCCGGAACTCACGCAGAACGTGACGGTCAATTCGAACGGCACGATCAACGTTTTCAGGCTCCCGCGTCCGATCCAAGCTGTATGCAAATCTGAGCGCGAACTCGCGGAAGCAATTGCGGCAGAATACCGCAAAGACTATCTGCGTAATCCGGAGGTGAACGTTATCGCGACGGAGCAGAGATCGCAGGCATTTGCGGTGATTGGGGCGGTCGAAAAGCCGGGGAACTATTTCATTAACCGTCGAGTCCGTCTTCTCGAACTTATCGCCTATGCCGGCGGTCCCAGTGAGGTAGCCGGGACACGTGTTCTGGTTGCCCGAACGGGCAGCACGACTGAATGTAAGATGCCGACCGCGGAGGGTGCGACGGTTGAAGACGACAACATCACGCTGCTTGATTACAAGCTGGCAGATGTCCTTGAGGCGAAAGAAGACCTTTTTATGCGGCCCGGCGATATCGTCTCGATAATGGATGCCGACATCGTTTATGTCTACGGCAATGTGAACAAACAGGGCCAGATAACGATGAAGACTCCAATGACGCTTACGCAGGCAATAGCCTCAGCTGAAGGACTTAAGCCCGCAACGAAGAAAGATAAAGTTCGTGTTTTGCGGCAAATGGCGGCGGGCCAAGACCGACAGGAGTTGGTGTTCGATCTAAGAGACATAGATCGCGGTCGAGTTCAGGATCCCTTTCTTGAGCCGAATGATATTGTTGCAGTTTCGGAAGACCGCGTGAGAAGTATTTTGAACGGGATCAAGACGAGTCTGACACAAGGTTCGTCGCTGCTGTTCTATCGAATCCCGTAAGCTTTGAGTAATCGAAAATGAAAGAAGTCCGAGATTTAGCGCCAAAGGCGCCTGTTGATACGGTCGTTGAGCTCGAGCGTCAGTATGAGCCGCAGATCGTGCCTACTACCGGTCGGTATCCGGGATATCGAGAAAGTTACGCCAGTGAAGGATTCCAAGTCCTCGATTATTGGCGTGCTATCCGTAAACGGCTTTGGCTTGTAGTCGGCCTGGCGGTGCTACTAACTACGTTGACCGCCATTTACATGGCAGGGAAGCCGAACGTTTACGAAGCTGCTGCTGTCGTACAGGTTGATCTTGAGCAGCCTAATCCTGACCTTATAACGAGCGACCGCCAGCGCCCCCTTCCCAATCTCGACCCATCGTATTTCAACACGCAGCTTCAGTTGCTTGGAAGCGATACGCTGCTGCGGCGCGCCGTTAAGGAGCACAATCTTGATTCCAACAAGGAATTTCAAGAGATGAAAGAAAAGGGAAGTTCCGCGGGAATTCGTGGAATGCTCAGCGCAATCGGGCTTGCGAGCAGCGGCCGAAAGCCGGCGCCCGAAGGTTCCGAGCCGATCGGGACCGGCAGTAGCCTCGTTTCATCGGATGAGATCGCTGAGGCGGTGCGGCTGAACCCTTTCGTCGGAATAATCAGAGACAATCTGAACATCGATCCGGTTCGTGAAACTCGTGCTACCGTCAAAGACACGCGGTTGATACGCATTTCTTTTCAGCACACTGATCCCGAACTCGCAGCCTACGTGGTAAACGGGATAGGTGAGACATTCGCGAATTTCAATCAAGAGCGCCGTACGGGCACCAGTCGGAAGACGAGCGACTTTCTTCAGACCAGGATCGCAGATCTTCAGTCAGAGATCAGGAACGACGAGGGACGGCTTGTCCAGTTAAAGCAGAGCGAAGGTATACTAAAAACTGACGGCGAAGCGACCATCGTTATTGATCGATTGTCCGGACTAAATCGACAACTGCTTGAGGCGGAGAATCAGAGAAAGACGGCCGAGGCGGAATATAATTCAGTAAGAAATTCCCCGGAGCGCATATTCTCGATGGCCGAAGCGGAAAGTGCCCGGTACATTACTGAGCGTGAGAACAACGTTTTGATGGTCAGCAACGAGACGCAGAAAAAGATCGCTGAGCTGCGTTCTAACCGCGCGAAATTGCTTGAAGAGTTTCTACCGACTGCACCTGAGATCAAAGAGATCGATTCGCAGATAAACAGTCTGAATCAGTCGCTCGCTGAGTTGATCGATAAGAATAATCGGGACCTTGCCGAATATCGTGGACGCACCGGGAAGGTGTTGGTGGACGTGCTGCGGACAAAGTTCATGCAGGCACGCGAGCAAGAGAATAAGATCAGAGCTGCATTTGACGCCCAGTACAACGAAGCTCAGGGCCAGAATACTGGAGCCGTCGTCATCAAACTTCTCGAGCAGAATATTGAAACGAATAAAGGCTTTCTCGATAATCTGAGGAAGCAGCAGAGTTCGAACGATGTGGCATCGCAGGGCTCTGACAACAACATCAGTGTTGCTGCTTTCGCAATACCGCCCGACGCACCTGTCGGCCCGCGAAGGCTTATGACGGTAGCCGCAGCGTTGTTCTTGTCGACGCTATTCGGCTTCGGTCTGGCACTTTTCCTTGATTATCTGGATGACACCATCGCGTCGACTGACGAAGTTGAGAACTTCCTTCAACTGCCGGCTCTGGCGGCGATCCCGACTATCGATTCGATGCCCAAGAAGCGGTTGCTCCTTGTCGGGTCTAAGAACGAGGAAGAACTTACGGGCTACGAATCTGAGCTACTGATCTATGCAGATCCGCGCTCGTCGCTTGCGGAGGCTTATCGACAGCTTAGAACCTCGATCCTTCTATCGACAGCCGGGCATCCGCCGAAAACTCTTTTAATAACGTCGAGCCTGCCCTCGGAGGGTAAGACGACGACTGCAACGAACACGGCGATAAGCTTGGCGCAAACGGGTGCCAAGGTGCTTATTATCGATGCGGACATGCGGCGACCGCGCCTCCATTCGGTTTTCAATATCGAGAATGGTGACGGGCTAAGTACATTGCTGTCAAGTGAGCTTAATGCGGAGCATATCCTGAGCGTGATCAAGCAGGATGAGGGCACAAAGCTAAACTTGCTGACGTCCGGGCCGATCCCGCCGAACCCGGCAGAGCTGATCGGATCGGAGACAATGACGAACCTGCTGCGCGAACTGCAGAATCACTTCACTCACATTGTCGTCGACTCGCCGCCGATCACGTCTTTTACCGACGCGGTGCTGATCGCCTCGATGGTCGATGGCGTCGTTCTTGTTGTGCATTCGGGTAAGAGTTCGCGACAGGTTGTGAGACGAGCGCGGCAGCTGCTTCAGGATGTCGGGGCCAAAATTCTCGGAGTCGTGCTAAACAACGTTAACCTGCGGTCGCAAGACAATTATTACTATTACCAGAGCTATTACCACCGCAGTAATTACAACGCTCGTGACGAGGCCGAAGATTAATATGCGAGGTTGGGGGCCTGCACCAACGGGCTCAACAGCCTCAGATCCGCGATCTATGACGGCCATTCCGGTTTTAAACGAGAGACCAGACAAGCCGGTAGTTTCGCTGGTTTTTCCCATCTTTAACGAATCGGAAAACATTCCCGCGTTATTCGAACGGGTTTCGGCCGTACTGGCTTCCGAGGCTCTGACGGGTTATCGCGGCGAGATCTTGTTTGTTGACGACGGCAGCTTCGATGATTCTGTCGAACTGATCCTGGGGCTTCGCAGAACGGACAAACGCGTAAAGCTGGTGCGGCTCTCGCGTAACTTTGGCCATCAGGCGGCGATAACCGCGGGAATCGATGTGAGCACTGGGAACGCCGTAGTTTTGATGGACGCCGATCTGCAGGACCCGCCCGAGATGCTTCCTGAGTTCCTCGCCGCATGGCAGAGCGGCGGCGAGGTTGTATACGCGGTGCGGAAGAAGCGGAAAGAGTCTGCGTGGAAACGTGCAACCTACTTCACCTTTTACCGGGTCCTGCAACGCATCTCCGCTATCGACATTCCCCTCGACAGCGGGGACTTTTGCTTAATGGACCGGAAGGTGGTGGATCGCTTGAAATCGCTGCCGGAACGCAATCGGTTTCTGCGAGGCTTGCGGAGCTGGGTCGGGTATAAGCAGATAGCGCTGCCTTACGAACGGCACGCACGACATTCCGGCGAACCAAAATATACGCTTGGCGGACTGATAAAACTGGCTCTGAGCGGGATCCTTTCGTTTTCAAGTTTTCCTCTGCGGCTTGCGACGTATCTGGGGTTCATTGTCGTGATCGTAGGATTTATCGGTCTTGTTACAGTTACTGCCGCGTATTTCATGAGCGGGGAATGGCCGACAGGGTGGGCTTCGATCATCGTTGCGATCCTGTTCATGGGTGGGATACAGCTACTCATCCTCGGTACGATCGGCGAATACGTTGCGTTGATCCATGATGAGGTTAAGCAGCGTCCACCTTACATCATCAGCGAGTTTTTAGATTAATGGCGGCAGATGTGGAAATGATCTCGGAACGAAGGGAATACGCATTTGTCGATGCGTTTCCGGAGATCGCTGACGAAGACCATTTTTGGTATCGGTGGCGTCTAAAGGCCTTGATGCGGCAGATCGACGATCTGGGGATATCACGCGACGACCGGTTAGAGGCTCTTGAAGTTGGTGCAGGAACCGGGGTACTTCGAGAGCAGATCGAACGTGAGACCAAATGGAATATCGACATCTCTGACATCGACTATCGCTCGCTTTCGGAAGCGCATCCGGGCCGCGGACGTACATTCTATTACGACATTTTGGAGCGTTCGCCGGAACTCGCGGAAGCTTACGACGCGATCTTTCTATTTGATGTGCTGGAGCACATAGAAAATACCCGGCCGTTCATCGAAGCCCTCGAGCACCACCTGCGTCCGGGAGGCATGCTTTTTGTGAACGTACCCGCGTTAAACATGCTATTCAGCCGGTTTGACACGGTGCAGGGGCATTTTCGTCGGTACGATAAACGAACCCTGGAAACGGAATTCTCAGGCTCCGGATTTAACGTTCTCGATACCCGATACTGGGGGCTTGCGAACGTACCGTTGCTTCTCGCCCGAAGATTTTCTCTTGCGGTGTTTTCCCGCGGGTTAAGTGATGAAGAGATTTATCGGCGGGGATTTGGCCTGCCGGGACGCGCGGTTAACGGTTCGCTGACCGCGACAATGCAGATCGAAACTGCTGTCACGTCGAGGCCGCCACTTGGGAGTTCGGTTCTGTTGGCGGCGAAGAAAAAGTGATTCTAGAAGAAGCAAAAAATCGAATTCTTGAATCTTCCATCGGATACTCTCTGTGGTCGGCGCCGCTCAATCGGCGAAAGGTTGAAGCGGTAAAGCAAATGTTAAGCGCCGCCGGTAAGGAGTCCGGTGCTGTCTTGGATATCGGCTGTGGACCGGGTTCCAACACTGCACTTTTTGCAGGCTGGAACTACTTGGGTGTCGATCTCAACTCAAAGTATATCGATGACGCCCGCGCACGCTTTGTGGACGCGGAGTTTAAGGTCGGGAACGCGACCGATCCTCCGGTCGGGGATCGGCGATTTGACGTCGTCCTCGTCAATTCCTTAATGCATCACCTTAACGATGAACAATGCTCGGTCATGCTGCGGCAAATATCCAGAATTTGCAACCCTGATGGTGTAGTGATAGTTCAAGAGCCGCTCATTCCGGAACCGGGGGAAAAGTTAAAGCATTTTTTTATGCTCCAAGACCGCGGAGAGTATTTTAGGTCCTTGGCAGCGTGGCAGCAGCTTTTCATAGATGCGGGATTCAGCATTGCCTCAGAATCCTTCTATACGCTAAAACTTGCCAATCTGGTGACAGCCTGGAAGATGTATTCCATCTTGCTTCGTCCAGCCGATAACACCCGCTGACCTTACCCGGAAATGCAGAGTACCGCCACCAAACACGAAGGTTTGCCGCCGGTCAGCGGCGCGGATCTTTTGTTTTTTGCCCTCGCGTTTCTATATCTTTACACCCACATTTTCCAGCTACCCTTCACGCCCATTTATTTTGAGGGCGATCATATGATCAATCTCTCAAACGCCATGCGGATGCTGGCGGGCGAGAAGATCTACCTCGATTTTTTCCATTTCATACCGCCGGGCGCCGAGCTTGTTTATTTGACGGCATTTTCGATTTTCGGCGTTAAGCCATGGGTTTTGAATCTGGTCGTATTGATCCTTGGGATGGCTCAGGTAGCGCTATTGTGGCATCTCAGCCGGCACGTTTTAACGGGCTGGGCCGTGTATCTTCCCGCCATCCTTTACTTCGTAATTGGTTTCCGGCTATTCGGGATCGACGGAACGTATCGACTTTTCAGCGTAATATTTGTTCTGGCCGCGGTGGCCGTGCTTTTCAGGTCTCTCTCGTTGCTTTCGATCGCTGTTGCGGGCACCTTGTGTGGTATAGCGTCATTTTTCGTCCACACTCGTGGACTGATCGCGATCGTCGGAATCGGCTGCTTTTTGATTTGGAACGCATATGTGGAAAAACAGTTGTGGCGTGACGTTGTCTTCAAAGGTGCTGCTTTAGGGGTAAGCTTCGCCGCGACGGTGTTGGTGACCAATTTGTATTTCCTGTGGCAGACGGGCTTCGAGGTCTATTACTTTTCGATGGTGGAGTTTGTGCGCAGTCACTATATCCATGACCCGCTTGCGAAATCGACAGCGTACTTTTCCGATTTCCCCAATACTGCCCAATTTTTTGCGGCTCACGAAGGGTGGCGGGGCATTTCGCGGTTCATCAGATATGTTCACCCGCTTGTCTTTTATTACGCGCTGGTGCCGTTCGTGTATTTTGTGTATGTCGCCGCCCGTCGATTTGGCTATCCGCTACGCGATGGCCTGACCGACAAACGTCTGATGTTGCTCGTCTTTGTCGGCACTGCACTTGCGATCGGCACGTCGGCTCCTACCGCGATGCGTCTCTATCATGTTGCGATTCCCGCATTGATCATATTTGTATATTTGCTGACGCGTGTCGGAAGTGTTTCGCGAACGCTACCAGCTATCATTGTACTTTTTGCGTTTTGGGCTGGAGTTTATTCGATCCAGCGGCAGACGGTCGAAAAGTATTACTTGGATCTGCCCGGGGGCCGCACAGCGTTTCAAACGCAACTTATCGCAGATAAATACCAGTGGGTGGCGGAGCGAACTACGCCAGGCGACGAGATCTATGAGGCTCACCATCCGGGCTTCTATTTTCCCCTGCAGCTTCGAAACCCGACGCCGATGTATGTGGTACGTGATTCCGAGTACACACCCGAATTTCAGGTTAAGGCGACTGTGGATTCGCTTAGGGCTGCGCGACCTCGGATCGTCGTCTGGAACGGGTTCTGGTCCAAAGAGCCGCACGAACGAGCAGAGGGTGACAATCTTGCGCCGCTGTGGGATTTCATCAGGCAAAATTATCGTCGCGAGGCCGAGTTTGTTGACTACGGTGAGTTCACGCTTGAGAGCGTTCGGCGTGTTGAAATGTGGACTTTGGTCGAATAATGCAGACGCGCGAGAAATTTGAAATAATCAGTCAGCGAATATGAAGAAAGCTCTTATAACCGGAATCACCGGGCAGGACGGCAGTTACCTCACCGAACTCCTTTTGGAAAAGGGTTATGAGGTACACGGGATAATCCGCCGTTCAAGCTCGTTCAATACCGGCAGAATAAATCATCTCTATGACGACCCGGAGATCTTGAATAAGAGTCTTTTCTTACATCACGGGGACCTGATCGACGCGAGCAATCTGAACCGGCTGCTTGAAAAGATCGAACCGGATGAGATCTATAACCTTGCGGCTCAGAGCCACGTCAAGGTTTCGTTTGAACTGCCGGATTATACGGCGCAAGTCGACGCGCTGGGTACACTACGGTTCTTGGACGCGATCCGCGAGACGGGGTTGCGAAAGGTGCGGTTTTACCAGGCGTCAACGTCTGAATTGTTTGGGAAAGTTCAAGAGGTACCGCAGAGGGAATCGACGCCTTTCTATCCGCGATCGCCTTACGGAGTCGCAAAATTGTTCGCGTACTGGATGATCGTGAACTATCGAGAGGCCTACGATATTTTCGCGAGTAACGGCATCCTTTTCAATCACGAATCGCCGCGTCGCGGAAAGACGTTCGTAACAAAAAAGGTCACGCGTGAGGTGGCACGGATCGCTCTGGGAAATTCAGAACGACTGGTGGTCGGTAATCTCGAAGCGAAGCGCGATTGGGGGTATGCCCCCGAGTTTTGCGAAGGGATGTGGAGGATCGTTCAGCACGAACGGCCGGAGGATTTTGTTTTGGCGACCGGAGAGGCACATTCAGTTCGCGAACTCATTAAAACGGCATTCGCGTGCATCGGAATCGA
Organism: Pyrinomonadaceae bacterium; assembly: GCA_041751195.1. Taxonomy (GTDB): domain Bacteria; phylum Acidobacteriota; class Blastocatellia; order Pyrinomonadales; family Pyrinomonadaceae; genus OLB17. Next base: position 83,788 of record JBGSXX010000001.1, on the reverse strand, counting down.
GATCGAATGGCAGGGAAGTGAGCGTGATGAAAAAGGGGTCGTTTCGCATATTGATATTGATCAACTGAGTGCAAAGACCGGTGGCCAAGCGTCATCGGTCCGCGAGGGGCACGTGGTCGTGGCTCTAAGTGATAATTACTTGCGTCCAACAGAGGTCGATCTGCTCATCGGTGACGCGTCGAAGGCCGAGAGGGAGCTCGGTTGGAAGGCGAAGACGAAGTTTGCCGATCTCATCGAACTGATGGTCAACGCCGACATTGAGCAACTTCAAAACCCCGCATTCGATTATTAGTGAGCCAAACAAAGATCTCAATCGTATCACCGGTTCACAACCGAAAGGCGGAGACGCTGCAGTGGCTCCGCAGTCTAGAGGAGCTTGACTGCGACGGCTTCGATATTCGTGTCGTGATCGTTGACGACGGCTCGACGGACGGGACGGCAGATGCCGTCGCAGCGGCATTTCCGGACACCGAGATCATCTTTGGTGACGGCAACCTGTGGTTTACCGGCGGCACCAATCGGGGAATTGAAGCTGCTCTTGAACACGATCCCGACTATATACTGACTTGCAACAATGACACGATATGTGATCCGCGCGCGGTTCGAGTGATGGTCGAGTGTGCACAGCAATATCCTCGTTCGGTGGTCGGTCCGTTGCTTCTAGATTGGACCACGCCCCACAAACTGTTTCAGGTTTCGCCCAAATGGGAACTCCTGAGCGGTGGATTCCGGCATTGGCGTAACCAGACGGTCTGGACAGTTCCAAAGAGGCCGTGGAGTGTAGATATCATAGTCGGGAACTGCGTCCTCTTTCCCGTCCAAGCCATCCGTGAGGTAGGGTTGATGGATGAGAAGCGGTTCGTTCATTACGGCGATGCAGAGTATACGCCGCGAATGCGAAGGCTGGGGTGGCGGCTTTTGATCGAGCCACGGGCGAGGATCTTTTGTAAGCCGAACGATCCGCCTCCCAGATTTCGCTCGCTCAGCTTTACAGACAAGATCAAGGCGCTGTTTTCAAATAGTCCAAACGCTCATAGTTTGTGGCGGCGGCATTATATGAATATCGCGACAGCTCCGAATTATCTGGAAGGTCTTGCAGCGACGCCGGTGTTCTACGCTCGGTATCTGCTGGGAAAAAATCTTGAAGGTGACTGGGCGGAGACGCTTCATGAGCCGGATCTGTCGGAAACGTTTGCAGACCGAGTCGTTAAAGACTAACTCGCCGCACCGCATTGAATCAGACCACCCAAATCACCCGGCCCGGACTTTTTTCGAACGCAGGCTTTAGTTTGCTTGCGTGGTCGATCCCACTTGCACTGACGTTTCTCGTGACGCCGGTGCTGCTGCAGTATTTGGGCAACGAGGCGTACGGCTATTATGCGATGATCCTCGGGTTCCTAGGCTTCGCCTTTACAACGGGGGTCGCTCGCGTCGTCATTAAGTACGTTCCGGAATTTAGGGCTGCCGGTGATGATGCCTCGGCGGTAAGATACGCCGGATTCGCCTTTTGGGTAAACGCAGCGGTAGCTGCCTTGCAGGGGTTGATATTAGCACTTGCGGCTCCGCTGATCGTTGACGGGCTGTTGCGAACACCTGCCATTTGGCGTGGGCCCGTGATTGCGTCGATCTATCTCGTATGTATCGGCGGTCCACTTTTGGCAGCGGGTCAGCTATTCCAATCGGTGCTTCAGTCACGGCACGGATTCCGTACGGTCGCCGTTATAACTGCCGTTAACGCTGTGTTTTTAAGTGCGGGTAACGTGTTCCTCGCTGTTCGAGGTTCAGGGATGGAGTATTTGATCGCCTGGAATGTTGTGGCGGCAGCTGTCGCGGCCATCGCTTTCTATGCAGCCGCAAAGAAGGCCTTTCCACAGTTCTCTTTTTCGCTTGGTTTCGACCGTGCGATGGCGACTGCAGTGCTATCTTTCGCTGGGAGCATTGTTGTCTATCAGGCTATAACCAGCCTTCTGTTCATTTTCGAGCGAGCTTGGGTGTTGAGGCAGTTTGGGGCCGAGGCTCTCACCTTCTACGTGATACCGCTGATGCTTGGTATGTACCTTCATGCATTCGTGCTGAGCATGTCGCAGGCTTTTGTTCCGCGAATGAACGAGATGCTTGGAGATCTGGAAGCTCTCGAGCGCTTCTATCGCAAGCTGACGCGGCTGGCGCTAATTGTTATCGCGATGCTGGTCATGCATTTCCTTTCCCTCGGCGAAGCATTTCTCGAGCTGTGGTTGGGTGCTGAGTTTGGACTTCGTTCGATGCCGATCCTCGTGGGTCACACTGCTGCTTTTGGACTCATTGCTGTGGGCATTATTGCCTGGCACACGGCTGAGGCGTTCCGAAAGCCCGCTATAAATGCCGCAACTTCCGTGTTATTGGCACTCGTTGCCGTCCTCGTGATCGTTGCGGTTGCTAATAACGGGCAAATTCAACTAGTAGCATATGCAAGGGCGGTCGGGGCGGCGGTGACATTACCCGTCATCTTTTTTGTTGAGCGAATCTGCTTCGGGCGGGCACTGTTTGGATTTTGGCTGATCAATGCTGCAGTTTTAACCGCAACGGCCAGCGCCGTAGGGATGTTGCAGGGATATGCGATTGTCTTGACTGACGCGTCATGGGCTACGCTGGCAGTCATCGCGGTCGCTGGCACACTCGTTTACCTCGGGGCTCTGTTCGCGGTACGGTTCTGGGATTTCTCGTCGATCTCAGAACTTCGACGTTCATAAGCGAACATAGGTTGATATCATCCGTCGCACGCCTTATCATCGTATTCAGGCGTTAAATGGCGACAAACTTTCAGGTACAGCAGCGATTTCACCCGTCTGACCGATTCCTACCCGTGGGCTTAGGACTGATGGCAGCTGTTCTGTTTGTTGTATTGCTCGCAGCAACCTTGACGAGTGATATTACGCGTGAATTTCAGTACGTGTTCCTGCTCCCGTGGATAGCGTTGATCGCTCTTGCCCTTGGCGTAACCACGCTCGTTTTTTATAAGAAGGGAAAGTTAGACCTTTATAACCCCATCATCTACGCTGCAGCCTCGTACTTTTTCCCAGCGTTCGTTGTTGGCGGGACCCTTTTGGCGAGCGGCTGGTCACAGCCCTATTTTCTGAATTTCATCCAGAATCCTTCTTACGACCTTCCGTACACGACAGTCTTGATCGCCGTCGGATTTCTCGCGTATGCTGCCGGGTTTCTGCTCCCGGTGGGGCGCGTCATTGGGCAGAAGTTCGACACGTTTTTGCCCGCGCGTGATTTCGCACCAATGTCTTTTGCGATACCCGGGATGCTTTTGATGAGCCTGGGATTTTTCAACAACATTTTTGCGTTGGTACTCGGATTGGTCGGTTATCAAAAGGTCGAGGAGACAGGGCTATTTGACGGATTGATCTATCTGACGACCCTTTTTTGGATACAAGGCACATTCTTGCTTTGGTATATAGTTTTCAAACAGCCTAGGCTCAATGTTCAAACCGCGATCATTACGGGCATCTTGCTGGTCTCGGCTGTTGCTAAGGCACTTTATGCAGGTAATCGCTCGAGCTTGCTTCAGGTGATCGTCGTTGCAGGACTGGCGTATCTGCTGGCGGGCCGGAAATTAACCGTGAAAAAGGCGGCCTTTGCCGGAGCGCTGGTTTTTTTAAGTATCTCGGTCGGTATGATTTACGGCACGACGTTCCGCATGCTAAAGGGATCGGAAAGCCGCGTCGATATCAATGAATATTCCGATACGGTATTTCAGACCGTCGACCAGGTAGGAAGAACGGGGGTCTATGAAACCTTTGAATTCGCTTTCTATGCGGTTTCTGAACGCCTCGACACCTTGAGTTCGGTTGCGGTCGTTGTATCGAATTACGAACGTCTCCGCCCCTACGAAGAGATGTACGGCCTGGACAATAACATCACCAAGGATCTGACGACGTTCTTTATTCCCCGATTTATTTGGGAAGATAAGGTCGTGGCATCAGAGGCGCGTCGCTACGCAGATTTGTATTTTGACTTTGGTGAGAACTCCTTCGCCGTAACGCCTATTGCAGATCTTCTGCGCAACTTTGGGGAGATCGGCGTGGTTCTGGGTATGATTTTCCTCGGAATTCTGATGCGGACGATCTATAGGTCTCTTGTAGAAGGGCAGCCGGCGGTGACTTGGCGGGTGGTCCTCTACGCAATGCTATTGATCACGGTCTCGTTTGAAAGTTTCTACGGCAACATTATCCCGAATCTTTTTAGGAATGGTACAACGGCGGTAGCGGGCCTCATTTTCGTTTATGTTCTGGCAAGACTGATAGGGTATCGGGCTCACTCTAGGGATCCGCGAGCACCCCACCTCGCCTCATAGATTTTGCGAGATCGTGCCTATTCGATCTGATCAACCAATGATTGTTTTCACTAACGGGTGCTTCGACATACTTCATCCCGGGCATTTTGACCTGCTTTCGCGTGCACGGGCTCTCGGCTCCAAATTGATCGTCGGGATTAATAGTGACAGCTCCGTTCGCAGCATAAAGGGTCCGGGGCGTCCATTCATGACTCAGGAGGAGCGAGCCTCAGCTCTGCAGGCACTCCCGTTTGTCGACGAGGTCATTGTCTTTGATGAGTCGACGCCGGAGGAGTTGATCAAACGCCTTTCGCCGGACGTCCTTGTGAAAGGCGGTGATTGGCCTAGCGACCAGATCATCGGTGCCGATCACGTCCGAAAACATGGTGGACAGATCTTTTCTTTACCGCTGCTCGAGGGATTCTCATCATCTGCGATCGTTGAACGGATAATCGCAACATGTGAGACCCAAATCGTTCATAACTCGGTGCAGCATTCTGATAAGATCGCCGGCTCGCTCGATCAGCACGTCCAGGTATTCGGTAAGCTCATTGATCTTCAGTACGACACTATCCGGGAATGTGCCGAAATTCTGATTGACACCGTAAAAAACGGCGGCAAGGTGCTGGTATGCGGAAATGGTGGAAGCGCAGCGGACGCTCAGCATATCGCCGCTGAATTTGTCGGGCGATATGAGACGGAGCGCAAGGCGTTGCCGGCCATCGCTCTAACCACGGATACGTCGGCATTGACTGCCCTTGCAAACGATTACGGTTTTGAACGAATTTTTGCCCGACAGGTCGAAGCGTTAGCTCGCGAGGGCGACTGTTTGATCGCGATCAGTACTAGCGGCACATCGCCGAACGTGATCGCCGCTGTTATGATGGCCCGCAGTCAAGGCTGCAAAGTGATCGGCATGACGGGGGCAAAAGGGAAGAAGCTCGCTTCACTGTCAGACGCCTGCCTGATGGTTCCATCAGAGCGCACTGCGCGGATACAAGAGGCGCATATCACCGTGGCACATATCTGGTGCGAGATGATCGACGACATGGTTGCGCGCGGCGAATATTGATGAACTTGTTAGAGCAAATATCCAAAGTGTCGGCCCTCGTCGTCGGCGACGTGATGCTCGACCGTTACTGGTGGGGAACAGTGAGCCGGATATCGCCTGAGGCTCCGGTGCCGGTGGTGCGATTGGACGAAAGTAGCTACACCCCGGGCGGCGCGGCTAATGTCGCTGCAAACCTGCTTGGACTCGGTGCTCGTGTCTCCCTACTCGGCGGGGTCGGCGACGACAGCGCGGGCGCGTTCCTGCGATCGGATGTCTCGGCCAAAGGTATCGATCCCAACGACCTCTTGCACCTCGACGGGCGTCCGACCACAGTAAAGACGCGGATAGTCGCGCATGGCCAGCACGTCGTCCGGGTGGACAATGAAGTATCGACACCGCTCAATGGTGATCACGAGGCGATCGTATTCAAGCGATTCGAGGCGTTGTTGCAGCATACGGATATTGTGGTGCTATCCGACTATGCAAAGGGCTTTCTAACCGAAGGGCTCGTTCCGAAGATGATAAGAGCCGCAAACGAAGCCGGGAAGTCTATCGTAGTTGACCCTAAGGGATTTGAGTACGCTCGCTATAAGGGCGCGACACTTTTGACGCCGAACCAGAAAGAGGCGGCCGAAGCGTGCAAGCTCGATCCTACAACTCCGAATCTTGCTGAGATCGCAGGGAAACAGCTTTTGGACACGGTCGGTCTTGAAATGCTGCTGATTACCCAAGGTGAAAATGGAATGACCTTGTTCCAGCGCGATGTCGAACCCGCTCATTTACCTGCGGCCGCGAAAGATATTTATGACGTCACCGGCGCAGGTGATACTGTCGTGGCGTGTATGGCGGCATGCCTGGCCGCCGGTGCTTCGCCAGTGGATGCCGCATCATTTGCCAATACTGCGGCCGGGATCGTTGTGGGTCAGGTCGGAACGACTGCCATAACTTCCGAGATGATCGTGCAGCACGCCGTACAGAACAACTAATGGGTGTGAAACGCGGGGGCAAGGAGCAACTCCACATCCGGTTCATCGAGCGAAACGTGCCGCTCCCGATGAGCGTCGAACGCGTTTTTGAGCAGGTTGCGTCGTCGCTGACTAAACTCGGTCACAAATGCAGTTTCTCGAAAATGCCGTGGGGGCTGGGCTCGGTAAAGGTTTTACTAAATCTGTTGTTCGCACGTTTTGAGCCTGCGGATATCTATCATATTACCGGAGATGTCCACTATCTCGGGATGCGTTTGCCGCCGGATCGTACGCTGTTGACAATCCATGACATCGGGATCTTAAAAAAACGACGCGGCCTGCGGCGTTACGTGATCAAAAAGCTCTATTACGACTGGCCCGTTCGGCGACTCCGTCATTTAACAGTGATCTCTGAAGCGACCAAGCGGGAAGTCGTACAGCTCACAAATTGTAATCCGGCGAAGATCGCGGTGATCGAGAACCCACTGCGCGAGACATTCACCGCAGATTCAAAACGAGCATTTCGGCCGGAACCCGTGATACTCCAAGTCGGCACCGGCGAGAACAAGAATTTGACTAACGTGGTGAGAGCCGTCAGTGGGTTAAGCTGTTCGCTGCGGATCGTGGGGTCACTTTCGCCCGAGCAGACGTCATTGCTAAGAGATCATGACGTGGAGCACAGCACTGTCCAAGGACTATCAGAGACCGAAATGCGTGATGAATACGCGAATGCGGACATAGTCGCTTTCTGCTCCACATACGAGGGTTTCGGCTTGCCGATCATAGAGAGCCAGGGAATGTTGACTCCCGTGATAACGAGCGACCTTAGTCCGATGAAAGAGGTTGCCGGGGGTGGGGCAGCACTGGTTGACCCATATGATCCGTCGGCGATTCGGGCGGCAATTATTCGGATCGTTGAGGACCACGAATATCGCGAGTCACTGATCGCAGCGGGTCAGGCGAACGTCGAGAGGTTTTCAGCCGAGGCGATCGCACGGCAATACGAGGCAGAGTACAGAAAGATCATCGAGGAAGCGATAAGGGGTTAATGGAAGAAACGGAGCATGCACAAAGGCCGCGGCTTTGGGTCATCTCAGAGCCGTTTTATCCCGACGAGAACACGACCGCGTTTCATATGACGCGCTTTGCTGAAGGGCTGTCAGAGCATTTTGATGTGAAAGCGCTGTGTGGTCAACCAAGCTATTCGTCACGGGGCGTCAAGGCTCCAAAACGCGAGCTGCACAACGGCGTTGATATCTATCGATCGGCGGGGACAACTCTGGACAAGGATGTATTTTTGTTCCGGCTTACGAATATGATGACGCTCGGTGCGACGATGTTCGTCAATGCACTGCGCTTCTTCAAGAAGGGCGATCGAGTGCTTGCAGTGACCGCGCCGCCGACACTTCAGTTCATTACTGCGGCTGCCGCATTGACCAAAGGGGCGAGTTACTCGCTTCTCATGTATGACGTTTATCCGGATGCGATCATTGCGGCGGGGAAGATGAAACGCGGTTCTTTCGTCGCCCGTTCGATCGATCTGGCGAACCGCTGGCTTTACAAGCATGCGGCGAAAATATTTGTTATTGGGCGAGACATGGAGTCCCTGATGGCGAAAAAGTCAGAAGGCTTGGACATTCCGATAGTCATCGTCCCAAATTGCGCCGAAACAGACTTCATTGAGCCGCGTCCGAAGACGGACAACGCACTTCTAAAAGAACTCGGGCTGAGCCAGAAATTCGTACTGCTATACTCAGGCAATATGGGACGTACGCACGATCTCGAAAGTATTCTGGAGTGTGCCGCAAGTCTCGCCGACCGGCCGGACGTCCATTTTTTGTTCATCGGGGACGGTGGGAAAAAGAAATGGCTTGAAGAACAGAAGCGTGATCGAAATCTCACGAACGTTACGATACTGGGACTTAAGCCGCGGGCCGAGCAACCCGTTTTTCTGAACGCGTGCGATGTTTCGTTGATCTCGCTGAATCGCGGTATGAACGGGATCTCCGTCCCAAGCCGAACCTATAACGTAATGGCCGCAGGAAAGCCGATCATCGCAGTCGCTGATGAGGGGTCCGAGCTTTCTTTATTGGTCGAAGAGGAGCAGATCGGCTGGCGGATCGACCCACAGGATCACATCGGCCTAGCGGCTTTGATCACGCGAATCGCAGAGGACCCGAGCGAACTTTCAGATATGGGTGCACGTGCGCGCCGGGCGGCTGAGGAAAAATATACGTTTCCACATTCGGTGGCGAAATACGTCGCTGCTCTAAGCTAATGAGAGTGCTTTTGACAGGTGCAACCGGGTTTGTAGGAGGGCGGGTCGCCGATCTGCTTTTTGCTCATGGGCACGAGGTAATCTGCGTTGGCGGGCCAACTACGGAATTTGACGATGCTCTTAAACAACGCGCCCAAGGAACATTCAATCTGGATATTGGCGCAGACGATCTTTTAGGATCTTTGAAGTCATACGGTCCGATTGACGCCGTGATCCACACAGCCGCGATAGCACACCGATTCGGACATATTTCGGGCGAGGTCTATCGCCGGATCAATACGCTTGGCACCGAGAAGGTCGCAGTCGCGGCCGCCGCAATGGGCGCTAGGCATTTCATTCATATGAGCTCTGTTCTGGTCTATGGCGATCTCGGAAAGCAATCTCGGCTAGAGCGATCGATAACAGAGGAAATGTCCGGTACGATCGATGATGACTACTCAGCAAGTAAGATCGAGGCGGAGGCGCGGGCGGTAAAGGTGTCAAACGACTCAGGCATGGATCTTACAATCTTACGGCCGGCTCCCATCATTGGTGAGGGAAGCAAAGGTAATTTCGGTCGGCTGATTAGGGCAATCGATAACCGCCGCTTTGCTCGAATCGGTTCCGGCGAGAATCGCAAGAGTCTCATTTATGTGGGTGATGTCGCACAAATATGCTTGGAGCTACTTGCTGTGAAAAAGCCGGGGATCGAGATTTTCAACATAGCCGCCGAGCCGATCACTACTAACGCAATGCTTAAACAAATTTCGGAGGGACTCGGTCGAAAGCTATTGCCCGTCAGCATACCACCAGTACTGATCCGTACCGGAGCAGCGCTTGGAAGGCTAACGCCCTTGAAGCATCGCGTTGAAAGTGTTTCAAAGTCTCTAGAGACTTGGCTTGCAAATGCGGTCTATTCGACAGATGCGATCAAACGGCGTTATGCTGGAGAGCCCCAGACACCGATCTCACGTGCGATCGCACTTGAAGTGCAACATTATCTTGCGAAGCGTAACTGATGCTGTTTCTGGCATTTGCAATTCTTGTCGGTATCATCACCGTTGTCGGTGTTGAGGCATTCCGGCGTTGGAGTCTTAAGCGAAACCTCATTGATGTTCCGAACGCCCGCAGTTCGCATTCCGAGCCGGTGCCGCGCGGTGGCGGGCTCGTCATCGCTATCGTTGTACTGTTCGGAACCCTTTTGGGAAGTTGGGTGTTCGGATATCCGGTACCTCTAAGCTATCTGATAGCCTCAGCGCTGATCGCCGCCGTCAGCTGGCTTGATGATGTCCATGAGGTATCGTTCGTATGGCGCCTTCTGGTTCACTTGGCCGCTACTGGATTGGTCGTATTTGATCTTGGATACTGGCACCAGGTCGACTTTTTTGGCATTGCCGTGTCGCCCGACCTGGGAGTCGCGGGCATTGCAGTGACCATTGTATGGATCGTCGGGATCACGAACGCCTACAACTTCATGGACGGCATAGACGGGATCGCGGGCGGCCAGGCTGTAGTAGCAGGCCTTGGGTGGTTTGCCGTTGGATGGATGCTGCAGATCCCGCTCGTGATATGCATTGGAACGTTAGTGGCGTCGTCGTCGGTAGGATTTCTCGTCCATAACTGGCAGCCCGCGAAGATCTTCATGGGAGACGTGGGAAGCGCCTTTCTTGGATTCACATTCGGCGTGCTCCCGCTTCTGGCTCTGGAACGGGAGAGTGCCCAGAATTCAATCTTGCCTCTGGTTGCTGTTCTTCTCGTGTGGCCCTTCGTTTTTGACTCGGGGTTAACTCTGGTTCGACGGGCCGTAACGCGGCAGAAAATTTGGCATCCGCACCGGGAGCATTTATATCAGAGAATGGTAATCTCGGGTTGGCAGCACAAATTTGTTGCCAAGATCTATATGTCAGCAGCGTCCGTCACCGGAGTTCTTGTCGTGTTATCTTTGGGCCAAAGTGGATTCTGGGTAGCTTTACTACTTTCTTTTACAATTATCCTTTCAGCAGCACTCGTTATAGCCGGGCGCAAAAAAAGATTGACCTAACTATATAAAGGTGCTAGGTTTACAAGTTAAGAATCGACACGGGGCCGTAACGGATGATGGAAATTGAGGGGTCGAAGGAGTTGGTTTTCGACCGCAGTATTAGTTTCAAATCGTTCGGTTTGATTGTCCGTCTCGAGAGCAACCGTCGAGAACTCCTCAATTCGATTGAGCAAACTGCGCGGAAAGCGCTGTTGGACGATATTGAGATCATTGAAAACGTGCGAGCAGACCGCGTCTTTGGTATTGCTGAGGATGAGGATGGCTACATTCATTTATACAAGGATGGCGTCTATTCGCATCACTCGAGCGATGCGGATCAAGTGCTTGAGCTTTTTGTGCGCCACCTGAGGGTTTTTATTGCGGGGTGGGCTCGAGACACGGTCTTCGTTCATGCTGGCGTCGTGGAGTGGAAAGGTAAGGCAATAGTGATCCCGGCGGACAGCGGAAAGGGAAAGACCACGCTCGTACTGGAACTGGTGAAGCTGGGCGCCGGATATTTTTCCGATGAGTATGCTGTTTTGGATGCGCACGGTCTGGTTCATCCGTTTGCGCGAGATCTGTCGGTGAGAGAGCCGGGAAGAGTTTGGAGCGAGAAGAATGGCATACCAATCGAGAATTTTGGGGGCCGGAAAGGAAAAGGGCCCGTTCCTATCGGATGGGTGATATTGGCGGAGTTCGAAGAGAACGCAACTTGGGAACCGCAGCGATTGACCCACGGTGAAGGAGTTATTCACATCGTGCAGCACACGATAACGTTGCCGGAATTTCCTGAATTTTCGATGAAAGTATTGAAGTTGGCGCTGGAAAGTGCCATAATTCTTAAAGGTTCGCGTGGTGACGCTTGTGGCACTGCAAAAAATATTTTGTCTTTTTGTGAAAATAGTTTAAACTGATTGGCATTAGCTGGTAATAGCTTGGAGGAGAACATGAACAATTCGCAATTCCCGATTGCTCGAAAGAACGGCCTGGTGGTCCAGGAAGTTCCGAACGAGGTGCTGGTCCTTGACCTCAACACGAACAAGGCCCATTGTCTAAATGAAACTGCTGCTCTGGTCTGGAAATCGTGCGATGGAACGAGAACCGTTTCAGATATCGCCCGGCATGTGAAAACTACCAAAGGCGGTGAAGTGTCGGATGATCTGGTGTGGCTCGCTATTGATCAGCTTAATGAAAGCGACCTTTTGGAAAATTCGCTCAAAGCTCCGTTTGCAGGCACCTCGCGTCGAGAAGCTCTTAAGAAGATCGGACTTGCTTCGATGATCGCTCTTCCGATCGTTGCATCGCTGGCGGCACCGAAGAGTGCGATGGCAAGTTCGTCGTGTGGATGCGACACCGTAGTAGATTGTGTTGGGGATTGTCCGAACGATAGTTGTCTTGACGGATTTTGTGCTGGGCCGGTGGGGGACGCAAGCCGGAAGACTTCGTCTCGAAGTAAATAGTTATTTTTCAGAATTATATGATAGCAGTGGGGCTTTTCTCACTGCTATTTTTATGTCCGATGCATGAGCAAACCGAAAAGTGGAATCTGCTCGCCCGAAAACGAAACGAGCTGGAGATTTGTGAAGCGATCTCCTTTTTCCACGATAATCGCATTCGCTCGATTCTTTTTAAGGGGTTTGCAGCGGCAAGAAATTACCCGATTGCACATGCCCGGATATCTGCAGACATCGATATTGCAGTCCCAGTCGCCGACTGTGAACGAGCGGCAGCACTTCTCAAAACCGAAACACCTTCGCGTATGGGAATCGACCTCCACCGTGAGTTCCGTCAACTCGACACTGTTCCATGGCAAACGATATACGATCGTTGTGGGATGCTCAATATCGAAGGCGTTGAGGTTCGGGTTCCGCGGGCGGAGGATCATCTTCGGATACTCGCTGTCCACTGGCTGACGGATGGAGGCCAGTACAAGGAACGGCTCTACGACATTTATTACGCTGTGCTGAATCGGCCGGCGGGGTTTGATTGGAGTATGTGCCTCGATTCCGTTAGCGAGACGCGGCGAAAGTGGGTGATCACCACCATCGGGCTTGCTCACAAATATCTCGGACTTGATATCTCCGAACTACCGTTCGCATCAGAAGCGATCGATATCCCGCAGTGGATAACTAAATGTGTTGAACGCGAGTGGGCATCGGATGTCCGGCTCCGCCCTATACAAACTACATTGCGATCGCCAAAGCTGCTGGTTCAACAGATCCGCAAACGCATTCCCCCTAATCCCATTCAGGCCACGATCGATATGGAAGGTTCGTTCGACGACGGCTCTCGCGTATATTATCAATTGGGCAGTGTTGCTAAGCGAATTGGGCCGTCTATCCCGCGTGTCGGTGCCGCATTGGTCCGCCGCAGTCGATGAATATCACGCAACGAACGAAAACTTCGCCGATAACTCTCGCAATAGAGAGTGCGATCGGAAAGGGTAGCCTTGCCTTGTTCCACGGCGAAGAGCTCGTAGGACTCTCGCCGGGCGGCAGCGACGTGTCACGTGCGGAACATCTGATCCCATCTATCGATGAAGTGCTAAATGAGGCCGGGCGTAAGCTCGTTGATGTCGACCGTATCGCGGTTTCCCGAGGTCCGGGCAGCTATACCGGTATCCGGGTAGGGCTTGCGACAGTCGCAGGATTGGCGGCTGCACGCAATGTCGAGATCGTTGGTATGTCCGCACTTGAAGCGTTGCTTCAAAGCGGTAACTCCGAAGAATCGAACATGTTCGCAGTCTTAAAGCTCGGCGGGTCCGACCTCGCATGGCAATCCAAGGTTTCGGGTGAGTTTTCGGATCCGGAGATCGGCAGTGTCGACGATCTCCTAAAGGCGATTGACGGTACAGCGCCATCGCTGATCTGTACCCCTGAGGCGGTTGAGTATGAAGCGTTGACGATAGCGGCGTCGAAGATATCGATCACCGACGAAGCTCTGGCCTTTTACATAGGGCGCGCGGCGATCGCCGGCAGAGTCACAAATAGCAGTGAACCGCTTTATTTACTCAATCGCCGACGGAATCCCGGACTTTTCTAAAGATGCACAATTGTCGCATACTGCCGATCAGCGTTGACGATACCCCCGAGATCATCAGGATCGCGGAGACGGCGAACCTCAGCCCGTGGTCCCGCGAGGACCTGGTGGAGGAGCTTGCTCACGTTGATTCGTTTATGCGGAAGGCCGTGACAGATCAACCCGCGATCTGCGGATTTCTGGTTTCGCGGTTTATACCGAGCAGCGAAACTGCCACGGGACTTGATGTCGAACTTTACAACATTGGTATCAATCCGCACTATCGCCGTCGAGGGATAGGATCCGCATTGCTGTGGGCCCTAATCGACCGTGCAAAGCGATCAAAGGCGGAAAAGATATGGCTCGACGTGCGACGACAAAATGACACGGCAATATCGTTTTATGAACATTTCGGATTCGTCGAGACCGGGATTCGTCGCGGATTTTATTCGCACCCTGATGACGATGGGGTGATGATGATGCTCCGGACCGCTAATATTCCTACGACCGTATAATATGTTGAATTTGCGCGTCCTCTCAGTTAAAATGAATTTTACACAGGGCCTTTACCATGTTGGCATCGAGCCGATGTGTAATTTTGATTAAGTGAGGACGAAAAAGCTATGGACCTTTCAACGAACGATCCGGTGAGAGACGAATTGCTTAGAAGCAATCCGACATTCAGAGATCTGATTCACCGGCACGAAAACTACGAGCAGCGGTTAAACGAATTGGCTGGCCTAACTTACCCCAACGACGACGAGCAGATCGAAGAATCCACACTGAAGAAAAAGAAATTAATGGTAAAAGATGAGATCTACGCGATGATGAATCAGTATTCTGTCTCTCATTAACGCATCCTAAGTTTCAGTTCAATGGCGGCGGGTTACTACACCTCGCCGCCATTTTCAGTTTTCACAAGGCCGTCTGCCATAAACTAACAGACCTTCGGGAGTCGGCACGACAACAGAGCCGGACGTCGTGACCAGCGGCGACCCATTTACTGAAATTCCGCCTTCAATGTCTATCTGATCAACGATCTTGCCGTCGTCTGTTCCGACAATAAACAATCGGCCGTCGCCAATCACTCGAACCAATAATTGGGAATCCACGACACTGATCCCGTCCGCGATCCGACCGGGCATCCGCCTACGCCACATAACTTTCCCGTTATCCGAACTTAACAAGTAAACGAAGTTGTCATGGGATGCCGCGACCAATCCGGCAGAGGTCGCGATCAGCGAAGAAACTCGTCCACCGGTTTTGAATCGCCAGTGTGCGGAACCGCCCGAAACGCTCACAACGTTGCCGTTATTGTCACCGACAAAGGTTCGATCTTTAGAAAATGCTACCGCAGAAACTGGATGCTCACTTTCGAATCGACTTGCTTCTGTTCCCGTGCTGACCTCAAGAATCGTAACTGCGTTGCCGCTCGTCGCGGCCCACCCCCCATCTGTAAACAGGAAACTCTCTTCTTCGGCGTCGCGGCTCGATGACCATACGGGAGTTCCATCGATGGCCGAATATGCCTTCACCGTCGTTCGTTCTGACACGATGAGAGTGTTGCCGGACATAGCAAGTGCGGGTCGATCTCCGGCTGGGAGATTCACAACAAACTGGGTGATCCCAGTGGTCTTATTGAGAGCGCGTAGGTATGCAGGACGTGTTGAATCTGGGTCCTCGGTAATTGCGGTCGAGATAACAAAAACCCGAACGTCGTCAGTCACAATGTTCGAGGCGATCGCGCCGCCAAGTTCCGCGGTCCATTGCGTCGAACCGTCTCTCGAACTTATTGCACGAACGACCCCGTCCGGTTCGGCGGCATAAAACGAATCGCCATCATGCGAGATAGAAACTGATTCATTCAGATCGATGATGTAGAAGCCGCATCTGACGAATGGCTCGACTTGTCCATTACCTTTTTGCCCCGACACGCTCAGGCTGCACACGGCCATTAGGGCAAGTGCGACAATGATCTCTAGGGGTCGTAGAGGGGCAAACATAAGGTAAAACAGATGACCTGACGATCAAGTTTCAAATGTTAGCACACCGGACTTGACCCATTAGATTGATGAATGTAATATCCGTGAAAGTTTGCTGTTAATAAACTAAGAAAGGGAGATTTCCACACTAAATGTCATTCAATAAAGTAATTATAGTGGGCCATTTGGGCCGTGATCCGGAACTTCGCTACACCCCGCAGGGTGATGCCGTTTGCAATCTTAATGTTGCAACAACCGAACGAAAACGGGACAAGGCCGGTGAATATCAAGACGTGACCACCTGGTTTCGCGTGACGCTTTGGCGTAAACAGGCGGAGAACGCGGCTAAGTATTTGGCGAAGGGCCGGCAGGTTTATCTCGAGGGGCGACTCCGAATCGAAGAATGGACCGACCGCGATGGCAACAACCGATATACGCTTGAGGTACAGGGAACCGATATGCAGTTCCTCGGTTCAGGCGGCGGTAGGAATGAGGATTCCGATGAAAATGATTCAAACGTAGCCGAGTTCGCTGGGCCGGCGAGTTCCAACGAGCCACCGAAGTCCGAGTCGGCAAAAGCAGCGGGTAGTGCGGCGGACGACGACATCCCGTTTTAGCAATTGAGAATAATACAAAAAGGTCCGCGCTCTTTGCCGCGGGCCTTTTTCACTTTAAATCCACTGTCCCATCTTTCGAAACTTTTGAAATCGCTCGCGGATAAGGTCGGAAGGAGGCCGCTTCTGCAATTCAGCAAGCTGTTTACGCAGGCTCTTTTTCACATTTTCGACGACCACGTCGAACCCGTCGCTTTTTGAATCTCCGTCCTCGTCTTTCGGAATTCGCCATGCCGCCGGTTCACGTATGATCTCATCGACCAATCCAAGTTCTGAAAGGTCTTTTGCGGTCAGCTTCAAACACGCAGCGGCCTCGGCTGCCTTGCTCGCATCCTTCCACAAAATAGCGGCACACCCTTCTGGCGATATTACGGAGTAAACCGCATTTTCCATTATCAGGATCCTATCGCCGACCCCGATCGCGAGGGCTCCGCCAGAGCCCCCTTCGCCCAGCACTACAACGATCACCGGAACCTTGAGGCCTGCCATTTCCCGAAGATTCAAAGCGATCGCCTCCGCCTGGCCGCGCTCTTCGGCATCAATCCCGGGGTATGCACCCGGCGTGTCAATGAAGGTTATTACCGGTCGCCCGAATTTTTCCGCCAGCTTCATCAACCTTAAAGCTTTGCGGTACCCCTCGGGCTTCGCCATTCCAAAATTTCTCTTCTGCCTCTGCTTGGTGTCCCGCCCTTTTTGATGTCCGATCACCGCTACCTCTGTCCCATCAAGACGTGCAAATCCGCAAACAAGAGCAGCATCATCGGCGTATCGTCGGTCACCGTGGATTTCGACAAAGTCGCTGAAAATCGACGAAAACAGGTCGAGTGCGTACGGGCGCTCGGGGTCGCGAGCATTGATGACGCGTTCAAACGCGGTCTTCTCAGCAGTTTCCATAATGATAGTTTAGAGGTTCCACTCGATCTGGCAACCCCGCTCGATCAATTGATCTTCAAGGCGGTGAGAGCCTTGAACACGGATAGGACCGGATTCGAGCAGCAGGTCCATATTACCCACCGAAAGCTTAAGCCGCACGTCGCATCGCCCCTGGGTTTCGCTCAACACTGAGTAAATGTCCTGCAAGAATTCGTCATCGATCGCCCGCTTTGGCAGCGTGATGGTGACAGCGCGGGCGTTTCGCGAAACGGTGTCTTTTAGTGTCCGGACAGCACTTACAATGAGCGTTGCCTCATTATTTTCGATCGCTTCAACTTTCCCCTCGACGATCAGCATTGCGTCGTCTTTAAGCGAGGCCGCATTTTTTGCGTAGGCCTCGGCCCATACCAGACATTTCATTCCGGTAGATTGATCCTCAAGTCGAAAGATGCAGAATCTGTTTCCTTTCTTGCTGTATCTGACCTGTAGTGCCGATACAATTCCCGCGACCATCAATGTGTCACCGGGTTTTACCTCTTCGATATCGGCCATGTTCCGAATGTGGAGCGACTTGAGTGTTTGCTGATAGTCCTCAAGGGGGTGAGCGGAGAGATAGAAGCCGATCGACGTCTTTTCCTGCTTCGAAACTTCGCTTTGGGTCCACGGCTTCACGTCGGGGAGCAGATCTTCACCCGCACTTTCTGCTTCCTGATTGCTGCCGAAAAGATCGGATTGACCGCGTACCCGGTCCGTCCAGGCGTTCTGGGCGTAGGAAAGGGCTGCGTCGATCGCAGCGAATAATTTTGCACGCCATTGATTATTCGACACGCCCTCAGGGGCGAGAGTATCGAGTGCGCCGGCCGTAATCAAGCTTTCCAGACTCCGCCTGTTAATGGCTCCCTGATCGATCCTCGAAACGAAATCGTAGAGCGACGTAAACTTGCGCTCCGAGCGAGCCTGGATGATGGCGCGAGCTCCGGCGGACCCCATCCCTTTGATCGCACTGAGGCCAAATCGCACTGCATTCGCAGACGGGGTAAATCCTTCGTCGCTCTCATTGATATCCGGAGGCAGAAGTTGAAGGCCGAGGGCGCGCAGTTCGTTGGAGTATTTATAAACCTTCGCACTGTCGTCGGCTTCGTGCGAAAGTACAGCGGAGTAGAAATATTCAGGATAATGCGCTTTGAGATACGCAGTCTGAAACGCCAGGTAGGCATAGGCGATACTGTGACTTCGGTTAAACCCGTAATCGGCAAACTTGGCCATCAAGGCAAATATCTCTTGCGCCTTTTCCCTCTTAGTACCACGTTCGACAGCCCCGGCGATGAACTTCTTCTCGTGCGGGACCATCTGCGCCTTGTCCTTTTTGCCCATTGCCCGACGCATCAGATCGGCTTCACCAAGCGTGTAGCCGGCGAGCTTTTGGGCGATCTGCATGATCTGTTCCTGGTAAACCAGTACGCCGTATGTGTTCTTGAGAATATCTTCCATCTCAGGAACGATATATTCGACCGCTTTTTCGCCTCGATGGCGTGCGATGAAATCATCGATCATCCCGCCGTCAATCGGGCCCGGCCGATATAGCGCGTTCAATGCTGCGAGATCTTCGAGTTCTTTCGGCTTGAGCTGTCGGCAGATGTCCTGCATTCCCGACGATTCGAATTGAAAAACTGCATCCGTACGGCCCTGCGAAAAGAGCTGCATGGTCTTTTCGTCGTTCAGAGGGATCATCGACCAGTCGATCTCAACCCCGGCCTTCTCCCTTAAATTATTGAGGCAATCATGAATGATAGTCAGCGTTGTCAGCCCCAGAAAGTCCATCTTGAGCATCCCGACCTTTTCGAGATCGCCCATCGGATACTGACTGGTGTACTCGTTCTTCGCCGAGATGGCCACGGGCACGATCTCGTATAAAGGCTGTGGCGAAATAACGACACCGGCGGCGTGAACGGACGTGTGGCGGGAGCAGCCCTCTACCTTGAGAGCGAGCGTGATCAATTCATCAATGACCGGGTCGGCCGCCGTCGCAGCCAGCAGTTCTGGCACATCTTCAAGTGCTTGCGAGATCGAAATATTGCGTCCGCGGAACGGCGGGGGAACCAGCTTCGCGATCTTTTCGACATCGCCATACGGTAAGTTCATCGCGCGGCCAACGTCTTTGATGGCAGCTCGCGAAGCCATCGTACCGAACGTGATGATCTGGCAGACGGATTCTCGTCCGTATAGTTCCGCAACGTGGTTGATGACGTCGCCCCGCCCGCGGATGCAGAAATCGATATCGATATCGGGCATCGAAACACGCTCAGGATTGAGAAACCGCTCGAAGAACAGGTCGTACTGCAAAGGGTCAATGCCGGTGATCCCAAGGCTGTAAGCTACGAGCGAACCGGCGGCCGAACCGCGTCCGGGCCCGACAGGGATGCCCTTGTCGATCGCATACTTGATGAATTCCCAAACGATAAGGAAATAGCCGGAGTAACCCATCCCCTCGATCACATCGATCTCAAGTTGAAGCCGGTCATCGTATGCTTCGATGGGATACTTAAGCGTGCCTGCTTCGGCCATCGGTACTAAGACAGACTGTTTTCTTTCCTCAAGGCCCTCGCGAACGATCTTCTCAAAGTATCCGTCGAGCGTAGTGCATCCCGACTCCGGATCGATGGGAAAGCTCGGTAGTGTGAGTTCGGCATCGCCGACAGCGAGTTCGAGATTACACATTGAGGCGATCTTCGCAGTATTTGCGAGAGCGTCAGGATACTCAGCACCGAAAATCTCCAGCATCTCTTCACCGCTGCGCAGATGCCGATTGAGCCGGACACAATTGCGCGACGCTTCCGTGAGCGTCCTGCCTTCACCGATGCAGGTCAATACTTCTTGCGCCAGGGCGTCATCATTAACCAGATAGTGCGGGTCGTTGGTCGCGACCAACCCTACACCAACATTCTTTGCGATGGCACGAAGCTGCCTATTGGTTTCTGCGGAACGTTCGTTGAGCTCCTGGATCTCAATAAAGTAGTTGTCCGCACCGAAAATTTCAACGCATCTCTTTGCCGCTACAGTCGCTCTTTCCAAATCATTCTGCCGAAGAAAATGGTTGATCTCGCCATTCTCGCCTCCGGAAAGAGCGATGAGCCCTGTCGACCGTTCTTTCAAAAGTTCAATGTCGACTCGCGGCTTGTGATGAAATCCTTCTGTAAACGCTTTAGACGCGATATAAACCAGATTTTGATAGCCGTCGCGGTCCTTAGCGAGGAGTACGAGATTATAGAAAGCCTTTTCGCCTGCGGGTACAGCTGAGGTATGGTCGTGACGGCTGCCGGGGGTGACGAACGCTTCGTATCCGAGGATCGGTTTGATCCCGCCATACTTCATTGCACGGTAAAAACTTATCGCGCCAAACATGT
Organism: Pyrinomonadaceae bacterium; assembly: GCA_041751195.1. Lineage (GTDB taxonomy): Bacteria > Acidobacteriota > Blastocatellia > Pyrinomonadales > Pyrinomonadaceae > OLB17. Next base: position 63,283 of record JBGSXX010000001.1, on the reverse strand, counting down.
TGCCATAATCGGTTATCGCGCATGCTTTCATCCCTAATTCATTGAGCTTTTCTGCTAAGGGAGTGAGTTGGATTGTGCTCTGCAAAAGGCTATAATCCGAATGCAAGTGGAGATGAACGAAGTCGGGCGGGTCAAACTGCGGCGTTGTCATTCAAGAAATATATATGAAAAAGGTGTTTCTGGAAACCTTCGGATGTCAGATGAATGTATCCGATTCTGAAAGGGTCGCGAGCGACCTGGTTTCCAAAGGATTTGAGATCACGACCGATCAGGATTCAGCAGATATCGTTCTGCTGAACACTTGTTCTGTTCGTGAAAAAGCCGAGCATAAGCTCTACACGAGGGTCGGCCAAGTGCGCCATTCTGCAGTGAAAAAGCCGGTCATTGGCGTGATGGGCTGCGTCGCGCAACTCGAAGGTGAAACGCTTTTCAAAAAGATCAGTGGGGTAGATTTCGTACTCGGTACAAGGGCTGTCGGTCGGGTTTCAGACGCGATCGCAAAGGTAATGCATGAAGGGCCGGGGCATACCGACCTTGGCGAAAGAGAAGTCGACTACGATTGGAACGTGGCCGATGCTCAACGTCACTCGCCCTACGTAGCATTTGTTCCGATCATCGAAGGCTGCAATAAGTTTTGCACGTACTGCATAGTTCCCTTTTCTCGCGGCAGGGAACTGAGCCTGCCGGCCTCCGAGATCATTCGATCAGTACTGGAGCTTCGCCGCCAAGGAGTTAAGGAAGTTCATCTCATTGGGCAAAACGTCAACAGTTATCGACCCGACACTACGGCAGGTTTGGAAGGTTTCAGCGGAGTGACGCCCTTCTCGAAGCTGCTCCGTGCTGTCGCAGCGACCGGAATCGAACGGATCAAGTTCAACACTTCATTTCCGCGCGATTTTCATCCGGATATTGTTGATGCGATTGATGAACATCCGAATCTGTGCAATTGGGTTCATCTGCCGGTGCAATCAGGCAGCGATCGCGTGTTGAAAGCAATGCGTCGGCTCCATACGATCGATAACTATCGAAAGAAGATCGATAGGTTGAGAGCTTCAGACCGAGACATTGCGCTCTCAACTGATATCATCGTTGGGTTTCCGGGCGAAACAGAAGCGGATTTTGAGGAAACGAAGCAATTGGTCGAGTATTGCGGATACGATTCTGCTTACATCTTTAAGTACTCGCCGCGGCCGGGCACGCCCGCTTTTGAAATGGAGGACGATGTACCCGCCGACGAAAAAACGCGTCGTTTCCAAGATCTCGAAAACTTGCAACGGTCATTGCAGTTCAATAACTTACAGCGATATCATGACAGATCACTTGAAGTATTAGTGGAGAAGATATCGGTCAAGACGGACGAACATTTGAGCGGTCATTCAACGTGTCATAAGGTTGTGAATTTTCCCGGTACAAGTGATATGCTTGGAAAGATCGTTAATGTTCGGATCACAGAGATCAAGTCGAACTCACTGTTCGGAACCGCGGAATAGTAGACAAGTGCCAGAAGATAATTCACTCATCGAGGTTAAGATCGGGGCCCTCATAATGGACCCGAACACGAACTCGCCGATCGTGGTGCTTAAGGGCATCGAGAACGAGGTCGTGCTTCCAATATGGGTGGGCGCATTCGAGGCAAATGCAATTGCGCTGGAAATCGAAAAGGTCGTCCCACAGCGGCCAATGACGCACGATCTGCTTCGAAATGTAGTAGTCGAATGCGGCTTGTCGGCCTCGCGCGTTATCATCACGGACCTCGTCGAGAATACGTTTTATGCTGTGATCGAACTCACCGACAAAGGCGATGAGCATGTTTCGATGGACGCTCGCCCGTCTGATGCGATCGCTCTCGCTCTGCGGCTTGATTGTCCGATCTTTGTTCGTCAAAGGGTTCTAGACCTGTCAGCCGCGTCATCGCGAACCGAAGATGCTGAAGGTTCGGAAGACACGGCGACGGACGATTGGCCCGAGCTGATCGGCTGACGTGCACGTTCCTATCTCATTGAAATGATTATAGTTATAGCTAATCAGAAAGGCGGCGTCGGCAAGACGACGACCGCCATTAACCTTGCGGCCGCGTGCGCTGCACAGCGGAAAAGAACCCTGCTGATCGACCTCGATCCGCAAAGCAACAGTTCGTTGTCGTTCATAGATCCCGCAGCTGTAAACGGCGGCTCCTACGAAATGTTCACCGATTTCGACCGACCGCTTGACGAGCTTACCTACAAGACCGGAGTTCAAAACCTAGACATCATCCCGGCGAAGATCAGCCTTGCGAAGCTTGAGGCAAAACTTCTGGGCGATTTTGATGCGGCGTTTCGCCTGCGTGACCGGTTGCAGCCGATAGCGGACGATTATGACCTGATCTTTATCGACACGCCCCCGACCCTCGGGCTAATCACAGTGAACGCGCTCGTTGCTGCGCAGCACGTGCTGATACCTGTTCAGTCATCGTATTTTGCGCTAGAGGGAACTGACGACCTTTTGGAAACGATCGAGAAAGTTCGATCGCGGCCAAACCCTGACCTTAATTTGCTGGGAGTTCTGGTCACTTTAGTTGATAAGAGAACTGCGTTATCGAAAGACGTGGAAGCCCATATTCGTAACGTATTTGGTAAAAAGGCGTTCAAAACAATAATTTCGCGCAGCGTCCGGCTGGAAGAGGCTCCGGCGCATAAGCGTTCTATATTTGAATATGCACCGCGATCGTCCGGTGCGGCTGAATACGAAAGTTTGTCAAAGGAGGTGCTTAAGCGTGTCTAAACGAGGTTTACCCACCGGAATTCAAATGCGTCACGATGCCCACTACGTTGATACGATCGCGCAGAAAAGTAGATCGATCGGCAAAACGATAAGCATCGACCAGATCGAACCCAATCCGGAACAGCCGCGCACCGAGTTTGGGGACCTTTCGGAGCTCACAGCGTCTATCAAGGAAAAGGGCGTTTTAGAGCCGCTGCTTGTAGCCCCCAGAGGCGACGGTAAGTGGATGATCATTGCCGGCGAGCGCCGTTGGCGTGCTTCGCAGAAAGCCGGCCTTACTGAGGTCCCATGCATTGAGATGGATCTCGACGAGAAAGGCATCGCGGAGATCGCCCTTATTGAGAATCTTCAACGTAAGGATCTCAATGTTTGGGAAGAGGCAGACGGGCTGGCGGCGCTCGCAGAGAAATTCGGCTATACACAGGATGAGATCGCGAAGAAGATAAGCAAGAGCCGATCAACAGTGACCGAGCTGATGACGATCGCAGGCTTGCCGACCCCGATTCGCGAGCGTTGCAAAGCGCTTAAGGTTACGTCAAAGGCCAATCTCTTGGAGGTGGCGAGGCAATTTGACGAATCGGCGATGGTCGAGTTCCTGGACAAAATTGAAAACGGCAAGAAACCGTTGAAGTCTACAACACGGAAAGATGCCCGGGCCTCCAAAAACGGCGTGACTGAAGTAAGTTCGCAACAAGGGGACTTTAACTACCGGTCTCGTACCGGAGAATTTGCAGTTACTGTCTCGTTCAAGACTGGCGATTCAGATAGCAAACAGGTGCTTAAGGCCCTAAAAGAGGCGTTTGAAGCGGTCCGGAGCCGGCTGGACTAATCTCACCCCTAAATTACATAATCTCTATTATCAGACGCAGACTATGTCTTCTCTCTATCACCAGTCGCTCCAAGCTGTACGTTCCCGTATGCCTCTTTGAACGCATCAAGCCGTCCCGCTTTTTGCTTTGACACTCCTCTTCAATAAAGGTATCATTACCGTTTTGTTGTCACTTCAGATCGAAACACAGCATTGCTATAAAAAGGAGCACTTACAACATTGAGTAACGGAAATTTTTTGTTTACGTCCGAATCGGTTACAGAAGGCCATCCGGACAAGATTGCTGACCAAATCTCAGACGCCGTGCTAGACGCGATCCTTGAACAGGATCCGTATGCACGTGTCGCATGTGAAACCCTCGTCACCACGGGTTTAGCGGTCATCGCCGGTGAGATCACGACGAACGCTCGCGTTAACTACAAGCAGATCGTTCGAGACACTATCAATGAGATCGGTTATAACGACGCTGGATTCGGATATGACGCCGCGACCTGTTCGGTTGTGGACGCAGTCGGAACGCAGTCACCCGATATTGCCCAGGGCGTAGATACCGGCGGAGCCGGTGATCAGGGCTTGATGTTCGGTTTTGCGTGCAACGAGACGCCGGAGCTTATGCCGCTGCCGATAAAGCTTGCTCACGATCTTACGATGAAGCTTTCGGAAGTTCGACGAAACAGCGGACTTCCCTACCTTCGTCCTGACGGAAAATCGCAAGTCACCGTCGAATATCGCGACGGCAAACCATTTCGCATCGAAGCGGTCGTTGTTTCCACACAGCATGCTGACGATGTAACAACCGAACAGCTCCGTGCGGATGTGCTGGAAAAAGTTATTAAATCTACAATTCCGGCTGATTTGCTTGACGCGGACACGAAGTTTCATATTAACCCCACCGGCCGTTTTGTGGTTGGAGGCCCAATGGGCGACGCCGGTGTGACCGGTCGCAAGATCATCGTTGACACCTATGGCGGCTATGCTCCCCACGGCGGCGGTGCCTTCTCTGGCAAAGACCCGACAAAGGTCGATCGGTCGGCGACCTATATGGCCCGCTACATTGCAAAGAACATCGTCGCCTCTGGCCTTGCCGACAAATGTACTGTTCAACTTGCCTACGCGATCGGCGTTGCTGAGCCTGTTTCGGTGTATGTAGACACACATGGCACCGGCAAAGTTGACGAAGCAAAGCTTGCTGACGCGGTCCGCAAGAATTTTGAGCTGACGCCGAAAGGCATTATCGAGACACTGGACCTTCGCAAGCCGATATTTAAGGAAACGGCGCGCTTTGGGCATTTTGGCCGCGACGGCTTTTCGTGGGAAAAGACGGACAAAGCCGACGCCCTGTTGGGTTCGCTAAGCAACGCGACAAGCGTTTAACTTAATTACACCGCCTACCCTAGCGTAGGCGGTTTTTATTTACATTTAAGAATATGGCAAAAGAAGGAATATCAATGCAGCACGACATTAAGGACATCAATCTCGCCCCGCAGGGTAAGCAGCGAATAGAGTGGGCCGATCGGGAAATGCCGGTCTTGAGGCTTATCCGCGAACGGTTCGAGGCCGAAAAGCCGCTTGAGGGCGTTCGCCTCGTTGCCTGCGCACACATCACAACCGAGACGGCAAATCTTGCGCGGACGTTACAGGCGGGCGGAGCCGAATCTCTGCTCATCGCGTCAAATCCGCTGTCGACACAGGACGATGTCGCTGCTTCTCTGGTCGCCGATTGGGGCATCCCCGTTATGGCGATCAAGGGGGAATCCATTGAGACTTATGTCAGCCACGTTCGTGCGGCCCTCGATACGAATCCGAACATGATCATCGACGATGGGTCGGACGTTGTCGCAACAATGCTTAAAGAAAAGCGTGAACTTACGGAAACGCTCATCGGCACGACCGAAGAAACCACGACCGGGATCGTTCGGCTTAAGTCCATGCAGAAAGCGGGCGTGCTTAACTTCCCTTCGATTGCCGTAAACGACGCTCAGACCAAGCATTTCTTCGATAACCGCTACGGCACCGGCCAGTCCACCCTTGACGGCGTCATCCGTGCGACTAACATCCTGCTCGCAGGAAAGACGATCGTCGTAGTCGGCTACGGCTGGTGCGGCAAGGGCGTTGCGATGCGTGCACGCGGAATGGGCGGAAACGTCGTTGTTTGCGAGATCGATCCGATCAAAGCGATCGAAGCGGTAATGGATGGCATGCGTGTGCTACCTATATCCGAAGCTGCAAAGATCGGCGACTTTTTTATCACCGTTACCGGAAACCGTCATGTGATCGACAAAGAACACTTTGCTGCGATGAAGGACGGTGCGATCGTTTGCAACAGTGGCCATTTTGACCTGGAGCTCAATCTGGAGGCTCTTCGCGAAATGTCAGAGCCGGCGGTTAAACGTCGTCCATTCGTGGAGGAATACACGAGCCGCGAAGGCGGCAAGAGCGTGATCGTACTTGGCGAAGGCCGACTGATCAACCTCGCCGCGGCCGAGGGCCATCCCGCATCGGTCATGGATATGTCGTTCGCGAATCAGGCGCTTTCCGCTGAGTATCTAGTGAAAGAAAAAGGAAATCTGCCGGCGGGTGTGCATGTCCTTCCGCAGGAAGTCGACCAGGAGATCGCAAGCCTTAAGCTTCGCGCGATGGGGATCTCGATAGACGAACTGACACCGGAAATGGTGGAGTACATGTCATCGTGGGAAACGGGCACGTAATCGCCTCACATTACGAGCCCCGTGGGCGGTGCATTTCGGTGCATCGCCCTTTTTCTTATGTCTTAACACGGGTAAGAAGAAAAACGCCGAGCATCGAGAACAATACCAGGGGTCCCCATACAGCGAACTGCGGGTCGAGTGCTCCGCTCACCCCAAACTGCTCGAACGCACCTGTCACACCAATGAACAGCAGCCATAACCCAACAGCGTAACCAACTGTCACAACCTTCCCTTTTCGGCTAAGGGAGAGCGCGAAGGGTGCTGTGAAAAGCGATATGATGAAGGGTAGAAATAAGGTGCTGTAGCGCTTTTCTATTGCGACTGCAAATGTCCGCCGCTCCACGTCAGAGCCCAGAACCTCCAACTGCCGCTTAGCTTCCCCGACGGTCATGTGGCTCGGCTTTCTGCGAATCCCAAGGAACGGATTCTGCAGTTCCTCGAGTTCCCCACCAGTAACATCTGCCGACTTCCGCGACGATTCTAATGCCGAACGGGTTGTGTTTCCGACAAATCGGATTCGGTCTTGTTCCCATTCGGCTACCTCGGAACGGTACACAGCTTGCAATTCTGCCCCCGTATCGACAAATTCATAGATCACAAGGTCATATACAGGGCACCCGGTGAGGCACAATTTCAATGCACGGGATATGTCGTTATCAGACGCAAATAATTCCGGTGACGCATCTGCAGCTGAAGGATAGTACGGTGTCTCCTCTGCGGCCAAGGTGTTTTCGTTATCAGACTCAGATTCGTCGGCACCCAGCGGAAGGCCGAATGGCGTAGTGTTCGTCGGCTTCTTCTCTGGTGCGTCTTTCGACTGAGGCTGTGGCGCGGCTGGTGAAGAAGTGAGTCGAAATGAGTAGATCCGAGCATCGTTGGCGACCCAAAACCGATCAGCGACCCGCCTTAGTGATCCTCGGTCGCGAATCTGCGTCCGCAGTTGGTCCTGCATTAAATTGGCATACGGGGCGATTCGTTCCTGCACTTGCCAATTTGCCAGACCTAGAAATAGCGTTAACACAAAGCATGGAAACAATAGACGATACACGCTTTGGCCGGCTGATGTCCATGTCACGATCTCATTTTGTCGTGACTTGATGACATAAGTCGCAAGAACGGCGATCATGGCGGCAGAGGGTGCCAGCTGAATATAAACGAATGGGAGTAGGAAAAATAAGTACTTCGTCAATAGCCAGATCCCGCCGTCTATGGTTCCGGCGAAACGCCACATTTCGAACGCAGTAAAGATCACGAAAACCGCTGCCAGGAAGCCCACCGTGAGAGCATAATGTCGAATGATGTTCGCGAGAATGTCGAAATCACGCAGCCCTGTCGTAATGTCAACGAAAAAGTTGCGTCGGTTACCTTCCCGCTTGCGATCTCGGAACTGTTCGAACCAATCACGAACGCCTCCGCTCAACCGCGCCAGTGCCATAAAACGGGGTGAGACGCTGAACCAGAGGATCGCCGCGGCGCTTGCCCCGATCGGGATCAGGCTGCCGGCTAATACGCTGATCCAACCCGTCCGTGCAAGTTGTTCGCCCAGGAATGCGAGAAGAAAGAATAAGATCAGTGAAACAAGGGCTAGAAAGATCCCGAATCCTCTGCCGCCGCGACTGAATCGCAGAATTAGCACAGTCCCCAGGATGCAGAAAATAAGCGGAGTCGCAGAGAGGAGAATTCGGCGCTGCCAAAGAATCTGAGCCTCGACACGGTCTGATCCCTGTGCATCAGCAGCAAAATCCGCAAGCTGTGCTAGCCCCATTTCCTCGGCGGTGATCTCTGTCTTTCCAAGTTTCTCTATCAACTCGGCGCGACGCGTCTGGATGGCAAATCGTACCTGCCCGATCTTTTCGGACACGAACCTGTCACCGTTCCCGTCACGCTGAAACGTTGAAACTACTGCATTTTCTAGAACCAGCTCCGAGGATTGGTCGGTAGTGTCTATACGCCCGTCGGTGCTCGTTATCAGACGCACGACTCCCGTCTGTGCGTCTTCGTTGTGGATGAAAATGTTCTTCCATTGTCCATCCGAAAGGTCGCCGTCCTTCACATAGACCGTAAATCCCGCAAGCTCCGTGTTAAAAACTCCCGGCTCGATCGGCGACTCGAGCTTATATATTGCCGCCTGCATAGCGACCTGCCGCACGATTCCGGCAGCCAGCGGCACCCCGAATGCGTTGATGGCCAGGGCAAATGCCGACAGCGCCAAGCCAAGCAACACGACAGGCGCGAGTATCTGCAAATTGCCAACGCCAGCTGCGCGGATGGCCACCAGTTCGCTGTCACCCTGCATCCGTGAAAGTCCGATAATGACCCCGACCAATACGGCCATCGGACACGTGAACGCGATAACATTTGGGATCAGTGCGATCGTCAACTGCCAAATTAGCAGCGTGGGTATATTGACGCTGAAGAATATCTCAGCAAAGCGGCCGCCTTGCTGGACGAACAAGATAACGCTGAGCAGGATCCACGAAAATATAAAATACGGCAAGATCGCCTGTATCAAATATCTTGAGATCGTGAAGCTTGTTCGCATTTCTAATGATCCCGATTTGACACAGTAACCTCGGGCTTTCGTAGCGTGCGGCCCGCGGCCGCTTCGAGCATTGCCTGCATCACGTCTGATGCCTTCCCGACTTCACTCGCGTTATGCACGTTACCGTGGATGAATTCGAAGGGGGCCATCGCCTGTATCTCGGTAAATATCTGCCGCGTTTCAGGGCTGAGAGTTCGATTCCCGTGAGCACGCCGGCAGTTGCCGCAGAATATACGGAAAGTGCTGTCGGTCATTGCCGGCTCCGACATCCCGATCGCGTTGCCGCAAACCGCACAGGATCGCAGGTCCGGCCAGTAACCGCCCAGCCTTAAAAGCCACAACTCGAAATAAGCCCGTGCGGCAGCTAGTTCATCTATACCGTCGACCGAAACCTCAGACAAGGCTTTAACCATACGGTAAAGCGTTTCGTTGGGGTCGTTCGGTGGGGCAAATGTGGATAAAAGGTCGGCGATATAGGCGAACGTAGATAGGTATCCGATCTCGCTGGCTGCGGCGAAGCTCGACCTGACGAGTTCGACATTTTGAATATTTACCAGTTCTCGATCCTCTTTTTGAAAGAACGTCAGATCGACGATGGTGAACGGCTCGAGCATCGATCCAAACCTGCTCTTTAGGCGTTTGACTCCCTTTGCTACGCCGCGTACGATGCCATGCTCGCGCGTAAAAAAAACTACGATCCGGTCAGCGTCGGCCAGGTCGTAGCTTTTTAGCACAAAGCTTTCGGTCTCGTAAATGGGCATATCAAGCCGCCCGTGAGTTCCAACTACGGAATAAAATAAAGGACCCAGGCGATTATCAGACTAATGCCGACAAACTGGGCAAACGATTTAAGCCCGTATAACGCCCTTTCGCGAAGCGTGCCGTCCGTTATCGCCGCAAAAACCAGCGAGATAAAGAAACCAAATGCCACGAGATAAACGAAGTGGATCATTTCTTCCTCCCGATGTTGATATCCAGCGAGTCCATCACCGCAAGGTAGTTGAGCAAGCCTGCAGTTTCGAGCAGTCGTCCCCCGTATTCAAAGGTAGCGAGGGCGGCGATGTTGGGTGCGGGTTCCATCGCAATTATTGAACTGATGATTGCCCCTAGCCCGTTCCCGAGCTTTGCGAAAACGTTCAATAGGTACAGCAGTTGCCCATCCTTGTACTCGAAGCCGGGATAGTACGCCCCCCCGCTTAGCATCGCGATTATGAACATGATCCAGAGCGCGCCCCCAATGACCAGTCCCCGCTTCATATTGCCTTGCATTAAATGGCCGGCACCGGGAAAGAACCACGCTGCGATCGCTATTACTACGGGATTGTTCATCAAACGCCCTCTATTCCTTTACTCTTAACTTTAGCTGTCGAAACCGCGACACTTCTTATAATGGGTGATCGGCTCTATTCTAACTGTTGTTGACAAGCCGCTTACCTTGATCTCACACATTACTTGAAGTTAGCCGCCGCACGGACAAAAAGATCGAATATACCCCGCGAAAGATCATCTGTTCTCCATCCTAGTTCCGGATGCCATTGAACGCCCAGGGCAAATCGCCCTTCTCTCGTATCCTCGATCGCCTCTATCACCCCATCATTTGCCGAAGCGATTACCGTTAAATCTCGCCCAACCGCCTTTACGGCCTGATGATGATGAGAATTTACTTTAACTATTTCATCGCCGCCACCTGAAATAGATGCGAGAACCGAACTACCTTCGATACGAATCGAGTGAGACGGACGTTCCAACGGAGGCCCCTGATCGTGCTTTATGCAATCATCCACCTGCGTCGGAATATCCTGGATCAAGCTCCCGCCACGCGAAACGTTAAGTATTTGCATACCAAAGCAGATTCCGAGTACAGGTAACGACCGCCGTTCCGCTTCCTCAAGTACTAGCAGATCCGTTTCGTCCTTTTCCGGCACAACCCGCTTCAACTTGGGATGCGGGTCTTCGCCATAGTACGACGGGTCAGGGTCACAATCGGCCCCCGGCAACAGGATCCCCTCCAGATCATCGACCACCGACGCGATATAGTCACGGTCGGGGATCAGAGCGATATGCACCGGTGTTCCGCCGCATCCCACGACGGCCTCCGCGTAGTCTCTGCCGAGGTAAAAACGCCGCGTTGCGTCCTCTAACCGCATGGTGATGCCGATCCGCGGGCGTCTCGTCATATACTCTTCAATGTTCAAACAATTTGCGAATGCTGTCAATTTGAGCATTTGAAATTAAAGACTTATAGTAAGTCTTTCATGACAGGCCCAAACGAAAAGAACCGGATCCGTTCGACGACGGTCATAATGGTACGCCGCGGAGACAGCGTAGCGATGGCCGGCGATGGTCAAGTGACCCTCGGTGATACGGTGATCAAAGGCACCGCGCGTAAAGTTCGTCGGCTGGGCGGCGGGTCGATCATTGCAGGCTTTGCAGGCGCAACGGCGGACGCATTCACGCTGCTTACAAAGTTTGAAGCAAAGCTGAATGAATTTCAGGGCCAACTCGAACGCTCTGCGATCGAACTTAGCAAAGAATGGCGGACTGACCGTTATCTGCGGCACCTAGAAGCCCTCTTGATCGTGGCGGACAAGAACGACGGGTTTCTGATCTCCGGTAAGGGCGACGTCATTTCGTCGGACGACGGCCTGCTTGCGGTCGGTTCGGGCAGCATGTATGCGATGGCAGCAGCTCGCGCTTTGATGAGCCATACCGAGTTGTCGGCGAAAGAAGTTGCTCAGGAAGCAATGAGGATCGCGGGCGACATTTGTATCTATACGAACTCTGACATAATTGTCGAAGAGCTCTAGTTTGAAGTTGTAACGATGGCAATCTTTCTTGGCGGGGAAACCGCCGCGGCAAAACCTCAGTTGGACGATATGACGCCGCGTCAGATCGTCGAAGAACTCGATAAATACGTGGTCGGGCAGAAGGATGCAAAGCGTGCGGTTGCGGTCGCGCTCCGTAACCGCATCCGACGGCAGAAACTTCCAGCAGAGATCGCGCAGGATGTATTGCCGAAGAACATTCTAATGATCGGCTCGACCGGCGTCGGGAAAACTGAGATCGCTCGTCGGCTTGCGCGTGTCGCAGATTCGCCATTCATAAAGATCGAAGCCTCAAAGTTCACGGAGGTCGGTTATGTGGGGCGAGATGTCGAAAGCATGATCCGCGAGTTAACGGACGTTGCGATCGACATGACGAAGCAAGCAGCCTATGAGGATGTACTCGAACGGGCTCGAGAAAATGCGGAGGAACGGATCCTCGATATTCTGCTGCCGCCGACAAGCCTTCATTATCAAACGCCACACGACCTCGCTGACCAATCTGCAACAGAAGATTCGCCGGGTGCGAGAACTCGAGAAAAGCTTCGCGGGCAGTTGCGGCGGGGCGATCTTGACGATCGGATGATCGAGATCGACACCCAGGACCGTCCGAACACCACGATCGATTTCATCGGCGGCCAGGGAATGGAGGAGATGGGGGTAAACCTCAAGGATATGTTTGGGAATATGTTCCCGACCAAGACCGTGCGTCGAAAGATGCGGGTCTCGGATGCGATGACATATCTGATACGCGAGGAGCAAGAGAATTTGGTCGACATGGACCAGATCACCCGAACGGCAATCGAGAAGACTCAGAACTCGGGCATCGTTTTTCTCGATGAAGTGGACAAGATCGCCGGCCGCGAATCTGGCGGGAACCCGGATGTTTCGCGTGAGGGGGTGCAGCGGGACCTGCTGCCGATCGTCGAAGGCACCAACGTGAACACACGTTACGGGATGGTCGGAACGGATCACATCCTTTTTATTGCCGCCGGAGCTTTTCACGTTTCAAAGCCGTCGGACTTGATCCCCGAGCTGCAGGGGCGTTTCCCGATCCGCGTCGAGCTCGAAGCTCTGACGATCGACGACCTTAAGCGCATCCTGACGCAGCCGAAAAACTCGCTCATCAAGCAGTATCAGGCTCTACTTGGAACAGAAGGGATTAAGCTTGAATTCACGGAGGACGCCGTTGCAAAGCTTGCGGAGATGACGGCGGAGATCAATCGCTCGACGGAAAATATCGGGGCTCGACGGCTTCACACATTACTTGAGAAGTTACTCGAAGAGATAAGCTTTGCCGGCGCGGAACTCGAACAGAAGCATCAGGTTATCGACGCAGCATACGTTGGAGACAAACTTACAGGATTGGTTGAGGATCAAGACCTTCGCCAATACATTCTTTAATTCGCCGGATCGTTTAAGCACCGGCTCCACCCTCGATGTACTTAAGCACAGCGGCAACGTTTTTAGCGCGTAAAGCGCCTTTAGCACTTTTAGCGCTTTCGCTGTTTAGCGTCTTAAACTGCGGTAAGCGCCGGCCGCCGCTGCCGCCGCAAGAACGCGTTGTTCAACGAGCACAGCTAACCGGATTTCAACGCGGCGACACTGTGGTGCTCCAGTGGCAGATGCCGGCGCGAAATGCGCCCCCGGGCGACCTGCTGCACATCGACCGCATCGACATTTATCGACTTGCCGAACCCGCATCGGCACCGCTAACGTTGACCGAGGCGGAATTTACCTCGCGCAGCACTTTGATCACAACACAGCAGATGAACGCAGATGATTTTGGTCTGCGCACGATATCTTATTCAGACCGGCTACAGTTCGCGGGGCAACCAGTCCGCCTTCGCTATGCGATCCGGTTTGTAAATGACGCGGGACAGAAAGCGGCGTTCTCGAACGTTCTGCTGATCGAGCCCGCGTCGCGGATCGCGATGTCGCCCGCTTCTCTGTCGACCGAGCTTTCACAGGAAGCGGTGACCCTTCGTTGGGTGGAACCTACCGCTAATGTCGACGGTTCAACGCCGGTGAATATCATCGGTTATAACGTTTACCGATCAGGCTCGGCGACGGAACCGGGGCGCCTACTAAATCCTTCGCCCGTCACGACCGACAGCTACGCGGACCGTACGTTTGAGTTCGAATCGGAATACTACTATTTTGTTCGCACCGTTTCGCTTGGTACCGGGGGACAACAGGTTGAAAGCTCGGAATCGAACATCATTTCGGTGCGGGCCGTGGACACGTTCGCGCCTTCGGCGCCGGTCAACATTACTCTCGCTGCCACTCCTACGACGATCTCCATCTTCTTCCCTGCAAATCCGGAACCCGATGTGATCGGCTACCGTATCTATCGTTCGACAGATCCCGAGATGCCGATCGGCAGCTGGGAATTATTGACACCGCGGCTGTATGAAACTACGACGTTTCAGGATGATCGGGTAGAGTCGGGCCGGACGTATTATTACTACATCACCGCTGAAGATCGATTTGGCAACGTCAGCGAACCGAGTGAGATCGTTCGCGAGACGGTGCCGTGATACGGAAAATGGTCTATCGCCGCGTAGTTATTGGAAGGAGTATCGCTCGCGTCCCCAAGGCGGATTGATTACCGCCTCTAATCAGTGGTATGTCGAGTTTTCAAACATCGGGCCTGCGATTACTGAAAAAGGTTCGGTATAATCAGTCTCGTAGAGCCTACTTATTCAATAAAATTGATTAATTCGTCCATCAAAACCTTGTTCGCGTTTGGCGTGAATCACAAAACCGCCCCGGTCGAGGTGCGTGAAAAGCTGTACCTTCACGAGGGCGAAGCGGCTGAACTATTGTCGCGTCTGAGAGGCGATCTGTCGGAATGCGTCATCCTGTCGACTTGCAACCGTACTGAGTTTTACGGTGTTACAGAAGCGGATAATATCGACCCCAACTATTTCAAGAACGCGTTGCTTGATTTGAAAGGCGTCGACGGGAATGTAGACGATGGGCACTTTTTCAGCCTTATTTCGTGTGCGGCATGTCAGCATCTGTTTAGCGTCGCGACCAGCATCGATAGCCAAGTGGTCGGCGATTCGCAGATCCTGCGTCAGTTACGAAAGGCTTACATTACCGCAAACCATTCGCAGATGACGGGTAAGGTCATCAATCAGTTGATGCAACGGGCGTTCAAGATCGGCAAGCGTACATTCACCGAAACCTCGATCCATTCGGGTGCCGTGTCGATCAGCCTTGCGGCGGTTGAACTCGCGCTTGAGACCTACGGCTCGCTTCGCGGGCGGTCTGCGTTGTTGATCGGAGCCGGCGAGACGGGAAGGTTAACAGCTGAGGCACTCTGCAAGAAAGGCATCGGCCGATTGCTGATCACAAACCGTACGCGTTCTGCCGCTGAATTTCTGGCGGCTCAGATCGCCAGCGAGTTTCATTTAGAAGCTGAAGTTATCGATTTCGACGCTTTTCCATGGCAGTTTGCCTCGGTCGACATTGCGATCACCTCGACCGGGTCGGACCTGCCAGTAATTCATCCGGAGCATTTTGCCGAGCAGGCGCGCGATATTCTGCTGATCGATATAGCCGTTCCGCGTGATGTCGATGCGGCGGTTTCGGAATGCGAACGCGTGACGCTCAAAAACATCGACGACCTTCACTCGATCATCGACGGAAACTTTGAGCGAAGAAAGCATGACCTGCCGAAAGCGAAGAAGTTGGTAATGACCGAGATGGTCGAGTTCCTCACCTGGTACTATTCGCTCGCGATACTGCCGGAAACTGCAAAGACTCGGACAAAGCCGCCGCGAGAGGTAGCCGAAGAATTCCTTAAGGTCAAAGCGTTCCTGAACGACAATATCTCTGAAATTCATAAACTCGCCGCAGGCTCAGGCCGCGACTTTCAGGCTGATATGCAAAGCCACATCTCGCTCGTGCGAACACTTCGCGAACGAAAGGCTGCGGTGTTGGGATGAAAGATGAGCTGGTGATAGGCACGCGTGGAAGCGAGCTGGCGCTATGGCAGGCCAACCATGTGAAACGCGCCATTGAGGCGGCTGTACCCGGACGCCGGATCTCGATCAAGACGATCAGCACAACAGGCGATGTCATCATGGAGACCGCGCTGTCCAAGATCGGTGATAAGGGCCTATTCACGAAGCAGATCGAGATGGAACTTTTGAACGGTGAGATCGATCTTGCAGTGCACAGCCTTAAAGATCTTCAGACCGAACAGCCCGACGACCTGGTTATCGGGGCAGTTTGCGCTCGCGGCAATCCTCATGATGCGTTCGTATCTGATCGGTTCGAGAACATCGACGAACTCCCCCACGGCGCGACGGTGGCAACGGGTAGTTTACGGCGGCGTAGCCAACTGATGGCCCATCGACCGGATCTGAGCGTAGTGGAGATCCGCGGGAACGTGCCGACACGGCTTAGAAAGTTCGACGAGTCGGACGTCGATGCGTTGATCCTGGCTTGCGCCGGGCTTGAACGCCTTGGCTTTGACGGGCGTATCCGGCAGATGATTCCCACAGAACTCATGATCCCGGCCGTTGGGCAAGGCGCGGTAGCGGTTGAGATACGCGACGGCGACACTCAGACCGCGGAGCTTTGCCGGGCAATCGATGACCCGGCGACGCGTAATTGTGTGACCGCAGAACGGGCGTTCCTGGGAAGGCTCGAGGGCGGGTGCCAAGTGCCGATCGGGGGGTATGCAGTACTCGATGGCCACGATATCAACTTGACGGGGTACGTCGGTTCCCTTGATGGCTCGGTGCACTTTCGGGAGTCACACAGCGGCCCCGGTGCGGATGCAGAAGCCATCGGCCTCGAATTGGCGGAAAAGCTTATCGCACTCGGCGCCGATCGCCTGTTGGATGAAGCTCGAAGGATCTCGAACGCAGCGCAGCAAGAGGTTTTATGAACACCGGTGCTTCGGTCCTCGTCATCAGAAAGCCGGGAACATTTGACGCTGAAATGCGGGCCGCCGGGTTTGAGGTTGAGATCATCGAGTTAATCGTCTCAAAACCACTGGCTGATCAGTCGGAACTCAAACAGCGGCTTCAAGATGAATACGACGGGATCTTTGTTACCAGCCGAGTGGCGGCGGGCGTTTTGGCGGAGCATTTGGTGCCTCGAACTCGCAACACGCCGACCATCTATATTCTGGGTCGCCGCTCGTTTAAGATCCTTGAGAATAGTCCCGCAAAGCTCGCCTATCGCCCGGATGCGAATGCCGCAGACGAAATGATTTCGGCGTTCGGTGCAGAAGAGTTTGAGGGCAAGCGGCTGCTTTACGTGCGTGGGAATCGGAGCATGAACACGATACCGGAGCGTTTGTCGCGGCGGGCTACAGTCGACCAGGTAATCGTGTATGAAACCTTAGAGGCTGAACCCGATAAGAACGGAGTGGCGAATATCAAAGAGGGATTGGCAAGCGGTAAGGTTCAGTGGGTGTGTTTTTTCAGCCCGTCGGGTGTCGAAGCGTTTGTAGATCATTTTGCAGCGGATGTGGGCAAAGGGTTGAAAGCCGCCGCGATCGGTGTAACGACCGCGGAAAGCGTCCGCAATGCCGGCATGAATCTCGAATTCGTGTCCGAGCGTGCAGATTCGCGTGAGTTCGCACGGGACCTTGCAGATCATATCAGTAATGGATAATTCACTTTTTATAAGAGCGTGCCGGCGTGAGCCGACCGAGCGAACGCCGATCTGGATAATGCGGCAGGCGGGCCGTTATTTGCCGGAGTATCAGGCGATACGCAGCAAAACCGATTTCATGACGCTTTGCAAAACGCCCGAGCTGGCGAGCGAAGTCACCGTCCAGCCCATCGACATCATAGGCGTTGACGCGGCGATACTATTCTCTGACATTCTCGTGATCCCTGAGGCGATGGGGATGGGCCTTGAGATCATCGAATCAAGGGGCCCAGTCTTTGCAGATCCTCTCCGGTCAACGCGTGATCTTGACCGGCTGAAAATTGAAAGTGTGACCGAACGGCTCGGGTACGTGATGGAAGCGATCAGGATGACGAACGAAAAGCTCGCCGGCCGCGTGCCGCTCATAGGTTTTTCGGGTGCGCCTTGGACGCTCGCGACATATATGATCGAAGGCGGAAGCTCGAAGAATTTCGACAAAGCCAAGGGAATGATGTACGCGGAGCCCGAAGCGATGCATCGGCTGTTGCAGATACTCGCCGATGCGGTTATCGAATATTTGAATGCCAAGATCGCGGCGGGGTGTCATGCAGTGCAGATATTTGACACCTGGGCCGGTGTGCTTGCTCCTAACGATCTCGAAGAATTCTCGCTCCGATACATCGACTATATCTGCGCCAACATCGATACCGGCGGTGCCCCGGTGATCGTATTTGCAAAAGGAATGCGGTCGTATAAGCGGATCTCCGACATGAAGTGCGATGTAATGGGTGTTGACTGGGTCAGCGACATCGGGATGGTAAAGCAAGAGATCGGCGATTCCAAGGCGCTACAGGGTAACCTTGATCCGTGCGTTCTGCTCGGGCCGCAATTGGTGATTGAAAGAGAAGTCAAACGAATTCTCGATGCGTACGGAGACGGGCCGGGCCACATATTCAACCTGGGCCACGGGATATTGCCGCCGACACCCGTAGAGAATGCGAAGTTCTTGGTAAGCTGCGTCAAAGAATTGAGCATCAGACAGTGATCTAAGATGAGTGTGGTTAACAGCATCGATTTCGATGTTCTGAAAAGGTTCAACAAGCCCGGGCCGCGGTACACTTCATATCCGACGGCGCCGCTCTTTTCGCCTGCGTTCACGGCAGAAGATTACGTGCGTGAGATAACCGACACGAACTCGCGGCCGTTGGCGGGCCCGCTTTCACTCTATTTTCACTTCCCTTTTTGCGAAAAGCTTTGCTACTTCTGCGGCTGCAATATGATGGTCACCCACGACCGCGGGGGAATCACGCAATATAACCAGTACCTAGCGAAAGAGATCGACATGCTGGTACCGCTGATCGCACCTGACCGGAAGGTTGAGCAGATGCACTGGGGCGGGGGAACGCCGTCGTATCTGACGCCCGAGGAGATACTGCAAGTCGGCGAAATGATACGGGAGCGGTTCCAATTTGGAACAGATCTTGAAGCGAGCGTCGAGATAGACCCGCGCGGCCTTACGTTCGAGCACATGGCCGCATTCCATGAGATCGGTTTTAATCGGACGAGCTTTGGCGTACAGGACTTCAACCCGTTGGTGCAGGAGACGATCAACCGTGTGCAGTCAGAGGAGATCACGCGGCAGACGGTTGAGTGGGCGCGTCAGTTGGGCTTTCAAAGCATCAATCTTGATCTGATCTACGGCCTGCCGCACCAAACTTACAACTCGTTCGCGGATACGGTGGACACAGTTATCGATATCTCGCCCGACCGATTGGCGGTTTTCAACTACGCCCACGTGCCATGGCTCAAGAAGCATCAAAATATCCTGGCGGGTGATGCCCTCCCGACCGCCGAAGAGCGGCTCTCCATACTCGAAATGACAATTGAGAAGCTGATCGGTGCGGGCTATGTTTATATTGGGCTTGATCATTTCGCAAAACCGGCGGACGAGCTTGCAGTGGCTCAACGCGAGGGCACGCTCTATCGCAATTTTCAAGGCTACTCGACCAAAGCCGGGTGCGATGTTTATGCTTTCGGTCTGTCGGCGATCAGCCAGTTTGAGAACATATATGCTCAGAACCTCAAGAATCTGAAGGATTACTACGCCCGGATCGATGAGGGGGTTGCCGCGACCAACGTGGGATATCGAATGACTGCCGATGATCACATCCGAAAGGAAACGATCATGCAGTTGATGTGCAACCTTGAGGTCAGCAAACGCCGCATCGAGGAACGCTTTAGCATCAACTTCGACGAGTATTTTCGTGCAGATCTACCCAAACTTGATGAGTTCCGTGACACGGGCCTTGTCAGCGTTGATGATGACGCTGTTCGGGTCACCGGGTCCGGTATATTGATCCTTCGCAACATCGCAATGTGCTTTGACGCCTATCTCGAACAGATGATGGGCGAAAAACCCGTATTTTCTAAGACCGTGTAAACCGCAATGAGTCAACCGATCGGCATTGTGCTTTTGAACCTCGGCGGGCCCGATTCGCTCAACGCGGTCGAGCCGTTCCTTTACAACCTTTTTTGCGACCCCGATATAATTGATTTCCCCGGCAGCTTTCTCTTTCGGAAGGGCCTCGCCAGGTTGATATCCAGTCGGCGTCATCCGCGGATACAAGAGCAATACAAGCAGATCGGCGGCAAATCACCGCTGAAGGAGCACACCCTTCGACAAGCGTCACTCTTGGAACAGCAGCTCAGCCGAAATGTGCCGGTAAAGGTCTACACGGCCATGCGTTATTGGCACCCGTCGACCGACGAAGCTCTCGACGCGATCGAACGTGACGGCATTAAGGAAGTAATTCTTTTGCCGCTGTACCCGCAGTACTCAAAGGCGACTACCAGCTCAAGCGTGCAAGAGTGGTACCGTCGACTGCAAGATCGGGAAGATGGCCTGAAGCTCGAAACATCGCTGATCGACTCTTACTACGACTTTCCACCCTATATTGACGCCTTGGTTGAACGCGTGAACCGCGGTCTCGAAAAATTCCCCGAGGACGTGCGATCGGACGTCCACATCCTGTTCAGCGCTCACGGTACGCCGATGAAGCTTGTGCGTCAGGGCGACCCGTATTCGGACCACATAAAAGCGACCGTTAACGCGATAGTAGAGCGAGGCGCTTTCACCCATCGAAGCAGTCTCTGCTATCAATCAAAGGTCGGGCCGCTCAAGTGGCTTGAACCCTCGACCCCGGACACGATCGAACGGCTTGCGGCCGAGGGCGAGAAAGATATGCTCGTCGTTCCGGTCGCATTTGCGTCGGACCATCTCGAAACGCTTTTCGAGGTCGGCATCGAGTTCCGCCATTTGGCGGATGCCGCCGGTGTTCGCCAGTTCGAGGTAACCGAAGGACTGAATGATTCCCCACTTTTTATTGATGCACTCGCACAGCTGGCGCAGAAAGAGATCGACCGCCGGGGACTGAACAGGGCACACGCACATGCCTAGATCCGTTGCAATCGTGGGCGGTGGCATCTCCGGACTCACGGCCGGCTTCTGGCTCAAACAACGCGGCATCGACGTTACGATCTTTGAAAGCGGCAGCGCCGTGGGCGGAAATGTCCGCTCCGAGAAACGGAACGGGTTTCTGATCGAACTGGGAGCCCATAGTACGCTCGCATCCGCCGAGTTACTACGTTTGCTCGATGCTCTGGGTATTACTGATCAGATCGCACAGCCGCGAGCAGCGTCGAAGCGGCGATTTATTATCAAGGACGGCGAACTTACTCAGCTACCGATGAGCATTGCGGGTTTTGTGACCTCATCGGCGTTCTCGTCGGGTGCAAAGTTGCGACTGCTGCGCGAACCGCTGATCGCCCGAAGCTCTGATGCCAACGAGTCGATCGCAGAGTTCTTTGCCCGCCGCTTCGGCCGTGAAATCGTTGATTTCGCGGTAGACCCTTTCATTTCGGGCATATACGCCGGCGACCCTGCAAAACTCTCGATGCGCCATGCCTTTCCTCGGCTGTATGAAATGGAACAGGCACACGGCAGCATCCTTCGGGGTATGTTGCTTGGCCGAACGCCCAAGCACGAAAGGATACGCAAGGGCACGCCGCGAAGCATCACCTTCAAACACGGGATGCAAACGCTGATCGACGCATTGGAAAGCGAATTGGGGGCGTCGATCGTGCTGAATACCGCTGTGATTACAGCGAGTGCCTTGGACGACGGAAGGTTTGAGGTAACGACCGCTAACAAAGCATTTGAGTTCGACGCCGTGGTGTTCTCGATTCCCGCTTACTCGGCCGCGCCAATGTTGCACGAAATGGCGCCGGGTCTATCCGCCATTTTAGAGAACGTCGACCACGCTCCGGTCGCGACGGTTTACACCGCATTTAAGAAAACCGATATCGCACTAGATCCGAACGGATTCGGTTTCCTCGTGCCGTCATGCGAACAGCATCGTATTTTGGGGAGCTTGTGGACATCGTCGGCATTTGAAAATCGAGCGCCTGACGACCATCATCTGTTCACGACATTTATCGGCGGGAGCCGCGACAGGTCAGCGGTGCAGCTGGCACCCGACGAGTTGATCGCGATCGCCGTTGAGGAACTTGATTCTGTGCTCGGCATTAGCGGCGAGCCGGTATTCACTTACGTCAAGCAATGGAGCAAAGCCATCCCGCAATATAATATCGGTTATGATGATGTGATCGAGGCGGTCGCACGGTTCAGATCGCAACATCCAAGAGCCTTCATTTGCAGCAACTACTATCGGGGCATATCGGTCTCCGACTGCGTCAAAAACGCGCGGGCCGTGGCGGCTGAGGTGGAGCGAGCTTTAGGTACACCATGACGAAAGATCATCTACAACCGGGTTTCCCTGTCACTCGTCTACGCCGCATGCGGCGAACACCCGCTCTGCGTGAAATGTTCGCGGAAACGCGTCTCAGCGTTTCGCAGTTCATTTACCCGCTTTTTATTGTTGAAGGCGAAGGCGTGAAGAACGAGATCCCGTCGATGCCCGGCCAGTTCCAGCTTTCGATCGATAACGTGCTGCGCGAATGCGACGAACTTACTGAACTCGGCATCGGTTCGATCTTGCTATTCGGCATCCCGGCCGAAAAGGATGAGGTCGGATCGGGTGCCTATGCCGCCGACGGCATCATCCAGCGTGCGACACGCGAGATAAAGCAACGCTTCCCTGATATGGGCGTCGTCACCGATATTTGCCTCTGTGAATATACCTCGCATGGTCACTGCGGAGTCATCGAGAACGACGGCGTCGCAAACGATAGTACGCTCGACCTGCTAGCGCAGACGGCTTTGTCTCATGCCGAGGCGGGTGCCGACATTGTCGCACCAAGCGATATGATGGACGGCCGCGTAGGGGCGATACGCAACGCGCTCGATTCTGGCGGCTTTGAAGATCTGCCGATATTGGCATACGCCGCAAAGTATGCATCGGCATTCTACGGACCATTTCGTGAAGCAGCGGGTTCGACGCCGCAGTTTGGCGACCGAAGGACCTATCAGATGGATCCAGCGAACAGCCGTGAGGCGATGCGCGAGATCGCGTTGGATATCAGAGAAGGTGCAGACATTATCATGGTAAAGCCTGCGCTCTCGTATCTCGACATCATCCACGAAACGAAGGCAACGTTCAACGTGCCTTTAGCCGCGTACAACGTCAGCGGCGAATATTCGATGATAAAGGCCGCCGCGGCGACCGGATGGCTTGACGAAGAGCGTGTGATGATGGAATCGTTGCTGTCAATCAAACGCGCCGGTGCCGATGTGATCATCACCTATTTCGCCAAGGACGCCGCACGGATACTGAATAAGTGATGGAGAGAATCAACAGTAAAAAGCTTTTCGCTGAGGCACTGAAACACATGCCCGGTGGCGTCAATTCGCCCGTGCGGGCGTTCAAGTCCGTCGGCGGCGACCCCATCTACATGCAAAGCGCCCGCGGTTCGCGCCTTTTCGATGTGGATGACAACGAATACATCGATTACATCGGTTCGTGGGGGCCGATGATACTCGGCCACGCACATCCGGACGTGACCGCGGCGATCACTGCCGCTGCCGCCAAGGGCACGAGTTTTGGCACCAACAACGAGGCCGAGGTCGAACTGGCAACGCTTGTGAAAAAGTTCGTCCCGGCGGTCGAGGTAATCCGCATGGTAAACTCCGGCACCGAGGCGACGATGAGCGCGATGCGTCTCGCTCGCGGCTTTACTGGGCGCAATAAGATCATCAAATTCGAGGGCTGCTACCACGGCCACGGCGACTCGTTCCTCAGCAAAGCCGGTTCGGGTGTCGCGACGCTTGGCCTGCCGGACAGCCCCGGCGTTACGCCCTCGACGGCGGCGGATACGCTCAACGCTGTATTTAACGACATCGGCTCGGTGCTGGAAATCGTTGAACAGAATCAAGCTGAAATCGCAGCGGTGTTTATCGAACCGATCGCGGGAAACATGGGCTGCGTTCCCGCGGACGCTGCGTTCTTGCAAGAACTGCGGTACATCTGCACGAACAAAGGCATCGTACTCATCTTCGACGAAGTGATGACGGGCTTTCGCGTTGGTGCCGGCGGTGCCCAAGGGCTCTATGGCATCACGCCGGATCTAACTACCTTTGGCAAAATCATCGGCGGCGGGCTGCCTGTCGGTGCTTATGGCGGACGACGTGAGATCATGGAGCTTATCGCTCCTTCGGGACCGGTTTATCAGGCGGGGACGCTGTCGGGCAATCCGCTGGCGATGGCTGCGGGCATCGCGACATTGTCGGCGATCGATGCAGACGCGGATTTCTACAACAAACTTGAACTGAAAGGCCAAGCTATCGAAGACGGCATCCGCAAAGCGACCGGCGAAATCCTCACCTTCAACCGTGTCGGCTCAATGTTCACGCTCTTCTTCACCGAAGAGCCCGTGACAGATTTCGGTTCCGCCAAATCGTCCGACGCGGCTCGCTTCGCACGGTTCTTTAATGCCCTGCTAGAGGCGGGCATTTACTTCCCTCCTTCGCAATTCGAGGCGTGCTTTATCTCAGCCGCACATTCGGACGCTGACATCGATCAAACCGTGATCGCCATTGCCAGCGCGCTCGAAAAAAGCCTGGAATAGAATCCCGACAGCCGCCGGCGTTCTGCTATAATTCTCCGTGAATGACTATTGCGGGTTTTATAAGGTTCGCCGTTTTCGGCGCATTACTCGTGTCTCTGTGCGTATCGCGGGCAGAGGGACTGCATTTGCTGCCGTTCGATTCCTCAGAGCCCGCACCTACGTCGTTCGCTTCCAACGATCGACCTCTCTATAATCTCAGCCCGAATCCAAAGAGCTCATTCAAGTTATTAAAAAAAGCCGACGACGCGGATACAAGCCCCGAGCCGCCCGGGGTACTTTGGCCGCATCGCCTTGAGGTCGGTTTAATCACTTCGTCGCCGGCCACCAATGCACAGGCCAACGGGGTGTCCCGTTCGCTGCTCGAAATAATATTGCCCACCGGTTCAGGACGCTCGCCGCCAAGCGAAACGCGTCCCTGACAAGCCACTTCTTTTCAACGAGTGTTCAGCGGGTGTTCAGCGGGTGAACGCGTGCCGACAGAATCGGCGGCGGACGCTCACGCTCGAACTCCCTTTCCACTTCCCAGTAAGCAAATTTGATAGAGGTTCCAATGAAACCTGGTAAACACGAAGACATCCACGGCACCGTAAACCCGAACAGCCCCGAAGACCTTCATAAGACGATCGCGAGCTTTATCAGAACTGATTTCGCAAAGCTCGACGTGGGACATACCGTTGATCAGGCGCTCCGTGTACTGCGTCAGGGGATCACGGACGAGCGGATCGTATACTTTTACGTGACCGACAGTGAAGGCCACCTTGTCGGCGTGATCCCGACCCGTCGCCTCCTTACGTCGATGCCGGACGTGTTGATCCGCGACATTATGGCAACGGACATTATCGCGATCAATCGTAACGCGACCGTGCTCGAACTGTCGGAGCTGTTCGTTAAGCACAAACTGCTTGCGTTTCCCGTGGTCGATGACGAAGGCCGTATGCGCGGCGTGATCGACGCAGGGATGTTCACGGAAGAGACGATAAACCTTGCCGAACGGCACCTGGTTGATGACGTATTTCAGCTGATCGGCTTTGGTATTTCGCAGATCAAGGGCAAATCTGCCGTCGGCATCTTTCGCTTTCGCTTTCCGTGGCTGATCGCGACGATGATAAGCGGCAGCGTCTGTGCGATCCTTACCGGTGCATATGAAACAACGCTTGCAGAAACGATCGTGCTGGCGTTTTTTATCACGCTCGTGCTCGCACTTGGCGAAAGCGTCAGCATTCAGTCAATGACCGTCGCGCTGCAAAAACTGCATTTTGGCACTCCGACGCTGAGCGAATATCTTACGAATCTGAGACGCGAGGGCACCGCAACCCTGCTGCTGGGCGCGGCATGCGGCCTGACGGTGGCGACGATAGCGTTCTTGTGGCGGGGATTGCCCGACGCGGCGGCGATTATCGGTATAAGCGTCGTGCTTTCGGTCACGGCCGCCGGCGTTATCGGCATGAGCATCCCGACACTGCTTCATGCGATACATGAAGATTCCAAGATCGCGGCGGGCCCGATAACACTGGCTATCACCGACATCATGACCCTCCTGTTTTACTTTAACGTCGCAGCCGTGATCGGTGCCATCTATGCCGTTTAGCCGTGGTCGCTCGACAAAGCGGCGTGACGCATTTACCCTAGCTTCTCTATGAAACTGTGCAGATTTATGAAGGCCAGCGAGGTCGGCATCGGCGAAATTGTTGATGAAGAGATCTGGGTGCTCAGCCCGCAGATGGAGCGGACCGAAGAGCTTTGGTATCGCGACGAAGTTCGGCTGCTCGCACCCGCAGCACCGACGAAGGTGGTCTGCGTAGGCCGCAACTATGCCGAACACGCCGCCGAGCTAGGCAACGAAGTTCCAAAAGCTCCGCTTCTCTTCTTAAAGGCGCCATCGTCGATCATTGCCGACGGCGAGGCGATCGTAATTCCCCCGCAGTCCGAACGCGTAGAGCACGAAGCCGAACTCGCCGTCATCATCGGCACACGCGCCAAGAACATCGGCGACGACGAGGACGCACTCTCATACGTGCTTGGTTACACTTGTCTCAACGACGTGACCGCCCGCGATGTTCAGCGTGCCGATGTGCAATTCACACGCGGCAAATCTTTCGACACCTTTTGCCCCATCGGCCCATACATTGAGACGGAGCTTGATCCAACGGACATCGAGGTCATCTGCACCGTCAACGGCGAAACCCGCCAGCACGGGCGCACATCGCAGATGGTCTTCCCTGTCGAATTCCTCGTCCGCTACATCTCACAACAAATGACCCTAATGCCCAGCGACGTCATCGCCACCGGCACCCCTGCAGGCGTCTCGCAGCTAAACCCCGGCGACACATGCACCGTGACGATCGAAGGGATCGGAAGCCTAGACAATCCCGTTACATAAAAACAGCCGCCCATTTCTGAGCGGCTGGATAAAGAATCGTGGGAGCGAATTACAGGTACTACTCAACGACAAACCCAGCGGAGTGTATTGTCGGATCGCTGCCCGCGGTGAAGTTCAGGTTATACGAACCGGCTGGCAAACCCTTCGTCGAAAGGTTAAAGATGTAACCTCCCGAATCATAACGAAACTCGTTATTCTTGTTCGCCTTGCCCGTCGTCTGCACCGGGAATATCACCGTCGGATCAGTCGCCGACGTAATGTTGATAGCCGTTACGACCGTCGATGAACTCGACACATTCACGCCATTTACATCACACAGCTGCACCTTAATCGGATAAGCATCTCCTGATTGCACCACCCGTGTCGGATCGTAGAGCAGACACACCGCATAGCTCACAACAAGTGTTCCCACGCCCGTGCTCGCCTCCGAATGGACGCCCCCGGAATATTCCGCCGTGATGGTCAGCGCCTGCGGCATTACCGAACCCGGCAACGCAAAATTCGCCGTTGCAACACCATCTACAACCGTCGCGGGCCCGGCTGTGCCGACAACATCGCCGCCAGCTGTCGTTACGGTAAACGTCACAGCGCCTTCGTTGACCGTGTACAGTGCGCCGCCCACGCTAGCCGTGAGCTCAACGTTCTGCCCATTCACGTTGTATGTGACGTTTACGTTCGGAACGCTGGTCGTTGTTTCCTGTGCCGCGAACTTGAAGTAAGCGACCGGTGCGTCGTGGTCCGAAGAGTTCTCGGGCCGCGTCGGGTCGCTAAACTCCGGCGCGTTCGGGAAGTCCACATTGCCACGCATAACGTCGTATCCGGTAACGATTGCATTCGCCGCCGGATTTATCAGTATATGATCAAGTGCCTGCGGGGTGCCCTCAAAGATATACGTGTAACGCTCCTGCTGCGGCAGCGTGTCCGTCAGGTTTATGAGATCAGGGTCAATCAGATCCGGACTGTCAGATACAACAACAAAGTCGGTGTCGACCGCTAACCCCTTAAACGTAGCAATGGGGTTTGTATAACCGTCGCTGAACTCGTAAGCATTGTAATCGCCGACGGCGATCAGCGGCGTGGCCGGGTTACCCGTCTGGATTGCCTGGAACAGCTCTGCGATGGTCTCAGCCTGCCGTTTACGTTTTTCGCGCACGCGGGCACCTTCGGCATCCACGCCCTCGATGCCGATGAACGATCGAGTATGGTTAACCACAACGATCACCTCTCGAGGGGCGATGTCTTTGTTTACCGTTGCATTCATCACAAGCGGCGGCCGATCGTGCAGCCGAAGTGGATTGCCTGTGCTCGGGTCATCGTATGTTTGATCTGCGAGCATCTGCACCACCGAATTGATCGCTACCCTTGAGGTCTTCACGAGGAAACCGACATTCTGGGTCGACCCTTCAGCAGGAATAAGCACTGCGTCATATTCCGGATCCGCACCGCCGGCTGCGACAGTGTCCGCATTTACCTGCTCAGCCAAAGCCTGCAACGCCGTCAAGCTTGCAATCTCAATCGCACCAACAATGTCTGGCGACTTCATCAGCGTGCGGATGGCATTTGCCGCCTTAAGCCGTTGATTGGTCCCATTGGCAAAGTTCTGAATGTTAAAGCTCGCGACGGTAAATTCGCCGGGAGCCGCATCACGCACCGCACTGCCGGCCAAATTCGGTTCGGCCACGGTCATTGTTTCGGGTAGGATCTTATACTCGTCGAACGAATAATCGAGCGGTCCCGTAACATCGGTCATTAAAACACCCGACGTAACATTTTGGCGGGTCGAGCCCGCAAGACCGTCAGTATCGATCATTATCCGCTCCGGATTGCGGTCCCAGATTGGGATGCAGCAGTCCGTCGTACCCGTAACAGGATCGGGAGGTATCGGCAGACCTGCTTCGATTCCCGGCTCTCTGAAAGGCCGCGTCACACCCTCGATCACCGTGTAGATCTCGCCAAAGTTGTTGGTCGGGGCAACAGAGCGGACGGCGTTCACCGTTACCCTCATCCCCTCAAACCGCTCGAGCTGATCGTTAGTGCCGTTCGGGTCAAGAATCGTCGTGTTAAAGACGATCGGTGTTGGCAGGAAGTTGTCGACGGAGTTGACCGTAACGGAACCCGCCGTGGCATCAACCTGCGTCAGGTTAAAGAACTCTGTCGCTTGGCCCTGCACCGTCACGTTTGCACCGACAGCCGCCTGAGGAGCCGAGCCCGTAAAGACAAAGATCGCCTCTGAAGTGTTCGGGTCAGCATCTACCGTCGCGTCGGGTTCCTGCAAAAAGAATCCGTTTGATTTATGTGCTGTGACGATTCCGGTCGTCGCAACATCCTGACCGAGATACGGCGTTTGTGCACCATCTCCTTGAATCTGATTGATGCTCAGCGGCATGAAGTCGCACGAGCGTATCGGCGAGGCAGAGTTTCGTGGGGTGGGGGCACCAACCGAAAAGTCGCTATTGTTATTATCAGTATCAACACAGCCGCCCCGCTTTCGGATGGCTGCAGTCGTATTCGAGAGTTGCGCGGTGGAACCGGTGCCCTCAAAACAAGCGGTACTTCCATAGCCCACCAGATCGACGTTGCCGACAGGGCATGAGCCCGAAACCGCGGTCACATCGCTTCTCAAAGCGACCTTGCCGGAACCGCCAGCCATCATAATGCTGCCCGTCGCGTCAGGTGTCGGCAGAGCCGCCGTACCGCCGGTGCCGGCCGCCTGCTGTATAAGATAATATCCGCCCGGCGCGATCGTGCCGCCCAGCGGTGTTGTCTGCCACGTACCCGTGCCAGCTGCCGAAGTGTACTGCACGCTCCATCCGGCGAGGCTTACGGCATCGCTACCGTAGTTGTAAAGCTCAATAAAATCGTTTGTATAGAACGCTCCTGAGTTACCGCCGCCGCCATATACCTGGCTTATGCGGACCGTCTGCGGCCCGACCACCACCTCCGCTACCTGCAAACTGATCGAGGTAGAGGCGTTGCGCTCCTGTCCGTCCGTGACCGTTACGCCAAGCGACTTAAGGCCGGTAGTCGTCGCTCCATCCACCGTCGCGTTATATGTAAAGACGTTTTCGCCTTGGTCCGCAAACATCTGAGTTGCTGAACCTCCGATGGACGAAAGGTCCGCCCTTACAGCAATACCCGTGCTCAGAGGGTTTTGCCCCGGCGTGACCGTCACAGTCAACAGCGTAGATTCACCCGGAAAAACCGAGGACGGACTGGCCGAGCCCGTCGCAGTCGGATCCGTCGGCAGAACAGTGCCGCCGCAGACATTGGCCGGCGAAGCCATATTTCGTGGGTTTATCGCACCCGCGGTAAAATCTGTAGAGTTCTCGTCAGTGTCGGTACAGCCATTACCCGCTCGGCTCGCCGAGGTCGTTGAGCTTATAGTCGGAGCCGGCCCCGTCCCCTCAAAAAAGTTTGCATTGCCATAACCCACCAGGTCGATTATCAACGCGAGTTGTTCCGCGGAGCACGGTTGCCCGACACTGCCGTTGCAACCCAGTCCAAAGTTAGAATTCACGAGGGCAACCTTGCCCGCACCCGCCGCCATTGCGATAGGCGTAGGATCTACCAGATTCGGCGTTGGCAAAGGTGCACCAGTTGTCCCCCCTGCCTGCTGAACCAAGTAGTACTGCCCCGGTTGCAGCACCACGTTCGGCAGCTCCGTGATCTGAGTGGCGGTTCCTCCAAAATTCCCCGTTCCAGTCGCGGAGGCATACTGAATCGACTTGCCCGAAAGGCTGACGGCTACATTGCCGCGATTGAATAGTTCTACAAAATCATGAGTGTAGGTGGCACCGGAGTTTCCACCCGCGCCATAGACCTGGCTGATGACCAGATCGTCAGAAACAAAAACGGGTGCAGCGGCAACCGCACGCACCGGAAACAGAAAGACGAGCTGTTGCAGCAGCACCGCCATTGCGAGGATAAAAGACGCGTGCGCACGACAACGGCGGATACGTCCCATAAAACTTGACGAATTCATACACTTCTCCTAATAGATGAGGCTCTCTTCCCCGGCACGCCCCCAACGACGCCCCGGCCCAATAGATATGTTATAGCGACTTGGTAAGTCTACAACGCGCGCCATCGCCGACGCCATAGCTACGAGCAACAACTTCACACGAATGTAAGGAGTGCCCCTCTATACCGTGTGGAAAAGTGCGGGATCTCTGTAAGGGGAAATTCGCAGCAAAGAGACGATAAACAACGTCTCGCCACGCTTTTTGAACGGCTCATGACATTTCCGCGCGTCAACGCGTGAATTCATATTAAACTTTCACATCGCCACGCGCCTTAAACACATCCTCACTATGACTCATTTAATAAAAGCGCTTTGTTTCACGCTACTGTTCACGCTCGCGACGCAAACGATCGAAGCACAACAAGCAAAACCAGACTTACCAAACCCCTTTGAGATCTATCAAAAGGGTCTGAATGAGAACAATTATCTGCAGCCCCTGCTGGAACTCGAACGGAACGAGGCGGAGTATATGCGATCGCCAATGTGGAGCGGGCTGGTGCCCGATCTGCTCGCCTATCTCAACTCCTACGTCGGCCGTTACGAGAAAGGCTACGCATATCTCGATAAGCGATTTGAAAAGCAATTAAAGCCGCAGCCCGACCTGCAGAGTTCCCCGATCGACGAATACGAAATGCGGGACGCTCTCCGTTCAATAGTTTCCATCGCAGAAAAGCAACAGGTCGTAATGATCAACGAAGAGCACGACGCCCCGATCCACCGCGCGTTTACGACGCGCTTGCTGCCGCACCTATACGCAAAAGGCTTCCGGTATCTCGCAGCCGAAACCCTGGGCGGCGACAGTGAAACGCTAAACAAGCGCGGGTACCCCGTGCAGAATACCGGGTTCTACAGCGTCGACCCCGTCTTTGGCGACATGCTGCGCTACGCGCTCGAACTCGGCTTCACACTAGTATGGTATGAGCACCAGGAAAGATGCGTCCCACCCGCAGATAAGCCCAACGCATGTCAAGAAGCTCGCGAACGCGGGCAGGCTCAGAACCTTTACAACAACATCTTCAAAGCTGACCCCGACGCCAAAGTTCTCGTCCACGTCGGCCGCGGCCATAACCAGAAACTAAAGTTCGACGACTGGGCGATGATGGCATGGCACTTCAGAGAGATCAGCAAGATCGAACCGTTCAGCATCAACCAGATGATGAGCGAACGCAGCGAACCGGGCTTCGAACGCCCCGAATACCGGTACGTTACGAAAACGCGGAAGTTCGCTCAGCCCGTGGTGTTTCAGGCGAAAACCGGCGAATGGCACAAAGGTAACGGTTTTGACCTCGTCGTATTTCACCCGCGGACGCAGTACACCATGGGCCGCCCCGATTGGTTGAAAATGGACGGCAGACGCAAGCCGGTTGAGATCCCCAAGAAGCTTCGCCCAAAAACGAACGGTATCTATCTGGTCCAGGCTTTCGTCCAAGGTGAAAGTGCCGACGCCATTCCCGTTGACCAGATCATCGTCTCGCCCGGTCAGCCGGTTCCCGTCCTCATGCTGCCCAAAGGCAGTTTCAACCTTCGTACAATGGACGAGTCCGGAAAGGTCGTGACGCAAGGCACACAAAAGGTTCGATAATTGTGGTCGGTCGTAGCCCGCAAGAGCTTGCTTGAATCGAACCTTTATCCTTATTATTACGTTACTTTAACTTCATGAGGAGAATATGATCACGAACTATCTATCAAACACCCGCGCTCTGGCTGCATTGGGAACGATACTTATTATCTCGTGCGTTGCTGTGGCGCAGGAACAGACCAAGGCGCAGGTGATGGTGCTGGGCGTTTATCATTTTCACAACCCGAACGCGGATCTTATAAAGACCGACTACCCCGACCACCTTTCGGCGAAAAAGCAGCAAGAGATCGCCGAGGTCCTTGATCTGCTTGCAAAGTTCAAACCCACAAAGATCGTCGTCGAGGTAACGCCCGAGCACACATCGGTTCAAGACGAATATCAAAAATACCTGAAAGACGAATTTACGCTCACCGCTAACGAGATCCACCAGTTGGGCTTTCGGCTCGCGAAGCGCCTTGGCCACAAACAGATCTATTTCGGCGATAACAAAATAGGGATGGATATGAACGCCGTCATCGCCGCAGCGCAGGAAGCCAACAACACCCAGTTCCTTGCCGAGCTGCAAAAAGCCATGGGCGAGGTCGTCGAAATGCAGAAACGCCACGCACAGATCTCCGTACGCGAAGCCTTATACGAAAACAACGACCCCCAGTTGATAGATCAGACCAGACGTCTATATCTGCAAATGAACCGCGTCCGCAGCAAAGACCAATTTGTCGGCGCCAACGTTCTGGCCGGCTGGTACCAACGCAACTTCCGCATCCTGACGAACATCTATCACACCATCGAGTCGCCCCAAGACCGCGTGCTCGTTATCTTTGGCAGCGGCCACGCTCCCTACCTCCGCGAAGGCATCCAAGCCGACCCAAACCTACAGCTCATCGAACCCAACAACTATCTGAATGCGGAACGCGGAACGCGGAATGCGAAACCCTAGCGACAACAGATCACACGCCGCACGAAATCGCACCATGCATTACTAATCGCCGATCTGCTGTGGATTGGGCAGGTGAATGATATGTTTTCGGAAGTTGAGAACGGTGCCGGGCATTGCATTGGTAACCACAAAAGCGATCGGGATCTCCGGCTCTACGTCCAACACGACCGTGGATTCGAATCCGCGGGACCGCAGGAACTCGGCCGCCTGTTCTGCGCTAACAGCAGGGTCGTCCGCCACCAACCCTATGCTGGAAGTCGCAAACCCCAATTTTTCGGCGACGGCGGCAGACGGATGATTAATAATGGTTCCGTCCCACATGATCGACCGCCGGACATCAGCGCTATCGGCCCTAAAACGTTCCCGTACGCCGTGCTCCGCCAATAGAGAAACGATCGCGGCCTTCGCCTCAGGCGACGCCGCGGAAAATATGCGCGACCCGTTGTCTGGGAAAGGAAGTGGATTGCGTCCCGACGTGAGCAAGACGGTCCACGCGGTTAGCAAGACGAAAATCAGGGCTGCGACGGCAATCAACCATTTAGGTATAAACATTTGCTTCTCCCTTGTTTAGTCCGTTTCAGAGTCGTCAACCGATGGTTCGACGATCAATCCTGTTGTAGCTCTAACGCGGCGACCTACTGCTCGTGCGTGTTAGCATCTCATCGCGTTTCGCTTTGAATTCCGAGCCGGGGTTCCATTCGGGGAACTTCGCGGCTTGGGCGACGCGGTAGCCTACTTGCAGAAGCCACTGCGCGTCTTCGACCGCGCCGGACATATCCCAGTCGGCTCTTACCTCATCGGAAACCTGATGATAATCCTTGCTGCCATAATCGTTCCATTTCGCATCGCCAAACTCGGCCGGCTTGCCCACATAATTAGACCCGCTGCCCGGGAACACGGCGGGAACACCGGCCCGCGCGAACTCAAATTGGTCAGAGAGGAAGAAATAAACGCCGCCGGCAACCGATTCTTTTACAAACACGCGCTTTTGCGCTTCTGCTGACTCGGCCAGCACATCGTCAAGCGTCGTAGCTCCGAACCCTAGATTGATCACGTCAACCGTCCGTCCCCACAAGTTGCAGGCGTCAAGATTGATATTCGCCAATGTGCGGTGCAGCGGATATAGAGGATTCGCCGTGTAGTATTTTGCGCCCCCAAAACCGCGCTCCTCAGCGGTCGTTGCAATAAAAAGGACCGAGCGCCGCGGCGGCTTGGCGAGCTTCGCAAAACCTTTCGCGATCGCCAACATCTGCGCCGTGCCTGCGGCATTGTCGATCGCGCCGTTATAGATCTGGTCGCCTTTCAGCGATTCGTCGCGTCCGAGATGATCCCAGTGCGCGGTATAAATAACGTACTCGTCTTTCTTAACCGCGTCAGAGCCCTCGACCCTCGCCACGACATTGTGCGATTCAAACTCCCGCAGTTTCGATTTGACCTGCAAGGCCGCAGTTGCGCGCTCAAACCGTACCGGCTTGAAATCTATCTTCATTGCCGTTCCGATCAATCGGTTGATGTCTTGCCCCGTCGCCTCACCCAGACGCTTGACCGCATCGAACGTTATCCACCCCTCGGCCGCCAACGCCGGCGGACTCGTCGCCTTCCTTTTGATCTCGAACATCTCTTGTCGAGCCCGATCTTGATGAGACTTGAAAGAATACTGCGAAGCGGGATTCGGAATCAGAAAAGCTGCCGCCGCGCCTTTTTGTGCGGCGAGTTCAAACTTATAGGTGCGGGTCGAATAATAAGTCAGCGTTCGCCCCCGGAACATCGAATCATCGGGTTTAGCCGGATCACGCGGGTCAGTGATCTGCGGCTCGCCTTCTAACATGATCAGAGTTTTGCCGCGCACATCTATATTCTTGTAATCGTCCCAACCATACTCCCGTGCGACGATGCCATACCCCACAAAGATCACATCCGCACTTTCAACCGCGACCTCAGGCACAAGGCGGCGCGAAAGAGCCACATAATCGTCGGGGAAATTGAGTTCGAACGGTTTGCCGCCGACTTTGACCGCTGCACTCGGCACCGAGGTAA
Organism: Pyrinomonadaceae bacterium; assembly: GCA_041751195.1. Classification (GTDB taxonomy): domain Bacteria; phylum Acidobacteriota; class Blastocatellia; order Pyrinomonadales; family Pyrinomonadaceae; genus OLB17. Next base: position 27,966 of record JBGSXX010000001.1, on the reverse strand, counting down.
AACCCACGAGCGGCACTTTTTGAATGTAACTGCCGTCAGGGTTACCGGGCTTTAGCCCCGACCGCTTAAACTGTTCGACAAGATAGTTGACCGTAAGCGTTTCGCCCCTGGTCCCCGGCGCGCGTCCTTCAAATTCGTCAGAAGCCAAAGCTTTAATGTGCGTCAACATCTCGTCGCCGCTAATGCTTTGCAGCCCCGCACTGATCTCGCGAGGCACCGGCGGCATTGACGGGGCGTTCTGCAGCCGGACCGTCGGAGGAAACGACGTAAGCGCTATAACAACAACACACGACCCCAACCACAAGACACACTTTCTCATAACAATATCTCCTCGCCCCCACCCCTTCTCCCGCTCCGCTGCGATCACAGGCAGTGCCACCGACGTAGCCAGTGGTTGAACTTACATCCTCTGAGCGCCGCATCAGGTATTCTAACCCCCCGCGTGCGTAGAGCAACTCTTCCGGGCTATGCCCGTTGGTGTGCGGTGAGGCTGCGCCTTACCGTGAGGTCCCCCTCCGATCGCGGCTATGCCGCCGTATTAGATGCGGGGGCCCGATCCCCCAATCGCAAATCTAAGATCGCAAATTCGAAGGCTGCCTTTCCGCACACCGGGCGGCACAGCCGCCAGAACAAAACCATCCGTGCTATCCGTGCAATCCGCGGCTGACCCTTCGTCCCCACTCGTCACTCGTCACTCATCACTAATCACTTCCCCAAATCGCCACCGCGCGGCTCTTCGGTCGATTTCTTTTATAAAGCCGTCTTTGCCGTCCATATAGCTGTCCGGGCTCGGATCCTCGGCCGTCAGCTTTTGCTTTAGATCGCTGTACGCCCGTGCCTCCGCGGGGTGAGCGATCAAATAATCGCGAAACGCCAAATGCCGCACTGCCTCCGCCGCACCCGCCGCAAACACATGCACCTGATGCGTCCTGACCCCTTCCGCGTTATCTCTTCGAAAATACCGCCGCCCCGCAATGCCAAACTCGCCCTTCGCCTCATAACCGAGCGACTCCATCGCCGCACTCCGCCCGTCCACCTCACCGATGTCCCCAACCTCTACCAGCATATCAATGACCGGCTTCGCATAGATTCCCGCGATCGACGTACTGCCGACATGATGGACCGCAACAACAATGTCGCCCAGCGCAGACGCAACGCGGGCCGCCTCCGCCGCAAACGCCGCACCCCACGCCGCATCATGCTCAACAACCCGCACCATAAAATCAGTCTCAGATCAGATACTAAGCCGCGATTGCACGAATTACGCAGATCAATCATCCGTGTGATCCGCTGTTATATTCCATTTCGCGCTTATTCGTACTATTCCCGCGCTAACAATTCCGCATTCCGCATTCCGAACTCCGCATTCGATGATCCGCCTTCTCAAACGCCCGGATCAACTCTCGCACCTTCGCTTCAGAGATCCTGTGCCGCCTCTCGCCCACAACCTCTACAAACACCTCCCCACATAAACCACCGTCCCATCCAAATAAACTCCGCCGAATACACCGGGCACATCTCCTCGCACGACCCCCGATAGATCGTAACCAAGGGACCGAGAATGTCTCCTAAATGCATAAGTAGCACCCCTACTGAATATTTTACTTGACTTCTGGGCGGTTTGTAGTAACCTTACTCAATATAAACCTGATGAAACACATCATTGCAGACATCACCGAGCTAAAATCAGGCGTTTTCGCCCGCCCCGAGCCTGACGGAGAATTATTCTACCTTCAGGCGCGGCATTTCGATGAGGGCGGAACCCTGACACCGGAAATCCAGCCGGAAATTCGTCAGACTTCAACGATTCGCAAGCACGTCCTGAAGCATGGCGATGTTTTGTTTGCTGCAAAGGGCTTTAAGAACTTTGCTGCGGCATACACTGCAGAGTCACCAGCTGTCGCATCGCCGACGTTCATAGTAATGAAGGTGAAAACTGAACTTGTTAAACCCGAGTACCTCGCTTGGGCCCTTAATACGATGGTATCGAGCGGCTTTTTTACGCAGTACGCGTTCGGGTCGTCTTTGCCGTCCATTTCTATGGCGGCGCTTCGAAACATTCCTATAGATGTCCCCTCGTTATCGAAACAAGAAACGATTTTGGAAGCGGCCAAACTCGCCGCAGACGAAAAGAGACTCAGGTTGCGTATCGCAGAATTACGAGAAATTCAGATCCGAAGCATATTGCAACACATAGCAAAATAATCAGCATGATAAAAGTAACACAAAAACAAATCAACGATGCAGTTTGGAAAGCCTGCGACACCTTTCGCGGGAGTATCGATCCCTCTATCTACAAGGATTACGTCTTGACCATGCTTTTTATCAAGTATCTGAGCGACGTTAACGATGACAAAATTGAAGTTTATCTAAAGAAGTACGGGGGCAACCGAGAGCGCGCGAAACGCGCAATGGAACTTGAACGATTTGTCGTACCGGAGAACAGCCACTTCCGATACTTCTTTGAAAATCGCAATGAAAGCAACATCGGAGAGCTAATCGACATCGGGCTTGAGGACCTAGTCGAAGCAAACCGCGAAAAGCTCTATAGCGAAGACGGGGCCGGTATCTTCCAGAATATCAACTTCAACAGCAGCGTACTGGGGGATCAAAAAGATAAGAACACTCGTCTCAAAAACTTGCTTTTGGATTTCAATAAAGATTCGCTAGACCTGCGTCCATCACATCTTGCCGGCACGGACATTATAGGGGGGGCCTATATGTTCCTGATAGAAAGATTTGCAAGCGATGCAGGCAAGAAAGCGGGGGAGTTTTTCACCCCGAAGGAAGTTTCCACGCTCATCGCCAAATTGACGAAATCAAAGCCGGGTTCACGCATTTGCGACCCTACGTGCGGTTCTGCTTCTCTTTTGATAAAGGCCGCAGAAGAGGTTGGTTCGGATAACTTCTCGCTCTATGGGCAAGAGGCTAATGGTAGCACATGGGCACTGGCCGTCATGAACTTGTTCCTACACGGTATTGACAACGCTACGATCCGATGGGGGGACACAATCCGCAATCCAAAGCTGAAGGAAGGCGATCAGCTCATGAAGTTCGACACCGTGGTTGCCAACCCGCCTTTCTCGCTCGACAAATGGGGAAAGGTTGATGACAAAGACGAGGACAGTACTACAAAGAGCTACGATCCTGCCGAAGACCAGTACAACCGCTTTTGGCGAGGCATTCCGCCAAAGAGCAAGGGCGATTGGGCATTTATCTCGCACATGATCGAGATCGCACACGAAGGCCACGGAAAAGTCGGCGTCGTAGTTCCGCACGGAGTTTTATTCCGCAGCCAGAGCGAAGCAAAGATCAGGCAAAAGACGATCGAAGAAAACCTTCTCGAAGCGGTTATCGGGCTTCCTGCAAACTTGTTCTTCGGCACCGGCATACCGGCAGCAGTCTTGATCTTCAATAAGGGCAAGGGCGATAACCGCGACGTTCTTTTTATCGACGCCAGCCAGTACTACGAAAGCGCCAAAAACCAGAACATTCTCCGCGTATCGGATATTGATCGCATAGTCGAAACTTACCGCAAATTTAACGCGGGAGAACTCTCCGCAGGACTTGTGGAGGATAAATACAGCTACATCGCGACGCCGGCAGAGCTCTTGGAAAATGAATTCAACCTAAACATCCCCCGTTACGTCGATACGTTCGAAGAAGAACCGGAAGTCGATATCGGGGCCGTTCAAACAGAAATCGACAGTTTGGAAGCCGAACTGCTTACCGTTCGGGTAGAGTTAGACAAATTTCTCGACGAACTGGGGGTCAACGCATGATCGAGCTAGAGACAGAGGTGGCTAAGGATTGGGAAGTTCAATTGCTCGGTAAGTTGGTCGATCAACAGCGTACAATTCGATACGGGATCGTGCAGCCAGGGGATTTTGCCCCCGAAGGGCGCCTAATGATCCGGGGCCAAGATTATTCCTCGGGTTGGGTATCTCCAGACCAAATGTTTCGCGTGAGCGAGAAGATTGAAAAGATCTACAAGAAGGCTCGTGTTAAGGAAGGCGATATTGTTTTAACTATTGTAGGCGCAGGAACTGGCACTGTTGCGATGGTCCCGTCTTGGCTGGAGGGCGCGAATCTCACACAGACAACGGCACGGATTGCAATCGATGGAGCCCGAGCGTCAAAAGAATATTGCTTTCAATATCTCAGGTCGCACCTCGGTCATCGGTTGACTTATAGAAATATTAAGGGTGGAGCCCAACCAGGGCTGAATTGTGGGGATATAGAAAAATATCCTATTGCCTTACCTAGTTTTGCAGAACAAAAGGCGATCGCGCATGTTCTGGGATTGGTGGATAGGGCCATCGAACTCAACAACAAGATCATCGGCAGAAAAGAACTCCGCAAGAGATGGCTAATGCAGAACCTCCTAACCGGGAAAAAACGCCTTAAGGGTTTCACCGGCCAGTGGACGCCGTGCAGACTGGGCGACGTTACAACAAACTTCTCTCGTAGGAACAAGAACCTAATCGACGCCGAAGTGTTTTCCGTCACAAATGCGAATGGATTTGTATTACAGTCGGACCATTTTGACGGAAAAGTAGCGGGAGATGATCTGTCGGGTTACAAAATTATCAAGAACAGTGAATTCGCATATAATCCGGCAAGAATCAATGTCGGCTCAATCGCATATTTTGAGAACGAAATTGGCGTTATCAGTTCACTCTACGTTTGCTTCAGAACTACAAAAGACATTCTCGATTATTACCTTTTTCAATTTCTGGGAATCGCGCATACAAAACACCGAATTAATGCACTCGGAGAAGGCGGAGTGCGAGTTTACCTTTGGTACGAACTTTTTTCGAAGATAAAGATCGACTTGCCGCCGCTTGAAGAGCAGACCGCCATCGCCCAAATTCTTCAAACAGCGGACAAAGAAATTCAACTACTGAAAGCGAAAACTGAAAAACTGCGCCAGCAGAAAAAAGGAATGATGCAGCAATTATTAACAGGAAAGAAACGATTTCAATTGGAAGGAACAGACTAGTGCAATATCAATCTTACTCTCTAGGAAATCTACAACGCGGCCAGATCGTGGAAGTCATTCTTAAGGGGAGTGCCGCAAACGTACAGCTAATGGACAGCAGTAACTTCAGCAATTACAAAGCTGGACGACGATATACATATCACGGCGGTCACGCGACCCGATCTCCTGTCCGGCTCTCCGTTCCGCGATCGGGAACTTGGTATGTCATCATCGACCTTGGTGGTCATCCCGGCAAAGTGCAATCGGCAGTACAGGTCCTCCCAGGAGCTTTGCCGACGATTCGCGAAATTCCTCTAGCCTCGGTCCCTAGTCTAGTTCAGCATGACGAAACTCCACCTGGTAACGAATCAGTTCATCGCGAATATGACGTATTTATTTCCCACGCGAGCGAAGATAAAGATGATGTTGTACGGCCACTTGCCGTCTCTCTTAAAGATCAGGGTCTAAGAGTTTGGTATGACGAATTCGAGCTCCGTATTGGTGACAGTCTGCGGCGAAAGATTGATGCGGGATTAGCAAACAGCAAGTTCGGAGTTGTAGTTCTTTCCAAGAGTTTCTTCGGGAAGGGGTGGACAAACTATGAACTTGACGGCCTTGTAACGAAGTCAACAACCGGAGATCAGGTTCTTCTTCCGGTTTGGCACGACATCACAAAGCAAGAATTAATCAGTTATAGCCCGTCGTTAGCAGATAAGGTAGCAAGAACGACCGGAACACATACAGTAGATGAGATAGCTGAGGAAATCGCTATCGTGATTCGCGGAGCGTGAGTGAGGAATTCGAAACGTATTGAATTTGATGGTCGGATGAAGAATTATGGCTAAAAAAAGAACAAAGATAGTTATTGCTTACGATTTTGACGGGACACTATCACCGGGGAATATGCAGGAACATACATTTATCCCCGCTCTCGGCATCAACAAAGCGGCTTTTTGGGCTGAGAACAAGGAGATCATCGAGAAGCATGACATGAACGAGATTCTCGGATACATGCAGTTGATGCTAAAAAAAGCCGGAGAAAAAGGCGTAAAGATAACCAGACAGGCTTTTATAGACCATGGAAAGGAAGTTACTTTCTTCGACGGTGTAGAAGAGTTCTTTGAGAAGATTAACGCCTATGCAAGATCAAAAGGTTTATTGATTGAGCACTACGTTATTTCGTCTGGACTGCGCGACATATTAAAAGGAACAAAGATCCACAAATATTTCAAGGTCGTGTATGCATCTGCATTCAAATACGACCAGAATGACGTTGCAGATTGGCCAGCCCTAGCTATCGACTACACGTCGAAGACTCAGTTCTTATTCCGGATAAATAAAGGCATCGACAACGCATGGGACAATTCGAAGATTAACGCCTTTGTCGAGGAAGACGATCGCCCAATTCCGTTTTCCAGAATGATCTATCTCGGCGATGGAGAAACGGATGTTCCGGCAATGAAGATGGTCACATATCAAGGCGGGACTGCGATAGCCGTTTATAATCCGTACCAGAAGACAAAGGCCGGAAAAAAGGCAAAGGGGATTTGTCAGGATTTGATAGAGCAAAAACGAGCGACATATATCGCACCGGCGGATTACACGGAAGGAAAAAGCCTTTATAAGATCATCCAGCTTGCCATAGACAAGATCGCGGCGGAAGTTGAGCTAAAGAAGTACACAAAATAATGGAAGTACCAAGTTTCAAGGAAGATCATATTAGCCAGATACCGGCCTTACAGATGCTGCAAAAGCTTGGGTGGACGTATCTGACTCCGGCTGAGGTAGACAGGATGCGCGGAGGGAAAACGAGCAATGTTCTGCTTGAAGATATCCTGCGCACCCAGCTCAAGGCGATCAATTCTGAGAAGCGAATCAGCTCGACAAAGACCACTTACATCAGCGACGCAAATATTGAGAATGGCATTCGTGCCCTACGCGATCTGCCGATGAACGAGGGCTATATTACGGCATGTGAAACTGCATATAACGTCCTCACTCTCGGCAAGGCATTTGACCAAAGCTTCGACGGACAAAAGAAGAGCATCACGCTCCAATACATAGATTGGAAAGATATCAGCAACAACGTATTTCACGTTGCCGAGGAATTTAACGTGATGCGAAGCACCACCGCCGAACATTACCGGCCAGATATTGTTCTTTTCATCAACGGAATTCCCTTTTGCGTTATCGAATGTAAGCGTCCGGATATGAAAGAGCCGCTGACGCAAGCAATTAGCCAGCACCTGCGCAGCCAACAAGAGGACGGAATACGTTTGTTGTACGTATACGCGCAGCTGTTATTAAGCCTCGCGACCCGGGAAGCAGCTTTCGGCACGAACGCCACGCCGGAGGAGTTTTGGTCACAATGGCAGGAGAAGTTTGATTCGGCCGCTGAAGAAGCCGAATACCGCGAACGCCTTTCCATGCTCAGGAACACGTCGCTACCTGAACCGAATCACGACAAGCTGTTTTCGGGTCGCTTCCGTTACGTGCGCGAGTATTTCGAAGCAATGGGAACGAAGACCATTCTGCCTACCGTTCAGGACGAATACTTATGCGGACTTTGTTCCCCGGAACGTCTACTGGACATCACATTCAACTTCACGGTATTCGACGACGGAGTGAAAAAGGTGGCTCGTTATCAACAATTTTTCGCAATCAAAAAATCGATCCGGCGAATCCGCGCGCTCGAGGGCGGAAAAAGAAAGGGCGGGGTTATTTGGCACACACAGGGGAGCGGCAAGTCTCTCACCATGGTGATGCTGGCACAGGCCATCGCAATGGAGCCGTCGATAGCCAATCCTAAAATCGTCCTGGTAACGGATCGCACAGATCTCGATTCTCAAATAACCGGCACGTTTCGGAAGTGCGGTCTTCCCGTCGAGAACGCGACGACCGGACAACGCTTGGTTGAACTGCTGGAAAGCTACAGCGATTCGATCGTAACGACCATCGTTAATAAATTCGTGGCTGCGGTCAAAAAGATCAGAAAACCATTGGAAAGCCCTAACATCTTTGTGTTAGTAGACGAAGGGCACCGTACACAGTACGGAACTTTCAACATAGACATGCAGAAGACTCTACCCAATGCATGTTATATAGCGCTGACGGGAACGCCTTTATTCAAAAAAGACAAAAGCACGGCAAGCAAGTTCGGCGGCATCATTGATGCTTATACTGTGGATCAGGCCGTGAAGGACAAGGCGGTTGTCCCCCTCCTCTATGAGGGCCGACTGGCGCGTCAAGATGTAAACGAAGGTCCTATAGACGCTTTTTTTGCAATGATCGCTGAAGGCCTAACCAAGGAACAAAAAGCGGACTTCAAGAAAAAGTTCAGCCGGGCTGATCAACTGAACGCCGCCGAACAGAAACTATACGCGGTGGCATGGGATATCAGCCGTCATTATCGCGAGAACTGGCAAGGGACCGGCTTCAAGGCTCAACTTGTGTGCGACAAAAAGGTCAATGCTATCCGGTTTAAGGAGTTCCTCGATGGCATAGGGCTTGTAACCAGCGAGGTTTTGATCTCATCGATGGACGAACGCGAAGGCGAGGAAAGCGCGTTCGAGAAATCAACTGCCCGCGAGAATCGGTTTTGGAAACGCATGATGGACGAACACGGCAATGCCCAGTCCTACGAAAAGAACTTGATCAGCCGATTTAAGAATCAAAACGATCCTGAAATCATCATCGTCGTCGACAAGCTTTTGACGGGTTTTGACGAACCAAAGAACACGGTTCTATACCTCTCTCGAAACTTACAAGGCCACAAACTGCTACAGGCCATAGCGCGCGTAAACCGCGTGTATCCGGACAAGGAGTTCGGATACATAATCGATTATTACGGCGTAATTGAAAACCTAGACGACGCACTCGATCTATATTCCTCGTTTGAAGACTTTGAGGCTGCCGATTTGGCCGGCACGCTCATCGATATCACTGAAGAGATCGGCAAACTCCCTCAGAAATATTCGGAGCTCTGGGAGATTTTCAAGACCGTTGACAACAAAAGAGACGCAGAAAGTTATCAGCTCGTTCTCCGGGACGAAGCTCTGCGGGTGCTCTTCTACGAGAAACTTGCGGCATTTGCGAAAGCGCTCAAGCTAGCTCTTTCCTCGATCGAGTTTCACAAGGCAACCGACGAAAAGACGCTTTCAAAATATCGCGAGGATTTGACAATGTTTCTTAAGCTGCGGGTTGCGGTGAGGGAGCGATACAGCGACGCCGTCGATTACAAACAGTATGAAGGTCAGATTCAAAAACTGGTTGATTCCCATGTAACAACAGAAAAGGTCGAAACGATTACAGAGCTCGTAAATATCTTCGATAAGGACAAGTTCCAGCAAGAGGTCGAAAACACGATCGGCAAGGCCGCGAAGGCGGATAAAATCGCAAGCCGGACTGCTAAGCACATCAACGAGAAAATGGACGAAGATCCGGCGTTCTACAAAAAGTTCTCACAGATGCTTAAGGAGACGATTGAGGAATACGAGGCGAAGCGCATTGATGAAGCTCAGTACCTCGCAAGGGTTACCGAGATCATGGATAGTGTGCTCGCACGTACGGACAGCGACATACCCGTCTCGCTCCGCGAAAGAGATGTAGCGAAGGCCTTTTTCGGCATCGTCAACGAAGAGTTTGCTGACGTCTTTGACGACGAGGATAAGAGAAAGCAGATTGCCGCAGATGCGGCAATCGCAATCGACGATACGATTGTCCAGTTGACGCGTGTCGACTGGCACAACCAAGTCGATGTCGCAAAACGGATGATCCACGTCATCGGTGACTATTTGATTGACGAGGTTCGTGACAAATACGCGATTCCAATGTCGTTCGAAGAAATTGACCGGATCGCGGAGGGCTGTGTTGATGTTGCCAAACTCCGTTACAAGCAATGAAATCCCACATAAAGTTTGGCTCTAAGACGATCGAATTCGTTCTCGAGTATTCCCAACGGAAAACCCTAGGCATTTCGGTGATGCCGGATCTGGCTGTTTTGGTCCGCGCTCCAGCCGGGGCCTCGATTGAGAAAATCCATGAAAAGCTTAGAAAGCGTGCTCCGTGGATTATCAAACAGCAGGTTTTTTTTCTCTCATTCCAGCCTAAAACACCACCTAGGAAGTTTGTTTCCGGGGAGACGCATCTCTATCTTGGGCGGCAATATCGATTGAACATAGTAGTCGACGAGATTGAATCTGTGAAGCTGAAAGGACGGTTCATCCTGGTCACAACACCGGATCTGTCGCAAGCTAAACGGTTAGTGCAGCAGTGGTATCTACGAAATGCGAAAGCGAAGCTACCCGCCATCGCACTTCCTCTAATTGAAAAGTTCGGCCGGCATGGCGTTCAACCATCAGAACTCGTACTTCGAGAAATGACACGGCGTTGGGGGAGCTGTACCACGAAGGGCAAGATTATTCTGAACCCTGAGCTGATAAAAGCCCCTCGAGGATCAATCGAATACGTGGTAATTCACGAACTGTGTCATCTCATCCATCACGACCACACCCAGAAATTTCTTGAGCTACAATCGCGCGAAATGCCCGCGTGGGAAAAATGGAAGATGAAGCTCGAAAAACTCCTCGCGTGAAGCGGGGGCGGGGTGGGTTTTTGCGGGGGCCTTAAAAAAAGTTGGTGGGCGTCGGCGGAAAGGTTTACGCCCGCGGGCGGGCGGCTCCGCGGGGGCGTCGTGAATCTGCATTTGCGATTTTAGATTTGCGATTTTCGATTGGGGGCCACTTTTTTGTATTTGCGATCTTAGATCTTCGATTTGCGATCGTCTTCGGCGGCGGGGTCCATTTGCAGTTGGCGGGTGGTTGGTTCGGTCACGCTCGAGGGCGGTTCGGCGTGGAGCGCTGCGTCATCGAAAGTTCGTGTGGGTTCGATGTAATCGGTCTGAACCGGCGGAAGGGCCGGACCTGAGCCCTCCGCCGGAAGCGGATCCGGGTGAATAGCATCTACAGATCTCGTCGTTTTTAACCCTTCGGCTTTTACAAGTCGCGGGATGCCCGTCGCCAATAAGACGATCGCGGGGATCATCATCCCTAACCACAAAAAGGGGTTCCCGGCGGTGGTAAACAGCAAAAACGCGATCAGTAAAAATCCAAAGCCCAGTATGATGTTTCGCAAGCCCGAACTGTAAAGGTCGTGATATTCCTTTGAGTACGACGGGGGGCCGGGCGTTTTGCCTTCGACCACTGCTAACACATTACTCAGATCGGCACCGCAGCCGCGGCAAAATCGGGTGGCATCAGTGTTCTGCGATCCGCACTTTGGACAAAACATAATGTCACTAACTATAACATCCCTGCGAATTTGCGGTTTTTGGGGGGCCCGGGCTTTCTGCGGCTGCGCCGCTCGATGTGCGGAAAGGCTGCCTTTGCATTTGCGATTTTCGATTTTCGATTTTCGATTCTTGTTAGCCACGGATTACACGGATCGCACGGATGGTTTTGTTCTGGCGGCTGTGCCGCTCGATATGCGGAAAGGCTGTGCCTTTCCGGTAGGTCGTACACTCAATTGGGGCTACGCCCCCGCATTTGATACGGCGGCATAGCCGCGATCAGAGGGGCGGCCTCACGGTGAGGCACAGCCTCACCGCAGATCGACGGGCATAGCCCCGGTGTATTGTTTCCGGCGCTCGCGTGAAGGTTCACGGCGTTCGCGTGAAGGTTCACGGCGTTTGCGTGAAGGTTCACGGCGTTTGCGTGAAGGTTCACGGCGTTTGCGTGAAGGTTCACGGCGTTTGCGTGAAGGTTCACGGCGTTCGCGTGAAGGTTCACGGCGTTCGCGTGAAGGTTCACGGCGTTCGCGTGAAGGTTCACGGTGTTCGCGTGAAGGTTCACGGCGTTCGCGTGAAGGTTCACGGTGTTTGCGTGAAGGTTCACGGCGCTCGCGTGAAGGTTCACGGCGCTCGCGTGAAGGTTCACGGCGTTCGCGTGAAAGTGCACGCGTGCATCGTACCGGTACACAAGGTGGTGCCGAAACTGATAACTTTGCGCAGATCGCACATCTCGCCGCGTGGCAGCATTCTCAATGTTTTCGGCGCTGCGACACACTTGCAGATTAGCAGCGGTAATTTTATCCATGTTTTTGTTATAAGGTATCCGAATATTTGGATACGTCCGCAACCGGGGATGCAGTGGCGCTCTGTTTGGTTTCGATGCATAACAATCCGGCTGGCGGATCCCCGGGCAGCGTCCCGACCAGCGCTCGGGTGAGCTGTTCGGCGAGGATGGTTCGGCCGTAATATCTGCCGGCTGCGGCGCACCAACACTTCCCTTTTCGCAAAAAAAGGGGCTTGAAATGCAGCGGCGGTTTGTGATATGTGAGCGACGCCGATGTCCGCCTCGTTTACCCTCGTCGTCGCGGAGCTGCGCGGTTTGACGCAGTATTTATCGGCATAAAACAACAACACGAAAAATATTTCACAACAATGTTATTTTTCCGTTGACAGGATTTTGCTCGCCGTGCGATATTGAAATCTGCGTCGCGGTGGTAGAGGACGCAAACGGTTCGAAATTTTATTTTGTGAGGTGAAAGAACATGAAGGAAAATAAGTTTCCTCGATCTCTCGGTAAGCTATTTTTGCTTTACCAAAACTTTGTCGCCAAGATCGGGACCTACTCGACACAGGTCGGTATCACCCCGGCGGCGATCGCGCGTATGCAAACTGATCTCGCTAACTTGCAATATCTCATCAGTTACCGAAATCAGTTCAACGACTCGAAAAGCGCTCTGAGCGCCTTTCAGGAACAAATGGTGTGGGGCCCGACCGATGGCACAGCTCAGCAGCCGACTTTCGAATCGGTTGCGTTGCCTGAGGCCGACCAGACGGGCATCGCCACCTTCTTTCGGCAGCAGATCAAGCTCGTTAAGGCATCGGCGGCTTACAATCCGCAGATGGCTGAGGAACTTGGGCTTGCTACCGCTTACCCGTCACCGGTGCCGGACGCCGACTACATTCCGACGCTTAGGCCGGGTTCGAACGTCAAGGGCCAACTGGTGGCCAAATTCAAGAAGTCGGGCTATGACGGCGCCTATGTCGAGTATCGACTAAAGGGTGAACTTGATTGGACGGTGGCAGGCACGTTCGTGCGTTCGCCGGCGGTCATCTCTCCGGCATCTCAGAACCGGGCTAAGTCCGAGACGTATGAGGTCAGGGCACAGCTGATCCGCGGTAACGAACCCGTGACCAGCTTCTCTGAGATCTATACGGTCGTCACCAAGCCGGTCTAACAGGCGGTCGTGGAAGGTTTGGAAAGGCCGTTGGACGGACAGGTCTCTATCACACACTCGCACCTATCCCCTTCCCTCTCATCAACCCCCCCACCCCGCCATCGATAAACAATCATAAAAATGCCCTCCGGAACACTCAGTTGCGGAGGGTTTTTTGAATGCGGAATGCGGAACGCGGAATCCGGAATCCGGAATCGCACACCAGTGGGCACAGCCCGAATCACTACTACCGCGAGCTGGTGGCGGATCTCGCGGCGGGGCCGTAAAGGGCGGCGGAAAGCTGATGATCGGCGTGCTTCCATGCGTCGCTAAATTCTATCCGGACAAGTGCCGCCGACGTTTCCTTCCCTTGTCGTGAGAGCGATTCGGCAAGTCCGAACAGCGCACGGCCGCTGCGCGGGTTTCGCTTGATCTCTTCGCGAAACGCCTTTTCTGCCTCGGCGTATTGCCCGTCCTTCATCAGCGCTCTTCCCAGCCATTCGCGGATCGGCAGGTCCCAATCCGGCGGTTCGGCGTAGTTCACCTTTGCTTCGGACGCGGCGGCCTGGCGTAGCGTTTCGATCGCCGCTTTTCGGTCACCTTTTGCTAGAGCTATCTCACCTGCGAGAAGTTCGTCGGCAACCGTTAACGCCACTCTCACCGGCGTGGTGAAAAGCATCGCCGTCTCGGGAATCTTCTTTGCCGTTTCGCGTAGTGCAGTAAGTTCCGTTTCAGCCTCGGCTACTTTACCGGTCTCGGCCAGTGCGATGCCGCGTGCCATGTGCCAATGCGCTGTTGTCGTCAACATTTCGGGGGCCGGCTTCGGATACTGCATGATCTCATCCCATTTGTGAAAACGCGTCAGCGTAATGATCGGATAAGGCATGAACATCTCAAGCATCGGCATCGCTTTGACGTTGGGGCCGACGTTGGCCGCAAGCTCATTCGCGGCTTTGATCGCACCGGCATAATTGCCCGCTTCTGCCTGCGACGCCGCGAGCATATGTATATTGTGGTTGTAATACATCAGCGGGTAGATGCCGCTTGCACCGCTCCGTTCGATGTAGTTTCGGTCGGCAACGATCGCCAGCTCATTGCTTTTGATAGCCCTTTCATGTTCGCCGGTCAGCAGGTAAATGTGCGACGGCATATGGACCAGATGTCCTGCGTTTGGTGCAAGGGTCATCAGCCTGTGCGCAGCAGCTGTGCCGCGTTCGGGAAAAGGCGAAGCCTCGATTGCGTGGATGTAGTAATGATTCGCGCCCGTATGGTTTGGGTTTCGCCTAAGCACACCCTCAAGGACCTCAAGGATCTCAAGCGTTCCTTCCGCCGGTTTGCCATCCAACGTCCAAAGCTGCCACGGCCGCAGGTTCATCATGCTTTCGGCGTAAAGCGTTGCGGCGTTAAGGTCATCGGGGTACGACTTTGACAATTCCGCCATCGCTGCCTTATATGCGGCGGCGAGCGTCGCGGGCGGCGTTTCCGGGTCGGACGAATACCGCTTTGAAAGTGCCGCTATGTAATCCTGCTCGGCCTTCGATGCTTTCGGCGCTAGTTTGATAGCCTTTTGCAGTTCGACATATGCCTGCGCGAATCGATCGGTGTTGCCCGGATCGTTGTAATTTGCACCTAGACCGAGAGCCATTCCCCAATAGGCCATCGCCATGTCGGGGTCGAGCTCAGCAGCGCGACGGAACGACGCAACACCTTCGTCGTGGTTAAAGGCGAATAGGTAAGCGAGTCCCTGGTCAAAGAACTTCTGCGCTTCGGCGCTTTTTGTCGTCACCGGATGGTGTACATTGCCAAGGCCGCTATCAAGCGTGGCGGCCGTGGGCTGCGGAGCGTGCGAACCGTGTCCATCATGCTGACCCCATGCCGCAAGCGTCGCCATCAAATAAAGCATCAAAACAATGATTTTCATAACTTTCTCCTTCGCGCCCTATTCCCGGTCTTATAAATGGGGATAGGCGCGTTTCTCTATATTTGAAAGACGCCTTTGCATGCCGGAATGGGACAAACATCTATATTTTGCGCGGGATTCTATCACAGCAGTGACCTAATCAAGACTTTTTTTGGGTGTTGCGGCTGTGATCCCGCTGTATTCTGCCGCTGCATCTTGAACGCGCGGCGTTTCGATTTTAGAATCTAATGTTGGGCCGTGACGCCGCCTGACTTTACCTTAAAACTCATCACCCATCACTCATAACTAATAATTTATATGTCACCTAGAGAAGCAATCGTTATCGGGCAATACGCGACGCCCAGGAAATATGTGTTGGCGATGGCCAATGCGCTTTTGCAGATGAGCGAGGACCATGCGTTGTTTGGCATGGCCGAGCTGATCATGAAGATCCAGGTGTCAGACCGTCGACGCATTACCGACGCCGCCGAGCTTGAGCTTGCAACGCACCGCGCGCTGGCTGAGCTGCTTCGCGAGTCAAAAGGCGAATCGGACATGGACCAGTTCTTTATTTATTTAGAGGACGAATTGCCCGACGAAACGGTCGAATATGAACTGTTTGGCGGCCGCGGACAGTTCTTGCACACGGTCCTCGGTTCGGAAGACGATTACAGGATGGCCGCATGGAGCATTAGCGATCAGCTAGCCGAGCTGCTTGAGCAAGGCGAATACCCCGTGCCGTGGAACAGTTTGAAAGAGCTGCTCAAGGTGCCCGACGAGATCTCGCCGGAAGATGAGGACGAGTACATTACAAAACAGGTCGTTGAGTGGATGCGCCTCCGCCGCAACGCCATGATCACCAATCTCATCGGCGACTGCGCCCTCGACTATATCTACAACAGAAAAGAATCCCGCCCCGAACTCATCGAAACCGACCTCCTTGCGGATGACGATGATGAGTGGGATGACGAGTGATCAGTGAAGCCTTGCGAACGCTCTGGCGGCTGTGCCGCTCGATGTGCGGAAAGGCTGCGCCTTTCCGATGCGTCCTCACTCACTGGGGGCTATGCCCCAGCATTTCATAGGGCTGGCTAATTCGAGAAAGTGCCCCGTGCGGTAGCGAGGGGTTAATGCCACTGCTCCCGCGCGCGACGGTTGCGAGTTCAACCACCCGCTACTGCGGGTGGCACTGGCTTGGATCCGCGGGTCGGCTCACGCTGTTCAACTCACAAGCCGCTCCTGCGGATCGATCTGCGACGTCGTCGACGTCGCCTATCTCAGATCGATTCCTATCGCCACGACTGCGTCGGATTTCCAGCGGCCTCGGATGAAGGCGAGGGAACCGTCGGGAGTGTGGGTGATGGAGGTGACCTGGTCGGGGCTGTCGTTGGTGAATTCGTGAAAGAGTTTTGGGTCGCCGCGGCCGAAGACCTCTTTTCGCCAGATCTCAGCTCGGGTGTTCTCGGCGTCGCGAATAAGGATGTCGATGTGTTTGCCGTCGGGGTGCCATTCCAGGTCGATCAGCCGGCCGGCGGTGTGGGTGAGGCGAAACGTCGTCAGGACCGCGCCGGTTTCGGTCGAGCGGATGATGACGGACTCGGCCGAGCCTTGCTTGTCGGGATGCGCCGCCAGCGATCCGTCACGCGAGACATCGAGCATATTGTGCCGCTCTGCGATAACGTCAAACTCTTCGCCGGTTGCCAGATCGATCCGCCGAAGCCGCCGCCCCACGCCCGAATGATAGAGCAGCGACCGGCCGTCTACCGGAACTCGCAGCGGAAATCCGCCCTGTTCGCGGGTTATCTGCTCAAGCCCCGTCCCGTCCGGTTTCATGGCCCAGACGTGGGCCTCGCCCGTGCGGTTCGACATAAAGAAGATGCGTGCGCCGTCGGGTGAAACGACGGCACGCACATCATCTGCGCGGTGGTTCGTAAGCTGGCGGAGCTCGGTGCCGTCCGGACGCATAGACCAGATCTCGCCGTTTCCGCTCTCGGTGGAAGTAAAGACGATGCGTCCGTCTTTTGTAAATTCGGCCGAACGCGTGGCCCCGATCACGGCGAAATCGCGGCTGTCGGGCGACATCACGCTGAGCTTAAAATCGCCGACGACGCGCGTCGCGACCAGCGTCGCCCCGCTGCGGTCAAGGCTCACGTGCGAAAAGGTGCTCGACTCGTTCGTAAGCGGCTTGGCGGCACCCGTTGTCCCATCCACAAACCAGATTTGGGAATGCCCAAGCGGGATCCCGCCGGCCGTGAAGATCAGCCCGCCGGTTCCCGGAGCAAACTCGACATCGCGGATATTAAAGAAACGTTCGGGCGAAAGTTCGCGTTCCTTTCGCGTGGCAAGGTCCACCTGAAACAGGGTGAATTCGCGCGAAGCATTTTCAGACTGTCCGGCGGCGAAAACAACGCGCGAGCCGTCGGGGTCAAATGCCATCGCCCCTATGCGATTTGGGTCAAGCCGCGTGGCGAGTCGTTCCTCGCCCCGGCCATCGGCGTCCGCCATCCAGAGCGAGCAGTTATCGTCCGCTTTATAATAGCAACGGACAAATCCGATGCGGCTGCCGTCGTTTGATATCGTGAACCGCCCCTGCACATCGCGTGCGATCTCTGTCGGCACGCCGCCAAATATCGATATGCGATAGAGGACGTAGTGCGGGGCGTTCGTTACCGGTATCGAGGTGTAATAAAGATAGTCGCCGTCGGGCGAAAATCGGAGGCCGCCATAGTTGCTAAGTGCCGCGGGCAGGATCTCGACATGGTTGTCGGTCTCAAGTTGACGCAGCCAGATGCTGGGTGCTCGGCCATTGGCGTTCACGTAAACGATGCTCTTGCCGTCGGGCGATATTTCTGCGTGATAGGCGCTGCCGGTGGTCGTCAGGTCGAGAAAGTCTAGCTTGACGGGCTGGTCTGCCTCGGCACGCCACGACAACCCCGCGAGCCATCCGCCGGTAGTGAGCGCCATCAGGAACACAAGCAGCACGCCGCCCGCCAGCGCCCACGACGGCTGACCCGTGTGGAGAGTGGTTGCTACCGGTGCAGATGCAGCCGGTTCGCGTTGTTCGACCTGCCGGGTCGATGCCTTTCTACGTTCGACCCGGGCGATAAAGCGATAGCCCCTGCGCGGGATGGTTTCGATATATAGCGGGGACTGGCTGCTGTCGCCGAGCGACTTTCTGAGCTGGCCAACGGTGAACGAGAGGTTGCCTTCTTCAACAAAGCTGTCGGGCCAGACGGCGTCCATCAGACGGGCTTTTTCCAGGATCTCGCCGCTGTTCTCCGTGAAGTAGATCAAGAGGTCATACGACTTTGGGCTGATGGGTACGGCGTCGCCGTCCAGGAATAGCTTGCGTTCATAGAGGTCGATGACAAAAGGCCCGAAAGTTATTAACTCTGTTTCTGCGGCAGTCATGGCCCGTTTGTGTCCTCTTTGACTTCTAAGGAAATTCTAAACGTACCCAAAGGACAGTCGGCGTCCCGTAGGTTAATTTAGCGGTATTGCAGCGTGATAGACGCAAATTCTAACACAAAATGGGCTTGAGCAATCACTTTTTTTATCCTTCCCACACTCGACTGGCAAGTGTGCTGGTCTGCTTCGCTACTCTCCTCTTTGGGTGCGGCGGGCCGGCACACGGGCCAGAGTTCGTTTTCGTCGACCGCCAAGAGATCGCTGAATCGCGGGCAGCCGATCCGCTCGCACTCATCGTCAGCGTAGATCCCAGCGGAAAGCTAACACTCAACCGCGTCGACGTGGGCACCATCGACGACCCCCAACCCCTCGCCCAACATCTCGCCACCATCTTCGCCGACCGCAAACGCGCCGAAATCAACAAACGCGACGTCACCATCGAGCTAAACGGCAACATCCAGAGCCGCATCTTCTACGAGCTACTGGCACGTTTAGACGAGGCCGATGCATCGCCGCTGATGGTAACAATATGTTGCGCAGATTCCCCGAAATAGCTCGTCGGAGCGGCCGCGAAAAGACCCAGGGTCCTCGACTTCCAAAGAGTTCCACACTTATCAGACTTTTGGTTCTGCTATAATAGCTAAAACATTGCGGATAAGGGGGTATGGGTTTGGACAATTCGGGGGATGTGACTTGGACGGAGGCGCGTGGCGGGGGCCCTTTGGTGGCTACGGCGGTGCATGATGGGCATGGGCTGCGTGATGAGGTTGCGGCGATCATTAAGCTTGATAACGCCGAGCGGTTGCGCGAAGAGGATCCTTTCACAAGCCGTTGGGTCGATGTGGCAGCAACGCAGCTTGTGGCGCTGCGGTCGCGGTTTGAGGTCGATCTGAACCGTCCTCGGGACCAGGCGGTCTATATCGAGCCCGCAGATTGCTGGGGGCTCAACGTTTGGAACACAAAACCCTCGGACGAGATCGTCGCCCGCTCGCTGGGGCAATACGACGCGTATTATGCAAATTTAAGCACTTTGCTAAGCGAGAAAGCGGCCGAACATGGCCACTTCGTCGTTTACGACATCCACAGTTATAACCACCGCCGCGACGGCGCAGACGGTCCCGCCGAATCTGCCGAAGAAAATCCCGAAGTAAACATTGGTACAGGCTCGTTAGACCGCGAGCGTTGGGGGCCGCTGGTTGACCGGTTCATCGCCGATCTGCGGGCGTTCGATTTTATGGGCCGCCGCCTTGATGTGCGCGAGAACGTAAAGTTCAAAGGTGGCCACCAGGTCAAGTGGATCCACAAAACGTTCCCGGCAGCCGGGTGCGGGCTGGCGATCGAATTCAAAAAGTTTTGGATGGACGAATGGACCGGCGAGGTTGATGAAGCCGCGGCGGCCGCCATCGGCGAAGCTCTGCATTCGACCGTGCCGGGTGTTTTAGAAGAGTTAGCGAAACTATGACATCGCCCAAGGCGGAAAAAAAGATCGAGAGCATAGACGCCGAGATGATCGTCGCCGTAAGCGAGGCGTTGGCGAACGGCAGCGGCGTGCGCAAAACTCTGCCGGACAAAGGACGGCTAAATATCGACCGCCCGCTTCCCTTTCTGTGCGTTTACCGCGCACCCGACGGCCGCGAAGACATCGGCACTGCACACCTCATAATGGGCGAGGCAGCTTACCTTTTGGCACCGAACGACGCGGAGCCCGGGCTGCGTCCGTTGGTCAAGGCGATCGCAGAGGCTCTTTCGGCCAAATACGGAGCTTTCCTTATTATAGAAACGTGGTCGGCTGAAAAGATGCCAAAGACGGGATTCTTTTCCACCGCATCGCCGACAAAATTTCGCATCTTTACAGATAAGGCTCCCGACGCGCTGCCCTCGACGGTTGAAACGCTTGAAGAATCGCTCGAGGCCCTGGCAATTCGCAAAGAGGTTGAGCTTGTGACCGGCGAGGGGTTTACGCCGCCCGGGATGGAGCCACTGCTTGACGATGAAGCAATACGCAAGATGAGCTGCCTGCTGCTGGGAATCGAGGTTTCGCCGATCTATCGCGATGCCGAAACGGGCGAGCTTTATCGTTCAATACTTGCCGACCTGCGTCGTAAATTCTCAAACGCGCTGCAGCATACCTTTTTCGAATTCACACACGTGCAGACGTCAGATCGTCCAAAGCATCCGCACACGCTCGGCCGCCGCACGATGGTCGATGCCGTATGGGAAGCCGATGCCGAACTCGCGGCGCTCAGCGATAAAATCAACTATTTGTTTGCCGTAACGCCGGTGAATTCGAACGAGGCGTACGACGGCTTTGCCGAACGCGGGTTCGAACGCGACCCGGTGTTTCATTACCGCCTGTTGTCGTTCGACCCGGAGGACCTGAAGCGGCAGCTTTACAGCATATCGTTCGAGTCGATCGAAGACCCGACGGTTGCGTATCTCCTGCGTGATAAACGCATCGAACTTGACCGGCAGATCACACTGATAGAGGACCGCAACACGCCGCGTTTCATGTACGAAAGCCTGCAGCTTTTCCCGCCGGTCGAAGACGAGCTAATGGAGCTTGCGGAAAGTATTCTGCGACTGCCAAAGGTTCCGGATAACGGATCGAACGGCCGCCTTTCCGCCGACGAGATCGCCAAGCTAGGCGAGACCGAGATCGACTATTACCGTTCGCGTTATGCCGAGGTGAACGCGACAGTCGAGGTGCGTAAAGACACCCCGCCGGGGATGATGGTGTCGAGCGGCAACCTGATGATCGGTTACGGCACCGAGATCGCGATCGGTCGCGTCAACGGTTTGCTGCAGCACGAGGTCGGCACACACATCGTTACTTATTTCAACGGCAAATCACAGCCGCTCAAGTTGCTCTACGGCGGGCTGCCGGGTTACGAGCAGTTGCAAGAGGGGCTTGCAGTGTTCGCGGAATATCTAGTTGGCGAGCTTACGCTTGCGCGTCTTCGTACGCTGGCCGCACGGGTCGTCGCGGTGAGGCGCTTGACGCTCGGCCATAGCTTTACGGAGGTGTTTCACGAGCTTCGCGATGATCATAAATTCACCGACCGCACGGCGTTCAATGTCGCGATGCGGGTCTTTCGCGGCGGGGGCCTGACGAAGGACGCGGTGTACCTGCGTGGGCTGGTCGAGGTGGTTAATTACGTCCGCGACGGCGGTGACATATCGACGCTGCTGGTCGGCAAGATGGGTTTCGAACATCTGCCGATCATCCGCGAACTGCAGTGGCGCGAGGTGTTAAAGCCCTCGCCGCTGGAGCCGCGTTATATGACCATGCCGGAGTCGGCCGAACAACTTCAGTCTATAAAGGACGGCACGCGGATATTTGACGTTATCTAGATCATCAATTTCGAATCAAACTAACAAGGGGATACAACACAACATATGAAGATCGGCTTTGTCGTCAATGACGTTAAAACTGAACATCCGCGATACACGACAACGCGGATCGCGCGCTCTGCCCGCGAGGCGGGCCACGAGGCATGGGAGATAGGCGTAGGCGATTTTGCCGTTAACACTGGCGATCGCGTGCTTGCGCACGCTCGCATGTCAAAGGCCAAAAAGCATAAGGATGGCGAGGCTTATCTTGCGGATATGCTCGGCGATAAAGGCCATCATGAGCTGATCGACGTGAGCGAGTTGGACATTCTAATGCTCCGCAACGACCCGGCCGACGATGCCGAAACACCGTGGGCGCAGTCTGCGGGCATAAACTTTGGCGAGCTGGCGCTGCGGCACGGCGTTATCGTGCTCAACGACCCCGGCACGCTTTCGAACGCGCTCAACAAGATGTACTTTCAACACTTTTCGCCGGAGATAAGGCCGCGTACGGTCATCTCGCGCGATGTTAAAGAGATACAGAAATTCATCAAGGAAGAGGGCGGCCGCGCCATCCTCAAACCGCTGCAGGGTTCGGGCGGTGCCGGTGTGTTCCTCGTGCAGCCTGAGGAAAAGGCGAACATCAATCAGATGATAGAGGCCATCTCGCGCGACGGTTATGTGATCGCTCAGGAATATCTGGCAGCGGCCAAGGACGGCGACACGCGTCTGTTCGTGGTGAACGGCGAGCCGCTGGTTGTGGACGGCCATTACGCCGCGTTCCGCCGCATCAACGCCAAGGGCGACGCCCGCAGCAACCTGACATCAGGCGGTAAGATCGCCAAGGCAAAGATCGACGACAACATGCTGGCGCTTGCCGAAAGCGTTCGGCCAAAACTCGTCGCCGACGGGATGTTCATGGTCGGGCTCGACATCGTAGGCGACAAGCTGATGGAGATAAACGTGCTAAGCCCGGGCGGCCTCGGCAGCGCCCAAGAGCTGGAAGACGGCACAGACTTCGCCGGCGCCATCGTCGAAAAACTCGAACGCAAGGTCCGCTACCGCGACCACAGCCAAAACGACAACTTTCTAAAAGGAACGATCGACAATAAGACGATGGCGACACTGTAGGGGGAGGCAAAGTGATGAGTGACGAGTGGCCAGTGACGAGTTTAGGTGGAATGGGTGATTCGTGTTGATTTGTGATGATTCGTGGTTCCTCTCTGCCTCTTATTATGTGCAGTGATTACGAATTCCGCATTCCGCATTCCGCATTTGCCGTGCCCTCGCTCACTTCATTAGAATGTGAGGAAACTTCGGAGAATTTACGACATAACTTAAATGAAATTTTTTATTGATACCGCAAATCTTGACGAGATCAGAGAAGCCAACGAAATTGGGCTGATCGATGGCGTGACGACTAACCCCTCGCTGGTGGCGAAAGAGGGCGATGTTGATTTTAAGGAGCATATCGCGAAGATATGTGAGATCGTGACGGGCGACGTTTCGGCTGAGGTCACTGCGATCGACACCGAAGGGATGTTGTCGGAGGGCCGCGAGCTGGCAAAGATCGCCCCGAACGTAGTGGTCAAATGCCCGCTGACGCTTGAGGGACTCAAGGCGACGCGCATCCTGACTGACGAGGGCACGGGCGTGAACGTTACACTATGCTTTTCGGCCGCACAGGCTATCTTGGCGGCCAAGGCCGGTGCGAGATATATCTCGCCGTTCATCGGCAGGCTCGACGACATTGCGACCAACGGCATGCAGCTGATATCTGACATCGTGCAGATCTACGACAACTACGGGTTCAAGACCGAGGTGCTTGCGGCATCCATCCGCCATCCGATGCACATTGTCGACTCGGCTCTGGTCGGCGCACACGTCGCGACGATCCCTTTTAAGGTAATTAAGCAGCTCGTCCATCATCCGCTCACCGACAAGGGGCTCGAATCGTTCCTTGATGATTGGAAAAAGAGCGGCCGGGCGTAAGATTCGACCGTTAATGTAAAGCTTTAGCATGAGCCGCGGCCCAGAAGCCGCGGCTTTTTACGTATCTATCGCAAGTAGTTCCTTAAGTTCGCCCTGGTGAGCCGCGGCGTCCAGGTCCTGCTGCAACGCCGCCTGATATTTCGCCCGAAAGCGTTCATCCTCATCCTTCATCGTCACAAGTTCACGTAACTTCTCAAGATGAATGTCCACCGCTTCCATCGGGAACCCGTCCTTCTGATCAAACATCTCGTCGATATCAACGATAAGCGTCGAGAACTTTCGCAGCCATGCAAAATCAGGGTGTTCGATAAGGATACCCAGGAACTGCCCCGACGTCACGGGGCCGTTGAAACCTTCGTACAACATACGCTCATGATCGACCAGTTTTTTATGCAGCCGGAGCAACAATCCGCGGGCGCTTTTAAGCTTTACTGCGTCTTCCATTGTTAAATTATACGCCAGTTTATTATTTATTAATACCGTGCTAATATTCATTCGTTAGCGAGCTAATCAAAAGTTATTAGCGGGCTAACTATCCTTGATTTGCAAGCTAATCATTTATAAGTAAGTGGCTAATTAACAGCATTTAGCACGCTATGGAATTTCACGAAACTGCCAGTTACCTCCTCTCGCGGGTCGCGACGGCCCACCGCAGCCACCTTGAAAAGCGTCTCAAAGCGATCGGCCTGCACAGCGGCCAGACCTTCATATTGTGTGAGCTTTGGCGGAAGGACGGACGGCGTCAGGTGGATCTTGCGGCGGAACTCGGCCTTGCTCCGCCGACCATCAATAAGACGCTGTCCGGCATGATCGACGCCGGGCTGGTGACCCGCAAACGGTTCGAGGGCGACGCCCGCTCGACCCGCAT
Source organism: Pyrinomonadaceae bacterium (assembly GCA_041751195.1). Taxonomy (GTDB): domain Bacteria; phylum Acidobacteriota; class Blastocatellia; order Pyrinomonadales; family Pyrinomonadaceae; genus OLB17. The sequence continues at coordinate 3,267 of JBGSXX010000001.1, read as the reverse complement.
CTTCCTCACCGAACTCGGCATGCGCATTCGCGACCGTCTCGAACCGCAGTGGTTCGACATTGAGGAAGAGATCTTGACGCAGCTGTCCGAAACGGAGCGGCTGATCCTGCTCGAGATCTTGAACAAGCTTAAGCACTTTTACTACGGCACGGAGCCCGAGTAACACTTGTCGCCCGCTGCGGAATAGGGTTAGAATACGGGCACACCTGCAACGCCCGCTTTCATCCGGAGGATGCCTTTATGAAGATATTGCTTGCCACCGACGGTTCGCGCCAAAGCCAGGCCGCCATCGAAATGCTAAAGCGTTTCAAGCTTACCGACGGCGACGAGGTAAAGATCATCAGCGTTGTTGACATGGCGGTGCCGATGGCGATCGACATCTACGGTGGTTACCTGCCCGACACGACCGAGATGGAAAAAACCGCACGCGAACACGCCGCCAAGATCCTTGATGAAACTTGCCAGCGGCTCGGCGATATTTGCGGAGGCGACAAGGTCACCGTAACCAGCGACATCCTTTTTGGCAGCCCCGAGAGCCGCGTTGTCGAAACGGCCGAAGAGCTTGGCGCCGACCTGATCCTGGTCGGGTCGCACGGCTACAGCCGTTGGGAGCGGCTGTTGCTCGGTTCCGTCTCGTCGTCGGTTGTGCACCACGCACCGTGTTCGGTCCTGGTCGTCCGCGTGCCGCCCGAAGCGGAATAGCTCTGCCGGATGGACCGACCCGTCATCACCGTCAACTCGCGCAAGTTTGACCGCAGCATCAGCCGCACCTGGACGTGCGAACTGGTTGACGCCGACGACCGTTTGATAACGCTGCTCGGCGTTTTCGCGTATGACGTCAACCACCCCAACCTCGGAGCGATCGCCCGCGGCACCGCATCTTACGAATATTTCTGGCGCGACCGCTGGTACAACGTCTTTCGCTTTCACAACCCCGACGGCACACTCCGCAACTGGTACTGCAACATCTGTATGCCGCCCGAGTTTGACGGCACCACCCTCGACTTCATCGACCTCGACATCGACATCGTCATTTGGCCGGACGGCACCCGCGAAGTGCTCGACCGCGAAGAGTTCGCCGCCAACGCTGCTGCATTTCACTACCCCGCCCACGTCGTCGCGAACGCCGAACAAGCTCTATTAGACGCCCTTGCTATGATCGACAACGCCGAATTCCCTTTCGACGGAGGCGATATTCGCGACTCTCGCCTCTGACATAACGCCGAACCCCGTGTAAAAATAGATGTCTATGGACAACATCGCGCACGCGTTAACAGGTGCCGCCCTTGGCGAAGCAGGACTCAAACGGCTGACCGGCCTTGCGATGCCGGTGCTGATCTTGAGCGCCAACGTGCCTGATATAGACGCGATCGCCTTTTTCACCGGCGGGAGCCTCGGGTTTCGGCGCGGATGGAGCCACGGCCCCATCGCCCTCGTGATATTGCCGGCGCTGGTCGCCCTTGTGATGTTAGCGTTTGACCGATGGCAGACACGAAGAGGAACGCGGCCGGCAAAGCGCCTGCCCGTCTACCCCAAGCAGCTCCTACTGCTCAGCTATATCGGCGCCATCTCGCACATTCTGCTCGACCTTTTGAATTCCTACGGCGTCCGCCTGCTGATGCCCTTCTCGGAGCGCTGGTTTTACGGCGACGTCCTATTCATCGTCGACCCGTGGATCTGGCTGGGGCTGGGGCTTGGCGTATGGTTCTCGCGACGCAGTGCCGGCGGCCGAAAGCGTACTATCAGCATCACCGCTCCGGCGATCGGAGCGCTCCTCGGGGCCACGCTTTACATCGGCGCGATGTATACAGGCGGCCGTGTGGCGGAGAGCATCGCCGCCCGCGAGTTCCAAGGATCGGGATACGGCACACCCGAGCGCGTTCTCGCGAGCCCGGTGTTCGCCAACCCGCTGCGCCGCGAGATCGTCGTTGAAACCGCCGACGGCTACCGATTCGGCGATCTCCGCTGGACGCCTTCGCCTCACCTGAACTTCGAGGATGCAAGCGTTCCAACGAACATCAACGACCCGGCGATCGACCGTGCCGCCGCACAAGACCAGCAATTCGCCGACTTCCTGTACTGGTCGCGCTTTCCGTTCGCGATCATCGACGAAACCGAGTGCGGCACGCGTGTCACGATCGGCGACGGGCGTTACAGCCGGCGCCCCAACACCGGCCCTTTTACCACCAGCGTTCTGCTCGTCGAACCGGGAGCAACCAACACAGCGGAGTGCCCATAACCGATAAGCCGCTTCAAAATCCTTTCCAACGCAGCACAACCCGTGCAACAATATCCGGAACATTCCGCAATGTCCGGCGTGAATCTGACGCAGTAACCCATCAACGGAGATCGAAAATGAAAATACTTGCCCCCTGCCTGCTTGCCGTCGTCATCGCCGCCGCTTCGGTTACTTCTCTTGCGCAGAACGTGCCGCCAACGCCGCCGCCCATCTACCAGCCTCAGGAACCCGCACCGGAATATCGCGGCCCCGTCACGAGCGCACCCCACCCCGACCCGGTCCAAAACATCTCGAACCGCATGGACTCGCTCAACATCTCGGTGATCAGCCTCAACCGCATCCTAACGGAGTTCGTCGATAAATTTGCGGCAGTGGGGAGCACGTCTTTATCTGAACGTCAGCAGAAGATAGTGATGGCGATGGAACTGCTCGTGCGTGCCGAAGAGCGCGTGGCCATGCTGCAAAAGCATCACATCGAACTTACCGAAAAGCTAGACGCGACCCGCAACCGGCTTGCACAGATCGAACGCGACCTACGCGACGAAAGCATCGACCGCGGCGTCGCCTTTCAAGGCACGACCCGCGCAGAAGAGCTTCGCGACAGTCGCCGCCGCGAGCTGAACATCGAACGCCAAAGCCTCAACGCACAGATCAACTCGATCCAAACCGCCGTCAACCAAACCCAACGCGACCACGAAGAAGCCCGCCTCTTCGCCGACCGCCTCCGCCGCGCCGTCCTCCCCAGCATCGAAGACGAACTCAGCGACCTCTAAACGTTTCTCCGGTTCTGAATGGGCGAGTTAAACTGCGTCGATTCCCACCGGCCGTTGCCGAGCTGCATTGAAGTGACGGCACCGGCGGCGTTGAACGAGAAGTGCTGTGCATATTTCCACATGCCTCCGAAATTCCTTCGTTCTATTCCAGCGATCTGTCATCGGGCGCGTCGTTAGCGGACAGACAGGGCTCATGCCATATCCCCGGAATGCCATCGATAATGTAAAGTTCATCGCCTCCGTGATAAAACATTA